>CANQKC010000026.1 GCA_947624305.1 uncultured Monoglobus sp. | reverse complement strand
CCGAGCCTCCGACACCGTCGCCCGAGCCTCCGACACCGTCGCCCGAGCCTCCGACACCGTCGCCTGTACCTCCGACGCCGTCACCTGAGCCTCCGACACCGTCGCCTGTACCTCCGACACCGTCGCCCGTACCTCCGACAGAGGCACCGACAGAGGCACCTACGATAGCTCCCACAGAGGCACCTACGGAAGCACCTACAATAGCTCCCACAGAGGCACCTACGGAAGCACCTACAATAGCTCCCACAGAGGCACCTACGGAAGCACCTACAATAGCTCCCACAGAGGCACCCACGGAAGCACCTACAATAGCACCTACGGAAGCACCTACGATAGCTCCTACAGAGGCCCCGACAGAGGCACCTACGATAGCTCCCACAGAGGCCCCGACAGAGGCACCTACGATAGCTCCTACGGAAGCTCCGACAGAAGCACCTACGATAGCTCCTACGGAAGCCCCGACAGAAGCGCCTACGATAGCTCCCACAGAGGCGCCCACGGAAGCACCTACAATAGCTCCTACGGAAGCACCGACAGAAGCACCTACGATAGCTCCTACAGAGGCACCCACGGAAGCACCTACGGCAGCTCCCACGGAAGCGCCTACATTCGCTCCCACAAACGCACCCGCGCCTATATTCAGGCTGTTCTACAACGGCAACGGCGCCACGGGCGGCGCGGTTCCGACTGACGCGGCCGAGTATCTCGGCGGCAGCGCCGCAGAACTTCAGAGCCCGGGAAGCCTTGAGAAATACGGCGCGACATTCCTCGGCTGGAGCCTTACTCCGGTAAGCTCACTCATTACCAACGCCGAGGAGGAAGCGGCAGCGAACATAATCGACAGCGTAACATTCGCTGACAGCGACATCACGGTATACGCGGTATGGGCCGTTGACATAATCGGCGGCGGAACGGCGGTAACGCCTCCCGCCGAGCCCGGCGAGACCGCAGGTCCCGACGCGACAGCCGGCCCCACAGAGGAGCCCGCTCCCGAGACCTATCCGGACAACATTCCGGACTACAGGCAGGTTCTCTATGACCTTAACTACAATACGACCGAGAAACCGCCTGTTGACAGCCACGAGTATTCAAGAGGCGAGACCGTAACCGTTACGAGCGACAGACCGCTGAGAAGCGGCTACACCTTCCTCGGCTGGGCTACAGAACCCGGCGCGTCGACTCCCGATTATTCGGCGGGCGACACATTCGCGATCCCGGACGGCGGCGAGATACTCTACGCGTTATGGAGAATGAACGCCCCGACCGGCGGTGGCGGCGGAAGCGGCGGATGGTTCATCACACCGACGGCCACTCCCGCGCCCACGGCGGCTCCCGCGGCAACGACCGCGCCGGCCGCGCCGCAGCTCAACAATGAGGATCACTTTGCCTACATTGTGGGCTATCCCGAGGGCGTCGTTCGTCCCGAGAACAACATAGCCCGCGACGAGGTAGCGACGATATTCTTCAGAATGTTGACCGACGAGTCAAGGGCGGCCTACTGGACGCAGACCAACGCCTACAGCGACGTTCCGGCGGATATGTGGTCCAACAACGCGGTATCGACGATGAGCAATGCGGGAATTCTGACCGGCTATCCGGACGGAACATTCATGCCGGAAGCGTTCATCACGAGAGCCGAGTTCGCTGCGATAGCGGCAAGGTTCGACACGGCCGGCGGCTCCGGAGCCGATATGTTCACCGATATTGACGGCCACTGGGCAGCCGATTACATCAAGAGAGCGGCTGCGAGAGGCTGGATCAACGGTTACGGCGACGGAACATTCAGACCGGATCAGTACATCACGAGAGCCGAGGCAATGACGCTTGTGAACAACATACTGAACAGACATGTCGCGGCGAACGCTCTGCTTTCGGGAATGATAACATTCACCGACAACAGCGACCCGAGCGCGTGGTACTACACCGCGGTTCAGGAAGCGACGAACTCTCACTACTATGAGAGAGCGGCGGGCGAGACCAACGAGACATGGACAGAGATCAGACAGCCGCGCGACTGGGCACAGCTTGAAAAACAGTATTCAACGGCCCAAAGCGCCGGCTCCGAAGGCTCGATATACTCGAGATAAAACAAAAAAACGGGCGTTCCCATTCGGGAACGCCCGTTCCTGTTCACTTGTTAGGTCCGCCCAAAGGGGCAAAAAGCGCCCAAATCCGTAGGGGACGGCGCCCTCGACGTCCCGGCTCCCCTTGGGGGGAGCTGGATTTCCGCCGTAAGGCGGAAAGACTGAGAGGGGTACCTAACCACTAATCACTACGTTGGCTGAGAGGGGTTCCTAATCCCTATTCGCTAACCGCTTTTCCACGCCGATTTTCGGGCACAGATGCGCGATCGGGCACTCGCCGCAGCGCGGCCTGCCCGCGGGGCAGTATTCGCGCCCGTGATACACCAGACGGTGGCAGAACGCGGTCTGATGTTCCTCCGGCACGATCTTGAGCAGATCAAACTCGATCTTGGTCGGGTCGCTGTTTGTCGTCAGCCCCATTCGGTTTGACAGCCGCTTGGCGTGGGTGTCGACCACGATCCCGGGGATCTTGAAAAAGTCGCCACGCACCAAATTCGCGGTCTTTCTGCCAACGCCCGGCAGACGCAGCAGATCGTCCATAGCCTCGGGAACCTCGCCGCCATAGTCGCTTATCAGCATTTTGCAGCAGCCTATGATGTTTTTGGCCTTGTTCCTGAAAAATCCGGTGGAGCGTATGTCCTCGCGGAGCTCGAGCTCGTCGGCGTTCGCGAAGGCGTAGACGTCGGGATATTTTTTGTAAAGGTCCTTGGCGACTATGTTGACCCGCTTGTCGGTGCACTGCGCGGCGAGCTGGGTCGAGATCAGAAGCTGCAGCGGATTTGTGTAATCCAGGGTGCAGTCCGCGTCCGCGTAAACCTCGTCAAAAATATCAATAATTTCCAAAACTCTCGCTTTTTTATCGGCAATTTTCTCTCTCATAACTTAAAATACCTCTTGCAAAATTTTATATTTAACATTATAATAGATTTGTATAAAATTTTCAACAAAAATTTATCAAAATTTTATCCGGAGGAATGATTAATGTTTGAATTTGAAAACCTGAGCAAGACCGACCCCGAGGTAAAGGCGGCGATCGAGAAGGAGATCGGCAGACAGCGCGGCAAGATCGAGCTTATCGCGTCCGAGAACTTCGTCAGCCCCGCGGTTATGGAAGCCATGGGAACGCCCCTTACCAACAAGTACGCCGAGGGTTATCCCGGCAAGCGCTATTACGGCGGCTGCGAGTATGTTGACATCGTTGAGGGTCTGGCCCGCGACCGAGCCAAAGAGCTGTTCGGCGCCGAGTTCGCGAACGTTCAGCCCCACTCGGGCGCGAGCGCGAACTTAGCCGTTTTCTTCGCGGCAATGGAGCCCGGCGACACATATCTCGGCATGAACCTTTCCGAGGGCGGACACCTGAGCCACGGCTCGCCCGTGAACATTTCGGGCAAATACTTTAACGTTGTGCCCTACGGCGTTGACCCCGTGACCCACAGGATCGACTATGACAAGGTTCGCGAGCTTGCTCTTGAGCATAAACCCAAGCTGATTTTGGCGGGCGCGAGCGCCTACGCGAGAGAGATCGACTTTAAGCGTTTCCGCGAGATCGCCGACGAGGTCGGCGCGTATCTCATGGTCGACATGGCCCACATCGCCGGTCTGGTCGCGGCGGGACTTCATCCCAGCCCGGTTCCATACGCCGACTTTGTGACGACCACCACGCACAAGACTCTGCGCGGCCCGCGCGGCGGACTTATCCTCTGCAAGGAGGAGTACGGCCCGATGATCAATAAGGCCGTGTTCCCCGGGAACCAAGGCGGCCCGCTGATGCATGTTATCGCAGCCAAGGCGGTCTGCCTCAAAGAGGCGCTGAGCGACGATTTCAAGGCCTATCAGACGCAGGTCAAGAAAAATGCGGCGGCTCTGGCCGAGGCGCTTATGGAAAGAGGAATTGAGATCGTGTCCGGCGGAACGGACAACCACCTGATGCTCGTCAGCCTGATAAAGCAGGGTCTGACAGGCAAAGAGGTTGAGCATATGCTTGACGAGGTCGGCATAACCTGCAACAAGAACACCATTCCGGGCGACCCCAAGAGCCCATTCGTGACGAGCGGCATCAGACTCGGCACCCCCGCGGTAACGACCCGCGGCTTCAAGGAAGAGGACATGGTTGAGGTCGCAGAGCTTATCTCAATGATAATTAAGGACTTTGAGGGCAATAAGGACGAGGTCGCGGACCGCGTTCAGGCTCTCTGCAAAAAGCATCCGCTTTACGAATAACAGTGATCGACTGTGTTCCGTAACCATTTTATGGATAAAAAACAGTAATAATATTAACGACAGCGTATGGCAGCTTACTGCGTTCCGTAAGCGTTTTATGGATAAAAAACAGTAAAAACAATAACAACAGCGTATGGCGGACAGACTGCGCCCCGTAACCATTTTTATGAATAACATGAATAAAAATAATTACAACAAAACACCGCTGGCGGACAGACTGCGTCCCGCGACCCTTGACGAGGTTGTGGGACAGCGGCATATTTTAGGCAAAAACCGTATTCTGCGCAATATTATCGAGAGCGGGAATATCCCCAACATGATATTTTACGGTCTCTCGGGAACAGGAAAGACCACAGTCGCAAACATCGCGGCCAAGGCCTCAAACAAGACTTTGTACCGCCTCAACGCGACAAACGCGTCCGTGGCCGACATCAAAAGCATCGTCAAGGAGAGCGACGGGCTTTTCGGGCAGAACGGGATTTTGCTTTATCTGGATGAGATACAGAATTTTAACAAAAAACAGCAGCAGTCGCTGCTGGAATACACGGAAAACGGGAAAATAACGCTGATCGCCAGCACCACTGAAAACCCATATTTCTATATCTACAACGCGATACTGAGCCGCTGCACGGTGTTTGAGTTTAAGCCCCTCACCGTGGAGGATATTGAATGTGCCCTTAAACGGGCGGTCAAATGGGTCGGGGAGCACGATTTCCCCAATTCAAAGATCACCTGCGGCGGCGAGGTCTTAAGGCACCTCGCCGAAAAATCGGGCGGAGACGTGCGAAAGGGGCTGAACGCCCTTGAGCTGGCGGTCATGTATTCAAAGCCGAACGAGAGCGGCGATATCGAGATAACGCTTGAGCTCGCCGAGCAGTGCACACAGAAAAAAGCGTTCCAGTTTGACAAAAAGGGCGACAATCAATACGATGTGATGAGCGCCCTGCAAAAATCTATCCGCGGCAGCGATCCGGACGCCGCTGTCCACTATCTGGCGAGACTGGTCGAGGCCGACGACATTCAGTCGATCTGCCGCCGCCTTATGGTAATCGCGTGCGAGGATATCGGCCTCGCCTATCCGCAGGCGATCTCGATCGTGAAATCCTGCGTTGACAGCGCGCTGATGCTCGGCTTTCCCGAGGCGCGGATCCCGCTTGCTCACGCGGCGATCCTGCTGGCGACCGCGCCAAAGTCCAACTCGGCGATCATGGCGATCGACGCGGCGATCAAAGACATTGAGACGATAGACACAGGCGAGATCCCGCGTCAGCTCCAGAACAAGCACTACGACGGCGAGGGAAACACGGTGAAAGGCCAGAATTATCTGTATCCGCACAGCTATCCCAACCATTATGTCGAGCAGCAGTACCTGCCCGACAACATAAAGGACAGGGTCTATTACGAGTACGGAGAAAATAAAAACGAACAGGCGGCGAAGGAATATTGGAAAAGAATAAAAGGAGAGAAATAACGGCGGCTCGGGTTATCGACTCGCCGATAGGAAAGCTTTATATCGCGGAAAACGGAGTGGGGCTTTGCGCCGTCAGAATGTTTTTCATGCTTTCGGGAAGCGAGCCGATAACGCAGAAAAAAGCGTCGCCGCTGCTTGACGAGACCGAAAGGCAGCTCGGCGCATACTTCCGCGGCGAGCTTAAGGAATTCGATCTGCCGCTCGCCCCGGAGGGGACCGCGTTTCAAAAAAAGGTATGGAGCGCCCTCTGCGAAATTCCCTACGGCGCGACCGATACCTACGGCGGGATCGCGAAAAAAACGGGAAATCCCAAAGCCTGCCGCGCCGTCGGCATGGCCAACAACAGAAACCCGATAATGATAATCGTTCCGTGCCACAGGGTGATAGGCGCGGACGGCTCACTTGTGGGCTACGGCTGCGGGCTTGACACAAAGCGTTTTTTGCTTGATCTTGAGCGCAGAACTGAACGGATTTTGATATAAAAAAGTTCCCTCGGCTGTTTACAGCCGAGGGAATTTAAGGTTAAATTTTGATCAATTCTCTGAAATCCTTAATATAAATATCCGCCTCGGATTTGAGGCGCTCGCGGTCCGACGCGGAGGCCGCATCCTCTGCGATAACCACGCTGAGGCCTATTTTTTTCGCGGTTTTAAGCGCCTCGTATATGTCCTCAAACAGCACGGTGTTTTCGGGCTTCGCGCCCATTTGTGCGAGAGTCTTGAGATATATGTCGGGGCTTGATTTTCCGCTGCCCACATCGTCGGCGAACACAAGTACGTCAAAATAATCGAGCATGCCGTTGTTTTTGAGGCATACCTCAGTCAGCTCGCGCGAGTTCGCGGTCGCTATCGCGATCGAGGCGCCGCTTTTTTTTACGCGCTCAAGAAATTCTTTCGCGCCCGGCTTGGGCTTGATCGAATGTGCGTAGCCGTCATAGATCATGCTCCGCCACTCGTCATAGATCTCCTCGGCGCTGAGCCCGAGATCAAACATTTTGCTGACGAGCGCCGAGCTCTGAAGCAGCGACATACACGCCACGTCGCGGAGCAGATCGGGCGGAGTCTCGTGCCCGTACTTTGCCAGAAAGTCGATCAAAAGGTTGTCCCAGACATACATTGAGTCAACCAGCGTACCGTCCATGTCGAATATGTAATTCCGCATTTTTTTAAAATCAATGCCGTTGTTTATTATCATAAGTTACGCACCTTTTCCTTAAGCGCCGCAGCTGCGGCTTCGGGATCGCGCGAGGCCATTATGCATGACACGACCGCAACGCCGTCAATGCCTGTGCCGCGCAGCTTTTCAATATTTTCGGCGTTGATCCCGCCTATTCCGACGATAGGGATTTTAACCGCTTCGCGGACGGCTTTCAGCATTTCGATCCCCACGTTTTCCGCGTCGTCCTTGGTGGAGGTGGGGAACACCGCCCCGACGCCGAGGTAGTCGGCGCCGCCATGCTCGGCCTCGACGGCCTCGGCCACCGAACCCGCCGAAACGCCGATTATTTTGTCTTTTCCGAGCAGCCTTCGCGCCGCCTCGAGCGGTATGTCGCTCTGGCCGATGTGAATTCCGTCGGCGCCCGCCGCCAGGGCGATATCAACTCGGTCGTTGATCAAAAGCGGAACGGCGCGACTCGCGCAGAGCGCTTTAAGCGCCAGCGCCTCCTCGTAAAACGCGCGCGACGATATGTCCTTTTCGCGGAGCTGTATCAACGTCGCGCCGCCGTCTATCGCCTTTCCGCACACGTCGATAAGGTTCTCGCGGGGGCACATTCCGGTGTCGGTCACCAAATAAACGCTGTAATCCGTTTTGCTCATATTAACCGATCCTCCTCGATTTTTGCCCGCTTGATGAAGTCCTCGTCGCTCATCAGGTAAATATAGTCGAACAGCTTTACCTTGAAGGTGCCTATGCCGCTCTCGTTTTCGCTCGCGTACTCATGGGCCTGCTCGCCCGCAATGCCCAGCATGACAACCGCAGCAGCGGCCGCGGTGAACGGATCGCCCGCCGCGGCCATGGCTCCGGTCATCGCGGAGCACATGCAGCCCGTTCCTGTGACTCCGCAGAGCATTTCATGTCCGTTTTTGATATAGCAAACCCTGCCGTCGGGCGCCGCGATTATGTCGATCGCACCTGTGGCGCAAACGACGCTGCCTGTCTTTTGCGCGAAGCCTTTCACAAGCTCGCCGAACTTTGCTTTGCTGTTCTCGGTCACGGCGTCGTCGCTTGAGGCGTCAACGCCGCGGCTTGATACCGAGGCGCCGCACAGCGCGCGGATCTCCGACATGTTGCCGCGAATGATGTCAGGCCTTGCGAGCTCGATCATCTCGGCGCACACGCTGTCGCGGAGCTTTGACGCTCCCGCACCGACGGGATCGAGGATTATCGGCTTGCCCTGCTCCTTCGCGGCCTTCGCCGCAGCTTTCATCGCGGCGAGATACGGCTCGTCGAGCAGTCCGAGATTGAGCACCAGCGCGTTTGACACGCCCATTATTTCCGCCATTTCGCACTCTATCTCCGCCATGATCGGCGACGCGCCCATAGCCAGCAGCATGTTGGCGCAGTCGTTGATCGTGACGCGGTTTGTCAGACACTCGACGATGGGTTTTGTCCGCTTCATGTTATTCACAAGATCAATTATTGATTTTAAGACTTGATTATTATTCATATTTACTCCTTTTCAACGCATTTATATTCGGTTTCAACATTGGGGTCCGACGTTCTCCACAAATCGTAAAAATGGTGGAGCGGGCCGTTTCCGCCGCCTATGCGCGGCGCGTTTGTTATTCCGGTTTCTATGTATTTTTTCGCCTCGCTTACGGCCAGGGCGACGTCCATTCCGCGGGCGATATTGGCGCAGATAGCCGACGACATCGTGCAGCCCGTGCCGTGGGTGCTGGTCGACATTATGCGGCTTCCCTCAAAGATAGTCATGGTCCTGCCGTTATAAAGCAGATCATCGACTCCCGAGCGCAGGTGCCCGCCCTTTACGAGGACGTATCCGCAGCCTGCCGCGCCGATTATCTGGGCGGCCTTTCCCATGTCGTGAATGTCGTTGATCTTTATTCCGCTCATGTTCTCGGCCTCGGGAATATTGGGCGTCACCATTTTCGCGAGAGGCAGCAGGCGCTCGGTTATAACGCCAGATACGCCGTCCGCCGCAAGCTCCGAGCCGCTGGTCGAGACCATGACCGGATCGACGATAAGCAGCTTGGGGCGGTAAAGCTCCATCATTTCAGCCACGGCCCCGGCGGCCTCGACGCTGCCGAGCATGCCTATCTTCACGCCGTCGATCCCGAAATCGTCAAACACGGCTTTTATCTGCGCCTTGATGATCTCGGGGCTGATCTCGGCTATTCCGTAAACGCCTTTGGTGTTCTGGGCGGTGACCGCGGTTATCGCGCTCATGCCGAAGCAGCCGTGCGCCGCGAAGGTTTTAAGATCGGCCTGAATACCCGCGCCGCCTCCCGAGTCCGAGCCGGCGATAGTCAGTAAGTTTTTCATGCGATCCCTCCTAAATTCCGATGTCCTCGCCGCCGAGGATCTTGTTCATATTCTTGACGGCGCACTGCTCACCGCACATGGTGCAGGTGTTCTCCTCGCGCGGTTTTGAGCTTGTCCGATAAGCCTTGGGCTTTTCGGGGTCAAGCGCGAGATCAAACATCTTGTCCCAATCGATTTCGCGGCGCGCGTCCGCCATTTTATTGTCCCAGTCGATCGCGCCCTTGACGCCTTTGGCGATGTCGGCGGCATGGGCGGCTATGCGCGACGCGATTATGCCCTCGCGCATGTCGTCAAGGTCGGGCAGGCGCAGATGCTCGGCCGGAGTGACGTAGCACAAAAAGTCGGCTCCGTTCGCCGCGGCTATCGCGCCGCCGATCGCCGAGGTTATGTGGTCATATCCCGGCGCGACGTCGGTCACGAGCGGGCCCAGCACATAGAACGGCGCGCCGTGGCACAGCCGTTTTTCCATTATCATGTTGGCCGCGATCTGGTTCATCGCCATGTGGCCCGGGCCCTCGACCATTACCTGAACGTCATGCTCCCACGCGCGCTTTGTCAGCTCGCCGAGCACGATCAGCTCCGAGATCTGCGCCGGGTCGCTGGCGTCGTCAAGACAGCCGGGGCGGCAGGCGTCGCCGAGGCTTATCGTAACGTCGTGCTCGCGGAATATCTCCATAACGTCGTCGTAGTATTCAAAAAACGGGTTCTCGTTTCCGGTCATCTCCATCCACGCGAACAGCAGAGCGCCGCCGCGCGAGACGATGTTCATTCTGCGCCGGTTGGCCTTGACCTTCTCGGCGGTCGCGCGGTTGATGCCCGCGTGGATCGTCATAAAGTCAACGCCGTCCTCCGCGTGTTGTTTTAAAACGCGCATAAAGTCGTCCTTGGTGATGTCCTTAAGCTTTTTCTCGCAGTAGCCGATCGCGTCATAAACCGGGACCGTGCCCAGCATCGCGGTCGATATGTCGAGTATCCTGCGGCGCATCTCATGAGTTTTGCCGTAGTTTGAAAGATCCATTACTGAATCGGCCTTCATGTCGATCGCGGTGCGAACCTTGTTGAGCTCAAGCTCAACGTCCGCCGCGTCGCGCGATATTCCGAGGTTGACGTTGATCTTGGTTCTGAGGCCGTCGCCTACGCCCTCGGGTGAGAGCGTATCGTGGTGCTTGTTGGCGGGGATAACCACCGTTCCGGCGGCGATCTTCTCCGCGAGTTCGTTGATGTCAATATCCTCTTTCGCGGCGACGATCTCCATTTCGGACGTGATTATGCCTTTTCTTGCCGCATCCATTTGCGTTGTGTAAGTTTGATTCATAAAAATTCTCCTTTTCGTAAAAAATAATGCGCTTGCCAAAATCGAGGCAAGCACAAATAAATTATCTGAAATATTCATGCTTTCCTACGCCGGTGTTAGCCGTCAGGTTCAAAGGGTCAGGCCGTGCCTATCTCAACCGCCACCGGCGGTTCCCCCAGCAGGTATATTATAACCCAAGCCGCGCGGCATTGCAAGAGTTTTGTTGATAATTTTTTAATATATTTGCGGCGCGGTCAAAGATAACAAACGAGAATAAAAGAGCCGCTGCGAATGTAACGGCTCTTATGCTTTGATTTTTAAGCTACTAATACGCTCTGCTCATACAGCGTATCCGGACAATAATCAATATCATCCGACCACACTATTGTTCCGAAATCCACTTTTACACTTTTAAAAAAGTCAATATCCTTAAGCGGTGAAAAAATTTTGTATTCGAGCAGCGGACGCGCGTCAAATTTTCTATGTTCTCCATTATTGAACGTAAGAAAGATTTCATAATTATCGTTTGCAACCGCCTCAACAACACGCGGTCCCAACGGTGCGCCATAGATAATATCATCCATAATATAATCCTCCTATCTTAACGGATCAATACGATAAGTTTCTTCTTTGTTAACGGCTCTGTTCCTGTAATGATTTTAGCATAGTAACCGAAAAATATCAAGCTTTAATTTTTTGCACCTTTAATACTTCCGATATTACGCATCAAAAAAAGCACCTAATATTTCATAAGTGCGTTATATTATGACGATTTCTTTATTGTGCCGGTGAAAAACTCACTTTTTTCACAATTTTCACAAATAATATTTATATTATCTCTCGTAGGAGTTGTTATTACCTCTACTTTCAATTCTCCATGACATACAGGGCATAATCCCGCATTGTTGGTTTTGCAGTATTCAATCAAATTTTGAGTAAACATTACAAAACACCTCGCTTTTTAAGTATTTCGATAAACTCGTTTTCTAATTCATATGCCTTATCTTCATATTGTTTTGGTTGTTTTGAACCTCAATAACTTCAAGATGTGCTTATAAAGAGCGTATAATGTTTTATTAATTCAATTTGCTAATATAATCTAATATACTTTCGCATATCAAACCGTCTTCATTTGGCATATAATTTTCGTCCAAACAATGAAGATTAAGATAATCACCGATTTTTTCTTCAATTATTTCTAAATCGTCATTCGCATTTATATCCAATTTCTTTAAAAGATTTAATTGTTCCTCATTCATTTTTATCATCCTTTTTTATTGTTTCTCACATAGAGTAAATTTCAATATCCTGCCAAAGATCACGCAGCGGCTTGCCGTTTATTTTATATCCGTCAAGCAGATCGTCAGTGTTTTCAAAAAATACAGCGTCACCGTCCGGGCAAGTGCATATAAACGGCTTATAATCTCGCCATGATATATTATATCTCACGCCATACAAGAAAAATTCTATATCAAGGCCTAATTTGATTGCGTTATAGAGTTCGTCGATGTTTTCAAAAATGCCATAATCAGGAGTTTCTATCATTGTTTATCTTCCTTTCCATATTATTTAACTATATCAGGAGTTGGGCACTTCTGTTTTTCACATTTGCGGCAGACTTCCCACTCACTGTCTGAAATGTGCCGTTCTTCATCTGTCGGCTTTACTTCTTTATTTGCGATCATCTGCAACTCAATACAATATGCGATATCAACAATCCTTTCTAACATCGGACATTTTACAAGTTCTGTTTCAGACATTTTTCATCATCTCTAAAATCCTATAAGTTGCTTCATCATTATACTGCATGTCAACATATTTGTCAAAGGATTTTGGAATATCTTCCTGTACGGAACCTTTTTGTATCATTCGTATTGTTCCGTTTATCGGCCCGCGGTTTTGCGGGCCTTTTCCATATGTATTTTAACAAAATAATAAGGCAATACTAATATTTGGTTAATTCAATATTACAAATCAGTCAAATTTAACACAAATTAAAAAATAGTGCTATAATATTATAATGAAATTATTTATGTAAAGGATGAAACAAATGACCGAGCGAATTAAAAACGGCGTGGACTTTCATTATTTGAGCGCCGAAAAGTTTAAAACGAACACGATAAGCGTGTTTTTCAACATACCGTTAAAGCGCGAAACCGTGACCAAGGCGGCGCTGCTCCCTGCGGTCATGAAGCGCGGCACCGAAAAGCACAGAACCATGCTCGAGATCTCAAAATATCTTGACGAGCTTTACAGCGCGACGCTGCACGCGGGAATACGCGTAAAGGGCGACGGCGAGGTTCTGTATTTTACGATCGAGTATATCCGCGACGAGTTTATCGGCGAGAGCCTGACCGAAAAGATTACGGCGCTTCTGAAAGAGTTTTTGTTCGAGCCCCTTTGCGACGAGGGCGGCTTTAACGAGGAGTATTTGACCGGCGAGAAGCGGAACCTTAAAAACGCGATAGAGGGCCTTATCAACGACAAGCGCGAATATGTTGAGTTTAAGTGCCGCGAGGCCATGTTCGGCGGCGAGGGCTGCGGAATGTTCGAGGCGGGCCGCGTTGAGGATCTTCCGGGCATCACCCGCGGGAACCTTTACGAGTTCTATAACGAGATAATAAACGGCGCCAAGGCGGACGTGTTCGTCAGCGGCAGCTTTTCGGAGGCGGTGCTTGACATGATCAAAAACAGTCTGTGCGGCGCGTTCCCCGAAAGAGACGCGGATTACGTCAAGACCGAGGCGGCGGCGCCGCGCGAGGGCAGGGAGGAATATATAACCGAGGAGATCCCGGTGGTGCAGAGCAAGCTCTGCATAGGCTTAAAATGCGGGATCGAGCCGACCTCGAAGATGTATTACGCGCTGATGCTGGGCGGATGCGTGTTCGGCGGCAGCCCGTTCTCAAAGCTTTTTAACAACGTGCGCGAGAAGCTGAGCCTCGCCTATTACGCGGCGTCGCGGACCGAGCGTTTCAAAAGCACAATGTTCATAAGCTGCGGAATTGAAACCGAAAAATACCAGGCTGCCTATGACGAGATAATTGCGCAGTTTGAAAAAATGAAAAACGGCGAGATCGAGGACAGCGAGATCGAAAATTCAAAGCTCTACATGAGCAGCCGCTTCACGTCCATGAAGGACAGCCTCAGAACTATGGAGGATTACTATCTTTCGCAGGCGATAATGGGCAACGACGGCGGCATAGATCAGCTTATCGAGCGGACAAACGAGGTAACAAAAGAGGAGATCGTCGAGGCGTTTAACAAAATAAAGCTTGATGTGGTTTATTTCCTCAAGGGAAACATGGAGCCGGAAGGAGGCGAGGAGTAATGAGCCGGAATATACAGGAATTTGCGAGCGAAAAGCTCGGTGAAAAAATGCTTTTTGCCGTTCACGAGAGCGGACTTAGGGTGTATGTGTTCCCCAAAAAGGGGTTCAGCAAATATTACGCCATATACGGAACAGACTACGGCTCGACCGACCGCGAGTTCATTGTTCCCGGCGAGACCGAAAAGACGGTCGTGCCCGACGGCATAGCGCATTTTCTCGAGCATAAAATGTTTGAGCAGCCCGACGGCAGCAACGCCTTTGACAGCTTCGCGCTTACCGGCGCGTCAAGCAACGCGTTCACAAGCTTTGATTTGACGGCCTATCTTTTCACCTGTACCGACAGGTTTTACGAGAACCTCGACATTTTGGTCGATTTCGTGAACAGCCCGCATTTCACCGACGAGAACGTGAACAAGGAAATGGGTATAATCGGTCAGGAAATAAAAATGTATGACGACGATCCCGGCTGGCGCGTGTTCTTCAACGCGCTGCGCGGCATGTTCAAAAACAATCCGGTCAAAATAGACATTGCGGGCACGGTTGAGAGCATAGCGCAAATAGACAAGGATATACTCTATAAGTGCTACAACACGTTCTACAACCCCGGCAACATGATGCTCGTGCTGGTGGGCGACATTGACATGAACGAGGTCTTAAACCGCCTTGATAAGCGCATGAGCGGCGGCAAAAACCTGGGCGAGATCGACCGCCCCGAGATAAGCGAGCCGCGGGAGCGCGTTCGCGAGTTCGTCGAGCAGCGCCTTGTTGTGTCACAGCCGATGTTCAATGTGGGATTTAAGGACATAACCCCGTTCACGAGCGGCGAGGAGCTTGCGCGCCGCGAGGCGGCGACCGAGATAATTCTTGACGCGCTTTTCGGCAAGAGCAGCGAGTTCTATATGAAGCTCTATAACGACGGTTTGATCGACAGCAGCTTCAGTGCCGAAACCGAGCTTGAGAAGCGTTACGGTTTTTCGCTTATCGGCGGCGAGTCCAAAGACCCGGCGGCGGTGTATTCCGCGATCAAGGAGCGGATCGAAAGGGCGCGGGCCGAGGGCATAGACAAAAACGACATAGAGCGCACCAAAAAGGTGATGAAGGCCTCGGGCATAAAGATGTTCAACTATATCGAGGGCATGGGCAACGCGTATATCAGAATGTTGATGAAGGGAATTAACCCGCTTGAATATAACAAAATTATCGACAGTCTCGGCTATGAGGACATTATGGAGCGGCTCAGGGCCCACTTTGACACCGGAAACTGCGTGTTATCGACGATCCTGCCTGCCGAGACGGGCGGAGCGGAGGCGGTCTGATGGTCAACGTCATTTCTTTTCCGAATTTGGGGCTGAGCTTTAAGATAAGCCGAACGGCTTTCACTGTCGGCGGGATAAACATCTATTGGTACGGCATAATTCTCGCCTGCGGCATGATAGCGGGCCTGCTCTACGCCTTCCGCGAGGTGAAAAAGCAGGATATAAAGCAGGACGACGCGCTCAATATGTTCCTGATCGCGGTGCCTGTGGCAATAATCTGCGCGCGGCTTTACTATGTGATCTTCAGCTTTGACATGTATCGGGATGATCTTCTCGAGATATTCGATATCCGCGGCGGCGGCATCGCGGTTTACGGCAGCTTTATCGGCGCGGCGCTTGTGGTGTTTTTCTACTGCCGCGCGAAAAAGATAAGCCTCGGTAAGGTTCTTGACATTTTGGCTGTGGGATTTCTGATAGGCCAGGCGATAGGCCGCTGGGGCAACTTTGTCAACGGTGAGGCCTACGGCGGCCCGACCGCGCTCCCGTGGGCGATGTCGATAACCGCCGAGGGCGGGAGCCATGTCGATATGGTGCACCCGACGTTTTTGTACGAGAGCTTGTGGGACGCGCTGGGCGTCGCGCTGCTGCTGCTTTTTAAAAAGCATAAAAAGTTTGACGGCGAGGTGTTCTGCCTCTACATACTCTGGTACGGAGCGGGCAGATTTTGGATCGAGGGCCTGCGAACCGACTCGCTTTACCTCGGCTCTGTGAGGATCTCGCAAATCGTGGCGCTGCTTTCGGCGGTCGTCGGAGCGGCTGTGATCATTATTAAACGTATAAAAATAAAAAACAAAGGCAATGTCTGACAGGAGGGCAATATGGAACAGGATATTCAGATCTTAAAACAGCGTATGGCGGAGCTTGTCAACTCCGACGAACTGAAGTACGAGGATATTTACAAAATGAAACTGGAAATGGACGCCCTGATCGACAAGTATTACTTTGAGCAAATGTAAAATAACTTAAATTGACTGTTGACTTGCGCGCCCTTTGGTGTTAAAATAAATACGGCCTGACACTGAGGGTAAGTCCCGAGGGAGAAGGCAACGTAGTGATTAGAGATTAGCGAATAGCGAATAGCGAATGCGCGGAGAATTGTAGGGGCGGATATTATCCGCCCGCGCTTTCCGTAAAGCCTCTCCCCAAGGGGAGAGCCATTCGCTCGCAAAACAGGGCCTAGTATCTAGTACCTATTCCCTAGTACCTACGTTGCTCCCTCGCTCGGCGAAGGGAGGTTTTTTTATGGAGCAAAATCGTGTCGCTCTGATCGGGATTATCGTTGAGGATCTGTCAGTGACCGACAGGATCAACGAGGTCATCCATGAGTATAATTCATACATAGTCGGCAGGATGGGAATTCCTTACCGCAGCCGCGGAGTCGCGATAATCAGCCTGGTGATCGACGCGCCCGGGAATATTATTTCCGGCCTTTCCGGCAGGCTGGGCATGATCGAAAACGTGCAGGTTAAAGCGCAGTATACTAAAATTTAATGACGCAAAGGAGATAAAGCAATGGAAAAAACGTATAAGTATGACGTGAAGTCCCCCAAAGCGGAGGAGTTTATCAACGATGAGGAAATCAAGGCGACCTTAAAATACGCCGAGGAAAACAAAAATAACCGCGAGCTTATCGAGTCGATAATCGAGAAGGCGCGGGAGTATAAGGGCCTGAGCCACCGCGAGGCGGCTGTGCTTCTCGACTGCGAGCTTGACGATCTGAATGAGAAAATGTTCGCCTTGGCGAAGGAAATAAAAGAAAAAATATACGGCAGGCGCATAGTGCTTTTCGCACCGCTGTATCTCTCGAACTACTGCGTGAACGGCTGCGTTTACTGCCCGTATCACGCGAAAAACAAGAATATCTGCCGCAAAAAGCTCACTCAGGACGATGTGCGCCGTGAGACGATCGCGCTTCAGGACATGGGCCACAAGCGCCTTGCTCTTGAGGCGGGCGAGGACCCGGTCAACAATCCGCTTGAGTATATTTTAGAGTGCATAAACACGGTCTATGGCATCAAGCACAAAAATGGCGCGATCCGCCGCGTGAACGTGAATATCGCCGCGACCACGGTTGAGAACTACAAGCGCCTCAAGGACGCGGGCATAGGAACATACATACTGTTCCAAGAGACTTACAATAAGGAAAATTATCTGAGCCTTCACCCCGCGGGCCCCAAGCACGACTACGCATATCATACCGAGGCGATGGACAGGGCCATGACCGCGGGCATCGACGACGTCGGCTGCGGAGTGCTGTTCGGTCTGAACCTTTACCGCTATGACTTAGTTGGCCTTTTGATGCACGCCGAGCATCTTGAAGCCGCGTTCGGAGTAGGCCCCCACACCATAAGCGTGCCGAGGATATGTCCCGCCGACGACATCGACGTAAACGACTTTTCAAACGCAGTCTCCGACGAGATATTCCACAAGATCATCGCGGTGATAAGGATCGCCGTGCCGTACACGGGAATGATAATCTCCACCCGCGAAAGCGAAAAGAGCCGCGAAAGGGCGCTTGAACTCGGTATCTCGCAGATAAGCGGCGGCTCGCGCACCAGCGTCGGAGGCTACGCCGACGAGGAGCCCGAGGAGGAAAACTCGGCGCAGTTCGACACCAGCGACCGCAGGACTCTCGATGAGGTAATAAACTGGCTCGTTTCGCTCGGCTATATACCGAGCTTCTGCACCGCCTGCTACCGCGAGGGCAGAACGGGCGACCGCTTTATGCCGCTAGCCAAGTCGGGCGCGATCCAGAACTGCTGCCAGCCCAACGCGATTATCACGCTCAAGGAATACCTTGAGGATTACGCCTCGCCCGAAACCAAACTAAACGGCGAAAGGCTGATAGAGGAGGAAATAAAAAAGATTCCCAATCCCAAGGTATACAACACCACGAAGGAATACCTGAAAAAAATCGAGCAGGGCGCCCGCGATTTCAGGTTTTAAAAAAAGTCTGCCGCAAAACGCTGCGGCAGACTTTTTTGGTTTACTTTAAATATTCGTTAAAAAAGCTTTCGAGCTTGTCAAACGGGATGGCGTTTTTGCCGCCGCCGTCATACAGATCGGTGTGGACGGCGTCGGGGATTATCAGCAGCTCTTTGTTGTCGGGGCATGGATTTCCGTTTATCATATCCGCATATGCGTCGCGGCTGAAATAGCACGAGTGCGCCTTCTCGCCGTGCATAACAAGCGCCGCGCCGCGTATCTCGCAGCTGTATTTCAGAATAGGCTGATTGATGAACGACATGCAGCCGATCTTGTTCCAGCCGCCGTTAGAGTTCAGCGAGCGCTTGTGATAGCCGCGCCCGGTCTTGTAATAATCATAATAATCCTTGACGAAGAACGGCGCGTCCTCCGGCAGCGGGTCAACAACTCCGCCGCCCAGTTCATAGCTCCCGTTTTTATAGTCTGCCACGCGCTGCGCGTTCAGCGCCTTTTTGAGCTCGTAACGCTTTTCCTCGCTGTTGTCGGCGTCAAAATAGCCGTTGGCGTTGACCCTCGTCATGTCGTACATGGTCGAGGCGACGGTCGCCTTGATCCTCGTGTCGAGCGCCGCGGCGTTCAGCGCCATGCCGCCCCAGCCGCAGATGCCGATTATGCCTATTTTTTCCGGATCGACGTCGTCGTTGACCGAAAGAAAATCAACAGCGGCCTGAAAATCCTCGGTGTTGATGTCGGGCGAGGCCATGTACCGCGGCTGTCCGCCGCTCTCGCCCGTGAATGACGGGTCAAAGGCTATGGTCAAAAATCCGCGCTCCGCCATTGTCTGGGCGTATAAGCCCGACGCCTGCTCCTTGACCGCGCCGAACGGGCCGCACACCGCGATCGCCGCGAGCTTTCCGCTGTGGCCTTTCGGCTTGTATAAGTCCGCCGCAATGGTTATTCCGTAGCGGTTGCGGAAGGTTACTTTTTTGTGATCGACCTTTTTGCTTTTGGGGAAGGTCTTGTCCCATTCGCTTGTGAGCTTTAATGTCTCTGCCATGATAACACATTCCTTTCCGTGATATTTTTGGAATTTTATGTAATTATTATACCGTATCAATTCAAAAATATCAAATACCTATATCGAATGGAGAAAAATGC
Source organism: uncultured Monoglobus sp. (assembly GCA_947624305.1). Classification (GTDB taxonomy): domain Bacteria; phylum Bacillota; class Clostridia; order Monoglobales; family Monoglobaceae; genus Monoglobus. The sequence goes on along the minus strand of CANQKC010000026.1, from coordinate 19,030 downwards.
CTTCGGGTTATGACAAAGACTTATAGCTCTCGCCCCACGCCTTCATCGCGTCCAAAATCGGTTTCAGCGTCGCGCCGAGCTCCGACAATGCGTATTCCACCCGCGGAGGAACCTCCGCGTAAACGGTGCGCGTGATCAGCCCGTCGGCTTCCATTTGACGCAGATTGTCGGTCAAAACCTTTTGGCTGATACCTTCTAAGTTTTTATGAAGCTCGTTGAACCGCCACGGGCGCTCAAACAGATTTCGTATGATAAGCAGCTTCCATTTGCTGCCTATCAGCTGAACGGTCACGGCGACCGGACATTCCGGTATAAGTTCATCCTTGGTTTTCATGCCTGTTCCCTCCCAATACTTCAAATTTGAATGTTACATTCAGATTATAACATAACATTCAATAAAACGCAATAGAAAAATTTTTTATTCAAAAGACTCGCAAACACGCGATAGTTACAAAATGGTAAGTACCGCACAAAAAGGTGCGTACTTGCGCGGGAGGAAAATATGTGCAAAAATATAAATACGGGAAAACCCGAATACTTGCAAGGAGGTTATGACATGGCGCTTTCAAATCTTTCCGACTGGACGGATAAAAAGGCGGCTTCGGCCTGCGGCGCCGCCTGCGGAGCAGCTGACAAGCCCGAGGAAAAGCCCGCGGCCTGCGGCAGCGCATGCGGGGCTTCGGACCAGCCTGAGGAAAAGCCCGCGGCCTGCGGCAGCGCATGCGGAGCGGCGGATAAATAACTTGTCCGTTCTTAAAATCATCTCCGACGGGAGCGATCCCGTCGGAAGATTTTGATAATTATTCGGTAAAACGATTATAGATAAAGAGAGGCAACAATATGAAGCAATATTTTTCTTTCCAGTGGCATATCACCGACGAGTGCGATCAGCGGTGCAAGCATTGCTATATCTTTTCAGGCGGCAGCGGCAAGCCGCTTAGCTCAATAACTTGGGAGCAAATGAATGACGCGTTTTATAACTGTCTTGATTTTTGCGAGATGTATGACAGGCAGCCGTATTTTTACATTACGGGCGGCGACCCGATCCTGCACCCGGATTTTTGGCGGCTGCTGAAGCTGATGAGCGAGCGTGATATTCCGTTTACGGTCATGGGAAATCCGTTTCATCTCGGCGACGAGGTGTGCCGAAAGTTAAGATCATACGGCTGCGAGAAATATCAGCTTTCCCTTGACGGGCTTCGCGAGACGCACGATTGGTTCAGAAAACACGGATCGTTCGACTGCACGATCGAAAAGATCGGCTGCGTCAACCGCGCGGGTATCCGCAGCGTTGTAATGACCACGGTTTCGGCCGAAAATATGGCGGAGGTGCCGGGTATTATTGACGTTGTTGTAAAAGCCGGAGTAAATGTGTTCGCTTTCTCGCGCTACGTTCCGAGCGGCGGCGAGCTTGACGCGAACATGTCTCCGCGGGATTACCGCGCTCTTTTAGAGACATGCGACAGAAAATTCAAGGAATACGAAGCCGCGGACTGCGGGACTTATTTCAACAAAAAAGACCACCTCTGGACGCTTTACGAATACGAAACCGGAGAATTTAAAATTCCCGATACGGCAAAGGAGGGAATGATTTACGGCGGCTGCAGCTGCGGCAACTGCCACATAACGATTTTGCCGACAGGCGATATTTACGCCTGCCGTCGGGCGGCGGACAGCAGAGTCGGCAATGTGTTTGAGGACAGGCTTGCGGACATTTGGGTATGCGAAATGGAGCAGTACCGCGAATATTATAAATTTGAGAAGTGCGGAAAATGCGAGCTGCTGCCCTACTGCCGCGGCTGCCCCGCGGTCGCCAAGGGCACAAGTGGCAGCTTTTACGCCGCCGACCCGCAATGCTGGAAAGAGTTGTAATTTGTTTAAGGATGTGATATTATGGAACTGATAAACGCGATAAAGGCGAGGCGGTCTGTTCGCAAATATACGGACAGGCAAATCCCGCGCGCGGATCTGGAAAAAATAATCGAGGCGGGAACATACGCCTCAAACGCGGGCGGCGGTCAGCGGAGCATGATCGTCGGAATACATAACGCGGATATGGTTGAAAAGCTCGGCAGAATGAATATGGCAAAGTTTGACCGAAGCCGACTTATAGGCTCGTATGTTTCCAAAGAGCAGCCGAGCGTGATCGACGACCCGAAAATCAACAGCGGCTTTTACGGCGCGCCCTCGCTGTGCGTTGTGTTCGCGCAGAAAAATTTCATGTTCGGTATTCCGGACGCGTTCTGCTGCGCGGAGACCATGCTTATGGAGGCTTTTGACCTCGGCATATCATCTTGTATTGTCTCGCGCGCCGAGGAAACCTTTGACAGCGGGATCGGCGCGGCTCTCTTAAAGGAATGGGGAGTGCCGGAAAACTATATCGCGCGCTGCTTCGTAACTCTCGGCTATTGCGACGGCGAATATCCGAAAGCGAAGCCGCGCCGCGAGGGCAGAAGCAAAATAATCGAATGACGGAGGGGAATATATTGGACGCACAAACTTGTTTAAAGAAATTGGAATATGTCGGCGTGCTTGCGTTCGCGACCGTTGATGAAAACGGTGCGCCGCAGATACGCAATATAAGTGCCATACACTATGAGCCGGACGGCATGTATTTTTTTACCGCCAAGGGAAAGGCGTTTTGCAGAGAGCTGATGACGGACGGACGCGTTCAGGTTCTCGGATACACAAAATATAAAGAGATGATACGCCTGTCGGCAAAAGCCGCGCCCGCGCCCGATGTGGAGCAAAAGAAACTGATCGACACCATATTCGGTGAGCAGCCGTATCTCGCGAACGTATATCCGGGCGGCACGCGTTATCTCGCGGGGATCGTGTTTGAGATAAAGGACGCGGAAATAGAGTATTTCAACCTCGGAGTCAGCCCGATTTTCCGGGAAAAATATGTTATCGGAAACGGACGGATAACCTTTAAGGGATACGCGATCACGGACGCTTGCACAGGCTGCGGAAAATGCGCGGAATGCTGCCCGCAAAGGTGCATAAACCCGGGAGATCCGTATCAAATACAGCAGGAGCACTGCCTGCACTGCGGCAACTGCTATGAGGCCTGTCCGGTGCGCGCGGTTGAAAAGAGAGGATAAAATGACGCAAATAGCCCTTGCTCCACGCTTTCATCGCAATATTTTAAATAATGTATTGCAATTAGTAATACAATATGATATAATCAACGACAGAAAGGAAGGTGCTTATTATGGCAACAAAAAGCGCGAATGTGACGGCTCGCATACAACCCGAGATCAAAAGGCAGGCAGAGGCGGTTTTAAACAGGATCGGATTGCCGGTTTCGGTTCTGATTGATACATTATACAGACAAATCATTATGACCGGCGGAGTTCCGTATTCCCTTGCTGTGCCGAGGCTGTCTGCGAGAGATGGTTTGACCGATGAGCAGTTTAACGTGATGATGGAAAAAGGATACGATCAGGCGAATTCCGGCGAAGGATTGCCCATTGACGAGGCTTTTTCCAAAATCCGCGAGGGAATTTAAGCATGCGGTATGAAGTGAAATTGACCGCGCAGGCGATCGGGCAAATTGAAGAAACTGTGCAATGCGGTAATTTACGGAAGGAGAGATCAGAGCGCGGCATTGACGGATATACAGCAGATTGATACGGAAAGCTAAATCAAGATTTGGAGATGAAATCATATATGGATGAACGGCTTAAGAAGCAGCTTAACTTTTCATTGGAAATAGATAAGGAAAAAACCATTGTCAGACAGACGCATATATCGGGTGGCTCGCGCAAAGAAAATGACGCAGAACACGCTTGGCATATGGCGATTATGGCGTATTTGCTGCGGGAATATGCTAACGAAGAGGTGGATATTACAAAAGTTATATTGATGTGCCTTATCCATGACATTGTTGAAATTGATGCCGGTGATACATATGCTTATGATGAAGAAGGTCTGAAATCTCAGAAATTAAGAGAGGAACGGGCAAAAAACAGAATTTTTTCTCTGCTTCCCGAGGATCAAAAATCGGAAATGATTGCGCTGTTTGACGAGTTTGAGGACTGTCAGACGCCGGAAGCCGGATTTGCTCATGCAATGGATAATTTGCAGCCGTTGATTTTAAACAACAGCAACAACGGCGGTGATTGGAAGGAACACAACGTATCGGCAGACGCGGTTTATAATCGGCAGAAAATGACGCGCCTTGGCTCGGAAAAATTGTTTGAAGTCGCGAATTTGATCATAAAAGAGAATGTCCGAAAAAGAAATTTGCGAGAGGAAAAATAAAAATCCGGGCGCGGAAACAGAGTATTTTAACCTCGGAGCCAACCCGATTTTCAGTGGGAAAAGAGAGGATAACATGACGCAAAGTGAAAGACGGATTTATTTAATTGAGCGTCTTATCGCCGAGCAGCCGCGGTATAACGGTTTAACGGTACCTCGTGATGAGGCGGAACGGAAAAATCTGCTCCGCTCGCTTTTTAACGTCCGTATGCCTAAAGAGGCCGACGAGGATTTTCTTAAAATCCAGGACGAATATCTGCGTGAGGAAACCGCGCGAAAGGGCGTGACCGACATTGCGGAGCTGACTCCCGTGAAGGACGGAATTTATCTGTGGCAGGGCGATATTACGACGCTGCGCTGCGGAGCGGTTGTGAACGCCGCCAACAGCGGCATGACCGGCTGCTATGTTCCGTGCCACAGCTGCATTGACAACTGTATCCACACTTACGCCGGAGTGCGGCTCCGTCTCGAGTGCGCGCGGATCATTAATGAGCAGGGTCACGAGGAGAAAACGGGCGGCGCGAAGATCACGCCCGCTTATAATCTGCCGTGCGAATACGTCATTCACACTGTGGGACCGATAGTGCACGGCGCGCTGACCGAAACGGACAAAAATCTGCTCGCGTCATGCTACCGCTCGTGTCTTAATATCGCCGACAAAAACGGCGTGGGAAGCGTCGCGTTTTGCTGCATATCCACGGGTGAATTTCATTTCCCGAACGACAAGGCGGCGGAGATCGCGGTCAAGACCGTAATGGAATATAAGGAGAAAACTGGCAGTAAAATTGAGGTGATATTTAATGTTTTCAAGAATGTCGATCACGAGATCTACCGGAGCTTACTCGGAAAATATTAAACGTCTGAAAAACGCGCTCGATATCGCGGAAGCGGTCGTTATCGGCGCGGGCGCGGGACTTTCGACCGCGGCGGGCTTCACTTATTCGGGTGAGAGGTTCAAGAAATATTTTTCGGACTTTATAGAAAAATACGGCTTTTCAGATATGTACTCCGGCGGATTTTATCGGTTTGAAACTCCCGAGGAGCACTGGGCCTACTGGTCGCGCTACATCTTCATAAACCGCTATGCCGACGCGCCGAAGCCTGTCTATGATAAGCTGTTTGAATTGGTGAAAGACAAGGATTATTTTGTGATCACAACAAACGTTGACCACTGTTTCCAAAAAACGGGATTTGATAAAAAGCGTCTGTTTTACACGCAGGGCGATTATGGGCTTTTCCAATGCTCCGTGCCGTGTTGTGACGAGACTTTTGACAATGAGGAAATCATACGAGAAATGGTTGACGCTCAAAAAAATATGCGCGTACCGTCCGAGCTGTTGCCCGTCTGTCCGCGCTGCGGCAGTCCGCTTGTAATGAATTTGCGCGCCGATGATAAATTCGTCGAGGACGAAGGCTGGCGCGAAGCGGCGAAGCGATATGAAAATTTCCTGCAAACGCGGCGGCAGCGGCGGGTCTTATACCTCGAGCTCGGCGTCGGTTTCAATACTCCCGTCATAATAAAATACCCGTTTTGGCGCATGACGGCGCAAAACCCCAACGCGGTTTACGCTTGCGTAAATTACGGAGAGGCCGCCTGCACGACCGAAATTGAAAAACAGTCGGTTTGTATTAACGGCGACATCGGTGATGTGCTTGAGAAACTGTGATGAGTTTCACAGCGCTCCCGCCGCGATGTTTCAGTTTTCGAGGACCTCGTCAAGCGGGCGTTTGGGAACGTTGATCACGCCGTTTTCGTCCTCGTAATATTTAACGCTGCCGTCCTTCATTTCGACCACGCGGCTCTCTTGCGCGGGATAGCCCACGGCCAGCAGGTACAGAACCTCGCGCTCGGTGCCGAGCATTTCCTTGAGCTTCGCTCTGTCGATAGCGCCCAGCCAGCAGGTGGCAAGGCCCATTTCCTCGGCAAGCAGCATCATGGTGGTTACGGCAGCGCCCGCGTCGGGCTCAAAGCTGTTTTTAACAGCGGTGTCGCCAAGAACCGCTATATAAGTCAGGGGCCGTTCGTCCTCGGCGGGCTCCCACTCGGTGAGATAACCGGCCCATTTGGTGAGGGGATAAACCTCCGCGCCGTTTTCCATGATCGCGTATTTGATCGGCTGCATGTTCGCGCCGCTCGCGGCGTACCGGGCCGCGTCGATCAGCGCCTCGATATCCTTCCACGGAACGCGGGTCTGTTTGAATTTTCGGATACTTCTGCGGTTTTTGATCGCCTCGATAACTGTCATAAATAACATCTCCTTGTATATTTTAAAGTATAATAAGCTCTTTTGTCAGGTTTGTCAGGTTCCGCGCGCCGTCCTCGGTGACGCACACCAGATCCTCTATCCTGACGCCGCCCGTGCCGTAGATATATATCCCCGGCTCGCACGACACGACCATGCCGGGCTCGAGAATTATCTCGCTTTTCGGCGACAGGTTCGGCAGCTCGTGGATGAGCAGCCCAACGCCGTGACCCAGCGAATGGCCGAAATATTTGCCGTATCCGGCTTTTTCGATAACCGATCTCGCCGCCGCGTCGGGCTCTTTTCCGGGAATTCCCGGGCGGATAGCCTCAAAGCCCGCCCGCTGCGCGTCCTTGACTATCTCATAGATTTTTTTAAGCTCCGGGTCGGGCTCGCCAACGGCCACTGTCCTTGTCATGTCGGAGCAATAGCCCTTATACACGCAGCCGAAGTCCATAAGCACCAGATCGCCTTTTTTGACTTTATTGTCCCCGGGGACACCGTGGGGCAGAGCGCACCTCGCGCCGCTTAAAACGATCGTGTCAAACGAGGTCTTTTGCGCGCCCCGCTTTTTCATAAAATATTCGAGCTCCGCCGCGATCTCCGACTCGGTGACGCCGGGCTTTATCATGCCGAGGACATGGTTGAACGCCTCGACTCCGATCTGTTCCGCCTCGGCGATAAGGCTCAGCTCGTCGTCGCGCTTGATCATTCTCAAGCGGTCAATTCTGTCCTTCGCGGGCACGAACTCAATATTCGGCAGATGCTTTTTTAGCCGTTCAAGCTCCGCCACGGAAACGGCCTCGTCCTCATAGACCAAGGCTCCGATCCCTTCGCCGCGCGCGAGCCCGGGCAGCAGCTCCTTCAGCGGAACGGCCGCGCTGAACTCCTTTACCTCGAATCTGTCGAAGGCCTCCTCGCCCGCGGCTGCCGTGTAGCGCGAGTCAACGATTATATAACCGCGCTTTTCGGAGATCAGAACATATCCCTCGCCGCCCGAAAATCCGCTTGCCATCCGCATGTTGTGGGGCGAGGTCAGCAAGATACCGCGCCCGCTTTCAAGGCAAAGCTTTGATGCCAGATTTGTCATATCAATACCTCTTTATTTATTCAAAAAATTTCTGTACATTTTTTGCATTTGCGCGGCGTCCGTCGTTTGCGTCCCCGCTGACTCGCAGATGATCCTCGGCGTCAGCCCGCGCTTCGCGATAAGCTCGGCGATCGGCTCAAAATCGGGCTCAAACTCGGTCTCGGCCATGGTGTGGTGCTTTTTTTCGCCCGCGCGCGTGTACTCTATCCTTGAGTAGTGGGCGTGGAAATTCTTTGCCCGCTCCGCGCCCAGCTTGTTATGGATCCTGTCAAATATGCCGCCGATCGCTTCTTTGGTGTTATACCCGCCAAGCGACTGAGCGTTGATATGTCCGAAGTCAAGCGCCGGGAGCATACGCTCGTCGATCAGGCAGAGCTTGATTACCTCGTCAACGTTCCCGAGCTGCTTGACCTTGCCCATGGTCTCGGGGCATATCCTTATGTGGCCGTAACCTGCCTCGTCCGCCGCCTTAACGGCGCGCTTTAAGGTGTCCGAGGCGAGCTTCAGCGCCTCGAGGCGGGTTATCTGTCCGCACGAGCCCGAGTGAACCACAATGCGGTCAGCGCCCATGCAGTCGGCGGCGCGCAGCGTCGCTAATATATAATCGATGCTCCTGTCACGTTTTTCCTCCTCGGTGGAGGATAAGCTGATGTAATACGGCGCGTGTATCGAAAGGCGGATGCCTTTCTTGGCCGCTAAGGCTCCGAAGTCGCGCGCCGAGTCGTCGGAAATCTTAACTCCCCTGCCGCACTGGTACTCAAAGGCCGAAAGGCCGTGCTCGCTCAGCCAATCGGGCACCTGAAAGACCGTTCGGTTCCCGGCCTCGTAAAAATCCTCGGAATTGCCCGCGGGGCCGAACAGGGCGAATTCCTCGCTCTTAAACTCAAGGCTCATGCTTTCACTCCCGTTTTTTCGTATCTTTTAAAATCAGCCGCTCAAAATTTCTTTTGAATTTTACAAAGCCGACTTCTTTTTCGGATATGGGCTCAACCAGAACGGTCAACATTCCCATGCGGTTCCCGCCGTAAATATCGGTGAAAAGCTGGTCGCCCGCGAGCGCGGTGCGCTCGGGGCTCACGCCCATGTCTTCGCATGCCAGACGCATATATTTTTTAAGCGGCTTGAGCGCCGCCGCGTAATACGGCTCGCCCAGCGACTCGGCGAATTTTTTGACCCGCGCCTTGTTGTTGTTTGAAACGATAAAGGTCTTTATCCCGGCGGCGTGGAGCCTGTCGAAGAATTCGCGCGTGTGATCGGGCGCCACAGGGTCGTCATAGGTGACGAGGGTGTTGTCAATGTCGAAAATAAGCGCCTCCGCGCCGCGAGATTTCAGCTCGCCGACACTGATTTTATATATGTCGTCGATAAAAATATCCGGCAAAAAGCGATTTTTAAATCTGCCCATAATTTCCTCCGAAAACGAAAGGACCGCAAAACAAGTTAACGCTTGCCGCAGTCCCAATAATCTTATTTAATCAACATTCTAAATTTTTACTGTCTTGACGACAGGGAATGTTAACAGCAGAAAACTAATATTTGCGCTTTCTTGCAGCCTCGGATTTCTTCTTGCGTCTAACGCTGGGCTTCTCGTAATGTTCTCTCTTTCTGACCTCAGACAGAACACCGGCCTTGGCGCATGAACGCTTGAAACGGCGAAGCGCGCTGTCGAGCGATTCATTTTCTTTAACTCTGATTTCTGCCAATTTTCTTCCCTCCCTCCGAGTATTGTAAAAACACTTAGAAGTCAAAAAAACTCTACTCGAACAATTATACTCGTTTGTTTTTGATCTGTCAAGGCATTTTGCATAAAAATCTTACAGGATTTTTAACTTTTTTAATCCCGATGCGGCAGAATATCCAAAATCAGTACATCTTGCGCGGGTTGACCGGCTCGGTGTTTTTCTCGAAAACCTGCTTTTCCTCGACATTGGCGTCCTCCGAAAGGTGCCTTCGTATCTGACGTTCGGCGTTAAAGCTGACAATAAATCCGCACACCGAGTTGAGCAGAACCAGCATCGCGACCACATATATCGCGAGGAACGATGTCATGGCCGTGCCCGAAAGCACAAAAATCCCGACATACCACATGCCCAGAGTCAGCGCCGCCAGAATTATGACGACCAAAATGCTGTAGGGCAGACTCGCGATCGCGAAAAGCGCCGAGTTGCGCAGAAGCTGCGTGAACTTCAGGCGGTAGCGAACCATAAGCGGATACACAAACAGGTGCGAGATCGTGTAAAACGCGAACAGGCAGTATACCAGATATTTGGCGTAGCTTATTATTCCGCTCCTTGAGGAATAGAAGAATATTCCGTAGAAGAACAGGAACATAAAAATTATGTCAATGACAAACACGGCCAGCGACTGCTTGAAATTGTCCTTGAGCGCGTCCCAGAAGTCGCTCAGAATGAACGAGTGCTCCTCGCGCGAGTAGTTGCGCAGGACGTAGTGCATCGCCGCGTAGGCCGGGCCGCTTCCCCAGAACACGCAGAACAGGATAGTGACCACCGCCCTGACGCCCAGATCGATCGAGCGGTAGATGATGAGGAAGTCCGGATTTGTGAAATCTGGCGCGCTGAGACCCGCGATGCCCGCGATCTGGTTCGGGAACGAGCCCAGAACGGCGTTTGAGAACATGCCCGTGAGATAAAACAAGATCAGAAACGCGGGAATGTTGGCAACGCAGAACAGCAGGTTGACCTGAATGAGCTTCCAGAATTTTCTGATGAATATTTCAAAAAACAGGACCGCGCCCTCGCTGCCCTCGCCGCTCTCGTCGACGCCCTTGCCGGGCTTGCTGTAATCTCTGTTAAATATACCCATAATATCTCTCCGTTTCAATAGAAAATAACTATCGGAAAATATTATAGCACAACGGTTTTTAAATTGCAACACATTTTATTTATCACGTGATTTTACAAAGATTTAACACGCCGCCGCTTTCGGATTTTACATTCGGAATGTAAAATATTTTTGAATTTGACAAATTCGCAAATCAGAACAAAGGAGAGAAGAATTATGAAAATTTTAAAAAATCATCCGAAACTGGCTGACGGGATAGCGGCGGCGTGCGCGCTGCTGGTTATCGGCTCGTCTTTGACGGGCTGCGGAGGAGGCGCGGAAAAGGCCGCCTTGGGAGGATCAATAACCGTGATTTCCCGCGAGGACGGCTCGGGCACACGAGGCGCGTTCACCGAACTGTTTAAGATCGAGGAGGAGCAAAACGGCGAAAAGGTCGACATGACCACCGACGCGTCCGATGTGACAAACAGCACCTCGGTCATGATGACGAGCGTCGCGGGCAACGAGGACGCGATAGGCTACATATCAATGGGCTCGCTGAACTCAAGCGTCAAGGCGCTGCGCGTTGATGGGGCCGAGGCGAGCGCCGACAGCATAAAGCGCGGCGAATACAAGGTTTCGCGTCCGTTTAACATCGTGACCAAAGACGGCCTTTCGGAGACGGCTCAGGATTTTATCGGCTTTATTTTAAGCGCCGAGGGTCAGGCGGTTGTTGAGGAGAACGGATATATTTCCGAGGGGAATGCCGGAGCATACGCCGGAACAAAGCCCGCGGGCAAGATCGTTGTTTCGGGCTCGTCGTCGGTGACGCCGGTAATGGAAAAGCTCAAAGAGGCGTATCTTGAGATCAATCCGTCCGCCGAGATCGAGGTCCAGCAGAGCGACTCGACCACGGGCGTCAACAACGCCGTTGACGGCGTGTGCGACATCGGCATGGCGAGCCGCGAGCTCAAGGACAGCGAGACTCAAAAAGGCGCCAAGGCGACGGTGATCGCCCTTGACGGAATAGCGGTCATCGTCAACAACCAAAACCCGGTCAGCGAAATAACCTCCGAGCAGGTGAAAGGCATATATACGGGCGAGATCACCGACTGGGGCGAGATCGGAGAATAGCCGGGGAGTGAAAACCGTTATGACAAAAAATAAACTCAAGGAAAATATAATGCACGGGGTGTTCCTGTTCTGCGCCTGCGTGTCGATACTGGCGGTGGCGCTGATATGCGTGTTCCTGTTTGCGAACGGAATTCCCGCCATGAAGGAGATAGGACTGTTTGACTTCCTGCTCGGCAAAAGGTGGAAGCCCGGCAACGATATTTACGGTATTCTGCCTATGATATTGGGCAGCGTATACGTCACAGCCGGAGCGGTGGTGATAGGCGTTCCGATAGGGATTTTGGCGGCGGTGTTTATGACCCGCTTCTGTCCCGATCGGCTCCGCAGGCTGCTGAAGCCCGCGGTCGATCTTTTGGCGGGCATTCCCTCGGTGGTGTACGGCCTTTTCGGACTCATGGTGATCGTGCCGACGATAAGACGGATCTTCGGCGGCAGCGGCACAAGCATGCTGGCGGCGTCGATAGTATTGGGAATTATGATACTGCCCACGATCATCTCGGTCAGCGAGTCGTCGCTCGGCGCGGTTCCCGAAAGCTATTACGAGGGTGCCCGCGCCCTCGGCGCAAGCCATGAACGCGCCGTGTTTTTGACGGTGCTGCCCGCGGCAAAGTCCGGAGTTCTGGCCGGAGTTATTCTGGGAATAGGCCGCGCCATAGGCGAGACCATGGCGGTTATCATGGTGGCGGGCAATCAGGCCGCCATGCCGGGCGGACTTTTAAAGGGCGTCAGAACCATGACGGCAAATATAGTGCTTGAAATGGGCTACGCTGCCGACCTCCACCGGGAGGCGCTGATCGCGACGGCGGTTGTGCTGTTCGTTTTCATCCTGATTATCAATCTCAGCTTTTCGATCTTAAAAAGGAGGTCTGAGAGCAAATGAGCAATAAAGTCTTAAATAAAACAAGCCCGGTTCCAACCGCTTCTGCGGTTCGGCGCGGCGGCATACGCGGCGGAGCAAAGGTTCAGTCGGCGGTGCTTCGGGCGCTTGTGTACCTCGCGGCGTGTCTCACCTTCGGAGCGTTGATATGCCTTATACTTTATATACTTATCAAAGGCATACCAAACCTTTCGCTCGATCTGTTCAGCCCGACGTACAACACCGAAAACGTGTCGCTGTTCCCGGCGCTTGTCAACACGATAACGATGACGCTGCTGTCTCTGATTATAGCGGTGCCGCTGGGCGTGTTCTCGGCGATATATCTGGTGGAATACGCGAAGCGCGGGAATAAGATCGTGGGTCTCGTCAGGATCACAACCGAGACGCTTCAGGGTATTCCCTCGATAGTGTACGGTCTGTTCGGCTTCCTGTTGTTCGTGACGACTTTTTCATGGGGCTACTCGCTGCTTGCGGGCGCGCTGACTCTGGTTATCATGATACTTCCGGTCATAATGCGCACAACGGAGGAGGCGCTCAAGTCGGTGCCCGATTCATACCGCGAGGGAAGCTTCGGCCTCGGCGCGGGGCGGCTGCGCACCGTGTTTAAAATAGTCCTGCCCTCGGCGGTGCCGGGAATACTTTCGGGCGTGGTGCTGTCTGTGGGCAGAATAGTCGGCGAGACCGCGGCGCTTATCTATACCGCGGGAACCGTGGCTCAGGTGCCGCCCAATCTTTTGGGTTCGGGACGAACAATGGCGGTCCACATGTACGCGCTCTGGAGCGAGGGACTAAACACAGAGCAATCCTACGCCACCGCGGTCGTGCTGCTGCTTATCGTTGTGCTGCTGAACGCGGCGTCGGGAGCTTTGGCGAAGAAAATTACACTGAAATAATTTAAAAGAGGAAAAATATTATGGAAAATATTTTAAGCATAAAGAATTTAAACCTGCATTACGGAGACTTCCACGCTCTCAAAAACGTGAGCATGGAGATCCCTAAAGGCGAGATAACGGCATTCATCGGCCCGTCGGGCTGCGGAAAATCGACGCTGCTCAAAACGCTGAACCGCATGAACGACTTGGTCGAGGGCTGCCGCGTAGACGGGGATATAAGGCTTGACGGCGCGGATATTTACAAAGAGATCGATCCGAACGAGCTGCGCAAGCGCGTCGGCATGGTGTTCCAAAAGCCAAACCCGTTCCCTATGAGCATATATGACAACATAGCCTACGGCCCGAGAACGCACGGCGTTCACTCAAAGTCAAAGCTTGACGAGATCGTGGAAAAATCGCTGACAGACGCGGCGATCTGGGACGAAGTAAAGGACAGGCTGAAAAAGAGCGCCCTCGGAATGTCGGGCGGTCAGCAACAGAGGCTGTGCATAGCCCGCGCTTTGGCGGTCCGGCCCGAGGTGCTGCTTATGGATGAGCCCACCTCGGCTCTTGACCCTATTTCGACATCAAAAATAGAAGACCTTGCGCTTGAGCTGAAAAAGAGTTATACTATAGTCATAGTAACTCACAGCATGCAGCAGGCCACCAGAATTTCGGACAGAACCGCTTTCTTTCTCTTGGGCGAGGTCGTTGAACAGGGCGGCACGGATCAGATATTCTCTATGCCCAAGGACAAGAGAACCGAAGACTATATCACAGGAAGGTTTGGTTAATGCTATGAGAGAAAATTTTAACAGACAGTTAGACACGCTGAACAGAGAAATGACCGACATGGGCTCTCTTTGCGAGAGCGCCATAGAGAGCGCGGTGCGGGCGCTGCTCCGCCGCGACGAGAAAGCGGCCGAAAGCGTTGCCGCGATCGAGGATGAGATAAATCATGCCGAGCGGGATATCGAGGCCCTGTGCCTTAAGCTGCTGCTTAAGCAGCAGCCCGTGGCGGCGGATCTCAGAACCGTGTCATCAGCGCTCAAAATGATAACCGATTTGGAGCGCATAGGCGATCAGGCGGCGGACATCGCGGAGATCGTCCGCCACGCGGATTTTGACGAGAACTATGACAACGAGCATATCAGAGAAATGGCGACCGGAGTGTCAAAAATGGTGACCGGGAGCGTTGACGCTTTTGTGGAGCGGGATCTTGAGGCGGCCAGGGACGTGATACGCCGCGACGATCAGATCGACGATTTGTTCAAAAAGGCCTGTGCCGATCTTGCAGGATATATAGGAAAAAACCCGAAAAATGCGGCTCCCGCTCTTGACCTGATGATGACTGCGAAGTATCTGGAGCGCATAGGCGACCACGCGGTAAACGTTGCCGAGTGGGTGGAGTTTTCCATAACCGGCGAGCGCAGATAAAGCGCCGCGTTTGATCAAAAAACACGGCCGCGGGTCGAGCGGGGAGCAGAATTATTGATTGGAGGAAATGCTATGATTTATTGCGTTGAGGACGACGGCGGCATTCGCGAGCTTGTCGTATACAGCCTGCGGAACACAGGATTTGACGCTGAGGGCTTCGAGAGCGGCGAGCCGTTTTTTAAGGCTCTCAAAAACGGCGGCGCGCCCGAGCTTGTTCTGCTTGACATAATGCTGCCCGGCGAGGACGGCTTCGCCATATTGAAAAAGCTGCGTTCAAACCCGGACACCCGCGACATTCCGGTGATACTGCTCACCGCCAAAAACGCCGAGTTCGACAAGGTGAGCGGGCTTGACGGCGGCGCGGACGATTATGTGACAAAGCCGTTCGGGATCATGGAGCTGATATCGCGGATAAAGGCTGTGCTGCGCCGCAGCGGAGGAAGAGGCGAAACGGGTGACGGCGAAAAATATTCCGCCTTTGGCATTGTTCTTGACGCGAGAAAACATATCGTGACTGCGGACGGCGAAGAGATCGGGTTGACACTTAAAGAGTTTGAGGTGCTGCGGCTTTTGCTTAAAAACCGCGGCGCTGTGATAACCCGCGACACGCTGCTGGAGCGGGTCTGGGGCTATGATTTTGACGGCGAGACCAGAACCGTTGACGTGCACATAAGGAGCCTGCGCCGCAAGCTCGGCGACAGCGGAAGTATGATAAAAACCGTCCGCGGTGTGGGATACAGAATAGAGGATTGACGGAGGTGTTAACGTGAAGCTGAGCTCAAAGGTCTTCGGCGGCATTGTTTCGGCGGCCGTCGCCGGGGTAATATTGACAACGATCGTTGCGTCGATCCTGTTTTACGCCGCTTTTTCGGGCGAAATCAAGTCTGAGGTGAAAAACGAGGCTCTGTATCTGGCGGAGCTGGCCGAGACTGATGAGAGCCTGCTTGTCGGCATGCCTCCCGTCGGCGGGAACCGCGTCACGATCGTCTCGCCGAGCGGCGAGGTCAAATTTGACAGCGGCGGCGAGATTTCCGAGAACCACTCGGACAGGCCCGAGATCCGTGACGCGCTTGAGAGCGGCGAGGGCGAAAGCACCCGCGTTTCCTCGACCTTCGGCAAAAAGAATTATTATTACGCGGTTCGGCTGAAAAGCGGCGACGTGCTTCGCGTGGCCTGTGAGACCTCAAGCATGTTCGGCGCGGTTTTCGGGGCAATGCCGGGAATTTTGCTCGCCGCTCTTTTGCTGATAGGCCTCGCGCTCACCGCGGCGGGATTTCTCGCAAAATCAATAATAAGGCCGATAAACGCCATAGACCCGGAAAATCCTTTGTCGAGCCGCGCCTACGCGGAGCTTTCGCCGCTGCTTGAGCGGATCGACAATCAGAATAAAAAAGCCGCGGCGCTGATCGACGAGGAGCGCGAGGCCGAAAAAATGAGGCGGGAATTTTCCGCCAATGTCTCCCACGAGCTCAAGACACCGCTCACAACGATCATGGGCTGCAGCGAGATTTTAAAAGAGGGCATAGTCAGCCCCGAGGATGTGGACGGCTTTTTGGAGCGGATAAACTCCGAGTCAAAACGGCTGCTGTCGCTTATAGACGATATAATCAGCCTTTCCGGACTTGACGAGGGCGGCGGAAATATTGAGATGTCGGACGTTGACCTGCTTGAGGTCGCCCGCGAGACGGCGAAAAGACTTGAGCTCAAGGCCGAGAAGCATAAGATAAAACTTTCCGTGGAAGGCGGCAGCGAGACGGTTCGCGGCAGCCGCGGCCTGCTCTGCGAGATGATCTATAACCTTTGCGACAACGCTGTCAGATATAACCGCGAGGGAGGATGGGTCAAAGTGACTGTCGGAAACGATGGCGGCAGGCCGTTCGTTTCGGTCGCTGACAACGGCATAGGAATACCCGAGGCGGATCGCGAGCGCGTGTTCGAGCGGTTCTACCGCGTGGACAAAAGCCACTCCAAAGAAACCGGAGGCACAGGCCTCGGCCTTTCGATAGTAAAGCACGGCGCCAAGATACATAACGCCGACGTAACAATAAAAAGCGAGCTCAACAAAGGCACAGAAATAAAAATAACGTTTTAATCCAAAAATCCCGAGGCCATGCCCGGGATTTTTGCTTAACGCAGTGTTTAAAAATAATATAATCTATAATATATAATTTAAGACTATAATTTAAGACAAATTGTTGATAAAATCAAATCGGCGAATTCGGGTTATATTGTTATGAATAGGTTTACCGCTGTTTATATCGAACAAAACAGAAAGACAAAATATTGATTTATCCCAGAAAAAATATTTAAAGTGGCGGCAAATTATAAAATATTAAACTTTTTGTCCGAAAATACTAACAAATTGTCTTTAAATTTGTAAAATAAAGTGATATAATTAATTTGTGTCAATTTGAGATAATAAAAATTGATACGGATAAAAGCGGTAAAATCAAAAACAACGGAAGGAAACAAAGAAAGGAAAGGATGAAGAAGAAATGAGAAAAAGAATTTTATCCCTTGTTGCGGCATTGACCGTTATGTCCGCATTTTTGTCGGGGGGGGGTACTTTTGTAACGGCTTTTGCCGCGGGCAGCGGCAATGACGCGCCCGATGGTTATTCGTTGGCATATGAATATGACTTTCAAAATATGACCACCGATCAATTGAAAGATGAAGGTATTAAAACAACCGAGTATGGAGGTAATACCGATAAAACCAATTCGGAGTTATCTATAGCCCCGGACGGCACAGACGGCAATGTGCTTAAAGTTGATTCAAAAGCAGATTTTGGTGGAGTTACATTTGATATTTCAAAACATATTGATTTTTTTATCCCTATATTATTAAAATTGAATATAAGGGCTCTAATATAAAATGTCTTATAACTAAAGGTTTTGCTTCGGATAGTGGTGAGATATTAACCTATCAATTAAACGAAAGTGGCAGTAGTTACACAACGGCTACTATTGGCGGCGATTCGGGCTTACAGCTAAGCGACACGTCGGCGCTTACTGTTCAATATAATAATACCGTTTCAAATGATATATTTTACATCAAAAGCTTGAAGTTATTTAAGAAAGATAATGTTCAGTTGAACTTTGGAGATTCCAAAGAGATCACCGAAGACGAAAATGCGGGTTTATATCTTTGGATGGGCAACGATTCACTAAGGGCTGTGGGCAGCGGAGATGTTAATAGCTTTATGAATTTGCCGGATGGTACACAGGTAAATAAAAGCGATAACACAAGCTTCAAAAGTGGAGATGTCCCGACTGAGGTGGTATTCTATTTTCCGGAAGCAAAGCTTGAAGGCAAATATAACAGAGTGCAAGTTATGTATGGTATCAAAGACGATTATTCGACGGTTGATTTGGAAGTAAAAATTGGCGGTGTAAGCGTTGCGAAAAAAACGGGCATAAGTACCACTAATAGTGATTGGACTCCGGTCGCGCAACCCATGTACTTAGACAAGACAAATGTGGAGCAGGGTCAGGTCACTCTTACCGTTACCAGAACCGCAAAAGGCACTAATAATAATTCTTCGGGAAATGTAGGATATATAAGATTTTACTATGATGACAGTGTGCCGTTGTTTGAGAAGGGCGACGCCGTGGGCGGATATTATACAGATAATAACACAGCGGCAGGCGATGATGATAATGCCAAAAAGGGCATAATAAGATTTTTCCAGCAATATCAGGGAAACAATAATATTTCACAATACGGATTTTATTTCGTTGACGGAGAGACGGGAGACATTCTTGACGATGTTCATTATATTTATACTGATGATCCTTATAGCAGTATAGGATTTTACGGCGATTTAATGGACGCCAAATTCGATACCCCATATTACGCGAAAGCGTTTGTAAGGATCGGCGAGGAAACGTATATGTCGGAGTCAATAGAAGGAAAAGCCGATAAAGACAAATGGGTCAAAAAGCCCGAGAATAATTAAGAGGTGAAATATTATGAATAAAAAATATATAAATCCCGAGGCAACAATAACCGTGTTTGAGTGCGAGGACGTTATAACGGTCAGCGGACAGCCGAAAGATCTTGAGACAAGAGATTATAAAAAAGCGGGCTGGATATCCACGGGCGATATTACAACATGGGGAGATGGCCTCAAATAAAATATAAAAATACAGGGCGGGAAAGTCATGTTGGCTTTCCCGCCCGATTTTATATACGGGCAAATTTAGCCTTTAATCTCGCACGTCAATCTAATTTTGAAATAGAATTGTAACCCAAACAATCCAAAAACATGATATACTTAATAAGGGTGACAAAAATGAGTATATTAGGCAGATTATCGGAAGAAATGCAAGAG
>CANQKC010000025.1 GCA_947624305.1 uncultured Monoglobus sp. | reverse complement strand
ATCATACTTCTCCTCTCGTGTTTATTATTTTAACATATTTCTATTTTTCTGTCTACTTTTTTAGTATACATCCAAAACACTTTGGTGTAAATAAAATATATTAAAGTAAAAGGCAGACATGAAAACGTAAGGATGGTTAACATAGCGATTAGTAATTAGTAAATAGCGAATAGGGCTCCCACAAAGCGAAAACGAAGTGCACTTTGTGGGAAAAAGGAACAATCGCAGAGCGATGAGAAAAAATCGCCTGCGATTTTTTTGATAAGCGGCGCGCATTGTGACGCGGTGATGCTTATGAAAGATTTTACTTTCAAAATTTTAGCTGCATTGCTCGTAATTATCGTGTTATTCGCGATTTTTGCATACGCGGTGCAATAAAAAAATAACAACCGCCTTAAAGTTTTGAGCTAGCTTTGGCGGTTGTTATCTAATAACCACGAAGCGGTCAAACCGTTTTTACGCTCTGCCGTTTCTCTTTCTATGATTATTATATAATATTTTTATTGTCTTGTCAAGTGAAATTTTTACAGACCGCTCCCTGTCTTTGGGGGGGTATTGACTTACTTAACATAAATTGGTATAATATTCGGGCGGCGTTTTGCCGCGCAGATTTATGAACAGGAGACGACACAAATGATAATTGACGTACACGCGCATGTTTTTCCGGATAAGATCGCCGAAAAGGCCTCGCACGGCATACAGGTGTTTTATGACCTTGACGTGGTGAATAACGGCACTCTCGGCAGGCTGCTCGACATGGAGGACGAGGCCGGGGTCCAAAAGGCGGTTATTCACTCGCCCGCCACCACTCCGCATCAGGTCGCGTCGATCAACGACTTTATATATGAATGCACTCAAAAATATCCCGACAGGATAATCGGGTTCATGACCATGCACCCCGATTTTGAGGACATAGACGGCGAGGTCCGCCGCTGTATCGACTTAGGCCTCAAGGGGCTTAAGATACATCCGGATTTCCAGCGCTTCAATATTGACGACCCGAAGGCCTACAGCATATACGAGGCGATCGCGGGCAAAATACCGCTGCTTGTGCACACCGGCGACTTCCGCTATCAGTGGAGCAAGCCGCAGCGCATGGCGAAGGTCATGGACGACTTCCCTAACCTTAAGGTGATCGGCGCGCATTTCGGCGGCTGGTCGGAATGGGACAACGCAGCTGAGGTTTTCGCGGGCCGAAAAAACAAAATATACGTTGACACCTCAAGCACCATGTATGAAGTTCCGCCCGAGCGAATACGCGAGCTGATCAAGCTCTACGGCGAGGAATATGTTATGTTCGGCACCGATTATCCCATGTGGAACGCGGTCGACGAGCTGAAACACATCGACCGTCTGGGTCTTGACTCCTCAGTCCGCGAGCTGATTTTGCACGAAAACGCCGAGAGGCTGCTTAATTTGTAGAACGCAGGGCTCCCCTTCCGTTTGGACGGGGAGCCTTTTTGCGTCCGAAAATAAAAATTTTACCTCGCTCCCGATTTGACACGTTTTTTATTACGCTTGGTTTATAATTGTTGTCGGTGATAAAAATGACGGTGTATATTGACGCGCTGTTTCTGACCAACATGATCTTGAACTCGGTTATCGTGCTTTGCGCCGAAATGGCTTTCCGCGACAGGATACGCGCCCTTAAGACGATCGCGGGCGGCGCGGCGCTCGCGCTCTATTCGGTGGTTATGTTTTTCCCGCACACGCGCCTGCTCTACACCGCGCTCGGCAAAATTTTCTGCACCGCGCTTTTCACTCTTGTCTATTTCCGCCCCTCGGCTGTCTCGGAATGGATAAGGCGCACAGCCGCGTTTTTCGCGCTGTCGCTCATCATCTGCGGCGCGGCCTTTGCCGCCGCCGCGGGCCTTTTAAAGGGCGGAACGGTGTCAAACGGAGTTCCCTATTTTGACATTGACTTTAAAAAGCTGCTGCTCGCCGCGGGATTTGCGTTTATCGTAATCAAAGCGGCTGCCGACATGTTCAGCAGAAATCTGAGCCGCTGCTGCGTCGATCTGACGGTCACGGCGGATGGCCGTGAAACAAGCGTTAAAGCGCTTATCGACACGGGCTGCGAGGCGAGGGAGCCGATAAGCGGAAAACCGGTCGTGATCATCCGCGGAAAGAGCTTTGAAAGCGGCATTCCCGTCGCGGTAAGCACCGTGACGTCAAGCGGGATAATATACGCGAAAAAAGCCGAACGGATCGAGTGCAGCGACAGGAATTTCGGGATCGACGCGGACAGATGCCTGATCGCCTTTGTTGACGCGAAGCTTTCCGGAAGCGGACTTTACGGCGCGGTCGCGCCGCCCGAGGCGTTTTACATAAAGCGTGAAAGACTAAATTCAGGAGGATACAAAATGAACTTGCAAAAACTTAAAGCCCGCGTGAAGCGGGCGTACCTGAAGCATATAAGCTTAAAAGCGGGAAAGGTAAACTACATAGGCGGGAGCGACACTCTTCCTCCGCCGCTTGACAAGGACGAAGAACAGATTTGGATCGCGCGCCTGCGCGAGCCCGACTTCGCCGAGGAAGCGAAGCGGCTGCTTATCGAGCACAACCTCAGGCTCGTGGTGTATATCGCGAAGCGGTTCGACAGTACCGGCATCGGGATCGAGGATCTGATCTCGATCGGCACGATCGGCCTCATCAAGGCGATAAACACGTTCAAGGCCGAGAAAAAAATAAAGCTCGCGACCTACGCCTCGCGCTGCATCGAAAACGAAATACTCATGTTTCTGAGGAAAAACAGCAACGCGAAAACGGAGATCTCGATCGACGAGCCACTGAACGTTGACTGGGACGGAAAAGAGCTGCTGCTGTCGGATATTCTCGGCACCGACGGCGACGTGACGCAGAAAAACATTGAGGACGAGACCGACCGCGAGCTGCTCAAGATCGCCCTCGACAGCCTCGGCAGCCGTGAGCGGAGCATTGTCGAAATGCGATACGGTCTGGGCCGCGGCGGCGACGAGATGACTCAAAAGGAAGTGGCGGACCTTTTGGGAATTTCACAGTCATACATATCAAGACTTGAGAAACGGATAATAAAACGCCTCCGCAAGGACATGACGAGGATGCTCACGAGCTAACCGATATTATAAGCCGCGAGGAGATCGCACACCCTTTCAAACAGCAGGCCCACGGCGAACCAAACCGGAGCGTAATCGAGGCGGATAAGCCCCAGCACCGAAAACTCTCCCGTGTAGCGCCACGCCTCTATCCCGAAAAGCCGAAGCAGCCCGCCGCTCAAGAACTCAATTGCAAAAATAAGGGTAGCCCAGACGCAGCCCCGCAGGAACCAGTTTTGATTTGAGATAAGGTACCGAACAGGCTCCAAAACGACCGCCGCCAGTCCGTATATGAAAAACATCCAGACAGACGTGTGGCCGATAAAATTGACGGTTTTCTCTCCCGCCGGGGCAAGCCCCGTCCAGAAAACCTCCATGTTCATCCCGAGAAGTCCGTAAATAATGCAGCGTATAATCATGCTTTTATTATTGCATCGGCAAGCCGTATTATACCAAATTTTTTGAAAAAATTTTTAAAAAAAGGCTTGACATATCAAAAGTATTTTGCTATAATTGTCCATGTTGTTTGTGAGTTGTCCGTTTTGACTCGCGGATACGAGACTTGGCGGTATAGCTCAGTTGGCTAGAGCATACGGTTCATACCCGTAGTGTCACTGGTTCAAATCCAGTTACCGCTACCACCACGGCTCCTTGGTCAAGTGGTTAAGACTCCGGCCTCTCACGCCGGCTACAGGGGTTCGAATCCCCTAGGAGTCACCAAAAACCCCGCGGAATTTTCGCGGGGTTTGTTTTTTAAAAAATTTAAAAAAATTCTTGACACGGAATTTTAATTGTGCTATACTGATATAGTTGCAAATCGAGGTGTGGCTCAGTTTGGTAGAGTACTACGTTCGGGACGTAGGGGCCGCTGGTTCAAATCCAGTCACCTCGACCAACTAACAAAACCCGCGTTATATCGCGGGTTTTGTTTTGTCTTAAACGCCGTTATTTTACGAGCTTC
This sequence comes from uncultured Monoglobus sp., assembly GCA_947624305.1. Classification (GTDB taxonomy): domain Bacteria; phylum Bacillota; class Clostridia; order Monoglobales; family Monoglobaceae; genus Monoglobus. The sequence continues at coordinate 35,144 of CANQKC010000025.1, read as the reverse complement.
ATTATTTTTTTCAGCCGGTGGTTCACACCCGATTTGGTGAGCGGCGGATTGAGCCGCCTGCCGAGCTCGGTCAGGCTCAGATCCTTGTATTCAAGGCGCAATCGCGCGATCTCGCGAAGATCGTCGGGCAGCGCGTCAAGCCCCACCGTGTCGCGTATCTGATAAATGGCCTTTATCTGGTCGACCGAGGCGTTTATCGTCCTCGAAAGGTTCGAGGTCTCACCGTTGGCGCCGCGGTTGGCGTCATTGCGTATTTCTTTTTCTATCTTGATGTTAATGAGCTCCATCTGCGAGGTGCACGCGCCCAGCAGGGCAAGAATATCCTCAATGACCTCGCTGTTTTTCACATAAGCCACATATTTTTTCTTGCGCGCGGTAATCTGGAGCTTAAAGCCCAGATCGTCGAACAGGCGCGCGGCGTCGCCGCAAAGCTCGCGGCTCGGGGCCGAAATTTCAAGGGCGTAATTCTTATTCGGGTCGCTGACCGCGCCCGCGCCCATGAACGCGCCGCGAAGGAACTCGCGCTTGCAGCACATCTTTTTTATTTCCCCGGCGCGCATGAGTATTCCGCCGCCCTCGTCGAGCAGCTTGAGATCATAGAGAAGCTGCGCGATCTTAACGCTGTCGCGCGCGACGGCGCTGTATTTTCCGCCGCCGCTCTGCTTGACCTCGGCCTCAATTCCCAAAAGCCTTGACAGCTCAACAAAACAGCCGACAACGTCGGGATTGTCGCTGACAAGCCTTATTTCGTTTTTCGTGACCGAGGCGGCGCCGAACAGAACAAGCCCCTTAAACCTCGAGCGAACGCAGCACATTTCGCCCGGCTCGATCCGATAAAGCTCGCGCTTGACTTTTCTGGAAAACGACCGCTTTCCGTTATCGTTATCGGGCAAGTTGATCACCTCCGCCTGTGCTCGGGAGTGTAAAGCAGGACTCCCTCGCCGCTGACCTTCTGGCCGTGTTCGTTTCTGTTTATGCTTATAATATCCACAAGGGCGTCCGCCAGGGCATAGGTGTTGTGGCGGACATGGCCCTCCGCGTCAACGGACGCCATATCCCGCTCGATCACATTTATGCTCGTGGACGCGAACCTTGATTTGTCATACTCGACCGGAACCGCTCCGTCAGCCTTATATCGCTCAATCAGCTCGGGGCTTATCGCGCCGATGTTCACAATGCAGTAATCCAAAAAATCGTCAAACGTGTGGTCAAGGATCGCCAAAGCGTGGTCAAACGCGGTGTAGCCGTCGGTCTCGCCCGGCTGGGTCATTATGTTGTTTATGTAAACGACCGGCGCGTCCGACTCCCTGACCGCGGTCCTTAAATCGTCGATGACCAAATTCGGCAGCACGCTGGTGTAAAGGCTGCCCGGGCCGAGAGTTATCAGATCGGCGCTTTTGATCTCGTCAACGATCTCGCTCAGCGTCTCAACCGGCAAAAGGTTGCCGAACCTCTTGCGCAGTCTCACCTTTTTGATCGCGGAGTGCCGTTCGCTGACCGAGCGCCCTATGCGCGACTCGCCGACAACCGTGCTGCCGTCCTCCATGGTCGCGACAAGCTCAACGTTTGAGGCTGTCACCGGGAAAACCCTGCCGGTTATGTTCAGGACCTCGCACACGTTCCGCACCGCCTCGACAAAGTCCCCGCTGAAAGTTCCCGTCATTGCGGCCAAAAACAGGTTCCCGAAGCTCTGGCCCTTGAGCTGCCCGCTGTCAAAACGGTAATTTAGCAGCCGCTCCATCACGGGCTCGACCTCGGACAAAGCCAGAATGCAACTCCGAATGTCGCCCGGAGGCGGAATATTCAGATCCTGTCGCAGAACGCCGCTGCCTCCTCCGTCGTCGGCGACGCTGACCACCGCTGTTATGTCGGTGGTGTAACGCTTTATTCCGCGCAGCATGGCCGACAATCCGGTGCCGCCGCCTATCGAGACTATCTTCGGATTAAAGCTGTGGAACCCGCTCCTGTTCCGCCGCTCTAAGTTTTTATATTTTGATCCGTCATATTCGCGTATGTCCGGATTTTCGGTATTATCCATATCTACACGCCCTTTTGAATATCTCTGTGGCTGATGCTGACATTCTGCTCGTCATCGCTTTTTAAGAATTTGTAAAGCTCCTCGGCAAGCGTCACGCTGCGGTGGTGCCCGCCGGTGCAGCCGATCGCGATAACAAGCTGATTTTTGCCTTCTTTCACATATTCGGGCACGAGAAAGTCGATCATCGCTGTAAGCATATTCAGGAACCTGCGGCTCTCGTCAAAGCCCATAACGTAATCGTGAACGTTTGTCTCAAGTCCGGTGCTGTGCTTGAGTTCCGGAATATAAAACGGATTTGGCAGGAACCTCACGTCAAACACCAGATCGGCGTCAAGCGGTATTCCGTACTTAAACCCGAACGACATTACGTTAATAATGATCCCCGTCCTCTGCCGCGGCGAAAACATCATTTTGATCCGCGCAGCAAGCTGGGCCGCTGACAGATCCGACGTGTCAAGCACATGGTCGGCCTTGTTCCTCACGCCGCTCAGCAGCCTGCGCTCGCTGGCAATTCCGTCAACAATGCGGCCGCCCGCGGCGCCCGGGTGCAGTCTTCTTGTCTCCTTATAGCGCTTTATCAGCGCCTCGTCGGACGCGTCAAGGAACAATATCTCGTGATCTATGCCCATTTCCTCAAGCTCGCCGATCGCGGCGTCAAAGCCGCCGAACATATTCTCGCCCGCGCGCACGTCGCTGACGATCGCGACATATTCCATGCCCTCGCCCGCCTTGGCGGCGATCTCAACAAATCTCGGTATCAGCTCGGGCGGCATATTGTCAACGCAGTAAAAGCCTATGTCCTCAAGTGCTTTTATAACTCCGGTCTTGCCCGCGCCGCTGAGTCCCGTGACGATCAATACTTTCACAATCAAGCACCTCCGCTTAAAACTCTCCTATAAGCTTGACCTCAGTCTCAAGCCTGACTCCCTTTTTCTCAAGCACCGTCTCGCGCACATGGTCAATAACCCCCATAACGTCCGCAGCGGTGGCTCCTCCGTTGTTCACCACAAAGCCGGAGTGCTTTTCAGAAACCGACGCGCCGCCGACCGCGTAACCCTTAAGCCCCGCCTCCTCGATAAGCGCGGCGGCATAATATCCCTCGGGGCGCTTAAAAGTGCTTCCCGCACTGGCCTTGTCTATCGGCTGTTTTGCGACGCGCTTCTCGGTAAGATTTTTTATATCCTCCATAATAACGCTTATGCTCTTGTGCACAAGCTCCATCTCGGCGCTTAATATAACATAGCTCTTATCGGTGAAAAAGCTGCGCCGGTAGCCGAAGCCGCAGTCCGCGCCGCTTATTTCCCTGACCTCGCAGTCGTCGTCAAGATACGTCACCTTTGTTATAACATCCTTCATCTCTCCGCCGTAGGCGCCCGCGTTCATATACACCGCGCCGCCCAGAGAGCCGGGAATTCCCGACGCGAACTCAAGGCCCGAAAGTCCGTTCCGCGCCGCGGAATTGGCGAGCTTCGAGAGCAGAACGCCGCTCTCCGCCGTGACCGTGCCGCCCGCGAATTTTACGTCGCCGAGCTCCTTGCCAATCTCAATGACCGCTCCGCGTATTCCCTTGTCGCCGACAAGCAGGTTGGAGCCATTGCCTATTATCTGATAATCGATCCCAAGCTGCTTAAACAGCTTGATAACCGCCACAAGGGCGCTGACGCTGTGCGGCGCCACAAAAATATCCGCGGGGCCGCCGATCCTGAACGTCGTGTGCGCGCTCATGGGCTCGTTGATCCTCGCGTTCGCCTCGCCCACAATACCCTTCGCTAACGCTAATGCTGTGTTAATCATAGTTGTCCTCCATGTTCCGCGCCTTATATTTTCTTTCCGGATCTCCGCAGAAAATCAATAAACTTCTCCGCGGTCGTGTTCATAATAAGCTCCTCGGGAAAATCTATATCCTCAAGCATTTCAAGAGCGCTTGATATGTTTCCGACATCCCACGGAGTGTGCGCGTCGGAGCTGACAACGATCCCGCAGCCGAGCTCTTTGCATTTTTCGGCGATCCTGCGGCAGTTTTCCGCGCTCCTGCTGCGCACCGAGTAGGAATGATTGTTGATCTCGATGCACTTGCCCTTATCCCGCGCGGCCCGCACGACCGTCTCAATGTCATAGGGGCAGCGCGGATCGCCGCTGTGGCCGAGAATGTTAACGTAAGGATTTTCGATCACGCCCAGCCATGTCTCGGTGTGATCCGCAAGCGCCCTGTCGTTATAGCAGGGCTGGTGGATCGAGGCCACCACGACCTGCGCGTTTTCAAGATGCTCGATGTCGGGACTGATCTCGCCGCGCCTGTTCAAAACGTTCGACTCACAGCCCTTGAGCAGCCGCACTCCCTCAACATAATCGGGCAGCTCGAGCATTGTCGTGAAGTGCCAGATGTGAGGCGAGTCTGGCATGGGCGGCGTGTGGTTGGTCATGCACACAAGCTCAAGCCCTTTCTCTGCCGCGACCCGCATGTTTTCCCAAATTGTGCCGAAGGCGTGGGCGCTGCAGCATGTGTGGGTGTGCGCGTCCACCTTTATTGTAATACTCATAATTCGCTTTCACCCCGATCTATTCAAACTGGTTCATCTGTTCGGTTATGCGGCGGTTGAGCTCCTCGGCCGCGTTGTAACCCATGCGCTTCTGGCGGTTGTTCATGGCCGCGACCTCGAAGATAACGGCCAGATTTCTGCCGGGGCGCACCGGAATTGTCAGCGACGGAATGTCAAGCCCCAAAATATTGGTATACTCGTCAACCAGGCCCAGCCGGTCATACTGCTTGTTGCTGTCCCAGGTCTCAAGATGGATGATCATGTCTATATTCTCGGAGTCCTTGACCGCGCCCATACCGAATATATTCTTAACGTCAACAATACCTATGCCGCGTATCTCGATAAAATGCCTGATAATATCGGGCGCGACGCCGATCAGCGTCTTTGACGAAACCTTTTTGATCTCAACCGCGTCGTCCGCCACCAGTCTGTGGCCGCGCTTAATCAGCTCAACCGCTGTCTCGCTCTTGCCGACGCCGCTCTCACCGAGGATAAGCACGCCCTGGCCGTATATCTCTACCAGAACGCCGTGCCGGGTGATCCTTGGCGCGAGCTCAACGCTAAGATAGGCGTTAAGCGTGCTCGTGAAATAAGACGTGGGCTGCGCGGTCCTCAGAACCGGCGTCTCAAACTCCTCCGCGAGTTTCAGCATCTCGGCCGAGGCGTTTCCGTTTCTGGTCAGTATTATCGCCGAAACATTCTTCTCAAACAGACGCTTGAGACTGTTGTATCTCACCTCGGCGGACAGCCCCGCGAGGTATGTGTTCTCAACCATGCCGAAGATCTGAATTCGGCTCGGGTCAAAATAATCAAAAAAGCCCGTGATCTGAAGGCCCGGACGGTTAACGTCCGCAGTCTCGATCATAATATCCTTTTCGGGGTAATAAAGCTTATCCAGCTTCATCTCGCGAATAACTTTTTCAAGGCTCACGGTAAAAATTTCGTTTTCCATAGACTCTACCTCAAATGCAATAATTTCTTTAGCTTCTATTATAATTCAAGCTCAATTGTTTGTCAATCCGTTTTGAAAAAAACGCGCCCGAAAACACAAACCGCGGCATTTTTCCAAAAAATCGCCGCAAAATAAAAAAACCGCCGTAAGGGCGACAGAGCCTGTTTTGCCGTAGGGGCGGATATTATCCGCCCGCCCTGCCTCGCCCTCCGTGGAGGGAGAGGTGGCGCCGAAGGCGACGGAGAGGGAGGCAAACCCCCGTAGGGGCGGATATTATCCGCCCGTCTTGCCTCGCCCCTTGGGGAGAGGTGGATTTCCGCCGCAGGCGGAAAGACGGAGAGGGGTTAACATAGCGATTAGCGATTAGTGAATAGCGATTAGAACCCCTCTCAGTCGGCTCCGCCGACAGCTCTCCCCAAAGGGGCGAGCCGGGACGTCGAGGGCGCCGTCCCCTACACCAAAGCCCGCAAAACGCCGTAGGGGCGGATATTATCCGCCCGTTCTGCCTCGCCCTCCGGGGAGGGAGAGGTGGCGCCGAAGGCGACGGAGAGGGAGGCGAACCAACGTGGGCCTCCCTCTCAGTCTGCTTCGCAGACAGCTCCCCCTCCTAAAGGAAGGGGAGCCGGGACGTCGAGAGCGCATACAGTCTCCCATTAATGATTTGTGGCCTCGTTTATCCGTGAAAACGGAATACGATTGTGCCACGAACCCGCTGCGCGGCTCCGACCGCAGCCGTCCCCGACGACCAAAGTGCGCAAACCAATATAGAAGCAGAGCAAGCAGCTCTGCCTCTATATTTATTGATATTAACCTAATTATAAATACAATGTAACCGTTACATCACCCTAGCGATTGTTATCCAAAAATACATTTCTCCAACAACCATATATCCAACAATGATACATAATAAATTTCGGACTTATCGGTTTGAAATTCACCATTACTGTTAAACATTCCAATCAAAACACAATTGCCTGCAATATTAATCTTCTTTTTCTTACCATCCTTGTAATTTATTGTCAATATGGAGGTGGGTGATTCCTGTAATGCGGATTCTTTCGAATAATAGAAATTTATATGTCTTATTTTATTTTCAATTTGTTTTACATCATCAGCCGACACAAATTTTTTATCCATAGAGCTTTCGACACATTTCGAATACTGTATGCTCTGTATTTCCGAATAATTGTTTTCCTCATGATATGAAATGCTATGTAAAACCAGATGAATAAGAACAGCCGCCACAAAGATAACCGCAATAATTTTAACGATCTTTCTTGCCACTTTTCTCCCCCCTTTATTTGTATATATCCTATTCTTTCACGCTTCGGCATTCCCTTAATTCTATCAACATATTTATTCCACAGCGTAGAACTACTTATACATATTACTCAATCTTTCAATCTCAGCTATATTATCAATGAATTGATTATGCATTTCGTCAGTCCATTCTTCATAATTATCTTTAGTTATTCCCATATCTTCAAACGGAAAAGCGTTAGATTGAAAATCCCAGTATTCATTGCATTCCTCGGGCTTTATAAACCATGCCCATAAGCATAATTCAATAATGTCAATATTATATCTCTCAACAAAAAGTTCAACATTATCTTCAAATATCGGATATTCAAAGTGACGTGAATAATATAGTTTATTATCTATTTTGCAAAGATAATATAAATCTCCAAAATGTTCATCTGTACATTCTTTGGATTTTTTTATACTTTTTGAAAGATTATTAACATAAATTCTTTCACTAAGATTTAATCTCTTAGTGGTATAATACGCCGATTTTAACTCATCTGCGTCATGATTAACTATATCTTCACTGCAATCAATATAATAGTCAATCGTACCGTTTTTATTTATCTGAAAACAAAATCGATGACCGGGCACAATTCCTCCGGGCTGTGAATAACAACCCGACAACTCAATCGTTGGATAAAAATATATAATTATACATGCTGCAACACACAAAATACCTGTTATAAACGCAATACACAATAATACTTTTCTACCAACTTTTTTCATATCTTGTCCTCCAAAACATATTTTATATAGTCAAGACCACCGGCTTAGCCGGTGGCTTGCACTGCCCCTATAAGGGGCTATTACTGGCATGCGCTTGTGAGCGCACTGAATTGTTCGACAACTGCATACCTTTTTCACGCTGCTGCTAAAGCAGCTCTTTTATTTGCTATTTTTTACCGGCTCACCCGTAAACGGGTCCATATACTCTTTCAATGAAATTTGGTCTGCTGTATAATCCTCTTGTAACTGCTGCCGGATATATTCTTTTATTTTCGCACTATTTTTTCCTACTGTATCTACATAATACCCTCTGCACCAGAAATGTCTGTTCCCATATTTGTATTTCAAATTCGCATGTCTGTCAAATATCATCAGCGAACTTTTTCCTTTCAAATATCCCATCACTTCTGACACACTTTATTTGGGCGGTATTCTTACCAACATGTGTATATGATCCGGACAACATTCTGCTTCTATTATCTCTATCCCCTTCCTATCACTCAATTCTCGCAATATCTTTCCTATGTCTGCTTTGATTTTTCCATATATTATCTGCCTGCGATATTTGGGTGCAAATACCAGATGATACTTGCAATTCCACGTTGTGTGTAATAAACTATTATTGCTTTGTGATTTACTCATTGAGCTTTCCTCCTTGCTATTTTGTTGCAGTCGCCAAACTGTTTTCATTATAGCATTGGAGGTTTTTTCCCGCAATTACTTGAAGCTAAAGCTTTTCGGAACTCACCCGCATAGCGGGTGGTTTATTTTTATTAGCATCACAAAAATACGCGGCCGCAAAATCACGACCGCGCATAAAAAACGCAGCCTTGATTTTATGCTGCCACGCACTTATCTATATTTTGTATTTCAAAGTTAGATAACCAAAGCGTGCGCTTTTTTCATAAGCGCAAACCCCGAAATACAAAATATTAAAATACGTGGCAAATTAAATATAACACATTTATCCAAAAAACACAAGCAAAATTTTAAATTTTTGTAAAAAATATCGCCCAACAACGCACAAGCCACCGTAGGGGCGGATATTATCCGCCCGTTCTGCCTCGCCCTCCTTTAGGAGGGCGAGGTGGCTGCGGCCGCAGCCGTCCCCTACGGTGTAACATAACAAAAAGGACGGCGCTCACCGTCCTTTGAATTTTATTCAAAAAATTCTTTGAATTTCTCGCCGAAGGTCTTTTTGCGCTTGTATTTTGACGGATCGACGTTGTCGTCAAACCGGCGCAAAAGGTCTTTTTGATTTTCGGTCAGACCCTTGGGTATCTCAACCTGTACCTTGACGTACTGATCGCCCCTTGACGATCCGTTCAGCTTGACCGCACCCTTGTTTTTGAGTCTGAACACGGTTCCGGGCTGGGTTCCCTCGGGTATGTTGTAAGTAACGTTTCCGTCGATCGTGGGCACACTGACCTCGCCGCCCAATGTCGCCTGGACAAAGGTGATCGGATAGTCGCACAAAATATCGCTGCCCTGACGGACAAAAATTTTATGGGGCTTGACGCGGACCGTGATCAGCAAATCGCCCGACGGGCCGCCGTTCTTGCCTATGTCGCCCTCGCCGCGGACATTGAGGGTCTGGCCCCCGTCAATTCCGCCCGGGACGTTGACGTTTATCTTCTTGCTTTGGCGCAGGCTACCCTCGCCGCGACAGGTCTTGCACGGCTCACTGATGATCGTGCCCTTGCCCCGGCACACCTCACAGGTGCGGACCGACTGCATGCTGCCGAATGGCGTCCGCTGAACGCTCTTAACCTGACCTGTTCCGCCGCAGGCCGTGCACCTCGTCGGGTGTGAGCCGGGCGCCGCTCCGCTGCCGTGGCAAGTGGAACAGCTTTCAAGGTGGCTGACGGTAACTTCCTTTTGGGCACCGAAGCAGGCCTCCTCAAAGGTCAGGTCGATATTCATGTGAACGTCTCTGCCGCGCTGGGGCGCGTTGGGGTTACGCCGCGACGAACCGCCGCCGAAGATACCGCCGAACAAGTCGCCCAGATCAAAGTCCTCAAATCCGCCGAAGCCTCCGAAGCCGCCAAAACCTCCGCCGCCGTAGCCCGCGGCCGCGTTCGGATCAACGCCCGCGTGGCCGAACTGGTCGTACCGCGCTTTTTTATCGGCGTCGCTCAAAACCTCATAGGCCTCGCTGGCTTCTTTGAATTTTGCCTCCGCGCCCGCCTTGTCGTCGGGGTTAAGGTCGGGGTGATATTTTTTCGCCAGCTTTCGATAAGCCTTTTTTATCTCATCGGCCGAGGCGTTTTTATCAACCCCGAGCACCTCGTAATAATCTCTTTTTTCTGCCATTTGTTTCCTCCACGTAGGGACTAGGGACTAGGGTCTAGGACCTAGCCCCGTCCGTTTTTGTGACGTCATTTTAATTTTTATCAATCCGCCTCGGTATAGTCGGCGTCAACAACGTTGTCGTCGTTACCCGGCTGCGCGTTTTGCTCGGGGCCGCCCTGGGCCTGCTGCTGCGCCTGCGCCTGAGCCGCCGCTTCCTTATAAAGCTGCTCGCTGGCCGCGTAGAACTTCTGCGAAACAGCCTCGGTCTGGGCCTTCACTCCCGCCACGTCAAGAGGCGTTGCCTTGAGCATTTCCTTGAGCTTATCGACCTCGGCCTGAATGGCGCTCTTTTCGCTCTCGCTGATCTTGTCGCCAAGCTCGCCGAGAGTTTTCTCTGTCTGATAAACCATGCTGTCGGCCTGGTTGCGCACGTCAACCTCTTCCTTCGCCTTCTTGTCCTGCTCGGCGTACTGCTCGGCCTCCTTGACGGCCTTTTCGATATCCGCGTCGGAAAGGTTGGTGCTGGCGGTGATAGTGATCGCCTGCTCCTTGCCGGTGCCGAGGTCCTTCGCTTTTACATTAACAATTCCGTTCGCGTCGATGTCAAAGCTTACCTCGATCTGTGGAACGCCTCTGGGCGCGGGCGGAATGTTGTTTAAGTTAAATCTGCCGAGCGTCTTGTTGTATGCCGCCATCTCGCGCTCGCCCTGCAGAACGTGAACCTCAACGCTGGTCTGGCCGTCAGCCGCCGTGCTGAATATCTGGCTCTTGTTTGTTGGGATCGTGGTGTTCCTCTCGATAAGCTTGGTGAACACGCCGCCCATGGTCTCGATACCGAGCGACAGCGGTGTAACGTCAAGCAGAACCAGGTCCTCAACGTCGCCCGTGAGAACGCCGGCCTGAACAGCCGCGCCGATCGCGACGCACTCGTCGGGATTGATGCCCTTGTGGGGCTCTTTCCCGGTCAGGCGCTTAACCGCGTCCTGTACGGCGGGGATACGCGACGAACCGCCGACCAGAAGAACCTTGTCGATCTGGCTCGCGGTGAGTCCCGCATCTCGCATCGCGTCTCTCGAGGGGCCCATGGTCTTTTCAACCAAGTCAGCCGTAAGCTCGTCGAACTTTGCTCTTGTCAGCGTGATGTCAAGGTGCTTCGGGCCTGTCGCGTCAGCCGTGATGAAGGGCAGGTTAACGTTTGTGCTGGTCATGCCCGACAGCTCGATCTTCGCCTTCTCGGCGGCTTCCTTGAGCCTCTGGAGCGCCATTTTGTCCTCTCTGAGGTCAATTCCGTTTTCCTTCTTGAACTCCTCGGCGAGGTAGTTTAATACCTTCTCGTCGAAATCGTCGCCGCCCAGACGGTTGTTTCCGCTTGTGGCAAGTACTTCAAACACGCCGTCGCCGATCTCGAGGATCGAAACATCGAACGTGCCGCCGCCGAGGTCGTATACCATGATCTTCTGGTCAACGTCCTTGGCGAGGCCGTAGGCCAGCGAGGCCGCCGTGGGCTCGTTTATAATTCTCTTAACGTCAAGGCCCGCGATCTTGCCCGCGTCCTTGGTGGCCTGTCTCTGCGAATCGCTGAAATACGCCGGAACGGTGATGACCGCCTGCGTTACGGGCTCGCCGAGATACGCTTCGGCATCGCTCTTGAGCTTCTGAAGGATCATGGCCGAGATCTCCTGCGGCGTGTACTGCTTGCCGTCAATCGAGACCTTGCGGTCGGTTCCCATGTCTCTCTTTATCGAGCTGATCGTCTTGTCGGGATTGGTGATCGCCTGTCTCTTGGCGACCTGGCCCACAAGACGCTCCCCGTCCTTGGTGAAAGCGACAACCGACGGGGTCGTTCTCGCGCCTTCGGGATTGGGGATAACAGTGGGCTCTCCGCCCTCCATTACTGCCACGCATGAATTTGTTGTTCCTAAATCAATACCAATTATTTTGCTCATAATATTACCTCCAAACATAGTGATTAGTGATTAGTAAATAGCGAATAGTTGTCGCTGTTTATAATTTTCTGATTAATTTTATCGGGAGCTTTGACTTCCCCATATTGCCTCGCCCCTTGGGGAGAGGTGCCCGCTTGCGGGCGGAGAGGGGTTAACATAGGTAGTAGACATTAGTGACTAGGAACCCCTCTCAGTCACCTTCGGTGACAGCTCTCCCCAAGGGGAGAGCCTAGTACCTAGTCCCTATTCCCTAGTACCTACGTTGCTACCTTAACCATGGAATGGCGGATCACACGCTCGCTGTCTCCCGACTTATAGATATAGCCTTTGGCGAACTCATCGGTTATCGTGTTGCTCGGCTCGTCGCTCTCGCCGGTCATAACGGCGTTGTGCAGCTCGGGATCAAACTCCCTACCGACCGCCTCGATCTCGCTTACGTTCAGCGCGCCGAGCGCCTCGACAAACTGGCTCCGCACCATCTTAATTCCCTCAAGCAGCGCGTCCTTATCGTCGTTTCCCTCGGCGGCCCCGATCGCCCTGTCAAGGTTGTCAAGGACCGGAAGCAGCTTCTCGACCGCTCCGCAAAGGCCCAGCGTGAAGTTCTCGGTCTTTTCCCGCGCGGTGCGCTTTTTGAAGTTGTCAAACTCCGCCGCCTTGCGCAGGAATTTATCCTTCGCCTCCTCAAGCATCGCGGCAAGCTTTTCCTCGCCGCTCTCCTTTTTCTCGGGCTTCTCGTTTTTTTCTTTCTTTTCCTGTTTTTCGCCGCTCTCGGCCTTTGCTTCGACCGCGGCGGCCTCTTCCTTAATCTCCTCGCTCACTTCCACTTCTTTTGCTTTCTCCTTGTCCTTATTTTTATCTTTTGCCTTCAAATTTAACCATCTCCTTCTTCCTCTGTTTCCCTGCCGGGTCCCAAGCGGTCGTTAAGCACGGCGCTTAATGTGTCGGACAAATATTTTATTCCCGACATCACCTTGGCGTAATCCATGCGCTGCGGGCCGATAACGCCCACAATTCCGATCAGGTCATTCCCGACGCTGTAACGCGAAACGATAATGCTGTTTTCCTTAAGCTGGGGCAGCGGGAGTTCGTCGCCTATGTAAATGCTCACTCCCTCGCCCTCGGGCGAAATGTCGATAGCGTCAATCGCCTCGCTGAGCACGTTTTTGTCGTCAAAGAATTCAAGGATATTTTTAATCTTTTCCACATCATTATACTCCGGGAACCTGAGAATATTCGCCGCGCCCTCAACAAAGACCTGCTTGCTGTCGATTTCGCGCTCGGCCTCGTGTATCAGCTCAAGCACCGAGGCGAAGATCTCGGTATTCTCGCCGACCGCCCCGAGGGCCCCGATCAAACTGTCAAGATTGGCGTAGCCGCCCATGCCTATGCCCGAGATATGCTCGCTGATGATGCGGTTCATCCGCTCGACCTCCTGATCGGTCACCGTCTTTCTCAGCCTCAAAAGCTTGTTCTTGATGATGCCGGCAGAGTTCGACACGATAACCATGATGTTGCGCCCGTCAATATTGGCGAGCTTCACGCTCTTTGAGCCGCTTAAGCGGCTTATCGGAGTTATCGCGAACGTCGGCATATTGGTCACAGCCGAAAAGGCCGACGACGCCTCGCGCACAATGTTGTCAAGCTCTTTGAACCTGCCGATAAGCGCTCTTTTGAGCCGCCCGATCTCGATCGCCGTCATCTGGTACCTGTCCATCAGATTGTCAACATAAAATCTGAGGCCCGCGTTCGACGGTATCCGCCCCGCCGACGTGTGGGGCTGAATAAGCATTCCCATCTCCTCAAGGTCGCCCATCTCGTTGCGGATCGTGGCGGCGCTCAGATTGAGCCCGGTCTTTTTGGCAATTGTTCTTGAGCCGACAGGCTCGGCATTCTTGATGTAATCCTCAACGATTGCCCGAAGAATAAGCTTCTTCCGCTCGTCAAGGTCAGCCATAAAAACCACCTCGTCTTTTAAATTTATTAGCACTCACTCAATCTGAGTGCTAATCCTGTTTAATAATAGCACCGCCGCTAAAATTTGTCAATACCTTTTTTCAAAATTTTTTTGAATTTTTTGTAAACTAAAAAGGGCTCCCGCGGGAGCCCTTGAAATTTTTTAGTCTTTGGGAACGGTGGCCCAGTCGGCGTCAAATCTGGCTATGCCTATGTCGGTCAGCGGATGATTGAGCATCTGCATAATAACGGCGTAGGGAACCGTGGCGATGTCGCAGCCGACTCTCGCGGCGTCGATAACGTGGATCGGATTTCTGCACGAGGCGGCGATGATCTCGGTGTGGATATCGGGATCGTTCGCGAACACCTCCACGATCTCCTCAATGAGGTTCATGCCGTTTGTGCCAACGTCGTCAAGTCTGCCGAGGAAGGGGCTGACATATGTAGCGCCCGCCTTCGCGGCCAGCAGCGCCTGCGCCGCCGAGAATATCAGCGTAACGTTTGTCTTTATTCCGAGCGCTGTCATCTTCTTGCAAGCCATCAGACCCTCTTTGTTAAAGGGGATCTTGATGATGATGTTCTTGTGGATCTTGGTGAGAGGGATCGCCTGCTCAACCATCGTGTCGGGGTCCTTCGCTGTAACCTCGGCGCTGATGGGGCCGTCAACGATCTGAGTGATCTCTTTCACAACGTCCTCGAATTTTCTGCCCGACTTCGCGATAAGCGACGGATTTGTCGTAACGCCGCAGATAACGCCCATGTCGTTGACCTCTTTGATCTCGTCAACTATGGCTGTGTCGATAAAAAGTTTCATTTTGATCAATCTCCTTTATAATTAATTTTTATATTTTTCTATAAGCGCCTTAACGGTGGCAGACGCGGGGCCGCCGATAAGCTTCCTCTGGTTCACGCAGGTCTCAAGAGAGATCGCGTCGTATATATCCTCGCCGAAAAGCTCGGAAAAGCTCTTAAACTCTTCGGGCGAGAGCGCGTCGATCACGGTGTTTTTCTCAATACAGTAGGCGACCATCCTGCCCACCACGCCGTGCGCGTCGCGGAAAGGCAAGCCCTTTTTCACAAGATAGTCCGCAACATCGGTCGCGTTTGTGAAACCACCCTTCGCGCCCTCGAGCATACGGTCTTTGCGCACCGTCATGGTGGCGATCATTTTCTCAAAGACGGGCAGGCACATCTTGACTGTGTCGATCGCGTCAAAAAGCTGCTCCTTATCCTCCTGCATGTCCTTGTTGTACGCGAGCGGAATTCCCTTCATCACGGTGAGCAGACCCATCAAATCGCCGTAAACCCTGCCGGTCTTGCCTCTTGCGAGCTCCGCGACATCGGGATTTTTCTTCTGCGGCATTATGCTTGAGCCTGTGCTGTAAGCGTCATCAAGGTCAATGAACCCGAACTCGTGCGAGCTCCAAAGAATTATCTCCTCGGAGAAGCGGCTGAGATGCGTCATGATCACCGAAAGGTCAAACGCCAGCTCGAGCGCGAAATCACGGTCGGACACGCCGTCGAGACTGTTCATGCTCACGCTGTCAAATCCGAGCTTGTCCGCCACGAATTCGCGGTCGAGCGGATAGGTGGTTCCGGCGAGCGCGCCGCTGCCGAGCGGCATCACGTTGAGCCTCCTGCGGCAGTCGTCAAGCCTCGATGCGTCGCGGCGGAACATCTCGTAATACGCCATAAGGTGGTGCGCCAGTGTCACGGGCTGCGCCTTCTGAAGGTGGGTATAGCCCGGCATGATCGTGTCAAGGTGCCTCTCCGCGAGATCAAGCAGAGTCGCCTTGAGAGACTCTACGTCCTTCTTTATCTCGTCAAGCTCATCGCGGACGTACATCCGCGTGTCAAGCGCGACCTGGTCGTTGCGGCTACGGCCCGTGTGGAGCCGTTTGCCGACGTCGCCGATACGCTCGATCAGGATCGTCTCTATGTTCATATGTATGTCCTCGGCGTCGATCGTGAACTCGACCTTGCCGTCGTCGATGTCTTTTTTGATCTCGCCGAGTGTCTTTACTATCAGCTCGGAGTCCTCTTTGCTTATGATCCCCTGCCTGCCCAGCATCTCGGCGTGGGCCATACTGCCGCGAATGTCCTGCGCGTACATGCGCGAGTCGAACCTGATCGACGAGTTGAAATCGTCAACCAGCGCGTCGGTGGATTTTGAAAAGCGGCCTCCCCATAATTTTGCCATTATCTGTCCTCTTTCCGATATACTTGTCTATTTATCCTCTTTTTTCTTCATCAGGGCCCTCACCTTGAGCGGCAGTCCGAACAGGTTTATGAAGCCCTCGCTGTCCTTGTGGCTGTAAAGCTCATGGCTGTCGCCGAAGCTCGCGATGTCCTCGTTATAGAGCGAGTAAGGCGACTTCGCGCCCGCGGGCGTGACGGAGCCCTTATAAAGCTTCATGCGAACCTCGCCTGTCACGGTCTCTTCCATTGAGTCGACCATGGCGGACAGAGCCTCGCGCAGGGGCGTGTACCACTTGCCGTCATACACAAGCTCCGAGAACTTGATCGCGGCCTGACGCTTGAAAGCCTGGGTGTCGCGGTCAAGGCAGAGATATTCAAGCTCCTGAAGCGCGGCGTAGAGAATGGTGCCGCCGGGAGTCTCATAAACGCCTCTTGATTTCATGCCGACCAGTCTGTCCTCAACAATGTCGGCGATGCCTATTCCGTTCTTTCCGCCAAGCTCGTTAAGCTTTTCAACCAGCTCGCGCGCCTTCATCTTCTTGCCGTCGAGCGACACGGGAACGCCCTTTTTAAATCCGATCGTGATGTATGTGGGCTCGTCGGGAGCCTTCTCGGGCGAAACGCTGAGCTTGAGCAGATTGTCAAGCTGCGGCTCGTTCGCCGGGTCCTCAAGGTCCATGCCCTCGTGGCTGATGTGCCAGATGTTCCTGTCTCTTGAATACAAGTCCTTCTTGGTAACCGGTATCTCGATATTGTGGGCCTCGGCGTAATCGACCGCGTCCTCTCTCGATTTAATGTCCCAAATTCTCCAGGGCGCGATTATCTTAAGTTCGGGCGCCAGCGCTTTGATAGTCAGCTCAAAGCGAACCTGATCGTTGCCCTTGCCCGTGGCGCCGTGGCATATCGCGACCGCGCCTTCCTTCTTAGCTATCTCAACCAGCCGTCTCGCGATGATCGGGCGCGCGTGGGATGTGCCCAGCAGATACTTGCCCTCGTAAACGGCCCCCGCCTTGAGTGTGGGGAATATAAAGTCTTCAACGTACTCGTCTCTCAGATCCTCGATATAGAGCTTGAGAGCGCCCGATCTCTTGGCTCTCTCCTCAAGGCCCTCGGTCTCCTTGCCCTGACCCACGTTGCCGCATACCGCGATAACGTCATAGTCATAATTCTCTTTAAGCCACGGAATGATGATCGAGGTGTCAAGTCCGCCCGAATACGCCAATACTACTTTTTCTTTTGCCATTTTTATACCTCCAATTTATGTTATGCCGCGCGGGCAAAATTTTCTTTTTATATTATATAACAATCAAAGCCGATTTGCAATACCAAATTTTAAAAAAGAGGTATTTTAAATAAAATCCGTTGACATTTTGATTATATTCATAATCGCAATACTTAATGTACCTTTAGACTTTTAGCTTGATAATTAAATATCATATTGACATATACACATTTGATGTGTATAATATATATTGTTTGGAGGTTTCGGAATGAAAACAAAAGATTTGATCAAATTGCTTGAAAAGAATAACTGGTATCTGAAGCGCAGCGGTGGAAACCATGATATATACACAAACGGAATTGACAGCGAGACAATACCGAGGCACAAGGAAATCAAGGAAAACCTTGCAAAAGCAATAATAAAGCGGAGAGGACTTAAATAAGTCCCGTTTAATAAACAATTTATGGAGGTAATATTATGAAAAATTCATATCCTATAATTTTAACGCCGGACAAAGTCGGATATGTGGTATATATCCCTGATTTTAATATTAATACCGAAGGGGACACGCTTACAGATGCTATAGAGATGGCGCGGGACGCCATAGGGATAATGGGCATTGATATGGAAGATGACAAAAAGGAACTGCCGATCCCTACATCATTAGGCGATCTGAAAAAAACTTCGAGCAGCGATATAATTTCTTTGGTTGATGTCGATTTTACCGAATATCGCAGACAAAACGAGCAGCGAATGGTGCGGCGAAATGTCACTCTGCCATCATGGCTGAATTATGAAGCTGAAAAAAGCGGTGTAAATGTTTCGGCAATATTGCAAAGAGCATTAAAAAACGAGCTTCATCTCACCAATCGTTTATAATTTTATTAAGCAAATTATAAACGCGGATATTGAGGTGTGAAAATTAAATGGCGCTGCGGATAGCTGTGTGCGACGATGAAAACAATTGGATAAACGAGCTTGAAAAATGCCTTTTGCGGTATAATGAAAACAATAATCGAATAGATTGGGATGTTTTCTATTCCGGCGAGGAGCTTTTGAAATACTGCGCCGCGCACGGCAGCGTTTTTGATATGCTTATTACCGATATTGAGATGAGCGGGATAAACGGAGTCGAAAACGCGAACAAAATCAGGGAGCTTGACAAAGACATAAACATCATTTTTCTCACGAATTATGAAAAATACATGCGCGACTGCTTCAGCTGCATGCCTTCCGGATTTCTCGACAAGCCTGTGAGCTTTGACGATATAAGAAAAATACTGGATAAGACGCTTTTGGAAACGGAAAACGCCGCACGCTTTTCTTTTAAGTATAACCGCAGGGAGTATAATATTCCTTTTAGTGAAATTATATATGTTAATAACGACATGCGCAAGATTATTCTGCACACGTCGAATGAAACTTATGAGTTTATCGGCAGACTCAAGGATTACGAAAAGTTGTTCGAAGAACACGGATTTGTCATGACCCACAATTCATTCTGCGTGAATCTGTCCGCTATCGCTAATCGTTCCGTCACGGAGGTCGTTTTAAAAAACGGCGAAACCGTGCCCGTCAGTGTTTCGCACAGAGAGAGTTTTGGGGGACGTTATTTGGCGTATATTAAGAATAAGAGGTAATTGATTATGTTTAGAATTTTGGATATCGCCGTGATCATATTTGAAACAATTATGGCGTTTATGTTCTTTGACAGTTTTTTGGTATGTGACAAAAGGGAATTCAAAATACTTTCAAGAGTATTGTTCGCGGTTATTTTGCTTATCAGCAATTTTATCGGCGGTGATATTCTTGTCAATACATTACTGTCACTCGCGGCGTCCTTTGCAGGAGTTATATTATATAAAAACAATATTAAGCAAAAAGCTTTTTATGCCTTGATTTTTATTTTGA
Source organism: uncultured Monoglobus sp. (assembly GCA_947624305.1). Lineage (GTDB taxonomy): Bacteria > Bacillota > Clostridia > Monoglobales > Monoglobaceae > Monoglobus. The sequence continues at coordinate 16,060 of CANQKC010000025.1, read as the reverse complement.
TCGGAATTGCCTCGGAATATTTGGTCGGAGCATTGTTTATCGCTTTAAAGCATCTTAGTCCTGTCGAGCTGATGGATGAAAACGTTTCCAGATTTGTCGGAATAATCGCGTCAAAAATTTTTGATCTTATAATTATAAAAACAATATGTATAATTTGGAATAAAAAGTGGTTCGGGATGTACCGTAGTTATTGGCTGGCGCTGATGACCGCACCGATAGTAAATATCGCAATTCTGGTTTGCATAGCGTATTTCTTCAAAACTCTTACCGAAATCAGCGGGATAGTTTTGCTATTATTAATGATATGTATTATGTACAGCAGCGTGATCGGGTTTTATTTATTCGATAAACTGATTGACACTGTTGAAATAAAAATGAAAAATATTCTCCTTGAAAATCAGGTTGACGCACAGGAAAAACAGGCAAAGAGATCGGATGCTGAAAACGAGAGAATGAGATCAATAAAGCATGATTTCAAAAATCATCTGGAAATGATAGACGCAATGCTTGAAAACAATAATATTGCCGAGGCAAAAAAGTACATATCGGAGCTTGGCATTGAAAAAGTAAAAAATGAGGACGCCGTTATGAACACCGGCAACCTCGCGCTTGATTCGATAATAAATTCAAAAATTGAACAGGCAAGGAAAAGCGGCATTGAAACCGAGCTGAATATCAAAAAGCTGCCTTGCGACTTAAAGCTCACGGGCGTCGAGTGCTGCATGCTGCTCGGAAATCTTTTTGACAACGCCATAGAGGGCTGCGCAGGTCTTGAGCCGAGCAGACGGAAAATATTTTTTGATATTTTCTTTGAGCAAAATCAATTGTTTATCGGTTTAAAAAACACTACGGACAAGCATCCGAAATTTAAAAACGGGCTGCCGATAACCGACAAAGCGGACGCGGCAAATCACGGAATAGGACTTAAAAACATAACCGAGGTCGTCGAAAAATACAACGGAATTATGCGCGCTTCCTGCGAAAACGGAATTTACGAAACGGATATAGTGCTTTTTGACGTATAAAACCAATGTCAATATAAAATTATAAAAAGATAAGGTTATTGCCGTGTTAAATACGGCAATAACCTATTTCTTTATTAATAAATATTATTTTAAAATATCAAAAAGTAGGCTATAACGACCAGTCCGAGAATAATTCTGTACCAGCCGAAGGCTTTGAAGTCGTGGCTCTTGACGAAATTCACAAGGAACTTTATCGCCAGCATCGAGACTATGTACGCGACCGCCATGCCGATAAGCAGCACAGCCGCCTCGCCGCCGCTCATCACAAGGCCGTATTTCAATATCTTCAAAAGGCTCACGCCGAACATAACGGGGATCGCCAGAAAGAACGAGAACTCCGCGGCGATCTCTCTCGAGCAGCCGACGAGCATCGCGCCCAATATCGTCGAACCCGAACGCGAGGTGCCGGGGATTATCGAAAGCACCTGAAACATTCCGATGAGCAGTGCCGTCTTGCAGGTCATTCCCTTCATGTCGTGGACGACCGGGGTTTTCGGATGGTTCTCAAGAATGATAAACGCTATGCCGTAGATTATCAGAGTCGCCGAAACGACCTCCCAGTTTTCAAACCGCTCCATGATCGGGTCAAGCAAAAGACCTATGACCGCGGCGGGCAGGCAGGCGATCAACACCTTGAGCCACATCTGCCAGGTGTCGGCCTTTTCCTGTTTGGTCTTGCTCGGGGCGAACGGGTTAAGCTTGCGGAAATAGAGCGTTACCACCGCGAGTATCGCGCCAAGCTGTATAACATACAAATACAGGTCCGAGGCCGTGAAGCCCGTGTTGTTTATAAGCTCGTTGACGAGTATCATATGGCCGGTGGAGCTTATCGGCAGCCACTCGGTTATACCCTCGACTATGCCCAGGATGACCGACTTAAAGATTTCCAAAAAGTTCAACTTTGTGTACCTCCAAAAAAATAATGCGCTTATTATTATATACGCAAACAGGCCTTGTGTCAAGACCTGTTTGTTAAAAATTTCTTACAAATTATTGATATAAGTAATAATTAAAATTGTTCAGTTCATTTTGGAGCTCGGGATTTGTGCTCGCCCAGCTTATCAGCGCGATCAGTCCGCACAGCAGCGCGATGCCGACAACAAGCTTGATCGCCGCGACAATTATCGAGGCGATAGCCCAGTTTTTGGAAGTCCGCTCGAACCTGTCGCTGCATGCCCAGACGATCAGCATTATAAGATAAACAAGGCTGCCGACGATCGGGATCCATGAAATAAACTGTCGTCCGACCCATGCGCCCACCGAAACGGGGCGGCTGAACGGCCTTTCAACGTTCGGAACGCGGTCGGCGCGCAAATACTCGTCGTGCTTGTTCATCGCGTCGCTTCCGCCGCAGACCATGCACTTTCCGTTGACCAACTCTCCTCCGCAGTTAGCGCATCTCACAGCAAACCCTCCTTTATCCGATAAGCCCGGCTATGTCGGTGTTCTCGCCGGTTATGGCTACGACCGCTCCCTGCTTTGCCTCGGGCGCGTCGGGGTGCGCGATGAGCCACTTGTTGCTCGCGAACAGCCGCTTGTCCTCATCATTGGTGATCTCGATTTCGGGCTTGTCATAATTCGTTCCCTTTGGCAGCACGATCACGACCCTGAATCCCTCGCCGAGCTTTGCGCTGCACGGCGCGTAATGCATCGTGGTGGCGTAGAGCTCAACGGCTGTGCCCTTTGGGCACAGGAAGGCCTCGACCTTTGACGTGTCGTACGAGCCGCCCGCGGCGTCCTGCTGACTGCCGACGAGCAGAACAACATCATCTGCCGCTATGTCGATCTCGCTGTCCTTGTGATATTCAAGGCAGTTAAGCTTGGTGTTTGTGCCGTTGCAGTAGCCGATCTGGACCGGCATTCCGCCGTACACATTGTCGGACAGGTATTTTTTCGCGCCGAGCGCCTCAAGCTCGGGGCAGGACGGAACATAAACAACGTCGCCGGGCTTTGGCGAGCAGCTTTCAAGAGTGCTTAAAAGCTCACTCCAGTCGTATCCGTCGACCACTCTTCCGTATTTAACGAAATCCGGCCCGCTTACGGGCTTTATTACTAAACTCATTTTTCATTCCTCCGATTTTGTAAAAATTTCTGATAATATTATACTCCGAATTCGACATACAGTCAACAATTTTTTATGATTTAGGCTTAAGAGTTCCGTCGCGGTACGCGGCGAGCAGAATTTTCAGATCCTCGATCCGCGCCTTTATGTCGGCACCGCTGTCGGTGTCGGCGACCATTTTGCGCTTGCCCGCGCGCTCAAGTACCACGGTCTTTGAGTGAATGTCGATCTCGTCGCGAACCGCTTTCTCTTTTGACTCAAACGGCTCGTGCGAAACCAGAATAAGGCCGTGGGAGTTATAGAGCAGCGTGTAGCCCGCGATGCCGGTTTTGGGCTGATAGCCCTTTGACAGGCCGCCGTCGATCACAAACAGCTTGCCGCCCGCTCTGATCGGGCTCTGGCCCTTTCTTATCTCGACCGGGACATGGCCGTTGATTATGTGCGAGTCGGCGGGCTTTAAGCCAAACTCCTTCAAGATCATAACAGCGGTCTCGCGCTTTGCCGCGAGCCTGTAATACGGATTTTTGTTCTCTTTTGACAGCTCCCTGTCGGCGATGAAATAGTTTTCAAACGTGGCGATCCTGTCCTTGCCGAACAGGGGCGACTTCGCGCCGCACCAGAGGTACCACATCAGATCCTCGGCCGCGGTGCGCTCCTTTGTGCCGTCCTTGGTCTTGACTCCGCAGCGGACGCGGAAGTCGATCTCGTCGAACAAGGCCTTGCCCGACAGCGGGGTTCCGAAAAGGTTGACCTTTTCAAACTCGCCGTCCTCGGTCATCGGTATGCAGCCGTGGAACATCAGGTTGGAGTTATAGCAATTATACAGCGAGCCGCGGTCAGTCATGAACCGCATGTGCTTCTTGAGCCGCTCGCTGCTTATGAACGCGGCGCGCAGCCTGTCCATGACCTCCTCCTCCGCCTCCGAAAGCTTGTAAGGATTTTTCGGATTTATCGTGGGAAAATTTTTGTCAATCAGCTCATACGTTTCTTCTCCGATCTTGACCGTGCCGCGTTTATAGTCGATTTTGTCGAGCAGCAGCCTCCCGTCCATGCCGTATTCCGGGTGGCGCTTGATTATCTGCCCCTCGAGCTTGAACTGAATTACCGTTATCGCCTTATGTATCTTTGAGATAAGTTTTTCGTCATGCTTGCTGTACTCGGTGACCTCAAGATGACGGGGAATGAAAACCTCACAATCGTCGCCCGCGTAGGTTTCCATGGCGAACACCGCGAGCGGGCGGATGCTTATGCCGTAGTCGCCCTCTATCGTGTTCATGTTGTCGTATCTCGAGCACAGGCGTATTACGTTGGCGATGCAGGCGCGGCTGCCGATCGAGGCGCCGATCCACTCGATGTCATGGTTGCCCCACTGGATATCGACGCTGTGATGCCGCATCAGCGTGTCCATAATGATCGGGGCGCCCGGGCCGCGGTCGTAAATATCGCCGATTATGTGCAGACGCGCGATCGCGAGGCGCTGAATAAGCTCCGCCATGGCGATGATAAAAGCGTCCGCTCTGCCGATCTCGATTATCGTGGAGACGATTTGCTTGTAATACTCGTTTTTGTCTATCTCATAATCCTGCGTATGCAGAAGCTCGTCGATTATGTAGTCAAAGCCCTCGGGAAGGGCTTTGCGAACCTCCGAGCGGGTGTATTTTGACGCGCTCGCCTTGCACACCTCGATAAGGCGGTGCAGCGTCAGCATGTACCACTCCTTAAGCTCGGACTTCTTTTTTATTGACTCCTTCACAAGCTCAAGCTTTTCCTCGGGATAATAAATGAGCGTGGCCAGAGACTTCCGCTCGCTCTCGGGCAGCGTGTTCTCAAACACCATGTCGATCTTTGATTTTATAACGCCCGAACCGTTTTTGAGGATATGCGTGAACGACTCGTACTCGCCGTGAATGTCGCTCAGAAAATGCTCCGTGCCCTTCGGCAAATTCAGCAAGGCGCTGAGGTTAATGATAGCCTCAGACGCCTTTCTGATGTTTCCGTATCGCATGTGAAGAAGATTTAGATACCTTAAATCTGCGTTATTCATAGTATAATCCTCTACGCCATTTTTGCTCGTTTCTGCTCTATGTTTTCCTTTATCATCATATCCTTGACCTTCATGAGGCGTATCTGTGTCGAGCGCTCGTTCTCGTCAAGCTTCATGGTGATATATTTGATCTGCCTTTGATATTCCGGGATCATAACATGCTCAAGGGCGTTGACCCTGCGGCGCGTTTTCTCGATCTCGTCGGCCATAAGCCGGCACGACTTCTCGCATTCCGCGAGTTTCAGAAGTTTCGGAAAAATGTCGTTCAGCGAGCGCACCGCGTCGTCCAGATCGCCCGAGGTAAAGGCGAAGCCGTAGGAAAATATATCCCCCTCGCCCGGCGAGCCGGTCTTATAGTCCATGACCGGAATGTCAACGCTCATAACGTTTTTCGCCGCGACCGACACCGAAACGCTCTGCTTCGGCGCGAGCAGCGCGGTCTTTAAAGCGGGGTCGTTCATAACGGCCGCCGCCAGCACAAAGCGGCGGTTCGCGGCCCTTATTCCCTCCTCGACCTCCTCGCGGAGCTGTTTGTTTAATCTTACCAGATCCAAAAAACGGCGCATAAGCTCATCGCGCTTGTCTTTAAGCAGCTTGTGGCCGCGGATCGCGGTGACAAGCTTGGACTTCTGCCGCGTGAGCTCCATTCTAGTCGGATTGACTTGCGTCATTGCCATTGGTTATCACTTCCTTATTTACGCTTCCTTGTAGTATTTATCAAGGTACTCGTCCTTGATGCGCTTCAGCTCGCCTCTGGGCAAAATTCCCAAAAGCTCCCATCCGATCCTGAGCGTTTCCTCAATGTCGCGGCGGGTCTGATAGCCCTGCGAGACGTAGCGCTTCTCGAACTCGTCAGCAAAGCGCGCGTATTTCTTATCAATATCTGTGAGCGCCGCCTCGCCGAGGATAACCATAAGCTCCTTGGCGTCCTTTCCGCGGGCGTAGGCCGCGAAAAGCTGGTTCATCGTGTCGGCGTGATCGGCTCTGGTCTTGCCGTCGCCGATGCCCTTGTCCTTAAGACGCGAAAGCGACGGAAGCACGTCGATCGGCGGCATGATGTTCTTTCTGTAAAGCTCGCGCGAGAGGATTATCTGACCCTCGGTGATATATCCAGTGAGGTCTGGTATCGGGTGGGTCTTGTCGTCCTCGGGCATGGTTAGAATGGGGATCATCGTGATCGATCCCTTCTTGCCGTGCTGTCTGCCCGCTCTCTCGTAAAGGTTCGCGAGGTCGGTATACATATATCCGGGATAGCCGCGTCGTCCGGGAACCTCCTTGCGGGCCGCGGAAACCTCGCGCAACGCGTCGGCATAGTTTGTGATATCGGTCAGGATAACCAAAACGTGCATATCCTTTTCAAACGCCAGATATTCCGCCGCGGTCAGCGCCATTCTCGGCGTGGCGATACGCTCAACAGCCGGGTCATTGGCCAAATTCACGAACATAACCGTTCTGTCGATCGCTCCGGTCTCCTTAAAGCTTTCAACAAAGAAGTTCGACTCCTCAAACGTGATGCCCATAGCGGCGAACACAACGGCGAACTGCTCGTTGGTGCCGCGGACGCCCGCCTGTCTCGCGATCTGCGCGGCTAGGTTCGCGTGGGGCAGGCCGCTTGCCGAGAATATCGGCAGTTTCTGGCCGCGAACCAAAGTGTTAAGCCCGTCGATCGCGGAAATTCCCGTCTCGATAAACTCCTCGGGATAGCTTCTGGCCGCCGGGTTCATCGGCAGTCCGTCAACGTCGAGGCGCTTTTCGGGCAGTATCTCGGGGCCGTCGTCTATCGGGCGGCCGAGGCCGTCAAACACGCGGCCGAGCATATCCCCGGACACGCCGAGCTCCATGCTCCTGCCCAAGAAACGCACCTTGCTTGTCGATATATTAATGCCCGTCGAGGGCTCAAAAAGCTGGACAAGCGCGTTGCTGCCGTCTATCTCAAGCACCTTGCAGCGGCGCTTTTCGCCGTTCGCGAGAATGATCTCGCCAAGGTCGTTATAGTTAACATTCTCGACGTTTCTGACCAGCATCAGAGGGCCGGCCACTTCTTCAATCGTTCTGTATTCTTTAGGCATATCAGTCCGCCTCCCTTTCGGAAAGAATTTGGTTTATCTCGCTCTTGATCTCATCGCGGACTTTTTCATATTCGCCCGTGATGTTGTCCTCGTTGTAGTACTTAAAACGGCCGATCTGCTCGCGCACGGGCATCGCCACCAGCGCCTCAACGTCGGCGCCGACATTGAGCGCCTCGGTGCAGTTCTTGTAATAGTCGATCATCAGCCGCATCATATAATACTGCTTTTCAAGCGGCGAGAACGTGTCGATCTCGTGGAAGGCGTTCTGGTGCAGGAAGTCCTCGCGGACGCTGCGCGCCGCCTCAAGCTTAATTCTGTCGGTGGGCGACAGCGCGTCCATGCCGACCATCTTAACGATCTCGTCAAGCTCCGACTCCTCCTGGAGCAGATGCATGATCTCGTTCCTCAATTTCATCCAGTCGGGCTGCACATTCTCGTTGAACCAGCTTTCCATCGTGTCAAGGTAAAGCGAGTAGCTCGTGAGCCAGTTGATCGCCGGGAAGTGCCTCTTATACGCCAAATTCGCGTCAAGGCCCCAGAACACCTTAACTATTCTCAAGGTCGCCTGAGAAACCGGCTCTGATATGTCTCCGCCGGGAGGCGAAACGGCTCCGATAACCGAGAGCGCGCCTTCGCTGCCCTCGCTGCCGATTGTTATCACGCGGCCCGCGCGCTCGTAGAACTGCGCGAGACGGCTGCCCAGATACGCGGGATAGCCTTCCTCGCCGGGCATTTCCTCAAGACGGCCCGACATCTCGCGCAGGGCCTCGGCCCAGCGGGAGGTCGAGTCGGCCATAAGCGCCACCGAATAGCCCATGTCGCGGAAATACTCCGCGATCGTTATTCCGGTATATATTGAGGCCTCGCGCGCCGCAACCGGCATATCCGAGGTGTTGGCGATAAGCACCGTTCTCTCCATAAGCGACTTTCCTGTTTTCGGGTCAACAAGCTCGGGGAACTCGTTCAGAACGTCGGTCATCTCGTTGCCGCGCTCGCCGCAGCCGATGTAAACGACTATGTCAGCGTCGGCCCACTTTGCGAGCTGGTGCTGAACGACCGTCTTTCCGCTTCCGAACGGGCCGGGAACCGCCGCCACGCCGCCCTTGGCAATGGGGAACATCGTGTCGATAACTCTCTGTCCGGTAACCAGCGGCATCGCGGGCGGGAGCTTTTCCGCGTACGGTCTGCCGCGGCGCACAGGCCACTTCTGCATAAGAGTGACCTCTTTGTCGCCGTCGGCGGTCTCAATCACCGCGACGGTCTCATCAACCTTAAAGCCGCCCGATTTTATCGACTTCACCGCGCCCTCAATTCCCGGGGGCACCATTATCTTCTGCGTAACGACCTCGGTCTCGCGCACGGTTCCGAGCACGTCGCCGCCCGTTACCTTGTCGCCGGCCTTGGCCGACGCCTCAAAGTCCCATTTCTTGTCCCGCTTGAGGGAAGGGACCTCAACGCCGCGGCGCAGATTGTTGCCCGCGATCTTCATTATATCATCAAGAGGTCTTTGTATTCCGTCAAAAATACTTCCGATGAGTCCGGGGCCGAGCTCAACGCTGAGCGGCATTCCGGTGGTCTCAACGGGAGTGCCGGGGCCGAGTCCCGAGGTCTCCTCGTAAACCTGGACCGAGGCTCTGTCGCCGTGCATCTCGATTATCTCACCGATCAGGTGCTGCTCGCCGACGCGGACAACGTCGTACATATTGCACTCGCGCATACCCTCGGCAATAACCAGCGGGCCGGCGACCTTTTTAATTATTCCTTTCGCCATATTTATCACATCCTAAAAATCTTGATTTTTTACTAATCGTTAAATATTATATCCGAGCCGACAGCTTTTTCAACCGATTTCTTAACGCCCGCAATTCCCATTCCGGTGTTTCCCGAAACGCCGGGAATTAAAATCACGGCCGGCAGCATGGCCTCGTTGTATTTTTCGATCTCGTCGCTGATCATCGCGGCTGCCTTTTCGGTGATATAAATCACCGCGTATCTGCCGCTTGACGCGAGCTGTCTGAAGGTTTTCATTGTTTCCCGGGGCTCGTCTGTAAAACGGGTCTCAAGTCCGAGCGCACCGAACCCGGCCACGCTGTCCCTGTCGCCCATAACCGCAATGCTATACATACAAATCACGAATCCTTTCTCTGATAAGCCCCATGTCAAGGTCATTCTTTTTGCCCGAGAGAGCTATGCGCACCGCCCTTGTCTCGTTCCGCTTCGCCAGAATATATGCGAAGATCGGAGCGATCGTGAACGGATTTGCCTTCTGGCCGCGGATAAGCTCCATGATCTTGTTATCCGCCCATTTCTCAAACTCGGACATTGAGGTCTTTATCGCCTCCGCCGCCTCGCGGTAATCGGTGTGTTCCAGATATTTAAAGACTTCGTCGGCGTTTTTTGACGCCGCGTCCGCGAGGCTTGAGACGTCAAGCGTCTTACACTCGGCCAGCGCGCGTTCCGCAAAGCCCTTTGTCTTTCCGGTGAGGGCCGCCCTGACCGCGATCTTTATGTCGCTGAGCACCGTCAGAAGCTCGGCGTAATCGCGAATTACCTTAACGCCGGAGGCTTCTCCCTCCATCATGATCGTCTCAAGGCAGGCCTTGTCGACCGCTATGTCACATTCCTGCCCGTCGCCGGTTTTTAAGAATATCTCGACCGCGGACTCCGCGGTGCCTGCCAGAAACTCGGGCAGATCGCCGTAATTTTTAAGCTTCACCGCCTCGAGAATGACTTCGGGCTCCACGCTTCCTCCGTCCTCAAAGCAGCCCTCGGTATTCTCCGAGGTATACACCGCCTTGATAGCGGCCTTGAGGTTATGGAAGTCGGTCTGCCGCAGCAGCGTCTCAAACGGCTCCTTATCGGGAATGAGCTCGGTTATCAGCGCCCACATCTTGTCGGTCTCGTCTTTGATCATCAGCTCGTAATCGGAATATTCCTCTCCGTTTCCGTAGCCCTTGCCGGCAAGATAGCGCATGGCCTCGCGGTAGTCGGCGCTTCCCAAGATCTGCTCGATATCCGAGGCGGAAAGCAGATCAAGCTCTCTGGCATGAATTCTCGACACCGCGTATGTGTATTGCTCAGCCACAAAATCACCTCCCGATTATTTAAAAAGTATATTCTGCACCTTTTCCTTGATGCTGTCCATATTGGCGTCCGCCAACTCGGCCAGCGTGCAGTTTTCCTCTATGTCAATGTCGTCATACACCGCGATAAAGCCCGACTCAACGCGGCCTGAAGCCTCCGCCTCAAGCTTCGGGAACTCGGACTTAACAAACTCCTTAAAGTCGTCCGGCATATTTTTTATATCGTTTTCGGACATCAAAAGCCTGCCCGCTCCGTCACCGAGGTACCTGCGGGCCAGATCCTTCAAAAAGTCATAATAACCGTCGATCCCGCCGATAGACTTGACCGACTCGGATATGACTCCGTCCAGCAGTCTCTGCTTTTCGGCCAGCAGACTCTGGGTCAGGCTGTGCTCCATAGCGTTTTTGTCGCGCTCCAAAGCGTCGCCGTAAGCCTTGTCCGCGGCGGTCTTTGCCTCGGCGGTTATTTTCTCCGCCTCGGCCTTGGCAGCGGCCAAAATCCTGTCGGTCTCTTCTTTCGCCTTTGACTCCGTCTCGGCGATAACGGCCTTTGACTCTTTTTCTATCTGATCCAGAATGACGCTGAGTCCGCCAACTTGGTTTTGCATAATATCAAACTCCTTTTTACATCTCTGTTAAGGGACGCCGCGGGCGCATCTCCCCTACGAAATCCGTTCATCCGCGCAATATCACCGTTTGCCGCGAAGTCCGTCTACCGTAGGGGCGGATATTATCCGCCCGCCGCCCCGGCTTTTTCGATCGGCAAGATCAAACCGCCGGAGGGCGCCTCTTACATCGCGAGGCTTCCGATACCCGTGATCGAAAGGATCGAGATAAGCAGCGCCAGAATTGCGTATGTCTCAACCATGGCCGCGAATATCATCGACTTACCCATTTGATCGGGACGCTTTGAAACGAGCTGAATACCCGAAACGGCGGCTCTCGCCTGTCTGATCGCCGACCAGAGTCCGACAAACGCCATGGGCAGACACGCGGCTAAGTAAAGCAGGCCCTTGGCCGTGGACATAGCCGTGTCGGCGTTTCCGCCGAGAATACCTATCTGCGACAATGTGATGAACGCGATGAGCAGTCCGTAAATACCCTGTGTGCCGGGGAGAAGCTGAAGAATAAGAACCTTACCGAATTTATTGGGGTCCTCGGTCACAACTCCTGCCGCGGCCTCGCCGGCCATGCCGACGCCGATCGCGGAGCCTATTCCTGCCATGAGAGCGGCAAGCGCCGCGCCCGCCAAAGCGAATACAATTCCTAAGTTTTCCATCTAATTTTCCTCCTTGAATTTATAATATTTTGTATTGGCGGTGAAGGGTGAAAATTTCCTGCCGCCGCCTTCATAAAATTTACCAAAGAATTCCACAAACTGAAGTCTGTTTGTGTGGACGTAAGCGCCCAAAAGGTTGATCGCCATATTGAGAGCGTGGCCGATCACGAACACCAGTATGAAGCAGATCGCTCCGATCGGGCCGCCGCCGAACATGCTTCCCATCTGATTAAACACCTGCGCGATAACCCCGGTCGCGAGACCCAACGCGAGCAGTCTTGAATAAGACAGGATGTCGCTTAAATAGCTCGTCACGCCGTACAGCTCGTAAAGGCCTTTGGCGACGCGCTTCGCGGGGTTCCTTGACGATCTGCCCGCGAACAGGATTATTCCCAGCGCGCCTATGCCCGCGCATATCGCCGCGGCAGTCCCCGCAGCCGGCGGAAGCTTGAACGAAAGCCCCGCCATATCCACGAACATCTGCATCGACAGCAGATACACAATTCCGCCGCCAACCAGCAGGTACCAGAATATAACGTCATAAATTGCGCCTTTAACATCGCCGTCCTTGACCATCTGATAAAACTTTATTCCGAGTCCGGTGAACAGATGAATAATTCCCACCAGGAACGCGAATATAAGCATCCGCATCGGGTCCTTGATCGGCTCGAACCAGAGCGCCGGGAATGCGACCTCATGGCCGAAGAACGTTCTTGAGATTACCGGTATCGCGTCTCCGAAAAATCCTCCGAACAGAATTCCCCAAATAAACGTTGAAATGCCGCACCAGAAGAACATTTTAAGCGCCTTTCTTGTGCCGGGTGCCATGTCGCGGAACCTGAGCACCAAAAACGCGCAGCCGACTATCATCAAAAGGCCGTAGCCCGCGTCTGACAGCATCATGCCGAACAGGAAGTAATAAAACAGCGACATGATAAACGTCGGGTCTATCTCAAATTTTCCGGGCATGCTGTATGTCTCAAGCACCGACTCCACGGGCTCCGAAAACGGATTGTTGTGGAGCAGCACGGGCGGCTCATCCTCTTTGCCCGGCTCGCCTATCTCGACCGCCGCGTCATATTTTCGCGTCAGCTCATCCTCAAGGCGCGCGCAGTATTTTTCGGGCACATAGCCGTAGATCACAAAGAATTTTTCCCTCTGATTGGTGTCGCCCAGCGTCTCGTATTTCTCAATTCTCATGTTGTAATAGTCAACCATGAATTTGAGCAGATCCCTGTGCTTTGTCTGCGTCTCGATACGCTTTGAGTTCTTTTCGATAAGGGCGCGGTCGTCCTTGATCTGTTTTTTGAGTTTCTCCGCTTCCTCAAGCGGCGGCCTGCCCGTCACATAAGCGGGCCTCGCGAAGCCCATGTTCCTGAGGCATGTCTCGATCTCGCCGCTCTTTTCCCTGCGGCAGAACACGCACGCGTTTGTGAAGCTCGTTTCGGCGCGCAGCACATTCACGTCAACCGCGTAAAGCGGATCGTCCGCCTTGCCCTCGCCCGCGAGAGCCTCGTTAATTCCATTCAAAATGTCGGCGACCGTCTTTTCCTCGGGAAAGGTTCCGATAAGCGCGCGGGTCTTTTTGGTGCCCTTGAAATCCATTGGTATGTCAAGGCCCGACCACGGCTCGAGCGACGTTATCGCGCTCTCGCATTTTGCTATGTCGGCCTCGAGCTCATAGTTGTTTTTTGACAGCTCATTGATCTCTCTGGCTATGTCAAGCGCCCTGCCCGCGTTGTCTACCGTGTTGTAATACTGGCTGACGCTCAGCATTTTCTTTCCGCCGAGCATCGACAGCAGCGGCTTTTTCTCCGGGGCGTACCGCTCCAGCACGTCAACCGCGCCGTTTATGGTCTCCGCCGCTTTTGCGAATGTGGCCGCTGATTTCGCGGTGTCGGTCTTGCTGAAACCGAGCTCGCTCAGATCCTTGCTTATCGGCTCAAGCACGCCGAACCTTTGCAGCGCCTCCAGAATGGCTTTTCTGTGGCTTTTTAGTCCGTATATGCGGACCTGCTTCATAGGAAGCTTTGCCATATACTCACCCCCTAAATCAGTTCATCCATTATTATCTTAATTACCTTGTCTTTCGCGCCTTTGACCTCGCCGCCGAGCTTATCGGCCTGCTTTTTAAGACGCGCGTCATACTCGCTCTTGAGCTTTCCCGCGGCTTCGTCGGCCCGCGCCTTGGCGTCCTTCAGCATCTGCGCGGCGTCTTCCTTCGCCTTTTCAACAATCCGCTCCGCCTCTTCCTTCGCGGCGGCCACGGAAGCCTCGGCAGCGGCCTTGGCCTTGTTTTCGGCCTCATAGGCCGCGTCCTCGGCGCCCACAAGTTTTTTAACCGTGTCCATAGGCATAAAAATCACCATCCTCCGATTATTTTCCTTAATTAGTTATTATATCCGTTTTCTGCTCGCTTGTAAAGCGTTTTTTGTGATTTTTAAACTATTTTTAACATTATTTTCCGACAGCCCGATTTTAATATATATTGTAATATTTAAGAAATATACTTCATATGCTTTATCAACAATGTTTTGGGAGGCGAACGACTTGAAAACCTACATAGAGGAACGGACCGTGGCGCTCGGCGAATACATAGCCGACAGCAAGTGCACGGTTCGCGAAGCGGCGAAAAAATTCGGAATATCAAAGTCCACCGTCCACAAAGACGTCACTCAGCGCCTGAAAAGGATAAACCCGGCGCTGGCCGCCGAGGTGGGCTCTGTTCTGCTTGAAAATAAAAACGAAAGACACATACGCGGCGGCAACGCCACCAAAGAAAAATATAAAACGATAAAAATAAACAAAACCGCATAGCGCCGGATTTGTCCCGCGCCCTTCAGAGGCCGAAATTAATCGGCCTTTTTTATATCGCAAGCTTTAAATCAAAATTTTGTCGAAAAAAGTCTCAATAATTCTATTTACTTTTTTGTCGTATTGTGTTAGAATAGTCTCGCAGCATTAATTAAATATCCATTATCAAATATCTATCATCTTAAAACCGCCGGTCGTGCGTTTGTTAAAAAATGCACGCTTGGTAATAATCGCCTGTTGGTTTTTCGATGTTTATAAGGTATTTCGATATGCATATGGGTTTAATTTTTGCTGCAAACCAAGCTGCGTTTTTTGCGCGGCGTTTGCCGCGCTTTTTTATTTAACCCAAAGGAGGATTTACCATGCGCTGCGAAAAAATGATCGACAATAGCGGAAGAATAACAATACCGAAGTATATGCGCAAAATGATAGGCATAACCGGGGAGGAAAAGCTTGACGTGACGCTTATGGACGAGATCGGACAGATCGTTCTGCGCCGAAAAGCTCTAAAATGCGCAATCTGCGGCTCGCCAAAAAATCTGACGGAAATCAGCGGCTCTCACATTTGCCGCAACTGTATCGCCGCTGTCTCCGCGCTCGAAAAAGAGCTATGAGGCAATGCTTCATAGCTCTTTTTGGTTTTACTGTTAATTCATTTCTCTTATCAAATTAACCATTTCGATCGCACCGAGAGCACAGTCATAGCCCTTGTTGCCGGCTTTGGTTCCGGCGCGCTCCACGGCCTGCTCGATATTGTCGGTCGTGAGTATGCCGAACATGATCGGCACTCCGCTTTTGAGCGACCCGGCGGCTATCCCCTTTGACACCTCATTGCAAACATAGTCATAGTGCGAGGTGGCTCCGCGGATCACCGCGCCGAGGCAGATCACCGCGTCATATTTTCCGCTTTCCGCCATTTTTGACGCGATCAGCGGGATCTCAAAAGCGCCCGGCACCCACGCCAGCTCTATATCGTCATCCGCGACATTGTGCCGTCTCAGCGCGTCCTCCGCGCCGCTCACAAGCTTTGACACGATGAACTCGTTAAACCTTGACGCGACGATCCCGACCCTGATCCTCGGCTCGTTTACAACTTTTCCTTCATAAATTTTCATTTTAAAAACCTCCTAACATAGTGATTAGCGATTAGTGAATAGTGAATAGGACCCCTCCGTAGGGGCGGATATTATCCGCAACATAGTGATTAGCGATTAGCGAATAGCAATTAGTCCGCCACCTCCGTCTCTTATGAATTTTGGCATTATGGTCGTAGGGGACGGCGCCCTCGACGTCCCTAAAGGCTCCCCTTGGGGGAGCGTAACATCGTCGTAGGGCCGGATGCCCACATCCGGCCGGCGGCATGTGGGCATACCGCCCTACACCGTAGGGGCGGATATTATCCGCCAACATAGTGATTAGCGATTAGAGAATAGCAATTAGTCCGCCACCTCCGTCTCTTATGAATTTTGGCATTATGGTCGTAGGGGACGGCGCCCTCGACGTCCCTAAAGGCTACCCTTGGGGGAGCGTAACATCGTCGTAGGGCCGGATGCCCACATCCGGCCGGCGGCATGTGGGCATGCCGCCCTACACCATAGGGGCGGATATGGACTTGTCAAGAAATGTGCAGTCAAAATTTACCCAAAATTTAATTCTATCAATTTGTCTGCTTCAATCGCCTTAG
>CANQKC010000024.1 GCA_947624305.1 uncultured Monoglobus sp. | reverse complement strand
ACACTAAAAATGCAAGGAGGAACACAACTTATGAGGAAAATCATCAGGAACACAGGAGTTATTTTAACGGCGGCAGCGTTATCAATGAGTTTCACGGCATCGGCTGCTGACTTTGAAACGTGGTATGTGAACGCACGGAGCGGACTTAACCTTCGCGCTGAACCGACCACAAGCAGTAGAATTATAACAGCGTATCCGAAGCATACGGAGTTACAGATCATAGGCACAGACGGCGGTAAATGGTGGCAGGTTTACGACGGTACTCGCCAGGGGTGGGTGTATAGCGAATATATGTCCGAAAGCGCCGATAAAACGAAAACAAAGTCAAAGACGAAAGCGAAAACGTCGGAAAACAACGGCGACATAGGCGACTGCATAGGTACGTTCTATATCACAGGCTATACTTCCTCGCCGTCCGAGAACGGCGGATACAGTGTTGACTGCTTCGGACAGGCATTAGAGCCGCAGATCGGAGAGATAATCGCGGTTGACCCGAATGTTATCCCGCTCGGCAGTACGGTCTACATAGAGGGCGTCGGTTACAGAACCGCCCACGATACGGGCGGCGCGATCAAAGGAAACAGGATTGACGTTCTGACAGGCAGCAACAGCGAGTCTTACGCCGTAACGGGCGATAAAAAGGTTTATATGGTGAAGTGAGCGTAAATAAATAATTTTACACTCGTTTCTCACGCTTGTCAACATCCTCGACTAATAAAAGTTTAGGATATAAAATATTTGCGGAGGTGATACCAATGACTGATAAATTTTGGAATGTTGCGTCGTATGCCCGTCTTTCTGGCGAGGACGGCGACAAGGCTGAAAGCAACTCAATAACCAGTCAGAAAGAAATGATAAGGGACTTCATTTCAAAGTACAACAATATGGCTATTGTCCGCGAATATGTTGACGACGGCTTCTCAGGCGTGAATTTTGAAAGACCCGGCTTTAAGATGATGATGGAGGATATTAAAAAAAAGAAAATAAACTGCATCGTCTGTAAGGATTTGTCCCGCTTCGGCAGAAACTATGTCGATGCGGGGCGATACCTTGAAAAGATATTCCCGTTTATGGGCGTTAGATTTATCGCAATCAACGATAACTACGACTCGGACGGCGAAAAATCACAGCAGGACTCGCTTATTATTCCGTTTAAGAACCTGATAAACGACAGCTATTGCAGGGATATATCCGTTAAAATCCGCAGTCAGCTTGACATCAAGCGTAAAATGGGCGATTTCATCGGAGCGTTTGCAACTTACG
This sequence comes from uncultured Monoglobus sp., assembly GCA_947624305.1. Taxonomy (GTDB): domain Bacteria; phylum Bacillota; class Clostridia; order Monoglobales; family Monoglobaceae; genus Monoglobus. The sequence continues at coordinate 38,758 of CANQKC010000024.1, read as the reverse complement.
GATACAAAAAAGACGGCACTAACAAGAACAAGCTCGTCGTTGACGATGAAGCCGCGCGTATTGTTGAATATATCTTTAATCAGAGAATTGACGGTATGTGCAATTCAAAGATTGCCGAGAAATTAAACTCTATGGGCGTTCCGTGTCCTATGGAGTATAAAAGAAAAAACGGTATGCGCTATCACACGGGTTTTCGCACGAACGACAGAGCTTATTGGACACCCGTAAGCATTATGCGTATTCTTACCAACGAGGTATATATCGGTACGCTGTGTCAGCATAAACGCGGTACTCCCAATCACAAGATAAAGCGTATTTTAGATTACGACAGAAGCGACTGGATTATTATCGAGAACAACCACGAGCCTATCATAGATAAAAAAGATTTTGAAACCGTACAACTGCTTTTGAAACGTGATGTAAGAACCGCTCCCAAAAGTGATAACGTGCCGCTGTTTTCGGGCTTCGTATTTTGCGGTGACTGCGGTTGTAACATGGTACGGAAAACCGTACCGTCGGGAGATAAAAAGTATCATTATCTTGTCTGCTCCAATAACAAGGCTAACAGGGTATGCTCCCCTCACTCCTTTAGCGAGGATAAACTAACGAAAATCGTCTTTCAGCTTGTAACAGATCATATTGATAATATAAGCCGTATGGACGAAGTTCTCGAATACATAAACAAACTGCCGGAAAAGCAGCGCAGAGTATTTAATTACGAGGCGCAAATAACAAAACTGGAAAGCGAAATTCAGCGGTTTAAGGACTTAAAGCTCAATCTGTACAGTGATTTGGCAGACGGCGTTATTTCACGAGAGGAATATATGGAGTTTGGCGCGGGATACGACAGGAGAATTGCGGAACGACAGCGTTCCCTTGCAGTTATCAACGATGAACGCCAACAAGCAATCGACACGGGTAATTCTCAAAACGACTGGATAAAAGCGTTTCGGGAATATGAAAACATTACCGAGCTTCATCGGGGCGTTATAGTTAATCTGATAGAGAAAATAATCATATATGACAGCAAACATATTGAGGTCAAATTCAGGTATCAAGACCGATTTGAAACGGCTCTGCAATACATAGAGAGCTTCAAAGACAGCAATCTGAACAAGGAGGGTAAATTATGGGCAGAACAAGACGATATGAAAGTCCTTGCATAGAAAGTGTAATCACTTCATGGGAAACGGCGATATATGCGAGGCTCTCGGTAGAAAACAGCGGCAAGAACGACGATGGCGAGTCAATAGACGGACAGGTCAATATTTGCAGGGAATATATAGAGGAACACCCTTACTTAAACCTTGCGGATATATATGTCGATAACGGTTGGACAGGCACTAACACAGACAGACCCGAATTTCAAAGGCTTTTGGGCGATATAAAGCAAGGTAAAATCCGCGCTTTGGTGATAAAGGACTTTTCAAGGTTTTCCCGTGACTATATAGAAGCGGGAAACCTGCTTGAAAGCATATTCCCCGCTTTAGGCGTTCGGTTCATATCCGTTGCCGACAGGTACGACAGCTTTGAAACGGACGGTTCTGCCGAAAGTTTGCTGATCCCGCTGAAAAATCTCATAAACAGCTATTATTCAAAGGATATATCCAAAAAGGTATCAACGGCTGTGCAAGCAAAACAGCTTGCCGGAGAGTATATCCCAGGCATGATACCGTATGGATATGTGAAGTCTGCATCACAGGCGTACAGATTTGATGTAGACCCCGAAACAGCGCCGATAGTAAAAAGGATATTTACCGAGAAACTGAATGGCAGGAACTATCACGAAATAGCGAGAGGCTTAAACAACGATAATATCCCGTCGCCCGGTAAGCTCCGATATATCCGCCGGCAAAACGCAAAGGAAATGTACGCAAACAGCGTATGGCTGCCTGCTACTATAAAGCATATACTGAAAAACCCCGTATATCTTGGCGATTTGGTATTCGGGCGCAAGGTTAAGGCTCTTTATCTCGGACAGCCCGATACTCAAACCGTTCTTGATGAAAGCAAGTGGCGAGTGCTTCATAATATGCACCCCGCATTGATTGACAGGGACAGCTTTGATAAAGTCAGGGTTGATATGGACAAATCCGCAAAGGCGTATAAAAAGAAAACGGAAAAGTCAAAAAAGTTTCGGGAAAAGCATCCGCCCATATTTACGCATATTCGCTGCGGTGACTGCGGCGCAAACTTAAACTATGCACGATACCATAACAAGAGCGAAAAGAATTACGCGGCAAGGTATTATTGTCCGAATAAGGAATATAACCGCTGTGAAACGACGCATTGTATAAGAGAGGACAAATTGGCTGATATAGTCGGCACAATTTTATCAGACCATATCGCTCTATTCGCCGATATAAGCAGGGCTGTTGAAAAGATGAAAGATACGGGCTATTTAACCGAGCGGCAAAAGCTGATGGATAAAGAAATAGATGATATTGTCGCACGGCTTCAAAAGCGTCAGCGTAACAAAGAGATGTTGTATGAGGACTATACAGACGGCGTACTCAGCGCGGAGGACTATATTTATCATAAACAAAAATATGACGATGAGTGCAAAGAATTAAGCTCACGCTTGAATACTCTTGAAATTGACCGCAGAAAGCTCAATACTGCATTATCGCAAAATAACCGCTGGCTGAAAAACATCAAAGGCTTGCTGAAAACAAGGAAAATCACGCGGGAAATAGCGGATGCGTTTGTCGATAATATAACCGTTTATGATAATGGCGGTATTCGTGTTGATGTGAAGCTGAAATATGCCGACGAGCTTGAAACGCTTATAGAAGCTATCAAGGAAATGGAGGGACAAATATGAACCTGTTTATATATATACGTCTTTCATCAGCCGACAAGGACTTGAAGTTTAAGACAGAAAGTGAAAGCATATCAAATCAACGTGCGTTATTACGCAGATACATAGATACACACTCCGACCTTTCGGGGTGTGTATCCGAAGAATTTGTTGACGATGGATACTCCGGCACAAATGCCGACAGACCCGCATTTGAACGAATGATAGAGCGCGTTAAAAACGGCGAAGCGGATATAATCATCTGCAAGGATTTCAGCCGCTTTTTCAGAGATTATGTAGAGATAGGCGACTATCTTGAAAGAATTTTCCCGTTCCTGGGAGTGCGCTTCATATCGGTCAATGACAATTACGACAGCGATAACTATAAGGGTACAACATCGGGAATGGAAGTCGTAATGAAGTACATCGTGTATTCTTCGTACAGCCGCGACCTTTCACAAAAGGTCAAGACCGTTATGCAGGCAAAGCATAAAAAAGGTCAGTGGGTGGGCGCGTATGCTCCGTATGGCTACAAGAAAGACCCAAATAACAAGAACCACCTTGTACCCGACCCCAACACCGCTCCAATCGTAAGACGGATATTTAACCTTGCACAGAGCGGTACAAAGACATCGGATATTGCTTTAGCTTTGAACAAGGATAAAATCCTCACGCCGTCAGAGTATTTTAGGAGCTTACACCCCGACAGCAAGAGGTTTGCAGGCACATCGGAGCAAAACTGTTGGAATACGGCAAATATAAAGCGGATTTTGAAAACGCGCCTATATACGGGCGATATGGTTTCAAACACAAGAAAATGGAAGTCGATAGACAATCCGAGAAGCGAGAAAAACGATGAAAGCCAATGGATTATAGTCCCGAATTGCCATGAAGCCATTGTGACGGACGAGGAATTTGAAAAGGCGCAGACGGCTATACGGAAATACAACAGGAACGAAAATACCGCGCCGAAGGACTATCCTATGCGATCACTCATAACCTGTGGCGTTTGCGGTAGGGCGATGCTCCGCCATCCGCAAAGCAAACGGAAGTATTATGTTTGCGACAGGTCGCTTCCAAATCCCGATACGGCTTGCCCGGTAAAGGAAAAGTTTTACGAAAAGGATATTGAGGACGTTGTAGTGCGGGATTTAAGAGAAAAGCTCCGACTGTTCGTCGATAATCAAAAACGGCTCAGAGAAGCCGATAAATCTACGCTCGGTACGGAAACTAATATACGGGCAAATATTGACCGTTCGGAGAAACTGCTGAAGCAAAAAGCGTTCGAGCGAAAATCAACTTATGAAAGATACGTTGACGAACTGATTACCAAAGATGAATTTCTGTTCATTAAAGATAAGCTGTCCGGCGAAGAAGAAACTTTAAGGACGGGAATATCACAGCTTCAGGAGAAGCTGCAAGTCATTGTAGCGCAGAAAAACGACAGCACAATATGTCTTGCGGACAAAGCCGAGGACTTTCTTTCGGAGCAGAACATAACGAACGAAATGCTCTTATATTTCATCAATAAAGTAAAGGTATATTCGGGCAATAAAATCGAAATCGAGTATCGGTTTAAGGATATATTCGAGAATGTTTTGAAAACAAAATAACGGATAAGAAAGATAGTGTGTTTCCCAAACAGCGGCATTAACACGCTGCCGTGACGGTTTGGGAGATACATTATTTTTTAGTCTTTGCCTAACAGCAGGAAATACTTGTTACGCTATCAGGAATATTATATTCCGACTGAATTTTATCTTTCGCATATACTAATATTTGTGTTTTTTCTTTATTGAACAAAACTCCGTCAATTGATGAGTAAGTATTGTTCTGCTCTAAAACTTCTATGTTGACACTGCCGCATGAGCTAAACGCATCATTGCCAATGCTTGTCACTCCTCTTCCGATGGATACATTTTTCAACCCGGTACATCCATCAAATGCCCTCCTGTCAATGCTCGCAATACTGTTTGGTATACTTACATTTGTTAATTTTTTACAATTTAAAAATGCGCTATCTCCAATACTAATCACGCTATTGGGAATATTTACGTTTGTTAAATTTTCACAGCAGTAAAACGCACTACCGCCGATACTTGTCACACTATATGGAATTGTATAATCCGGTTGAATCTCATCTTTTGCATATGTTAATATTTCTGTTTCATTATTATTAAATAATACTCCGTCGATTGAAGAATATGTTTCATTCTGTGGAGATACCTCTATGTTAAGATTGCCGCAGGAGCCAAATACCCATACGCCAATGCTTGTCAGATTGGGTGGTATATTTATATTTTTTAAACTGCTGCAACCCCAAAAAGCAATATCGCCAATATAATTCAGACTATCCGGTATATTAATCTTTGTTAAGTTATTACATTCTTGGAAAGCGCCATATCCAATAGATCTCACGCTATTTCCCATACTTACACTTGTTAAGTTGGTGCAAGACTCAAAAGCACACTCGCCGATGCTTATAACGCTATTTGGTATATTTATATTTGTTAAGTTGCCACATTCATAAAACGCAAAATTACCGATATTTGTTACACCGTCTTTTATTTCCACCGCTTTAACGTTTGGACGGCTACTGTACCAAGGAATAAAATTAAGAAAATTATAATCCTCCATATCACCATTACCGCTGATCGTCAGGATGCCGTCGGAATCGAGCGTCCATTTCACGTTGTCGCCCTGCGCGCCGCACTCGCCGCTCTCTACTATTGTCGCCGCATTTACCGGCATAAAAGTCAGCAATGCGCATACCATTGTCAATACCAATACTAAACATAAAATCCTTTTCATAAAAATGTACCTCCTAAAACAAAAAGTGTATGGCCTCAATCGAAACCATACACGAAAAATGTTAGCTCCGATTGTTGTCACACAAGTTTCTAACCTGAAATAATCGGTATATGAAAATAGAGCGTACATTTTTGCCAAACGCAAAAATACACCGATTAGTTCAAGTAGAATATTAACTTATGTGACACATTCAGTATATCACATTCTTCCAAAAAGGTCAATGAAAATTTAAAAAGACAACAAATTCAAGCCGATTATCAATTTTACAATATTCGCAACAAATAAAAAAACAGCGGTGGCATAATTCACGCTATGCCTCCGCCAAATCCGGGCGATATTTTAATCATCAATATATTATTTCACCAGCAGGCGATACAAGGTCGGGTCGAAATTAAATTCTTTTATCAGTGCTTCGGCGCGTTTGAGAGACTCTTCGCGCTTCCGCTTCGGGACGTTCCGCTTCACCGCGCGTATCAGCAGGTTTTTGGGCGAGTGGGAAAAATCCACAAACTCCAGCATCTGCACCTTATATCCCATATACTCAAGCAGCTTGCCGCGGATCGCGTCGGTGGCGAGGGCCGAGAACCGCTCCTTGATCAGGCCGTAGTCGGTGAGGGCCGACAAATTATCGGTTTTTATCTGGTCGTTCAGCTCGTGCTGGCAGCAGGGCACCGAGATTATGCGCTCCGCGCCCCACGAGACCGCGTTATACAGCGCGTAGTCCGTCGCGGTGTCGCAGGCATGGAGAGCGATCACCATGTCGGGCTTCGCCCCCGGTCTGTATCCGTTTATGTCGCCGACCTCGAACGAAAGATTTTCATAACCGTATTTTTCGGCGAGCGCGCCGCATTTTCTGATCACGTCGGCCTTGAGTCAAGCCCCGTGATATTCGCCCTGATCCCTTTGACCTCGGTCAGGTAATAATACACCACAAACGTCAGGTAAGACTTGCCGCAGCCGAAGTCGATCACGTTAAGCTCCTTCGGCGGATCGCCGCCCAGAGCGTCGTCTATTATCTCGACAAAGCGGTTGATCTGGCGGTACTTGTCATACATCGCGCTGACGACATGGCCGTCCTTTGTCATAACTCCCAGATCGACCAGCGGCGGGATTTCGCCGCCTCCGCCCAGAAGATATTTCTTTTTACGGTTATTTCCCTCGGCGCCGGCCGGCCTCTTTTTATCGGCGAGCCGTTTTTTGGTGAGCGACGTTTTGCCCTTTTTTGAGACCTTCAGCAGATAATACGCGCTTTCGCTCCACGCGTCAAGCTGGCGGAAGCCGCCCTCGGCCATTATCCGCTCCGCCTCGGTCGCTATATCCGACTTTTCAACGTTTTTGTGGAAGGCCTGCTTTTCGGTGAACGTCTCGATCTGGTATTTTTCGGCTCCGCCAATGCTTTTGAGCGTTATCACAGCCTTTTTTACTTCCGCTGATTTTTTCGCGGGATTGCTTATCACGGCCCGCGTTATGCCGCCGCCGAAAACCGCTCCTATATATTCCATAGCTCCTCCTAAATCACAAATCCGCCGTTCACGCCTATCACCTGACCGGTGACAAATTCGTTCTCATAAAGAAAATACGCCGCGTCCGCCACATCTTTCGGAGTGCCGATCACGCCGAGCGGAGTCTCGTCTTTAAGCTCCGCCAAGGTCTCATCGTCGAGGCGGGCGTTCATTTCGGTGTCGATCACGCCGGGCGCTATGCAGTTGACGCGTATGCCCGACGGCCCAAGCTCCTTGGCGAGCGCCTTGGTAAGGCCGATAAGCCCCGCCTTTGACGCGGAATACGCCGCCTCGCAGGACGCGCCGACCTGCCCCCACATTGAGGAAATGTTTATCACGCAGCCGCGCCCCGCCGCAATCATCGGCCTGATAAGATTTTTGGTGACGCGGAACGCGCCGCCTAAGTTTATGTTCACGAGGCTTTGCCACTCGGTCTCGCTCATATCGGTGAGCAGGCCAAAATGAGCTATCCCCGCGTTGTTTACGATAACGTCAAGCGCGCCGTGCTCCGCGGTTATCTTCTCCGCCATTGCGGCGACCTGCTCAGGGCTTCCCACGTCGGCGCGGAGCGCGATCCCGCCCGTCTCGGCGGCGAGCGCCTTTGCCCGCGCTTCCGAATTATTATAGTTGATTATCACCCGAAAGCCTTCCCTTGCGAAGCGGCGCGCTGTCGCCGCGCCAATTCCGCGCGAGCCTCCGGTTATCAATGCGGTTTTCATGCTTTCCCCTCTTTTAAACAGCCGCGGCGTTTCACAGGAAACGCCGCGGCAAATTATCTCAGCCTATAAATCTGTCGTGTATTACTCTCACCGCTTTTTCGGCGTTTTCAAGCTTGATCAGAACCGACACCTTGATCTCGGATGTGGCGATCATATGGATGTTAATGTTGTTGTCATAGAGCGCCTCGAACATTTTCGCCGCCACGCCCGGGTTGTTGACCATGCCCGCGCCCACGATTGAAACCTTTGAAAGGTCGTCTCTGTGATCAAGCTTCTCATATTTCAAAACGTCCTTAAGGCCCTCGAGAACCTCAAGCGTTTTCGGCTCGTTCTCGCGCGTGACGGTGAAGGCTATATCCTTCGTGCCGCCGCGGCCGACCGACTGGAGTATCATATCAACGTTTATATGCTCCTTGGCGAGCTCGGAGAATATTCTGAACGCCACACCGGGGGTGTGCTGAAGTCCTATCACGCCTATTCTCGCCACGTCGTTGTCGCGCGTCACGCCTCTTATCAACATTTTTTCCATATTAACTACCTCCTTAACAATAGTGCCCGGAACTTTCTCAAAGCTTGATCTTACCTCAAGCTTCACGTTATACTTTTTCGCCATCTCGACGCTTCGGTTGTGAAGCACGTTGGCGCCGAGGCTGGCGAGCTCCAGCATCTCGTCGTAAGTTATCTCGTCAAGCTTCTTTGCGTTTTCGCATATCCGCGGATCGGCGGTGTAAACGCCGTCAACGTCGGTGTATATCTCGCACTTGTCGGCATGCAGCGCCGCCGCTATCGCGACCGCCGAGGTGTCGCTGCCGCCCCGGCCCAGCGTGGTTATGTCGTCATATTTGTTAAGGCCCTGAAAGCCCGCCACGACCACTATGCGCTTTTTGTCGATCGCCCTGCGCATGCGCTCGGTGTCAATGTTCTTTATTCGGGCGCCGCCCGACACGCTGTTGGTGTTAAAACCCGCCTGCCAGCCGGTGAGCGAGATAACCGGACAGCCTATCTTCTCGATCGCCATCGCGAGGAGCGCTATCGAAATCTGCTCTCCGCTTGAAAGCAGCATATCAAGCTCGCGCTTTGAGGCGTTCGGATTGATCTCGTTTGCTTTTTCGATAAGATCGTCGGTTGTGTCGCCCTGCGCGGACACGACCACGACCACCTGATTTCCCGCCTTATATGTCTCGGTTACGCGCTCCGCAACATTCATGACTTTGGCCGCGTCGGCCACGGAGCTGCCTCCGAATTTCTGTACTATAAGTGCCAAAAATATCCCTCCCGGTTTGTACTTAGCTTTTTAATTATTCTCAAGTATACACGCGCCCACATTGTCGGGCTCAAGCATATAGAGCTTCCATTCCTTCATCTTGCTCAAAAGTATGCCGCTTATCTCGCAGGCGAACCTTTTGTTTGACTTGTCCACGATAGCTATTATGGTGGGGCCCGCGCCGCTTAAATAAACTCCGAGCGCGCCCTTTAAATAGCACAGCCGAAACAGGCTGTCCATGTTCGGGATAAGCCGCTTTCTGTAATTCTGGTGGAGCTTGTCTCCCACAGCGGTGCGTATGTTCTCATACTTGCCCGTAATCAGGCTCGCCGCCAGCAAAGCGCTGTGGCCCACGTTGTATGCCGCGTCGTTATGCGGGACCGATTTCGGAAGCACCTCGCGCGACTTTTTTGTCTGGAGATAAAAATCCGGGACAAGCGCCGCGAAAGCGAGCTTGTCGGCGTCGAGCTCGGTCTTGACATATCTGACCGAGTGCTTCGTCATAACGTTGACCGTGAACCCGCCAACCATGGCGGGCGTCACGTTGTCGGGGTGCCCCTCGATCTCCGCCGCGAGGCGCAGCATTTCCTCGAGGCTGAGCTTGTCGCCGCACAGCTTGTTCGCCGCGACGACCCCGCCCACAATTCCGGCGCTGCTGCTGCCGAGGCCGCGGGTTATCATTATGTTGTTCTCAAGCGTGAGTTTGAGACCGGGACATTTGTGTCCGGCAAGGTCAAACACCCGCTTCATTGATCTGTAAATCAGGTTTTCCTCGTCCTTGGGCAGGAAATCGGCGGACTCGTCAAGAATATCTATCTCAAGCCGCCCGCTGTCGTTTTCCTCGGCGGTCACATAGTTATAAAGGCCGAGGGCAATGCCCATGCTGTCAAAGCCCGCACCCATGTTCGCCGAAGTGGCGGGAATTCTGACCTTAACCATTTTATTCAGCCACCAATCTTATCCTGCTCAATACATTATACGCGCCGAGGCCGTTTTCGTCCTCAAGCATCTTTTCAAGACCGTTTTCCGAAACCTCGGGCGTGACGACCGCGAACTCGTCCTCGTAGCCTTCGCCCAGGGTGTAGACCTCGTAGCCCTTGCCGGAAAAGTCCTCCGCCTTGCCGCCGGTCAGCCTTAAATAAAAGCGGGCGGTCAGGTTTTTCGCGTCAAGCAGATAGCCGTCGCGGCCCTGCTCCCAGCCGAGGTTTACTCTGCTGTTTTTGTGCTTCACCGCGTCAACGATATCCGAAAGCACCGCGCTCGCCGTGGGCAGCGCGCCCGCGCCGCGGCCATAGAACATAACATCGCCCAGGCCGTCGCCGCGAACCATAATTCCGTTAAACACATCGTCAATGCCCGCGAGCGGATGCCCCACAGGCAGGATCGCGGGGCATACCATAGCGTAAACGCCGCCCTCCGCTCTTGACGTTATTCCCAGAAGCTTCACGACCGAGCCGAACTTGGCCGCATATTTCACGTCCTCAAGAGTTATCTTTGTTATTCCCTCGCAGGGGATCTCCTCGCTGTCAACATAGGTTCCGAACGCGAGAGACGCCAGTATCGCGATCTTGCGGCAGGTGTCATGACCCTCGATGTCGGCCGTCGGATCCTTTTCGGCATAGCCATTTTCCTGCGCGCCCTTCAGCGCGTCCTCAAACGTGGCTCCCTCTTTTATCATCTGCGTTAAGATATAGTTTGTCGTTCCGTTTAAAATTCCGTAAATATCCGTGAGCTCGTTGGCCGAAAGGCTGGTGTAGAGCGGGCGGATTATCGGGATGCCGCCGCCCACGCTGGCCTCGAACAGATAGCTCACGCCGTTTTCCTTGGCGACCTTTAAAAGCTCGGTTCCGTGCTTCGCCACAAGCTCTTTGTTGGAGGTGACAACGCTCTTTCCCGCGAGCAGCAGTTTTTTGGTAAACTCATACGCGGGCTTGGTTCCGCCCATGACCTCGGCCACAACGCCGATCTCGGGGTCGTTTAATATATCGTTAAAGTCCTTGGTAAAGCATTTGTAGGGACTGTCGGGGAAATCTCTGAGATCAAGTATTCTCGCGATCTCGATCTCCTCGCCGCATCTGCGCTTTATCGACTCCGCGTTGGTCGCGACAAGCTCTCCCACGCCGCCTCCGACAACGCCAAATCCCATAATTCCTATTTTCATTTGGTCTACCTCCGATTCATAATAGCTTTAGTCAAATTTGTATATCACTATGCCGGTGACGAGCTTGGGCCAGAAATAGGTCGATTTCTGCGGCATTTTCTCGTTTGCCAGCGATATGTCCTTTATCTCCGAGATCTTAGTGGCGTTCATCAAAAACGAGCACTGGAACTCGCCGTCCCTGACGCCGTTTACCGCCTCGTCCGCGTCCTTGGTGAACACCAGGCGGTCGCGGTCGGACTCGCGGTTCTCGTCAATATCGAAATATTTTTCAAGTATCAGCTTGTGGAGTATCGTCACGTCGAGGTGCTTGTAGGCGTCGCTCTTGCCCTCGATCAGATCGTCCATAACGTGAACGTCCTTTATGTCAAGCGTGTAATAATAATCCTCGCCGGTGTAGAACGCCAGACGCTTCTCGTCGATCGTGTTCTCAAGCTTGGTCATGATTATATCCGCGTATTCGCCCTCGGTGATATAAATCTTAGAGGCGTTGAAATAGTCGGTCAGCATGCTGATTATCATCTGCTCCGAAAAATTCTTGACGCCCCTTATAAGGCGGTGGGTCGGGAAAAGGAAGAGTCCGCTGTCGTCCATTGACGCAAGCATCATCATCGTGTAGTCATACGGCTGCGTTCCCATATCGGTGCCGTCGGCAAGGTGCCTCTCGCGTCTGTAATTCAGCGCCGTCTCGTACCTGTGGTGGCCGTCGGCTATGAAAAGCTGCTTGTTCTCAAACTTTTTGGATATGACGTTCAGCGTCGCGGGATCCTTTATCACCCATATGTTCTGGATGACCTTATCCTGCGTAGTGAAGCTGAAATCGGGATCGCTGTCGGAGCACTCCGAAATGATGTCCGCTATCGCCTGATCGGGGTCCATATACAGCGAGTAAATCGGGCTCATGTTCGAGGCCGTGGCCTTCATCAGGCCCATTCTGTCGCGCTTCGGCTGATTGAGCGTCTCGGAGTGGGGCATGATTATCTTTTTTGAAAACTCCTCAAGCTGCACAAGGGAGATTATACCCTTAAGCGAGTGCGACGGGGTCTCCTCGTCGACAAGGCTGAACATCTGCTCGTAAATATAGAACGCGGGCGCGTCCTCGTAAACCAAAATCTGCTCCTCGATCCAATTTTTGAGGAAAGCCGCGCTGCGGGTATATTTGTTGTTCGTCTCGTCGTCGCTTTCAAAATCCATGCCGTAGTCGAGACGGATAATGTTGTGCTCATCCTTGTTGTAAAGCTCCTGCTGCTGCTCGGGTGTTATAATATCATACGGCGGAGCCGTGACCGCGTCAAGGTCACGGAATTTCTCCGGATTATATCTGAGCCCTTTAAAAGGGATTACTTTTGCCATGTCTATCATCCTTTCGGAATTATAAATACGCCTTAAGCGTCATAATAATTCATTCTTTGCCTAATTTTATCAGATAAAATATCACTTTACATGATACAATATATTGTCGGGCGCGTCAAGCCGATTTTGCGTAAAATCATGTAAATATTTTCCCCGATTTTTTTGGATTTTTTATGTTTAATCTACAAATAATAATAGAGAAAAACAAAGAAATAAATAAAACTCAACGCCTGTTTGATAAACAGACAAAGTTTGAGCGAAGCGAAAGGAGAAACGAAATGGGAAATTTCAGCACAGGCCTCATTCTCGGCGCGCTGCTTGGCGTCGGCCTCGCAATGATGGATAAGAAGGACGTTAAAAAAGCGAAAAAAATGATGCGCGGCATGCACATGTAAGAACCGATCACGCGCGCGGCAGTGCCGCGCGCGTGATTTTTATTTATGATATGTAATGCCTTTTGAGATCGTGAAGGCGCGGTAGATCTGCTCGAGCAGGATCACCCGCATCAATTGATGCGGGAACGTCATTTTTGAAAATCCGAGACGCATGTCCGAGCGCCGCTTTATCTCATCAGAAAGCCCCAGCGAGCCGCCGATTATAAACGCTATACTGCCCGCGCCGCCCACCGCGAGGCGATCCAGCTTTTCAGCCAGCTCCTCAGAGCTCATCTGAGCGCCCTCGACGCACAGCGAGATCACATACGCGCCCTTCGGAATTTTGCTTAATATCCGCGCGCCCTCTTTTTGAAGAACCGCGCTTTTTTCTTTTTCGGAAGTCGGGTCGGGCGCAGGCTCGTCTTTCACCTCGATTATTTTCAAAGAGCAGAAGCGGCTCAGGCGCTTCTCGTACTCCCCTGCCGCTTCTCTTAAAAATTTTTCCTTTATTCTGCCCGCGCATATCAGCGTCACGTTAAGCATTTCCGCCGCTCTCCTTTTCGGACTTTTCCTCCGCCTCGGCAGTATCAGCCATGACCTCCATAGCGGCGTCCACAGCCTCGCTGTCGCCGCTCATAAAGATCGCGTCAAACTCGTCGCCCTCGATCTTCTCTTTTTCAAGAAGCAGCTCCGCGACCTTGGTGAGGCTGTCCATATGCTCGGTGAGGATCTCCTTGCAGCGCTGATAGCACTCGTCGATTATGCGGTGGATCTCTCTGTCGATAAGCGCCGCGGTCTCCTGGCTGTAATCGGCGGAATGTCCCGCCTCAAGGCCGAGGAACACCTCTCCGCTCTGCTCGCCGAAGGTGCGCGCGCCGAGCTTTTCGCTCATGCCGTATTTGGTGACCATAGACTTGGCGATCTTGGTGGCCCGCTCCAGATCGTTGGACGCGCCCGTGCTTATGTCGTCAAGCGCAAGACTCTCCGCGACTCTGCCGCCCAGCAGCACAACGATCTCCTCGACCATTTCGGTGCGGCTGTTGTAGCTCGTGTCCTCCTTGGGCAGCGAAAGCGTGTATCCGCCCGCTCTGCCGCGCGGAATGATCGAAACCTGGTGCACTCTGTCCTGAGTCGGCAGCATTTTTGACACCACAGCGTGGCCCGCCTCATGGAAGGCCGTGAGCTTTTTCTCTTTTTCCGTGACCTTTTTGGACTTCTTTTCGGGTCCTGCCACAACCTTCATGATCGACTCCTCAAGATCTATCATGTTGATAACCTTTTTGTTGGCCCGCGCCGCCGAAAGCGCCGCCTCGTTGACCAAATTCTCAAGATCGGCTCCCGTGAAGCCTATTGTGGTCTTTGCCAGAACGTCAAGCTTGACGTCGGGCGCGAGCGGCTTGTTGCGGGTATGGACTTTCAGAATGGCCTCGCGGCCGATAACGTCGGGCACATCAACAAGCACCTGACGGTCAAATCTGCCCGGGCGCAGCAACGCCGGGTCAAGAATATCGGGACGGTTGGTGGCGGCGATGATTATAACGCCCGCGTTTTCGCCGAAGCCGTCCATCTCAACCAGGAGCTGGTTGAGGGTCTGCTCTCTCTCGTCGTGTCCGCCGCCGAGGCCCGCGCCTCTGTGACGGCCGACCGCGTCGATCTCGTCTATGAAAATAATGCAGGGGGAGTTCTTTTTGGCGTTGTCAAACAGGTCGCGCACGCGGGACGCGCCCACGCCGACGAACATCTCAACAAAATCGGAGCCCGAGATCGAGAAAAACGGAACTCCCGCCTCGCCCGCGACCGCCTTCGCAAGCAGCGTCTTACCGGTTCCCGGAGGGCCCACGAGCAGCACGCCCTTGGGAATTCTGGCGCCCAGACGGCGGAACCTGTCGGGGGTTTTGAGGAACTGAACGATCTCTTCAAGCTCGGCCTTTTCCTCTTCCTCGCCAGCGACGTCCTCAAAAGTCTTTTTGGACTGGCTGTCATTTGACACCCTCGCCCTGCTCTTGCCGAAGTTCATCATTCCGCGGCCTCCGCCTCCCGACTGCTGCATGAACATGAACCAGAACACGCCGAACAGCACAAGAATGCCCAGCGTAGGCAGCAGCGTCAGCCACCACGGCGGCTCCGACGGGATCGGGGTCTCCACCTTCAGCGAGCCGTCGCGTATCTGCTCATCAAGCTCGTCGCCCACATCCGAGCGGAGAACCGAGTAGCCGGGGATCTCGACCTGCTGCTCGGAATCACTGTTTTTATATTTCACGGTCGCTATATCGCTGACTATGCTGATCTCGCTTACCTCATGGTTCTGGATGCTTCTGACAAGGTCGGAATATATCCCGTTCTCTCTCTCGGGCGAAACCCTCGTCATGGTGAACACCAGAATGATAATTATAAACAAAATCAGATAAAATCCGATGTTTTTTAAATATTTCTTCACTCTGTTTCCTCCTGAAAATTACACTGCGCTTAGTATACAATGATAGATTATACCACACCTCCGCGAAAAATACAACAGTTATATGAAGATTTTAACAAAAAATTTAAACTTTTTAAGCGCGGAGCGCCAGAACCATATCGGCGCTGCCCTCGGCGTTTACGGGCGGAACAAACTCGCCGTCGGGGTCAATGTCCGCCGCGCTCCGTTTCCCGTTTGTCGGATCGAACCACTCGATCACCCGCGGCCTGAAGCCCGCCGCTTCGGCGCAGATCTTAAACGGTCTGCCGCTGAAATCATATATGAACGCGAAACCGCGGCCCGAAAAAGCCGTTATCCTGCCATATCCGTCAAAGCCCTCGTTGGAAACAAGGCCGTCGTTATGTTTCCCGGAAGCGAAATCCACCGAGGTCATAAGCTCATACAGATATTTCATCTGCCCGCCGCCGGGCAGATTTATCCCGTCCGTCCAATATTCGCGCGCGTCATAAGACGGCTTTTCGTCCGACGGCTTATAAAACTGCATTACCGAGTTCGCGCCGTAGGTATGTCCGCACGCGCCCTCAAACACCGACCAGTACGCGTATCGGCGCGCGTCGCCCGCCTGCCAGAACGGCTGCGAAAAGTCGTGAAGGCCTTGATGTATCCCTTCGTATGACGGCTCGCCGTCAAGCACAGGCTTCAAGGCTTCAGCCGCGAGGCATTTTCGCACATATTTCCAGTTGTCCTCGCCGAAAAAATCCTCTTTTTCGGCGTTGTCATCCCACGCGCCGAGGCTTGACTGGTCATAGCGGCGGTGCCCCGACTGGAACATGTCAAAGTCGAGCAGGCCCGTTCCGCCGAACCAATCAGCAGAGCATGTTCTGCCGAACGGATGAAAGGTTATCAGCTTTTCGGGATTTTTCGCTCTCAAGGTCCGCGCCATGATCTTCCAGACATCAAAGCCGTTTTCGCCGCGTATGTCGCCGCCGAGGACCCAGACCACGTTTTCGCGCCCGCCGAGCCGCTCCGCGAGGAATTCCGCGTAAGCGGCGGCGTTGCCTTCGTTAAGCAGCCCCTTTTTCACCATTGAGCCCCATACCGGGAGCCACGCCGCGTATATCCCGCGCTTTTCCGCGAGCTCCGTGACCGCCTCGGCTTTTTTCCAGTATTCCTCCGCCGCGGCGGGATCGTTAAAGTCGATCTCCGCGCCCGCCCTTCCGAAATTCTCGTCATGGGCAAGCACCGCCTGAACAACGTTAAAACGCCGCGCCGCGCGGTTATCAAGATACGCCTCCGCCTCATTAAGATCAAGCTTCTGCAGAAGCAGCCACGCTGTATCGCCGAGCCAGAAAAACGGCCTCGCCGGGCCTCCGCGCTCCTCGTAAAGATAAACCGAATTTTTCACTGTTTTTAACATTAAATCACCGCGGGTATTATAGCACATTCCTGTCGCTGTGTCCATACTCCGCGGTGAATTTTTAAATATCGGCTTCTTTTATCGCCGATCTTATGGCGTCAGCCGACTTGAGCAGCATTGAGCACTCGTTCTCGCTGACGTTTATCGTTATCTTCGCCTCAATTCCGTCCTTGCCGACGATCGCGGGTATGCTCAGCGCGGCGCCCTCAATTCCGTACTCGCCGTGCATCACTGACGACACGGGCAGTATCGACTTTTCGTCGCGCAGGATCGCCTCGCATATCCGCTTGACCGCCATCGCTATTCCGTAGTAGGTCGCCTTCTTTTTCGAGATGATCTCATACGCCATGTTTTTGACGTCCTCGGCGATTTTGATCATGTCCTCCTCGTGCTCGAAATTGCCGCGCATCTCGCAGAACGAGTTCAGCGGTATTCCCGCGACGTTGGCGCTGTGCCACGCGGCGATCTCGCTGTCGCCGTGCTCGCCTATTATAAACGCGTGGACGCCGCGGCTGTCGACGCCCAGATGCTCGCCGAGCCGATAGCGGAGGCGGGCTGTGTCAAGCACTGTCCCGGAGCCTATCACCCGGCTCTCGGGCAGGCTGCTGAGCTTTGTCGCGGCGTAGGTAAGCACATCGACGGGGTTCGCGACCACCAGCAGTATGCCGCCGAAGCCGCAGTCATTTATTCTGGGAATAATTGATTTAAAAATTTTAACGTTTTTGTGCACCAGATCAAGACGGGTCTCGCCCGGTTTCTGGTTCGCGCCCGCGGCAATGATTATCACCGACGCGTCGCCAATGTCGGAATAGTCCCCGGCGTAGATCTTTACCGGGCGGCTGAGAGGCACTCCGTGACTGATGTCGAGAGCCTCGCCCTCTGCGCGGTCCCTGTCGGAGTCGATAAGCACCAGCTCGGAAAACAGGCCGCTCTGCATCAGCGCGAACGCCGACGCCGAGCCCACAAATCCGCAGCCTATCACCGCCGCCTTGCGGAGATCGACCGCGGGGCCGCCTTCGGGCTCGAAAATATCAAGCTCCGTCCCGGCGCCGTCGATTTTATAGGATTTTGCGGAAATCATATCCAAAACACTCATAGTCTTATACCACCTTAAATCAGTTTTGAATTAGTTTCCGCAAATATAAATTTTTAATTCACAGTTTTTTATAAACCGTCAGATACATGGTTATGAACGCTGCGGCGCCTCCGACAAGATTTGATATGGGCTCCGCCCAGAACACGCCGTTAACGGGCGGCTGCCAGACGAGCGGCAGCAGCACGGTCAGCGGGACCACGATTATTATCTTGCGGAAAAGCGAAAAAAACACCGCGCGGCCCGCCTTGTCAAGGGCGGTGAACACCGACTGTCCGCAGAACTGCAGCGCCATAAAGCAAAATCCGAAGAAATAAATATGCATCGCGTCCGCGCCCAGCTCAAGAAGCTCGGGACTGTTGGTGAAGATCCCCACGAAGAACCGCGGGAACAGCGCGGCGGCAAGCCACGCCAGAAGAGTGTATACTATTGTTATTGCCGACATATATTTTATGCCCTTTTTGACACGCCCGCCGAGCTTTGCGCCGTAGTTGTAGCCCAGGACGGGCTGCGAGCCGTGCGTGAAGCCCTGCACGGGCAGCGTCAGTATCTCGCGCACCGAGATTATTATGGTCATAATTCCTATGTAGGTGTCGCCGCCGTATTTGCCGAGCGTCATGTTGCAGGCCGACTGCACCGCGGCGTTGGTTGCCGACATCGTGAACGTCGCCATGCCGAGCGACAGTATCTTGCCGACTCTTTTGCCGGTAACATGCCTCATACGGCTGAGCTTCAGACGGTATACCGCGCGGCGGCTGAGCAGAAAGCTCAGCGTCCACACAGCCGAAACCGCCTGTGATATGACCGTCGCGATCGCCGCGCCGCTCACGCCCAGATCAAGCGCGAAAATAAATATCGGGTCGAGAATAATATTCACGCCCGCTCCGAGAGCGATGGTCATCATTCCGGTTTTGCCGAAGCCCTGAGCGTTTATTATGCTGTTGAGGCCGAGCGCGATTATCGGGAACACCGCGCCCGAAATATATATTCCCGTGTAGGCCGACGCGTAAGGCATGGTCGCGTCGCCCGCGCCGAGAAAGCGCAAAATCGGGACCTTAAAGATAAGGCCGAGCGCGGTTATGAGCGCCGCGGCGGTCAGCAGCAGTACCATCGCTGTGCCGAGCAGCTTTTCGGCCTCCTCGTCGTTGTGCCTGCCGCGCTGGATCGAGATAAGCGGCGCGGTTCCGCCGCCTATCAGGTTTGCGAAAGCCATGACCAGAGTGACGACAGGCAGGCATATGCCGACCCCGGTCAGCGCGCCCGCCGCGTCGGGGCCGTTTATCCTGCCGATAAAAACGCGGTCGACCACGTTATAGAGCATGGTTATGAGCTGCGCCACCGTCATAGGCACAGCCAGTTTCAGAATATGCTTCAGTATGCCTCCCCGCGAAAAGTCGTTAACTCGCTGTTTTACCGCTTCCATATAAACTGTCTCCCCTTACGCAAACAGGGCGCCGAAAGCGCCCCGTTCATTCAATTACGAATTACGCATTAAAACTGACTTAAATATCGTTGAACCGCTGCTCAAGCTTTGGATATACCTTTTCCTCAACATAGATGTACCAGCCGAGCAGCTTCTTGGTCTCGTTGTAATACTTCTCAACGTCCTCGTCGATATAATAATCGCTGCTTTGAGACTTGTGATTGCGGATGTCCGCGATTTCCTGATTTGTCTTGATGAGCTGCAGGCGGACGTCGTTATACTCGTCCCACACCGACGCTATCTGCGGATAAGTAAATCCGTTCAGGCATTCGGATATCTTTTTTCTGAGCAGGATAGACAGAAAGTCCGCGGTGTCAAAAAACGCCTTGACTTCGTTCCCGAGAGCCGATCTGAGATTGTCCAGCATATATTTCTCGTTAAACGCGCCGCTGCCGCTTCTTGCCATATAGTCGTTGGCGCAGACATGGATAATGTTCTCATAAGCGTTTTTCAGGCTGTTTATCGGCAGGAAAAACGTTTTGAGCTCGGAGCCGTATTCCTCGGCGAGAATATAAAGCTCCTTGGTTTTAAGATGAACATAAAATATGCGCTCCCAGTACTCGTCGGCGCTCATTTCGCTTTTGCGGTACGTGTTTATGCTGTCAAACATCGCGCGGTTCGAGGCGTCGGTTCCGGCGGTGCCGCTAACGCTGTCCGGCGACTGCCTTCTTTTTGCGGACTGCTGCTTGACGTCGTCAGACGGAATAACTTTTGTCTGACCGTTTTCGGTATTGTTGCTCATAATATCAGCTCCTGCCCTTCAATAATTTTTGCGGCGAGTTCTTTCTTCTCAACGACTCAATATTGGCGTCGCTGTAAAACGCGCCTGTCGCCACCCGCGCGTCTGACGCGGGCCATGAGTAAAAGTCCTCGTATTCATACACATTCTTTTTGGTTATGCTTTCGGTTGAGATCGGGAACTCCTCCTCCATAAGAGTCGAGCCGCCCCTGCCTTCAGTGACCTTATAGGCCGAGTAAAGAGCGCAGAGCAGTATGCAAATCCCGATAATTATTCCCGAAATCCATATTATCATAAAAGCGCCGTTCACTGTCTTCCAGCTCCTTCTCCGTTTTTAAAGTTTACCGTTATGAACATAACCAGAGCCAGAATGACCGAAACTATTAAAAACCCGGTGTTTATCTTATAGACCGTCATGCCGAACAGCATCGGGTCTCCCTCAAGCATCAGATAGCCCATTATCGCCAGAAAGATCGCGATAACCTCGAAAAACGCGAGCAGGTACACAAACATGGTGCTGCGCCTTCCCATGAGCACCGACATGCCCACCGCGATGATCGACGCGGCAGCGGTTATATACAAAACGTCATTGTCGCTGAAAACCATTTTCCAGTAGCCCGTGTCCACAGTCGTCGCAACCTTGGTGAACATGGGCCGCAGCGCCAGCGGGAAAAACGAGAAAATCAGACACAGAAGCCATACCGTGAACATACTGAAAAACCTGCGGAAATCAAAATACGACCCGCTCTTTATTTTTCTGTTCGCCAACTCTTTGTAATCCGGCAATGAAATCCCTCCCGCGGCGCGATTTTTAAGTCGCCCGAAATCTTCTATATATTAAAGTAACATAAACCTGTACCAAAAGTCAAGGTTTAATTGTCGCGCAGAAAAAGAGCCGGAATATGATCCGGCCCGGTTTTATATCGCAAAATAATATCCCACGCCTCGTTTTGTCATGATATGCTTGGGCTGTGACGGATCATCCTCGATCTTCTCTCTCACACGGCGGACCGTCACATCGACCGTTCTCACGTCGCCGTAATACTCATAGTCCCACACATACTCAAGCAGGCTTTTCCTTGAGTATATCTTGTTGGGCTGGGCGGACAGGAATTTGATAAGCTCAAACTCGCGCACGGTCAGATCAATAAGCTTGCCGTCCTTGTAAAGCTCATAGCGGTTGCAGTCGAGTGTGAAATTGCCAATCTCAACAATGTCGTTCTGAGACTCGTTCTGCTGTGGAACAATATCGCTCCGCCTCATGTTGGCCTTTACTCTCGCCAAAAGCTCGCGAACGCTGAACGGCTTTGTGATATAGTCGTCGGCTCCCAGCTCAAGGCCGAGAACCTTGTCGACCTCCTCCTCGCGGGCGGTGATCATAAGTATCGGAACATCGGAACGCTCGCGTATCTTGCGGCACACTGAAAATCCGTCCATGTTCGGAAGCATAACGTCAAGCAGGATCAGGTCGGGCTTTTCAAGCTCGGCCTTTTTCACGGCCTCCTCGCCGTCATACGCCTCGCAGACTGTGTATCCCTCGTTCCTCAAATTCAGCGTCAGTATCTCAACGATGCTTTTTTCATCATCGACAATCATAACCTTTTTTCCCATATCGGTGTAGCACCCCCAAATAATTATTTGTATTCGATAAACCCGCCAAACAGCCGTGTCGGCCAATCGCGCGGTTGTGTCAGACGAAAAATACTATCACATATAACATAATTTTATACTACTTCTTTTAAAAAATCAAGGTTTTTATTAAAATAATTTTAAATATTTTGTAAAACAACCGCAACGCTTCCGTAAAATGCTTCCGCTCGTCAAAAAATTTATCTTTTTTATTGCAATTATTTTAAATATGATATATAATAAAAGCGTATTAATTTTTTTGGAGGTATGATTATGAAAAAGATAATTTCCGCATTGATATGCAGCTTTATGCTGATGTCGTGCGTCGGCGTTTTCGCTGACGAGAGCGACGCGGCGGCCCTGACGGCGCGGGCGCAGGAGGCCATAGACTCGGGCACAGCCGAGACCGCGACCGTCATTGTCAACGGCAAAACGATGGATTTTGACATGACTCCCATAATCCTGGACGGACGCACGGTCGTTCCCATGCGCGCCATTTTTGAGGAGCTTGGCGCCCAGGTCGAGTGGATCGACGAGAACCAGATCATCCTCGCCACCAAGAGCTACAAGCTGGTTTCGATGAAGGTCGGCAAACCGAGCATGTCGATCGCGGACGTTTCCGCCGATCTCAACACCCAGATCGAGCTTGAGGTTCCGCCCTTCCTGCTGCCTCTTCCCGACGGCAGCGGCGACAGAACTCTTGTTCCGCTGCGGGCTGTCTCCGAGGCGTTTGACGCGGTTGTCGACTGGGATGAGGCGACTTCGACGGTTACCATCACTCTTTAAAACCGCGGAAAATGTTCAAAATTAAAATCGCCGGCCTGACCGTCGGCATTGACAACAAATATCCGTACATCGAAACGCTCTGCGAGGATTATTTCGCGGATGGAGACACGGATTTTGACATAAGCGTGACCGAGGCCGAGATCGCTGCCGAGAAGACCGAGGATATTTCGGATCCCGGCTATCTCGAAAGCCTCGCGGTCTACCGGAAGATCGCGGAAAAGCTTCCGGACTATGACGGCTTTCTGATGCACGGAGTGGTGCTTAAGGTCGACGGCGATGGCTACGCCTTCACGGCGCCGAGCGGCACCGGCAAAACCACCCACGCGATGTATTGGAAAAAGCTTTTCGGCGACAGGTGCGTTATCGTCAACGGCGACAAGCCCCTTATCAGGTTCATAGACGGCGAGTGCCGCGCGTACGGCACGCCGTGGTGCGGCAAGGAAAACCTTCACACCAACACGAGCGCGCCGCTCCGCCGCCTGTTCTGCGTGAACCGCTCGGCCGAGAACCGCGTTGTTCCGCTTGACCCGAAAACGTCGCTGACGCGGCTGCTGGCGGCGGTGTACCGTCCGAAGGACCCGGCGCTTTTTGAAAAAACGACAGAGTATATTATGCTGTTTTTGAAAAAAGTCGCCGTCTGCGACCTTTTCTGCAATATGAGCGTTGACGCGGCAAAATGCGCCTATAACGCGGCAAAAGAAAAATAAAAGGCGGCTATCTGTCGCCTATGCTTTTGACATTAACGTTTCCGCCGCTTAAGGTTATGACCGTGTCGCATACCTTAAACGCCGACGGCTTGTGCGACACGATTATGCATGTCTTGTCCTCGAGCGACTTGAGATTTGACAGCAGCTCGGCCTCGGTTTTCTCGTCAAGAGCCGACGTCGCCTCGTCAAGCAGCAGCACTCCCGCTCCCGAAAGCACGGCGCGGGTTATGGCGAGGCGCTGGACCTGACCCTCGGAAAGGCCAAGGCCGTTCTCACCTATCTCGGTGTTAAGCCCGTCGGGGAGCTGCTCCAGAAATTCTTTCGCGCAGCTTATCTCGGCGGCCCGCCAAAGCTCTTCGTCAGACGCGTCGGGCCTGACCATGGTCAGCGTGCCGCGTATGGTTCCCGACAATATCATGTTGCCCTGTGGCACATAGGCGAAAAGCGCTCGCGTTCCGGGGCCCGCCTCAAGGCGCTCGCCCCCGACAGTGACCGAGACGCTTCCGCCGTCAGGCTTATACACGCCGAGAAGCAGCTTGAGCAGCGTGCTCTTGCCTATTCCGGAATGGCCGCCGATAACGGCGAAGCTGCCGCGCTTTACGGCAAAATCGGCGTTCTTTATTACCGGAAGCTTATCGTATGAAAAGCTGACATCCGAAAAGCGCAGCTCGGAAAAACCGCGGTAGTATTCCGCCCGGTCCCTCGGGGCGCAGTTCTCCTCGTCGGGCAGGTTCTCAATCTCCATAATGCGCTCGGCGGAAGCCAGAATTGAAAACACGCGGGGGATGACCCCGGTCATGGCGGCCACCGGCGACTGAACGCGGTTCACAAGCTGCAAAATGGCGGTCAGTGTGCCGAAGGTTATCAGCCCCAGCGACAGCTTATAGGCGCTCCAGATCAGAGCGTAGAGGCTGCCTATGCTGAACAACAGGCTCGCGCCCATATATGACACGATATGAACGTTGCTGCGGCGGATCCTCGCGCGGCGGACATTGTTTTGCCGCTCGCCGCCGATTGCGCCGACGCGGTCTTCGATGCCGAAAACCTTTATCATAAGCAGGTTGGCGATCGTTTCCTGAAAGAACGAGTTTCCCTTCGAGACCGCGCTCTGCACCCGTTTATGCAGGCCCTTGAGATAACGACCGAAAACTCTGACCGCTATAAGGAACAGGGCGCCGCCGATCAAAAAAATCAGGCCGAATTTAAGATCGAGCTCAAGCAGGCCTATGAGAGCCAGCACCAAAGTCACGGCGAACCCGAAAACCGCGGGCACAAGGGTCAGGACATTGGCCGAGATCACCGACACGTCGTCGGTCAGCCTAGTCATAAGGTCGCCGCTGTGGTAGGCAGTGACCGAGGCATAATCCTTTCTTATTATCATTGAAAACACGCGCTGTTTAAGGTCCCTGTCAAGCGACGCGGTGGAACGCTCCTCGATATAAGCAGAGAGATACGAAAGCATGATCTCGGCGAGAATGACCGAAACGGCAATAACCGACTGCGCGAGCAGGCTCTTCATGTCCCGCGAAGTCGCGGCGTCGATAACGCTTTTTGACAGGAACGCGAAATAAACGCCCAGCGCGGAAGAAACGCCGTTGAGCGCGATCAGCAAAAACATTATATACCGACGGCCGCGGATACGGCCGCAGATCCAACCGAGAGTTCCGCTTCTGCGCATCCTGCGCACCTCCTTATCGGAATTCTGCTTGAACCATTATAACACAGCAAACAATATTTTTCAACATATATTTATGCAAACAAGGAGAAAGACTATGAAAATAAAAGACGGATACATTTTAAAGGAATTCGGCGGCGAGGCGGTCGTTATCGAAAGCGGGACCGCGAACGGACGCAGCTCCGTGATCGAGCTCAACGAGAGCGGCATAATACTCTGGAAGGCGCTCGAAAAGGGAACCGACATCGACGGCCTGGCGGCGGCGCTCACCGCGGAGTATGACATCGACGGAGCAACCGCGAAGCAGGACGCCGAGAAATTCGCCGAAACTTTAAGAAACGCGGGCGTCCTCACCGACTAAAGGATCCGACCCATGGAAAGCAAACAAACAAAAAAACTGCCCATGGAAAAACTGCTGCCGATAATGCTCGGCGAGTTTGAACAGGGAAAAACATTCAGAATGATCACCAACGGGACAAGCATGCTGCCGCTTATCGGAAACGGCTGCGACACCGTTGTATTAAAAAAGCCCGCCGAGGGCGGGCTTAAAAAGTATGACATACCGCTCTACCGCCGCGCCGACGGCAGCTTTGTTCTGCATCGGATCGTCTGTATCACAAGGAACGGCTATGTGATGTGCGGCGACAATCAGACCGCGCTTGAGCCCGGCATTACCGACGAAAACGTTCTGGCGGTCGCCTGCGGCGTTATCAAAAGAGATGGCAGGATATATCACCTGCGCGGCGCGCGTTACCGCGTTTATTGCGCCTCGCTGTCAGTGTTCCGCCCGATAAGACGGTTTCTTGCAAAAGTCAAACGCTTTATCCTGCGCTGATCGCGCTTTGTTCCGCGGCTCATATGCCGCGGCTTTTTAATTTTCTTTTAACCCAATCGTCCGACTATCGCCTTGTACTGCTCCTCGGTTAACCTGCCGAGAGTGTACATAACGTCCGCCTTTTCCGCGAGTCCGAACGTCTTTTCCGCCTCTATCAGCTTAAGAAACAGAATATAACTCATCTATCTTCACCCCGCTTTCAAGCAGCGCCAGCCTCATGTCGAGTTCAAGCATCTGATAATTCGCGTCGGACTCCATGAGATATTTTTTATATTCAACCTCGCCCAGCTCGACCGCGCGTTCAAGCTCGCCCGCTCTCAGCTGTTCCTGCGTGAACTTCATGCCGTCCAGCCACTCATATCCGCTGTTGTCGATCTCGCTGACTCCTGCCTCGGGATAAAGCTCAAGATAGGCCTCCTTTTCATCATCATTGGCCGCTTGGTAGGTCTGTACGCTGTCGCCGCCCTCGATATGATGCGTCACGGTCAGCTCATACCGCACAATCTGAAGCTCATCTCCGTAAAATCTGTATTTCATGTTCCGCCTCCTTACTGGTACCGGTTGTTGTCAAATGTGTTGGTGCTTCCGCCGCCGTTGGTATAGTTCTTGCCGGGGATATAGTTGTCCGATATATCATTGTTGTTTGCGGAGTTCAAACGGATAGAATATTGTGTGGCACTGTAATCACCCGACGTTCCGTCACCGCGGATTATGAGGTTATTTGCTATCTTGTTATATGACGAACCCCACTCAAACATGATACCGTTGATATTGCTGTCAATGATAGAATTACCGCATACTATCAATTTGTGTGCGTTTCCTATTTCGATCCCGTTCATGGCGCTGCTGCGGATGGTGTTGTATGCTATTTGGCCGCCCGATGCGTTTCCGGAGTAAACAATGCCATAACCCTCGTTTTCTACAGTCACACCTGTGACTGTAATATCCGCAGCACTATATGAAACCTTTACTGCTCCATTAATATCGTTGGTATAGACAGAATGATTTCCGTCAAACCGCATATTTTTAACTGCGCAATTTTTTATCTGTGCTCCCTGTATGTATATCATGCCTTTTTCGTTCCAAACGCCGCCGTCATTAAACATTCGCTTGAGCACGGTTCCGTTTCCCATCCCCTCAATCGTCACATTCGGTTTGTTAACGTTGATCGAGCCGGATATGTTATACGTTCCCTCAAGCAGCACAACCTTTCCGCCGCTCGCTGGCAGGACGTTTATCGCCGCTTGTATCTCGACCTGATCAGCCGTGCCGTCGCAGAGAAAGTCGCACATACCGGCGGTGTGGCCCGACGCAGCCGCGCCCACAACTTTAGTCGTCGCCGCCGAAACACCCACAACCTTTCCGTAAACAGTTGTTATATGCGCCTCGTTATAGCGATGATCCGCCTTGCCTATCTTAGTTGTGTTATCAACCTCCGGATATAATCCTTTTGATGTTTTTAGGTCACCTTTAGCCCGCATTGTTCCTCCGGCTTCAATTGACCCACTCGCATTGATATCTTTTCCGGATATGCTCCCGTCCGCTACTATGCTGCCGCCAACACCGTCCTTGTTGCTAACTTTAAGCTGTTCAACCTCTACGCTGCCATGATGCTTGACTTCTCCCCAGTTTTCAATAGTTCCGTTGACGCGCAGACTGCTACTCATTACGCTTTCGGATAACGGTTTTCCGAACTCGTCAAATTCGCCTACTTTGACATCGGCGTCCGCATGCACGGTTCCCTCAAGATTAACCTCTCCCGGTATCGTAACATTACCGTTTTTGGTATCCAGTTTGTTTTTTAATAAATAGTTTAAACATTCCACAACATTGTGAAAATCGGTCGTCGGGAATTCGGGATCCAATTCATCGCTAAGATTACCGACATCTTTTAAAAATTTGTGTCCTTCCTCAGCCAGCGTTATCGAATCTAAATCTTCCTCTAAATTTTTAACTTTATCAAACTGCGGCTTGATCTGCCCCAAAAATTCTTTGAGACCGCTCAACCCTATGGGTTTTTCCGCCATTGTCTCACCCCCTAAGCTCCAAGAACCTCTGTGACCATCGCCGTCACCTCGGCGGTCGTGGCGAAGTCATATCTGTTTGAAGGCAGCTTGCCTCCGCTGTCAAGCTCCGCGACTCCGCTTACCGCTCCCTTTTCCGTCGTCGGTATCGCTCCGACCTCGGTCGCGTTATACGTCGGCTTGCTTGCCGCTTTCGCCCACGCCTGAACATCCGTTGTGTTAAGCTTTCCCGCCAACGCCGAGTTGATAACCTTATTCTGCACCGGATTTGCCGAGCTTCCGTTAAGCTGGCTGTCAACAGTCACAGCCGGCGGTATGGTCGGTTTGTCCGTCAAATCATTGTAACTGTGTTTGTGGCTCGCGGGCGCTTTTCCCGCCACGTCCGTCTGGAGCTTGGTGATCGCGCTCATCATCTCGGTTGCCTCGCCCTCGTGCTCGGCTATGTAGTCGATCACCTCTTTGATCGTGTCGATCGTGCCGTTATCCGTAACCTTTTTGGCAAACGCGTCGATCTGCGTGTTTATCGCGGACAAAACCTGCGCCGAGGTCTGAAATCCGCTGTCGTTAGTAAGACTCGACACCTTGGTCGGGATCGTGACGTCAACCGCTTTATCGCTCGGCACAAGCGCCGTGCCGTTTACCTTGACGCTCTCGATAACATTCGCCTGCGCGCCCGACGGAGCGTGAGGTGAAGTGCTGTGCGTATACGCCTTATCATAATTTCCTTTAAGGGTGCTCGTGAACGCTGTGTCCG
The DNA here is from genome assembly GCA_947624305.1 of uncultured Monoglobus sp. Lineage (GTDB taxonomy): Bacteria > Bacillota > Clostridia > Monoglobales > Monoglobaceae > Monoglobus. The sequence goes on along the minus strand of CANQKC010000024.1, from coordinate 10,219 downwards.
TCGCGTCAAGAACCGCCTTATTGTTGTGGGTGTGCGACGAGCCGCTTAACGCGTTCACCGCTTCAAGCGTCGCGAACGCATCCGAAAGCAGCTCCACCAATGTTTTCAGATCCTCCAGATTTATCGGCTTGCTGTCCGCCGCCGTTGACATTAATCTCATACTTGCCATGATATATTTTCCTTTCCGCGCCTATGGCGCCGTTATTTTATATTCTCCTCTATATGCACGCGATAACGGCGATTATTTCAAACCGCTCTTAACCGCGCCGCTTGTCTCGTCTGCCGTCGCGCAATCAACCGAAAGCGTATTATCCTCAAGCTTAAGCCCCGTTCCGATTGCGCTTACGCTCGCCACCGCAGATTGCTTTAATTTTGCGACATCATTTTTTAAATCGGCCAGCTCACTCTCGTCGCCCGCTGCGCCGTCATCAAGCGCTTTAATTTTTTCTTCAAGAAGTCCAACCCGTTCTTCCAGTTCGGAACGCTTTGTTGTCTCAGCTTCAAGCGCGAAATTGGTAAGACTGTCCAAGCCTTTACTACGCTCGATCTCCGTGTCGATCTTGCTCTCAAGAGCCGTGTCCGCGTCTCTTCTGTCGATCGCTTCTTCGTCGATCCGATTATTCAAATCTTCTGACTCGGCGACAATATTTTCCTGCAAAGTCTCGTCTGCGTTCTTGCGCTCCGAGGCCTCATCATCAATTCTTTTTCCCAAAGCAGTGACGTCATCCTTTAATTTTGCAAGATCACCGCTATTTATCGCACTATCGACCAGTCCTTTAATTCTTTCTTCAAGATCTTCAATCCGCTTTTCCAGCGTTGTTCCCCCTACTGTCCCGGAAGTGGTCTCAAACTGCCTCCAGTCCGTGTCATTGTCCATATTTCCCACTCTGTTGGTGTCAACGGTTCGCACAAAATAGAAAACCTTGCCCTCAAAGCCTGTGCATATCTTCTGTGATATGATCTTTCTGCTGATATTGTCGCCCCAGACCTCCGCGACTTCCATATATCCGCGGTTGTAACAGCCGCAATGGCTGATTTCTTTAAACTCGTCAAAATCAAAATAATATATTCCGGGCGTTGTCAGCGTTGACAGGTCCGCGTTCGGATCGCTCACCAAAAACGGATCCGCCCATGTGCCCTTTGTTTTAATACTGTCGATCTGCTGCTGCAGCTTTTTATCCTCTTCGGAGCGCTTTGTTGTCTCGGCATCAAGCGCGAAATTGATCAGACCGTCCAAGCCTTTGCTACGCTCAATTTCCGCGTCGATCTTGTTTTCAAGAGCCGTGTCCGCGTTCTGACGCGCAAGCGCTTCGGAATCAATTCTGCCTCCGAGCGCGGTGTCGGCGGCTTCTCTCGCCGAAATTTCGTCGCTTACGCTTTCTTTGATTTTGTCGTCCTCACTGATGCGTTTATTTACCTCAGCCTGAATGGCGAAGCTTAACGTGTTGTCAAGCCCCTTACGCTGTTCAACCTCATAATCGATCTTCTCTTTTACGGTCATTTCCTCGTCATAATCCACATCATCGGCGGTGTGACGGTTCGCGAGTCCTTTGAAGTGCTCCTCGCAAAGCTTGCTCAAATCGGCCGCCAGCTTGTCGCAGTATTTTATGAACCAGCCGTTTTTGCCGTCCATGGCGTATTCATGCCGTCTCGAATCATACCATAATGACATCTTATTTTCCTCCAAAAAATATATTTGTGGTATCCGATTATCATTATACAATATAATTCGTGCATAGCGCCGCCAACATAGCGATCAGCGATTAGAGAACAGCGAATAGGCGCTCCGCTCCGCGCAAAAAATTTTTCCGTGCCCGCGGTCTTATGCAACCAAAAAGGCCTTAACTTGGTCGTTAACTTGGTCGCTAACTTGGTCGGCGCTGTCAGAAAACGGATGTATAAACTCAAACTCATAATGAAATATGCAGCTTTTTATGCGCATAAAAATAAAGACCCCGCAGCGCAGGGTCTTCGTAAAACGCCGCTTCGGCGGCTGTGGTGATCCGTAGGGGAATTGAACCCCTGTTACCGCCGTGAAAGGGCGGTGTCTTAACCTCTTGACCAACGGACCGCGTCTTTTTGTTTGAGACGGGTTGTATTATAACATAATCCGCGGCCCGTGTCAAGGTTTTTATTAAAATTTTGCCCGCGATCCGCTCCGGCGCTTGTAAAATTCCGCAAAATGGTTTATAATTACATCATAATTATAAAAGGAGCGTGCTCAAATGGACAAGGTATCGGTTGTAAAATGCGCGGACTACTCGGGCGCTTATGAGGCGGTCAAAAGATCGCTCGACCTGATCGGCGGGATAGAAAAATTCGTGAAGCCGGGCAACAAAGTGCTCCTGAAGCCGAACTACGTCTCACGGCGCAGGCCCGAGGCAGCCGTCACCACCCACCCGGCGATCCTTCGGGCGGTAATAAAGCTCTGCGAGGCTGCGGGCGGAAAGGTCGTTGTGGCCGAGAGCCCCGGCGGGCCGTATAACGCCTCGCTGCTGAAATCGGTCTATACCGCCTGCGGAGCCTTGGAGGCCGCGGAAGGCACAAACGCCGTGATAAACTATGACACCGCGTTTGAGGAGGTTCCCTATCCCGAGGGCGCGGTGCTGAAAAAATTCCCGATCATAAAGCCCGTTCTCGACGCGGACGTGATAATCTCGCTGCCCAAGCTCAAAACACACTCCATGACAAGTTACAGCGGCGCGGTCAAAAACCTGTTCGGCACGGTTCCCGGCACCTACAAAGCGGAGCTCCACTTCCGTCTGGACGAGCGCAAGGCCTTCTGCGCCATGCTGGTCGACCTGTGCGAATGCGTGAAGCCGACGCTCGCGGTAATGGACGGCGTTTGGGGCATGGAGGGCGACGGCCCGACCAACGGCGACAGGCGCGACGCGGGCGTTATTATGGCGGCCGCCAACCTTCACGCCCTCGACTGCGCGGCCTGCAAAATGATCGGCTATGAGCCGCGGGACGTTGACACGGTTTCAGAGGCGAAAAACCGCGGTCTGTTCGACCCGGACGAGATCGACGTCGCGGGCGACGACCCGGCCTCCTTCGGCCTCGGCGACTTTGTGAAGCCCGAAAGCGACTTCAATCTGCTCAAGGTCGTGTCGCTGCCGCCTAAGCTCAACGCTTTTGTGGTAAAGGTCCTGGCCTCGCGGCCGAAAATAAATCTTTCCGAATGCGTCGGCTGCGGCGAATGTTTTCGCTGCTGCCCGCCCAAGGCGATCAAAATGGAAAACGGCAGGCCCGCGATCGACAAAAAGGTCTGCATAAAATGCTTCTGCTGTCAGGAGCTCTGCCCCAAGGGCGCAGTCAAGATAAAACGCCCGCCCCTCAACCGGTTCATGCTTAAATTTCTGAAATAAGAAAATTATTTATTGACGAAACATCATATTTAATATATAATAAAATCACCTTATTATAATAAAGTTTAGGAGGAAAAGTTATGGCAATGTTTCAACCCGAAATCGAAACCATGGACCGCGAGCAAATTCGCGAGATCCAGCTTGAAAAGCTCAAATGGCAGGTCAAGCGCATGTATGAGAATGTCAAGATGTACCGCGAGCGCATGGATGACGCGGGCGTAAAGCCGGAGGACATACAGACTCTCGACGACCTCTCAAAACTGCCGTTCACAACCAAACAGGACCTGCGCGACTATTATCCGTTTGATCTGCTTGCGGTGCCAAAGCGCGACATCGTGCGTATTCAGGCCTCGTCGGGCACAACGGGACGGCAGATCGTCTCGGGCTATACCCGCGCCGATCTTGACCAGTGGGCAAACGGCTTTGCGCGCCAGTTGGTAGCGGCGGGCGGCGACAACAGATCGATCGTTCAGGTGTCCTACGGCTACGGACTGTTCACAGGCGGCCTCGGCGCGCACCAGGGAGCCGAGAAGGTCGGCGCAATGGTTATACCCACCTCGTCGGGCAACACCGAACGCCAGATCCGCTTTTTGTGCGATCTTGGCTCGACGCACCTGTGCTGCACGCCGTCCTACGCGATGTACATAGGCGAGACCGTGCGCGAAATGGGCGTTAAGAACCAGCTCAAGCTCAAGGCCGGAATTTTCGGCGCGGAACCGTGGACCGAGGAGATGCGGCACGAGATCGAGGAGTCGCTCGGCATCAAGGCCCACGACGTTTACGGCTTGACCGAGATCATGGGCCCCGGCGTGTCCTACGAGTGCGAGGTCCAGCAGGGCATGCACATCTGCGAGGACATGATAATCCCCGAGATCATCGACCCCGACACCGGCGAAGTCCTTCCCGAAGGCTCGTTCGGCGAGTTGGTGCTTTCGACCGTCACCAAAGAGGGCCAGCCCCTGATGCGCTACCGCACAAGGGACCTGTGCACGCTCGACTACTCGCCCTGTCCCTGCGGCAGGACCCACGTGAGAATGAAGAAGCCCGCGGGCAGGACCGACGACATGCTGATCATCCGCGGCGTTAACGTGTTCCCGTCGCAGATCGAGGAAGTTCTGCTCAAGAACAGCATCGAAGTTTCGCCCAACTACCAGATATTGGTTGACCGCGTGAACAACACCGACACGTTCGACATCAACGTTGAGCTGAGCCCCAAATTCACGGGCGACGTGGAAGCCGAAAAGCGCAAGCTGGAGAGCCAGCTCCACTCGTCGCTGGGCATAAAGGCGAAGGTTCACTTGCTGAGACCCAAATCGATAGTCCGCAGCGAAGGCAAGGCCGTCCGCGTTATAGACAACAGAAAACTGCATTAAAAACAAACCGCCGAGGGGTCAAACCCCTCGGCAATTTTATGCGTTATATTGCGCGTCATGGCCGTAGGTGACGGCTGCGGCCGGAGCCGCATAAGCGGGTTCGCGGCACAAGCGTATTCCGTTCCCGCAAATAAACGAGGCCACAAATCATTAAGGATTTGTTCTATGAGCCCCCGACGTCCCGGCTCGCCCCTTTGGGGATAATCAGCAAGCTTGCTTGCGGGTTCAAAGCTATCTTTCAAAATTGCTTGCAATTTTGACTAAGAGCTTCCTTTATGCTGTCAGCAAAGCTGACTGAGAGGGGTAACGTTGCGCGTCATGGCCGTAGGGAACGGCGCCCTCGACGTCCCGGCTCGCCCCTTTGGGGAGAGCTGTCAGCGGCTTGTCCGCTGACTGAGAGGGGTAACGTAATAATTAGTGAACAGCGAATAGGGCGGGCGGCCGAGGTCGGCCGCCCCTACGGGTTAGGTGTAATTTATGCTGTTATAGCGATACGATATGTCACCCACCACACCGTAGGGGCGGATATTATCCGCCCGCCTTGGCTCCTTCCCGGGAGGAGGCCTTAAATAGGCGCCCCCGACGTCCCGGCTCCCCTTGGGGGAGCTGTCAGCGAAGCTGACTGAGAGGGGATATAAACCAACAAGAACCCCTCTCCGTCGCCTTTGGCGACACCTCTCCCGAGGGAGAGGCAGACGGGCGGCAGGTTGAACTGCCGCCGATTTTGGGTTAGATATTTATCTCCTTAGCCTGCGTCAATGGCTCCAACGTTTTGGAATCCCAAACAAACGCTTTCAATTTCCTTGTGCCGTTTATCGGGATCGTTGTGTCGGCGGTGTAATCAGCAAGGTCGGCAGCAGTGAATGATGTCAGCACTCCGTCTTTGTCGTAGGCGGCGATGTAGACCGCAGCGCCCGCCGGAACTATTCCTGTCTCTATATGCACATTTGCGGTGTCACCGTTTTTCTCCGCCTCAAATTTTATTATCGTGCCGTCCGACAATACGCGCAGGGTGCATGTCGCCGTCCTGCCGCCCGATGTGCTCGCGGTTATCGTTGTTGTGCCGTAGTTTTTGGTGTTTATAACTCCGTTTTCCTTGACGGTCGCCACATTTTCATCCGACGACGAGAATGTGATAGTGTCGGTGTCAAACTCCAGCGTTATATTCATCGGCAGCACAATATTTTTTCCTCTGTCCGCAAACACCTCGTTTTCGGCAAAGCTTATGCTTGTTATTGGCGCGTCAACAGGATTGAATTTCATATTCCTCGACTTAGCGTATTCCTCGGCGTATGAGCCAGATTTGCCGTAAGCCGTCATTTTTGTAGGATAAGAGAACGAGTTATTCTCGATCTTAGTCACATAAGGCGGGATATAAGCCGAGCTCAGCTTGGTATCCTCCGCAAAAGCGTTTGCCGCAATAGTAGTGCAAAATCTCGGAATATTTATCGTCGTGAGACTCTGACAAAGCCTGAACGCCGAATCGGGGATTTTTTCTATATATTTGCCAAGCTTAACATTGGTTAATTTATCACAGCCGTAGCACATATTTGATCCGATCGACGTAACTCCATCAGCAAGTTCAATTGAAGTTAATGCATCGCAATCATAGAACGCACGATCTCCTATATTTCCTGAACCATTTATAACTGCACTCGTCAAAGCATCACAGTTATAAAACGCGGAACTGCCGATTGATGTTACTTTTTGGGGCACAGTTATTTCTTTTAATGCAGAGCATTCATAAAAAGCTGAACTCTCAATTGTTGTTAAAATTTCGGGAAGTATTATGTTTTCAAGTAATGAACATCCATAGAATGCGTCACTTTGGATTGTTGTTACCGTTTTAGGTAATTCAATATCCGTTAAACTCTTACAATTAAAAAACATTCTTGCCATTATATTTTCTCGTCCATTTGGCAATCTAACTTTTTTGAGATTAGTGCATCCTTCAAAAAGAGAACTTCCCATGGATATTACTGAATCCGGAATATATGTTTCTTTTAATGATGTGCAACCTAAAAATGCGCTGGCTCCAATATATGTTACTGTCTCCGGAATTGATATAGATTGCAGAGAAGTACAATAAGCGAATGAATTATATTCGATTTGAGTCATAGTATCCAATAAAGTTACATTTTCAAGATTATTTGCTCCATAAAACAAATATCCGATTATCTGCGATGTTCCTTCTTCAAATGTAACAGTTTTTAAACCGCTATTGTTAAATATTCCTTTGTAATTGTTATACGACGAATGTACTATTTCTTTTAATGATTTAGGTATTTCAATATCCGTCAAAGAGACACAATCTTCAAAAGAACGCCATCCAATTGATGTTAAGTTTTTAGATAGTTTTATATTGCTCAAATTTGTACAACCGTAAAATACATTACTGCCAATACTCGTAATCGCGTCAGGCATAATAATATTATCAAGCGATGTACAACCTATAAATGTGCTGGTTCCAATATACGTCACTGTTTCCGGAATTGATATGGATTGCAGAGAAGTACAATAAGCGAATGAATCATATTCGAGTTGAGTCATAGTATCCAATAAAGTTACATTTTCAAGATTATTTGCTCCATAAAATAAATATCCGATTACTTGCGATGTTCCTTCTTCAAATGTAACAGTTTTTAAACCGCTATTGTTAAATATTCCTTTGTAATTGTTATACGACGAATGTACTATTTCTTTTAATGATTTAGGTATTTCAATATCCGTCAAAGAGACACAATCTTCAAAAGAACGCCATCCAATTGATGTTAAGTTTTTAGATAGTTTTATATTGCTCAAATTTGTACAACCGTAAAATACATTACTGCCAATACTCGTAATCGCGTCAGGCATAATAATATTATCAAGCGATGTACAACCTATAAATGTGCTGGTTCCAATATACGTCACTGTTTCCGGAATTGATATGGATTGCAGAGAAGTACAATAAGCGAATGAATCATATTCGAGTTGAGTCATAGTATCCAATAAAGTTACATTTTCAAGATTATTTGCTCCATAAAATAAATATCCGATTACTTGCGATGTTCCTTCTTCAAATGTAACAGTTTTTAAACCGCTATTGTTAAATATTCCTTTGTAATTGTTATATGACGAATGTACTATTTCTTTTAATGATTTAGGTATTTCAATATCCGTCAAAGAGACACAATCTTCAAAAGAACACCATCCAATTGATGTTAAGTTTTTAGATAGTTTTATATTGCTCAAATTTGTACAACCGTAAAATACATTATTACTAATACTTGTCACAGTATCAGGCATAGTTACTGCATATAAAGATTTATTATTTCGAAATGCACCGGCTCCAATTGTCGTCACAGTATGTCCGTCAATTTTTGAGGGGATCGCAACGGCGGAGGCGTTTCCGCGGTATTTTGTTATTGTGGCGTTATTATCGCTGTCAAGCGTATATTCCCATATTACTACAGGCTCGCTTGCGCCGCCGGAGCCCGATCCGCCGGAGCTTCCGCCGTATGAGCCCTGTCCGTAACTTGGCGAGGGATTGAAATATTTTGATGTCGGTTTGGTCAAATATTTTAAATTCTGTCCTCTTGAGCACTTTTCGCCCACATATACGCTGTCCTCGTAATGGATAACAACTCTTATCGGGCTGTTGTCTGCCGTGTAAATATCTATTGATTTATTATAAACGTCCACGCCGATAACGCTGACATTAACACCTATTTTGGCATACATATAGCCGCTCGTCGTCTCACATAATTTGGGCGTGCCGCTGCTGTAATCTTTGTATATGTAACTTACATTTGCCCCCACAGTGCCGTATATATTTCCTTTTATTAGCAGCAAATCAATGCCGGCCGATAATTTAAGCCCCATCCGGATATCAATGTTTGCGGTAAAAGAAAACTCTTTTTTGGTGTATTGTTTTTCAAATTTAAACCCGTCATGCCTTGTTTTGCTGAATCCTGTTTTAAGTTTTCCGACCCATGTCATCGAAACTCCGCCTTTCAGCGAAATTTCGGCGTCAAGCGCGATCGTTCCTATTCCCGCGACGCGGACTGTGCATAATTTAACGGTAGACGGAATTCCCGCATAGTCTCCGAAATCAAAAGACACCGAAGTCGAAACGGTTGTATCTGCGGTTATGTAAGCCATATAATTTCCGGCGGCGGCGTCCTGCTTGTGATGAAGCTGCAAATTACTGAGTTTGGCGCTTACTGTGCCCGCGGCGGAACCGCCGAGCTTAATGCTGTACGAAGCGGAAAGCGTTTTTGATTTTTTGTCGTAGTTAAAATCAGCGGCTTCAACCGTCAGATCTTCAGCGGCGGCATAAGCCTCGGCTTCGTCATATACCTGATATGTAACGGGCTCGGGCGCTTCTATGTTTTCAAGGTCAACGTCTATAACGCCTTCGGCGTCGGCTGAGACTATGGCGCCCTCGGCGCCTTCCTTTGCGGCGGATATGATTGTCATACTGCCGTCGGCGGTGACGTTTGTCGCTTTCAGCGCAACGGGCAGGTCGCCTGTATATACCACAAAAATATCTCCTGCTTTAATTTTGGGATCATAGTCGGTTATTGTCACCGTGTTGTCGGCGGCGATCGAAGTATTCGCGGTCGCGGGTATCTCGATAACACCGGGCGCAAACTCAAATGTGTTTTGGTGGTTCTCGTCTATTACCTCGCTTGCGAGGACGGCTTTGGCGTCGTCGAGCATAGCGGTCATTTCGGCGGTCGTTACCGCCTGCTCGGGCATAAAGTTATTGCCCGACAGCTTGAACCAGCCGCGGTTTATCGCAACCTGTATATCATCGGGATAGGTCACGCTGCCCGACTCGGAAAACGTGTAGCTTTCGTCCTCGCCAAGCTGAAACAGTAGGCAGGAGTTAAGCGTCTGGGCGGCGAACTCTCGTGTCGCGGGCTCGTCGGGACAGAAAGGCTCGCCTGCCTCGATGTTTATCACGCCGAACTCCACCGCGAGCAGTATGTCGCGGTAATACGGCATGTCCTCGGATATGTCGCTGAAATAGTTGTCGGGCATGTTATCGTCGTTTTCGACCGTCATGTCAAAGGCCGCGACAAGCTGAGACACCCACTCCGCGCGCGTAACATCGCCCGCCGCGAACGCGTTTATCCCCGCCGGCACCGCCGCGCACAGCATGGCAAGCGCCAATGCGATGATAATAAGTCTTTTTTTCATTTTGTTTTACCTCCGTTTTTTATATATGATTTTATATTTTTTGCAAAATGCGGTTTGCCTCGCCCCTTGGGGAGAGGTGGATTTCCGCCAAAGGCGGAAAGACGGAGAGGGGTCAACGTAGGTGCTAGAGATTAAGAAGCAGGGACTAGGAACCCCTCTCAGTCAGCTCCGCTGACAGCTCTCCCCAAGGGGCGAGCCGGGACGCCGAGGTCGTCGTCCCCTTGTATTATATAAATATAGCTGATTTTCCATTTTCGTGGATATATGCTATACTGTAGTTAGATACTGTGG
>CANQKC010000023.1 GCA_947624305.1 uncultured Monoglobus sp. | reverse complement strand
AACCTAAGTTTAAACCCATGATTTTCACCATGTCGATGTCTGTCGTTTACTACCTACACATCTTTTTCCGCAGAGCCTAATAGAACTTAATTTTAAGGGGTTTTAATATAATTATATGACCATGCTTGATTATGGCTTTAAGATCAACGTTTTTGCGCTGTTTACAAAGCTCTATTATTCCACTATGTAAGCTCAAAAAATAAAGCAAAAGAGCGTATCATTTTTGCTGATACGCTCTTTCATAATCCCGTTTTGACAGCCTGTCATAAAATTATTGATTATACTGTCTTATGTCATGCCGCCCGATGTGCTGATATTTTTATTAATATCCCGCGTTTCTGTTATTCCCGGTAAGTCAAACCGACTACTTCCGAGTGCTTATTCTCTTACAATTTCGGTGAACCGTCATACTCATATTTATATCCGTTATTACACTCTTTGAGCTGCCTTACATCAATGTTTCCACCAAAAAACTTTGAAGGTATCTCATCGGGGAAAGCCTTGCATCTCGGCATACCGTAACTGCCTATAATCGGGATTGCGTTTTTACATGTTGAACATGGATGATTAAATATAAATGACATCTCTATTCCTCCATATAAATCGCAGGAAGCACCTGCTGCTTCGTGCCAAGTTTCATATTTTTCCTACTTGTAGGGGCGGATATTATCCGCCCGCTTGGCTTCCCCCAAGGGGAGCCTTTAGCCGGCGGCATGTGGGCATGCCGCCCTACACCATGAGTACAACTATCGAGAATATTCCCTATCGCTCTTTTGCCTATTTCACCACATTCATTTTTCCGACAGACCGACGCAATATTATTGTACCACATAAAAAACCAAATTTCAAACCGAATTTATAAATATTTTAGATAATGTTTATTTTTATTTTAGATTTGCGTGTTAACATTAAATCATTCCGAAAAAGAAAGGGGATCTATTATGAACGAAATCGTAAAGACAACAAATCTCACAAAGCGATACAAAGGCGCGGCGGCGGTCAGCGGCCTCAACATGAGCGTTAAAGAGGGGCGGATATACGGCTTTCTCGGACCTAACGGCGCGGGAAAAACGACGACGCTCAAAATGCTGCTGAGCCTTGTCCGACCGTCCGCGGGCGGGATCGAGATAATGGGTCGGCGCATGGACGCGCAAAACCGCATCGAAATTTTGCGCGGTATAGGCTCGCTTATCGAGTCGCCGTCATTTTACGGCCACCTGACAGGCGAGGAAAACCTGAAAATCCTGCAAACGCTCTTAGGCGTGCCGAAAAGGAATATCGACAAGGTGCTGCGGATCGTCAGGCTCGAAAATCAGCGCGGCAAAAAAGCGTCGGCATACTCGCTCGGCATGAAGCAGCGGCTCGGCCTCGCGGGCGCGCTCCTTTCGTTCCCGAGGCTGCTTATCCTCGACGAGCCGACAAACGGGCTTGACCCGTCGGGAATACAGGAAATGCGCGAACTTATCAAATCTCTGCCGAAGGAGTACGGCATGACCGTGATAGTGTCAAGCCACCTGCTCTCGGAGATCGACCAAACAGCCGAGGACGTCGGCATTATCTCAAACGGCAGAATGATGTATCAAGGCGCGCTTGACGATCTGCACCACGTGGATGAGACAAAATCGCTTGAGGAGATCTTCCTCGATCTCACAGGAAAGGAGCGGAGCTTATGATAAAGCTTTTAAAGTGCGAATACATGAAAACGCGCCGCCGCTATGTGTTCGTTACCGCGCTCGTCATAACCGCGGCGATGCTCGCGTGGATCTATCCGCGCCACCAAAGCGCCGACCTGCTGCGGCTCGGCTGGATGGCGAATTTATACGAGCTTCCGCTTATAAATTCGATCTTTATGCCGCTGCTCTCGATAATCGTATCGTCGCGCCTGTGCGACATTGAGCACAAGGGTTCAATGCTCAAGCAGCTTGCCGTCGCCGAAAAGCGCGGACAGATCTACGACGCGAAGCTTTTATACGGTCTCGCGATCATGATATTCTGCGTGTTTTTAAGCTGGGTAATGACGATCGCGTTCGGCTATATCGCGGGCTTCGACGGCGGCCCGCCGATAAAGCTGTATCTTTTGTATCTGCTGCTTACCGCCGCGCCGACGATCGCGGTGTATATTTTTCAGCACACTCTGTCGCTCTGCTTCAAAAATCAGGCGGTCACATTCTTCACAGGTGCGATAGGCACGTTTTTCGGGACGTTTTCGATGTTCCTGCCGCAGCTCCCGTGGCTCCGCGGGTCGCTTATCTGGGGTTATTACGGCGCGCTGAGCTTTGTCGGCCTGTTTGACTGGACAAAAGACGACCGCTATAAACTCGCGCATTTTGACGTCATCGGCGTTGACTGGAAATTCTTTGTCGCGCTGATTTTCATATGCGCCGCGATGTATATTATCGGGCGCGAAATATTCAAGAGAAAGGAGCTTTAAATTATGCTGCTGAAATTATTGAACGCGGAACGAATGAAGCTCAAACGCTCGCCCGTGTGGCTCGCGTTTTTGCTCATGCCGATCATCCCCGCGGCTCTGGGGACAGCGAATTATCTGTATCAGAAAGAGGTTTTAACGCGCGAATGGCTGAGTCTGTGGACGCAGCACACGCTGTTTACCGATTATTTCTTTCTGCCGATAATGCTCGGCATTTACTGTGCGTATATAATGCGGTCGGAACATATGAACAATAATTGGAACAAGGTTTTCACCATTCCCGCGCGCCGCTCGTCGGTATTTTCCGCCAAGCTGATAACCGCCGCGCTGATGCTGCTTTTCAGCATGATATGGATATGCGCGCTGTTCGTGATAAGCGGATATATCGCGGGTCTCATAAACCCGCCGTGGCTCACGATCGCGCGGTGGTGCGCGTTCGGAACGCTCGGAGGCATGGTCACGGTCTCGATACAAATTCTGATCTCGATGAACGTGAAAAGCTTTGCGCTGCCCGTCGGAATATCGTTCGCGGGCGGCCTGTCGGGGCTCGCGTTCCTCGCGAAAAATATGGGCCACATATGGCCGTATTCGCTGATGTCATACGGCATGAACGCCAACGCGCCGCAGGAGCTCGCGCAAAACGGCTGCGGACAATTTATAATCGTCTGCGTTTTATACACTGTTTTTTTCACTATAACGGGCGCTGTCACAACGGCGCGGCGCGATATTTCATAACGCGAACCGCTACAAAATGTGTAAAACGGAAAGCCGCGAATACCACCGCGTCAAAAAAGCGCGTCACGCTGATCGTGACGCGCCTTTAATTTTGAGCCTATTTCCTTCTCGCCTCAAGCAGGGCTTTTACCTCGCTCTCGGTCGCGCAGTTCATCGCCTCTTCGGCGACCTTGTCGGCCTCGGCCTTGCTCCACTTGCCTATTATATCTCTCGTGGCAAGCACGGAGGTCGGGCTGACGCTGAACTCGTCAAGTCCGAACGAGATCAGCAGCGGTATCAGCAGCGGATCCGCGGCAGCCTCGCCGCACATGCCGACCATGATGCCCTTTTGCTTTCCGCACTCGATTATCCGCTTTATGTTCCTCAGCACCGCCGGCTGGTAAGCGGAATAGAGATACGCCACCTTGGCGTTGCCTCTGTCAACGGCCATTGTGTAGCCGGTCAGATCGTTGGTTCCTATGCTGAAGAAGTCTGCCTCCTCGGCCAGCAGGTCCGCGATCGCGGCAGCCGCCGGAGTCTCGGCCATTATGCCGATTTTTATATCCTTGTTATACTCTATCTTTTCGCGGTCAAGCTCGGCCATGATCTCTTTTATCAGCGCCTTCGCCTGCCGCACCTCCTCAACACACGTGACCAGCGGAACCATGATTTTTATGTCCCCGAATGCCGACGCTCTGAGCAGCGCTCTGAGCTGATCGCGGTAGAGCTCCTTGTTCTCAAGACAGTACCTCACCGCGCGGAAGCCCATAAACGGATTTTCCTCCTTCTCAAGTCCGAGATATGGAATGTCCTTGTCTCCGCCCACATCGAGGGTCCTTATGATGACCGGTTTGCCCTTCAGCGTCATGGCCGCCTTTCTGTAAGCCTCGAACTGCTGCTCCTCGCCGGGTTTCTCGCTCGTGTCCATATATAAGAACTCGGTTCTGAACAGTCCCACGCCCTCGCCGTCCTTTTCGAGAACGGCGGCGCAGTCGTCGGGCTTTCCTATGTTGCACACCAGCTCGACCTTGGTTCCGTCGGCGGTCAGCGTGGGCTTTCCGATCAGCTTTTCAAGCTCCTTCCTGCGCTTGTCAAACTCGGCCTTCTTTTCCGCGTACTCCGCCTCGGTTTTTTCGTCGGGCTCCGTGATAACCTCGCCGCGCGTTCCGTCAACAATGATCCTCGTTCCGTCCGCGATCATGCCGGTCACGCCCTCGACGCTGAGCGCCGCGGGGATCTCCAAGGCCCTCGCCAATATCGCCGAGTGGGAGGTGCGTCCTCCGGTCTCGGTCACAATTCCCGCGATGTTCTCTTTTTTAATTCCCGCCGTCATTGACGGGGTCAGGTCATTCACCACAATGACGCTGCCCTTCGGCAGGGATTTGATGTCAACGTCCCGAACTCCTTGCAGAGTCTTGATAATTCCGGTCTTAACGTCTCTCAGATCGGCCGCCCTCTGCATGGTGAGCTCGTCGCCCGTGGCCTCGAACATGGCGGCGAACGTCTCGAACACCTGCTCGGCCGCCGCCTCGGAGGTAAGCCCGCCCGCTATGATCCCGCGAACTTCGTCGGTCATCGCGGGATCGCTGAGCATCAGGGAATGGCCCATTAAGATCTCGGCCTCTTTCTCGCCCACATTCGCGCGCATTTCTTCCGCCATGGCGTCGGTTTTTTTAATCAGCTCATCCACTGCCGCGTCAAATCTGGCGGTTTCCTCGTCCGCGCTCAATGCGGAATTCTGTTCGTATTTTATCTCCTGCTCCTTGATCAGCGCGGCGTTTCCGATGCCTATGCCGTCGGAGCCGGCAATTCCCTTATACATAACGCCACCTACTCCGCGGTCTGAACTATCTCGACCGCTTTGTCAAGCGCGGCCTGCTCGTCGGCACCGTCGCACTCGATCTCAATATCGCTGCCGCACTTAATTCCGGCTGCCAGCACGTTCATAATGCTCTTTCCGTTGTAGTTCTGACCGTTAAATTTGATGTTGACGCTCGACTCAAAGGCCGACATAGCCTTTGTGAACACACCCGCCGGGCGCATGTGCAGTCCCTCGGGATTTGTTACGGTAACTTTCTTTGATGTCATAATTTTTCTCTCCTTTTTATAATATTATATTTTTATTTCTTAAGTCCGGCCTTCTCGCCCAGCGGCTTTTTAAGCAGCGCAAGCATCAGCGCGCCGACAACCGAGCCTACAACCAGAGCGATAAGGTAGCCCAGAACGTTGCCCACAACCGGGAACACGAATATTCCGCCGTGAGGCGCCATGAGCGTGCAGCCGAACGCCATCGAAAGCGCTCCGGATACCGCGCTGCCCACGATGCACGAGGGAATAACGCGCAGAGGATCCGACGCCGCGTAAGGGATCGCGCCCTCGCTGATGAAGCACAGACCCATGATGTAGTTCACAACGCCCGACTTTCTCTCGCTGGGCGTGAACCTGTTCTTAAAGAACGTGGTGCACAGAGCGATCGCCAGCGGAGGAACCATTCCTCCGACCATAACGGCCGCCATTATGTCGTAGTTTCCCTCGGCGATAGCCGCAGTGCCGAACACATACGCCGCCTTGTTGAAGGGGCCGCCCATGTCGATCGACATCATTCCGCCCAGAACTATTCCCAAGAGTATCTTGCTCGCGCCGCTCATTGCCTTAAGGCCGTTGTTGAGCGCCGTGTTGAGCGCGCCGATGATCGGGTTGAACAGGAACATAACCAGTCCCATGAGCAGTATGCCGATCAGAGGATAGATAAGCACGGGCTTAATTCCCTCAAGGGCGTCGGGCAGCTTTGAGCATGCCTTCTCAAGGCCCAGCGTGATATATCCGCCGACGAAGCCCGCGAACAGAGCGCCCAGAAATCCCGCCGATACAACGTTGGCGTCGGGATTAACAAGCGAGGCGAACGTAGTTCCCGCGACCGCCATGGCGCCGCCGACAAAGCCGACCGCGAGACCGGGTCTGTCCGCTATGCTCATCGCGATAAATCCCGCCAGAATGGGGAGCATAAATCCGAACGCCGTGTCGCCGATCGTCTTGAAGAAAGCCGCGAAGGGCGTGTTGGTGCCGAAGCCCGCGGGGTTGATCTCATAGTCGTCAAACAGGAACGCCAAAGCTATAAGTATTCCGCCGCCGACAACGAAGGGCAGCATGTGCGAAACGCCGTTCATCAGGTGCTTGTAGATCGAGTGACCTATTCCGTCGCCGCCCTCTTCGGTCGACTCGGATGCCGCTCCGCCCTTGTGCGAATAAATGCCCGCGTTTCCGCTCGCGATCTTCTCGATCAGCTCGCCGGGCTTGTGGATACCGTCCGAAACCTTGGTCTGAACCATTTTTTTGCCGTCAAATCTCGCCATCTCAACATTCTTGTCGGCGGCGATAATAACGCCGTCCGCCTCGGCTATCTCTTTGGCGGTAAGCACGTTCTTCGCTCCGCCGCTGCCGTTGGTCTCGACCTTTATCTCATAACCAAGCTCGGCGGCCTTCTGCTCGAGAGCCTCGGCGGCCATAAACGTGTGCGCGATGCCCGTCGGACATGCCGTGACCGCCACGATCTTGACCTTCTTTTGGGGCTGCGCTTCGGGCTTTTGCTCCGGAGCCGCCGCGGCGTCCTCCGCGCCGTACTTTTCGATCTCTTTTTCGTCGATGTGCTTCAAAAACTCCTTGGGGCTCTTTGAGTCGAGCAGCTTCTTTCTGAAGCCCTCGTCCATCAGCATGACCGTCAGCCGCGACAGCACCTCAAGATGCATGTCTCCGCCCTTCTTGGGCGCCGCGATCATAAACACAAGGTTCGAAGGCGCTCCGTCCATGGCGTCAAGGTCGATCCCGCCCGGAACCGTGACCGCCGCCAGGCCGGGCTTTGCCACAGCCTCGCTTTTCGCGTGGGGGATAGCCACGCCGTCTCCTATGGCCGTGGGGCCTTCCTCCTCGCGCTTGGCGATGTCACGCTTAAAAGCCTCTTTGTCACTGACATTGCCGACAGCGCAGTGCATGTCAATAAGCTTGGAATAAAGCTCATCCTTGGACGACGGAGCCATATTCAGCGTTATTGCGTTTTCCTTCAGCAAATCAATAACCTTCACAATTACCACTCCTTTTTATAAATTTAAAACTTAAAGCGTTTTATATAATTTTTCTACCAGATCCTTTTCCGCCAGTCCCGGCGAGAACGCCGTGGCGCTGCCGCAGGCGGTTCCGAGCTTTATGGCCTCAAGGTAATTGCCCGACCTGATATAGCCGAGAATAAATCCGGCCACCATCGAGTCTCCGGCGCCGACCGAGTTTAAAACCCTGCCCTCGGGAACGCCCATGCGGACTACCTCGTTCGTCTCGGAAACAAGCACCGAGCCGTCGCCCGCCATTGAAACCAGCACGTTGCGCGCGCCCATCTCGCGCAGCTTTTTCGCGTGCTCCACGATCTCGCTGAGCGTGGTCAGCTTTTTGTCAAACATTTCGCCCAGCTCAAAATTGTTGGGCTTGATCAAAAACGGCTTGTATCTCAAAACGTTCAGCAGCAGGTCTCTTGTCGCGTCGACCACGATGTTAACGCCGCGGCCGTCGAGCCGCTCCATGATTCTCTCGTAAATGTCGTCCGGCATGGCGGCGGGTATGCTTCCGGCGAGAATAAGGTAATCGCCGCTTTTCAGCTTGTCGAGCTTTCCGAAAAGCTCGTCTGTCGCCTTTTCGTCTATATCCGGGCCCTGACCGTTGATGTCGGTCTCCACCCGCGCCTTGATCTTAACGTTTACCCGCGTAAATCCGCTGCCGAGGTCTATAAAATCCGTCGCTATTCCTATATCGTTTAAATGCGACTCAATGGCTTTTCCCGTGAAACCCGCGATAAAGCCCAGAGCCACGCTGTCCATACCGAGATTTTTCAGCACGGTTGAAACGTTGATGCCCTTTCCGCCGTAGAAAACCTCCTCGCGCTCGCTGCGGTTGACCTCGCCGAAGTTCAGCGCGTGCAAGTGGATAACGTAATCTATGGCGGGATTGAATGTCACTGTGTAGATCATGCCTCTGCCTCCTTTATTATCGTGTGTTTTCTGAATTTATTTTTGGCGGCCTCGTCCGTGATTATTATGCCGTCGCCGAGCTCCGCGAATGTCACCGAGCAAACCGTGTCAAACTTTGTGTGGTCCGCCAGAACATAGTTCCTGCGTCCGCGTTTCATGGCCTCGGCCTTGATAGCCGCCTCCTCCGCGTCCGGCGTGGTATAGCCGCTCTCCTCCGAAATGCCGTTGACCCCGATGAACGTCTTGGTAAAGTTGTATTTCCTGAGGTTCCCGACCGCCTCGGTGCCGACCACCGCCTCGGTGTTGAGCCTTATCTGGCCCCCGACGATGTACGCCCGAAAGCCCTTCTGAATGAGCTTCTTCGCGTGAACAATTCCGTTTGTCACAAAGGTCGCGCGGACGCCGCCCGTTATATGGTCGATCATCGCCGAAGTCGTGGTTCCCGCGTCAATAAACACAAAATCGTCATTTGTGATCAGCGCCGCGGCCGCTCTGCCGATTTTTTGCTTCTCCTCAATATTCATTGTGGACTTGGTCAGAACGTCGTGCTCAAACACGGCGCTTCTGCTCCTGACCGCGGTAGCGCCGCCGTGGACCTTGCGCAGCCGTCCCATCCTGTCAAGAGCCGTCAGGTCCCTGCGCACCGTGGACTCCGACGCGTCCAGCATTACCGCCAGATCGCTCACCGCCGCCGAGTTCATCTCGTCCAGATACTCGACGATTCTGTCCTGTCTGTCCTGTGTCAGCATCCGATCACCCCCGATATATTATTTTATACTCAAACAATAGATTTAAGTCTGTTTTTGAAAAATTTTGATCTCTTTTAACCTCAATATAATAATATCATCATTTTCAGTCATTGTCAATCATTATTTTTCAAAAAACGTGCAGTTTCAGTCATAAACAATCAATTTTGTAAATACTATCCAAACACATCTGCTCATTTTTGGTTATTTCTAACAACAAAAAAGACCGCCCGCGCGGATAGGACATAAAACAGTATAATCAATAATTTTATGACAGGCTGTCGGACAGGGTACAAGAAAAGCATATCGCTTGAATTGCGATATGCCTTTTCTTTACATATATGTCACCATTTAGAAGATATTTATAGTCCTGAAACCATGATAAACACTTACTTTTTGAGCAGTAAAAATGACAAAACCGACATACCCTAAATTTAACTATCCAGAAATTGCGACTTAAAATGTCCATAGAGTGATTTTTACACATAGAAATAGCTTTACCTTAAAGTTGGATAACTACTCTATATACCGATCAAATCCTCATTTATACTTACCTGAACCATAATTGCCGAAAACTCCGGCAAGGTTATATCAGTTAAATCAATTTTCGCATTATGAGGCGTATTGCCGCCGAATTCATTCCAGTCTGTGTTTATAAGTAGTTTGGCGGTATATTCCTCATATCTGCGTAAAGAATAACTTTTTTTCATATCGCTGAAATTAAATATGCCGATAACTGTTTCATTTTCGCTTTTCCGCTCTATCGCGTATATGCAGTTTTGAATATTGCCGCAGTCTATCCACCCGAATCCGCTTCTGTCATAATCGCGCTCATATAACGCGCTGTGTGTAAGATACAGCTTATTTAACTGTTTCATAAAACTGAAAAAGCTGTCATGCTTGGGATATTTGAGCATATCCCAATCTTGTTCGCGTTTTTCGTCCCACTCCCGAAGCTGTCCGAACTCTCCGCCCATAAAATTCAGCTTCTTGCCGGGGTGTATGTACATATAAAGATACATAGCCTTTGCCTGCGGGAACTTGTCCTCGTAGCTGCCGTTCATTTTCTGTAAAATTGTCGCTTTGCCGTGTACGTTCTCATCGTGTGAGAACGGCAGCATATAGCTTTCGTTGTAATAGTACATCATTGAGAAGGTCAGCATATGATAGTTGTCAGTTCTGTACTTCGGCGCGGTCTTAAAATAATTAAGAGTGTCGTTCATAAAACCCATATCCCATTTATAGTCAAAGCCGAGTCCGCCCTCGTCAACGGGTTTCGTTACTTTCGGATAGCTTGTGGAATCCTCGGCAATCAACATACAGTCGGGAAACATTTCTTTAAGTCCTTTGTTCATCATCTTAATAAAATTAACTCCCTGACCGTTTTCGCCGCGGCTTTCATCGCCCTGCCAGTATATGATCCTGCTTACGGCGTCCATTCGCAAACCGTCAAAGTGAAAAACCTTGAGCCAGTACGCGGCACATGATTGCAAAAAGCTTCTTACCTCTCCACGCGAGTGCATAAAGTTACAGCTTCCCCATTCGCTCACTCCGACATCGCTATGGGGATATTCATATAACGGCGTTCCGTCAAAATCCTTAATCCCGTAGCCGTCTACCGCAAAATGCACCGGAACGAAATCCATAATAACACCGATACCGTTCTGATGGCACTTGTCAATCAGCTCCATAAGCTGCGCGGCAGTTCCGTATCGCGAGGTAGGGCTGAAAAATCCCGTATTCTGATAGCCCCACGAATTGTCGCTCGGATGCTCAAGAAGCGGCATAAACTCAATATAATTATATCCCGCGCCTTTAACGTAATCAATTAGCATATCCGCAATTTCATTGTAACGATACCACGAATTATCCTCCTTTCTGCGCCACGAGCCTAAATGCAATTCGTATATATTGAGCGGCTTATTCCTGCAGTCCGTTCTTTGACGCATCCATTTTTTATCTTTGAATTTGTATTCCGATAAATCCGTAACAACGGATTTAAAATCCGGGCGAAGTTCCATACCATAGCCGTAAATATCGCAATGGTCGGTATATCCGCCGTAGCTGTGATAAATTCTGTAAAGATATTTCATACCCGATTTTGCGTTTGGTATAAACAGCTCGAAAAAATTTCCGTCGTTTACTCTGTTCATTTCCGTTTCTTCCCATTCGTTGAAATCACCGAGCAGTGATATTTTTTTAGCGGCAGGCGCGAACACGCGGAAAACATAGCCGCCGTTCTGTCTGTGAGCACCGAGATACTCATAGGCGTTAAAATTTGTGCCTGTGTAGAAACCATATAAGTCCATAATTTACCTCCGGTTTGTTGACTACAGTCGATTATTGTGCTACAATTATTATATACAAGTGGTTTGGTTAACTCAATAAGCGAATATCACATATTGTCAATTAAGCGACGATTATTTGAATGCGTCAATTATCGGAGGAAAGATGGATTTAAGAGTACAGCGGACAAGAAAAAATATTATAAACGCGTTTTTAACGCTGCGGGCTAAAAGACCGCTTGAAAAAATAAGCGTAAAGGAACTCGCGGAACTCGCACAGATAAATAAAGCTACGTTTTATTTACATTACAGGGATATTTACGATTTGTCGGAAACGCTTGAAAACGAGCTGATAGAAAATATTTTTGCCGGTATCGAACACCCCGACGCGGTTATTTCAGACCCAAAATTTTTTACGCGGGAATTGGCGGACGCGTTTATGTCGCACCGCGCAATGATTGATATTGTCTTTTCCGGGGAACGGAACTCAATTCTGATTGACAGGGTGGAAGCGCGGATAAAGGATTTCATTTTCGACAAACAACCCAATTACCGAAACAGCGCAAAAATAAATATTTTTCTCACATATTCCATAAAAGGCGGATACTATGCTTTTAATGAAAATATCGCCTATGATATGGACACGCTGTTGTCCGTCATAGGCGATATGGCGGAGTGTGTGACGCGGGAGATTATCGGAAATAACTGAGTGCTTTTTAAATTAAACGACAGAAACAGCTGATAAGTAAAATATCACCTGTTTTTGTCGTTTGCATTATGCTGACGGCTATTGTAACTGCCATGTAAATATTCTCAATCATCACGAAATAAATTGTTTTTAGAAATTCGTTACATAAACGCCACGTCTTTTCTCTTTTCAAATCAGTTCCATGGCTTCGCCCATTACCTCGCCTATCGGTTCGCGGATAACAATGTCGGCCCGCGAGTCCGCCGGAGTGGCGCTTTTGTTTATCAGAATAAGTGTGTGGCCCTTAAAGTCGTGGATAAGCCCCGCCGCCGGATAGACATTGAGCGACGTGCCGCCGATTATCATGGTGTCGGCCTTGCGGATAGCCCGCACCGAGCCTTCGATAACGCCGCCGTCAAGCCCCTCCTCGTACAGCACGACGTCGGGCTTGATTATCGCACCACATTTCTCGCATCTGGGCACGACCTCTTTTGAATTCACAACCGCGTCAAGGCCGTAAAACGTTCCGCATTTGGTGCAGTAGTTCCGATGTATGCTTCCGTGGAGCTCGTAAACGTTTTTGCTGCCCGCCGCCTGGTGAAGGCCGTCTATGTTCTGGGTTATGACCGCCCTGAGTTTGCCCATTCTCTCAAGCTCCGCCAGCGCGATGTGCGCCTTGTTGGGCTTCGCGTCGGTGAATATCATCTTCTCTTTGTAAAACTCGAAAAAAACCTCGGGGCTGTACACAAAAAACGTGTGGCTCACTATCTGTTCGGGCGGGTATTTGTATTTCTGATTATAAATTCCGCCGCTGCTGCGGAAATCCGGGATCCCGCTCTCGGTGGAAACGCCCGCGCCGCCGAAGAAAACCATATTTTCCGATTTTTTGATCGCCTCGGCCAATAAAGCAGCACTCTCGCTCATACAAAACATCTCCTTTTTTCACATAAACTTTTCCCGTTAAAGAAAAAGGGACAATACCCCCAGGCGGCATTGCCCCAATCCGTAAAATTTTAATATTTAAGGTTTCTTAAATTAAACGGTAATATCAATTTAATTAAATTGACATTAATATAATACACTAAAAAAATAAATCCGTCAATACCTTCATCTAAATTTGTAATAATTTTACAATTTAAAATTGTCAAATACAGTTTTAAAGCTCTGTTTTAGGGCATTTTTACTTAAATTTAACCAAGCCTCAAAAAAATCGGATAAATTTCAAAAAAATACTTGACAAATCGATGCGCAAAGTTTAATATATATAGTATATCTTACAGCCGTAATTAGACTGTTTGGAAAGGAGCTTACACTATGGCAGATTTACCGCAGATATCCTCGGCCGAGCTCGAGGTAATGAACGTTTTATGGAAGAACGGCGGATTAATGGGAACCGAGATCGTCAACCTTGTTTCAAAGACCAACAAATGGGGCGACAAGACGATCCGCACCTTCATCAACCGTCTTGTGGCGAAAAAGGCTATCTCTATCGAGAGAATAAACGGCAGGGCCTTCCGCTACTATCCCGCGATCGACGAAAAGGAGTACAAGGCAAGCGCGACGAAGAATTTCTTAAAGAAAATGTATGACGGCTCGCTTAACCTCATGCTCACAGGATTTGTCAACGACAACGAGCTTTCAAAAAGCGAGATCGACGATTTGAAAAAAATTCTTGACGGTGAATAAAAATGATTGTGAAACAGCTTTTTTTGCTGTGCCTGACGGCCGCTCTCTACGGAAGTATCATGGGCGCCGTTGTTCTCGCGGTTGAAAAACTGCTTAAAGAACAGCTTACCGCGTCGGCGAAGTTCATGTTCTGGGTCATTGTTACGATCAGATTTCTGCTTCCCTTCGCGCCCGAAAGCCGGGCGAGCATTTTCAACCTGCTCCCGGACAGAGCCGGCGGCGCCGTCGCGCTGTCGGGCGATAATATTGTTGTCAATTTAACGGGCGCGCCCGCCGCGTTCGGCGGCGCCGAGCTTATTCAAATATGCGCTTACATATGGCTGGCAGGGTGCTGCGCGGTCTTTTTGTGGTTCGCAATCCCGCAGATCGTTATGCAGATCCGCATGTCGCTGCTCCCTAAGGACACCGACGAACGGATAACGCGCATCCTTGGCGACTGCCTGAGGAAGCTGCGCGTCAGCCGCAGAATAACAGCGGTGTTCCAGAGCCAGTTCAAAACTCCCGCCCTGACCGGCATAATAAGGCCGAAAATACTGCTGACCGACGAAGTCAGAATCTTTCCAGACGAGGACATAAAATACATACTGATGCACGAGCTGTGCCACCACAAGCGTCACGATATTTTATATAAATACACGGCGATAGCGGTCCGCAGCCTGCACTGGTTCAACCCTTTGGCGTGGCTGTTCACGGGCCGCGCCATGCGCGGCGCCGAGCTTGCCGCCGACGAGAAGGTAATGATGTTCATCGGCGACGGCGAGAACAAGGACTACGGCAGAGCGATAATAAACACCTCGGCGCGGCTTTCGGTCTGCGGCTTTGGCGCGGTCATGGGCATGGCCGACAAAAAGAGCGATCTCAGAACGCGGATCACGCGGATCTCAAAATTCAAGCGCCCCGGCGCGGCGCTGAGAATAATCGGCGTAACCGCTGTTCTCGCGTTGGGCGTGACCGGCCTTACCAACGCGAAGCTTCCCGACGCACTGACACCGGAACCGGTGTTTGATTTCGGCGTCTCGGGCAGATTTTCCCCGGATATCCCGGATGAAGCTGTGGCCGCGGCTGCTGACGAGAGCGAGAGTTTTTATCCGCAAAACGCCGCCCCGCCGCCCGCGCAGGAGCCGCATGCTGACGCGCCCGCCGCGGAAAATACCGCGCGGCAAAACGAGCCGCGGCCCGCGCCTCAAAGCGCAGAAACCGTCTCGCAACCGCAAACCGAAACAACCGCTTCGGTTCCGTCGGGCGGATCAAGCGCGGTGGCCTCTCCCGTTCCGACATTCGCGCCGACGAGCGCCCCGGAAGCCGATGCGCCCGAAAACGCGCCCGGCGGCTCTGTGTTCGCCTCACGCAGCGACTTGCTTCCCGGCACGACGATAGACGATGTGGCGGAAAGCGAGGCGGGCGCAGAGGAGTACAGCCTCCCGGCGGGCAAAAACGAGGTCGCGGTCACCGCCGACCAAAACAGCTCGGCAGACTTTTATATCGAGAGCGCGGTTTCGGACATGATAAGCGTACGCGTCACAAACGGCGCGGGAGCGACGCTCGGCAGGATATACATAACCCCGCGGGCGTATAATTCATACACGATAAACGGCCTTGAAGAAAACGAAAAATATATTCTTGAAATAAACACTCCCGCTGACGCGCGGATGCTGACATACTGATCAACCTTTAGAAATTCGAGCCGAACGGAGCTGAAAACATGAAACTGAAAAGACTTATCTCTGTTACAGCTGCCGCCGCCCTGTGCGCGGCTGCCGTTGCCGCGCCCGTCTCCGCGGGAACCGAGGAGGAAAGGTGCATAGAAAAAGTCGTCGGTCTTATGAACAATATTAATCTGACCGAAATAGAACCCTACTCGCCCGAGCTGAGGCCCAACCCCGAGTTCACGCGCGGCGCGGACGGCAAATTCGGGCTTAAGATCGACGATCGAGTCATAACCGAGCCGATCTGGGACGACATTCGGCTGAACACCGAAGGCGGCAGGCTTTCGGCCTCACTGGGCGACGAGAACCCGAATTTTGAGGGCGAAAAAGCGGCCCTTCAGGGCGACTATGAGTCAAACCCCGCCACCGTCTCGGTCAAAAAAGACGGCAAATGGGGCGCGGTCAGCAAGGAAACCGGAGAGGTCATAATCAAACCCGAATATAATGATGTATGCGAGCTCAACGGCGTTATCCGCATAATGGACTTTAACGGAAAATACGGATACGCCGACAAGAGCGGCAGCGTGCTCGTTGAGCCGCTCTATGACTATGTTTCATCTCTCTCGTGCTCGCGCATGGCGGACTTCGGCAGCGGCTACGCCTGCGAGACCGCTGTCGTCGGACGAGACTACGGCTACACGGTGCTTGATCTCAACACAAAAAAAGAGCTTATCCCCCTCACCGCCGACGCGATACATATTTTAAGCAACGACTGCTTTGTCGTGACCGATTATGACAGTCTCGTGTCGCGCCTCTATGACGGCGGCGGGAACCAAATGCTTGAGCTCAGCGGCACCGGAAGCGTCGAGCTTATCGGAGACGATCGTTTCCTGATCTCCTCCGCGGTTTACGCCGAGGACGGCGAAACCGTGGTCGGAGAGTGCGACAGGCTTATCGACTCAAGCGGCAATGTGATCATAGACGGCAGCGGATATTATTCGCTGGTCTACCAAAACAGCCCGCCCGTGTTTATCGCGGCCAAGCGCGGCGCGGCGGGAGCCAAAACCGAAAGCGGCGAATATCTTTCGGCTTTTGACGTGCTTGACGCCGACGGCGAAACGCTGTTCAGCGCCGACGCCGGCGAGATGAGCGCAAACGACGGCACGATCAAAATCTATAACGACGGGAAATGGGGCCTTGTCAGCGTTACCGGAGATGAGATCCTCCCCTGCGAGTATGACGATATCGCCTTCCCGTTTGTGACGAAAGACGGAAAAACGGGTGTGATAAACAGCGGCGGCAGTTTTGTTCTTGAGCCGACCCTGAACGCGTCCGCCAAGGACTGCGGCGTTATCGGGCTTGACGGAAAGGCCTATTACAGGTTTACCGATAGGGAACTCGGCGGCGCGTACCTTGCGGACAGCAGCGGCTCGGTCATAGCGGGCCCGTACGCGGACATAAGCGCGGACGGCGGAAAGCTGGTTCTGACCCTTCCCGCATGCGGTCTGAAAATTGCCGCAAAATTGACCGAAAATCCGATCGCGATCGCCCAAACCCCGATCGAGGAAATAATCCTCGCCGCCGGCTCGCTCCCCGAAGGCGCGCCGAAAAATCAAACAAACGAAATAATCTCATACTACTTTTTCTAAAGACAACAAACGGGCGCGTCTCAAACCGCGCCTTTACTATTGACATCCCCTATTAAATAGGGTATAATGTTTAGACCAAAGAAAGGATGATCAACATGAACGTATTGCTTACGGGCGGGGCGGGATATATCGGCTCGCACACCGCCATCGAACTGCTTGACATGGGCCACAGCGTGGTTATAGCCGACAACTTTTCAAACTCCAAGCCGGAAGCCCTGAACCGAATTAAGGAAATCACCGGAAAGGATCTTGTGTTTTATGAGGCCGACGTCTGCGACGGCGCCGCTATGGACAAGCTGTTTTCAGAAAACAAGATCGACTGCGTTATCCACTTCGCGGGTCTTAAGGCGGTCGGCGAAAGCTGCCAAATCCCGGTTAAATATTACCGGAACAACATCGACTCGACTCTGACTCTGCTTGAGACCATGGAAAAGCACGGCGTGAACAACTTTGTGTTCAGCTCGTCCGCCACGGTCTACGGCGACTCTGACAAAATGCCTCTGACCGAGGATATGCCGGCTCTGACCAGCGGCAGCCCCTACGGCAGGACAAAGCTGATGATCGAGCAGATACTGACCGACGCCTGCGCGGCAAACCCCGAGCTGAGCGTTGTGCTGCTGAGGTATTTCAATCCTATCGGCGCGCACAAGAGCGGCAGAATAGGCGAGGACCCGGGCGGCATCCCCAACAACCTTATGCCGTATATCTCTCAGGTGGCCGTGGGCAAGCTGCCCAAGCTGGGAATTTTCGGCGATGATTATCCCACTCCCGACGGCACCTGCATACGCGACTATATTCACGTTGTCGATCTCGCCAAGGGCCACGCAAAGGCCATAGATTACGCGGCGGCCCACAAGGGCGCCGAGGCGTTCAACTTAGGCACCGGCGTCGGATACAGCGTGCTTGACATAGTGAACAGCTTTATCAAGGTGAACAATGTCGACCTCAATTACGAGATGCAGCCCCGCCGCCCCGGCGACATTCCCGAATGTTACTCCGACCCCTCAAAAGCGGAGCGCGAACTCGGCTGGAAGGCCGAGCTCACAATCGAGGACATGTGCCGCGACACATGGAACTGGCAAAAAAACAACCCCAACGGCTTAAATTAAAAAAACGGCTCCCGAAAACCGGGAGCCTTATTTTATCAGTCAACTATCTCAATCGCTATCGCGTAGGATTGGGGCGGGATGCTGCGGGTCTCGGCAGCGTCGCGCACGCCCGTTATTTTTGTTCCGACCGTCAGATCGTCTATTTTGTAGATCCGCTTGTCAAGACCGTGGGTAATCTTTGTGCCTTCGTCAACGTTCAGTGCTCTTAGAGCGCCGTTTTCGTCGATCACGATAATTCCAGCCTCAACGTCGCGCTCGGTTATCGTGCCGCTGACCACGATATTGTCAACGCTCTCGGTATACGGAATGACGATCTTAATCGCGGTGGTCTGGGGCGGAAGGCTCATAGTCATCGCGAGACCGTACTCGATCTCAAGTTCTATTCCCTCGGGCATGGCCGTAAGGTCATAATCCTCGGGAATAACGCTCGTGTCGGAAAACCGAACGATAACCTCGCCACGCTTGGGGTCGTTCACGCTCAAATAAATTCCGTCATCGTCGGCCTGAACCGAGTTAAGCGTGACCTTGGCGGCCTCGGCGACCGTCACGACATCGCTTTCGCCGTCGTATACCGAAACGCCCAGAACCGAAGTCAGCATTTCAACCGGAACATATGTCACGCTGTCCCGGTAGAGATAGGGCGCGCTGTTTAAATCGGTATAAGGCACGGCACTGCTGTTGTAGGCCGCCATTTTGTTGTAGTGATAATAACGATCGCTGCCGATATTGAGGCTTATGACTGTTTCCTCGCGAACGCAGTCAACGCCCTGTGTTTCCTCGTTCCACACGACCGCATAGCCCATTTGCTCCATGACTTCGCGCAGCGGCACGGTCAACGTTCCGTCATGCCCGACCGCCTGAACGTTAAAGGTTCCGCCGTTATTGAGGGCCGCGGGCTCTTGAGACTCCGGCGTCTGCACAATCGGATTGCCGCTTAAGTCAAACGCGGGTGTTCCCTCGGCAAACGCCGCGCCGCAGCCCAGAACCATACCCGCCGCTGTCAGCGACGCCAGAATTTTCTTAATATTTTTTCTCATTTTTGTGTCCTCCTTATTTGTTTAAAATTCAAAAACAATTGCCTTCTGTTACCTTAGACTTGATTATACCACAAAAAGTTGCAAAAATAATCAATATTTCTGCACAAAAAATCAAAAGAGGATTTATATATCTTGCACATATATAAATCCCTATTTGTTCCAGATCTGCTTTTCGCTTTTTATTGTCTCTCCGCTTTCGACCGCCTTATGGAGCATGATCGACATATACGCGTCCTGAAGCGCATCCTTTAGCGGATACGGCGGAGCGTTCCCTCTTGAATATTCCGCCGCGCCAGCCATCAATTCGGCCACAGCTGTCTCGTCCTGTGCGAGGCCGCGCAAGCCGAATTTTGGAGCATACACGCTCTCGCCCTCAAATATTATGTCGGTTACCTCCTCCACAACGCTCAAACTCGGGTTCGGATCGCCCGTTTGAACTATCCGCGTCTTAACGTCGATCTCCGACCTAATATCCTCGAATTTTTCATTTAAATAACAAACCATTCTGTCGGCAATCTCGCCGCGGCAGCCGCGTATCTTCACCGAATTGTTCCTGATCGGGGAACGGTACTGCTCGGAGTCAAAGTCAAACAGCGCCGTCCTGCCGTTTTCAAACTCAAACACCGCCACCGTGCGCTTTTTGTCGGCGATCCTGCCGTCATAATAGCGCTCATATCTCGTGAACGTCTCAACCGTCGGGAACTTATACGCTCTGCCCCGGACCGTGAACCCGACGTCGGGCGAAACATCAAGCAGCGCCCGCATCAGGCTCGCGCCGTGGTAATCATGCGCGAGCGAAATGTTCAAAAAGTCGGGCTCGCCGATAAGCCGTCGCCTTACAAGCCCGATCAGCGCAGCATATTCCGGAAACCGCGTGAACTGCTCGGCCACAACGATCCTGCATCCTTCCTCACGTGCTTTCCAAAGCCTGTTTAAGCTTTCGACGTCAAGCGCCGCCGGAGTCTCGCACAGCACCGTAAGACCGCGCCGCGCCCACTCCATACTTACCTCGGCGATCGAGTTTTTGCTCACCGCCACAACGACAAAATCCGGCTCATATCCCAGACACTCCTCTATCGAGTCTGTTGCGCGGATACCGTGCTCGCGCGACATTTTTTCGGCCTTTTCGGGCGTTCTGCAATACATGGCGCAAAGCTCAAACACCTCAGGCAGGGCCTTTGCGGCGCGCACATAGTAAAGCGACCGCCAGCCCGACCCCGCGATGATGAATTTATATTTTTTCATTTAGGCATCACCTTACATATTGTTTTCAACGCCCTCAAGATAACAATCCTTGAAATAAATATCGTGTATCGAGTCCGGATAACCGCCGAGCGGATTTATCTTGACCGGTGCGCCCGAGCCTATGCAGCCGCAGCGGTCGAAATAAATATTGCGGAACTCGGGCACGTCCTCCGGGTCGTCGCTCTGCACGACCGGATCCTTATAGTCCATAAGGTTATGAACATAGTCCATGGTCATAATGACCGGCTGGTTTTTTATGTTTATCATCTGTATATTCTCAAGATAAATATCCTCAACGACTCCGCCGCGGCCCATCGCGCTCTTGAACCTCACGCCAAGATCAGAGTCGGTGAATGTGCAGTTCTTGACAAGCACGTTGCGCACCCCGCGCGACATCTCGCTTCCGATAACGAAGCCGCCGTGGCTCTTGCCCACCTTGCAGTCGTGGATATAGACGTTTTCGCAAGGCTTTTTGAGCTTTCTGGCCTCTCTGTCCTTGCCGGACTTCAAGCATATTCCGTCGTCGCCGGTGCGGAAGTCGCAGTTGTGGATATGCACCTTATCGCAGGAGTCAACATCTATTCCGTCGCCGTTCTGTGCGTAATACGGATTGGTGATGAAGATGTTTCTCACGGTCAGATTTTCGCAGAAGTACGGATGAACGCTCCACGCGGGCGAGTTCTGAAGCCGCACTCCCTCGATCAGCACGTTATTGCAGTGTCGTATGCTTATCATGACCGGCCTGTAAAAATCGTAATACGGCGCGGCGGCCTTGAGCGCCTCCTCGTCGGTTGGATAATCCCCGGGGAAAACCTCGCCGACATATCTGGCGTCATAGATCGACTTTGACGGCACCCATATCTCGCCGTCATTGCCGTGGATTATGTATTCCGACCTCGCGAGCAGCCTCTCCCACTGCTTGTCGGTCATCTTCCAGCGCTTCACGGGGCGCCAGAGCTGGCCGCTGCCGTTTATCGTGCCGTTGCCGGTTATCGCGATGTTCTCGGCATGGTCGGCGGTGATCGGCGAAACGGTTCTTATCCTTTTTATTCCCTCGTAGTCCGTGATTATCAGCGGATAATCCTCGGGACTTTTGTCAAACAGAATAAGCGCGTTGTCGTCAAGATGCAGCTCCACGCCCGATCTCAGCGTGATAGGCGCGGTGAGCCACACGCCGTCGGGCACGATCACTCTGCCGCCCTTTTCCGCCGCCGCGTCGATCGCGCCCTGCAGGGCCTTGGTGTTGGCCTCCTTGCTTCCCTGCGCCGCCCCGAAATTGATTATGTCAAACTCCCTGTCCGGAAATTCCGGCACCGTCACGGTAAACTCCTTAAACATAATAACCCTCCTAAGCTTTATTTTTGCCATAGCAAATTATAACATATTTTTCACTTAAAAGCAAGGTTTAAATATCAGGCGGCAAAAAATTCGGGACGGCATTCGGCCGCCCCGCAGTTTAATTGGGAAGAAATAATCCGATTAATTTAATATGCCGGGTCTCGGGTATAGTCATTGATTAGGTATTTCCCGCCCGATTTTGTTATTTTGTATATCCAATGGTCGGTGGTTACTTTTTCACTGCCGTTTTCAGTGACATTCAATGTCTCATTCACCCATACGAAATAATAGCCGTCTCCCTGTCTGGCGTTTACAACATTAATAACCTGATAGAATTGCGTAAGGCCCGGATGTTTTGCCTTATAGCCGGTTTGCTGCGAATACGCGTTTGATCCGCTTTCAATATAATCGAAAATTACGCCCGATCCGCTGTTTATGTATTCTTCACATGCATTATCAAAGTCTATTATAAGAGCCTCCAGATCATTAAACACAGAGTCGCTTACAAGTACGCTGTTATGTATGCCGTCCATCCGCTTATATGTTAATTGCGGATCATATGGATCAACGCGTTTAGATACAGCCGCCGTTCCGCCCGTTTGAGTCCGCTCCGATTTCGAGACATCCGCAGCTGACGGCTTGGGCGCCGCGGTCTTGGATTTTGACGATCCCGACGCTGCCGGATTTGACGAATATGTCGAGTATGCCGCTTTATAGCTGTTATTCTCTTTAACCTGTTTGAGCGCGAACGCAGCCAACAGTATTGTGGTAACAATTATTATAAACAACACTAATACGGTCCATGCCCTGATCGGTTTCGGAGCGCGTGGCTTTTCATCCTCCACATCCTCCGGCTCCTTAACCGACAAAACAATATTCCGCCCTGCATCATTTTCATCGAGTCTCTTTACTTCAGCGGCAAAAGGCTCGGCCTTTACCGGCCTTGCAGCCGGTGCACCGCAAATCTCGCAAAAGTTCCAGTTGTCTTCAACCTTTGCTCCGCAATTTTCACAAAACATATTTCCCCTCTTTTCTCTTATAGTTTTGTCATTGTTTTGTCATGCATAAAATTCATGACCCCATATTTATCCGAAATATTTTTATTGTATAAGGGTAATAGCTAAACCAATGATCGCGGAAACAACATTTGATACAATGATTTTTACATTAGATTTCTTATCATTTACTCCGCTTTCTTTTTTTAGCACAAAAGATGCGATGATAATGCCGAACAACAACAAAAGCATAACCGCAATGATGTTTCCCGGAATATAATATTGAGCATATTCTCCTCTCCAGCCGTAAGCGGTTCTTGTTTTACTGCACGTTAATCTGATTATCAGCATTAAAGGCGCATTAATCAGTGACAAATAAAACGCGTATGAAAACAGTTTTTTGCTGTTTGATCCGGTTTTATTATTATTTATATTTGATTGAACAATATCATTTGTCCTGCATCCGCATTTCGGACAAAAGTTAGCATTATCATTTAATTGATTGCCGCAATTCTTACAAAACATTTTTATCCCCCTCTTTTATAATTTAATACAAGCTGCGCGCCTGAATGAGAGGCCGCATATTTTTATCCCACACCATCAGTTTTACCGGAGAGCCGTTGTCCGTGACCGACAGCACTGCCTTTCCGTTTGACGGGCTCTGCATATCACACTCGGCAAGCTCTTCACCCGAATAGCTCGCAAGATAGCAAACCGCGTTTTCCGCCGCGACATCCGCTGTCACAACCTTTCTTCCGCCCGTTGTCATGACTTGGACATTTGACACGACAGACGAGCCGACAGGAGATTGTATGCTGACCGCTCCGTTTGCTATTCCGCAATCAACCGCGCCGCCGTCTATATTATACATTCTCATGTCGCCTACCGCTACATCGGCTGAGCCCACAGCGCCGTCATTGATTTTAAATATGATTTTCAGAATATCCCCATTGCATGAGACAGGTGTTGTTCCCGCGAACGATACTCTGATCTTTCCAGTGTCGTAAGCGTCATTAATAATCGTCTGCCTATTTGCCAAAGCCCCCTGCGCCGTCGTCTTGATCACGCTCATTTTTGATGAATCGTATTGTATTGTGAAGTTCCCGTCATATATATCATTCGCTCGAAGCGACACAGGCACCTCGATCACATCGCCCGCACAACAATCTGCCGAGCCGACGCTGATAAGCGGCTTGCCGTCATCGGGACGCTCAAACACCTCAACTTCATAAGACGTTGTCTTGCCGCCGTAGGTTATGGTGACGGTTTTGCGCCCCGGAGTTGAGAAATCGTAATTTAAATCATATCCGTCAACAATAAGATTTCCGCTGTTATTGCTGTAATTAATCAATATACTTATCTCAGTCTTATCAACCTCGTCGCCAACGTAGTATTGTTTTTTTATGTCAGTAGAGTAAAGTGATATTGAATTAACAGCGAGTTCATCAACATATACGGTAAATGATGTGCTTAACCCTTTGTATGAAACTGTAACTGTCTGTTCGCCTTGATGAGACAAATCACAACTTGTGGAAAATCCTGATGTTATTGTTTCCTTCTGTCCATTACTGTAATTTGCGCTGATTTCCATACCGTCGCTTTCAAATCTATCACCCGCATAATATGACATTTTGTTTGGAAGCTTAGTTATGCTTATTGAGTCTAAAGTTACCGTATACTCCGTAAAATCAAGAAGCACCCATCCGTCTCTGCCGTTAAAGTTTGTATATCCCCAGTTTTCATTCACTTGAGTAACTCTTAAAATCGTTTGATCCGGAACGGTTGTTATCACCTCGCTGTTCACTCCGGGGCCTGTTCTCAACCTTATCGGTGTGCCTCCCGTGTTTACTTTATATGATCCGGGAGCGTATGTCACAAACGGGACCGTCGGCTGTCCGTTGTTGTTGCATAATATCCACCTTTGATGAGTGCCGCCGGTGTATCTCTGAACTCTGAGCAGGGACTCCAAACTGTTTGATCCCGCGGCGGATGCGTTCGGAGCTATTACATAGCCTTCTTTTGAAGCGATTTCAAACACAAATTCCGTGTTATTCACCGGCCATATATAGAACAGCTGAGAAGTATCATCGGTCGGAGGCCATAATTCCACCGATTGCCCCTCGGTAACCGGGTTTGACCCTCTCCGTATATCAACCACTCGGTTGCTTCCGTTACTTGAGCATTCCGCGTAAAGTCTGTATTTGCCGCCGCCTTGGTGCACAACATTAAACCTCTGATCAATAGAATCATCAAACGACCAAGTTGTAATCTGCTGCTCGTCGCGGTCCACACCGCCCCAAACATTTAAAAATGTGCCCGATGCGGCATTTTTAAATGTAAAGTAACCGTTTCTTACATGTATATTGTTATCCTTATGTATAGGGTCCGGCGTATCTTCTAATGTTTTTACCCAATTATCTTTTTGCGTTTTAATATAACCTGTTCCCGTCTCTTGGATAAAATAAGACAATTGATAATTAATTTTCTTTTGTAATTCCGATTTAGATATTCTGTTATCCCAATGAACCGTATTATGTCCATCAGCATTGCAATCCGCATAATATACGGTATCCCCTATTATGTTTGTAACAAAAATTGAATGGTTGTATGCACTTGTAGGCGTAGGACGAAATCTGACCCAATCTCCCACACAAAGATTTGCGACATCTCTGCGCACATATGCCGAACTTAAATATTCTCCAAAAAACCGATTATAACATAAATGCGCAAATCCCCAACACTGAGTACCTCCGGCAAAAGAATCGTTCCATTTGGTATTTTCGCGATATTCAGCTTTTAACTGCTCTATTTTATTTCTCATTTCATCTGCCGTAATAGCTCCTGCATGTACTGTAACAGTCGGAATAACCGACAATATCAGCATTATTGATAAAACTAAGCTTGCTATCCGTTTAAGCCTTTTCATATTATCCTTCCTTTCATAAATCAATTCCCGCGGTTCTTCTGAGTATTATGCCGGCGTCGCCCGCATCGGTCATTCCGTCGCCGTTTATATCCCCGAGCTTGATCTGCTCCTGCGACAGAGTGATCATTCCGGCGTCAAATCTTAATATCATTCCGGCGTCGCCTGAGTCGACCGTTCCGTCGCCGTTAATATCTC
This sequence comes from uncultured Monoglobus sp., assembly GCA_947624305.1. Taxonomy (GTDB): domain Bacteria; phylum Bacillota; class Clostridia; order Monoglobales; family Monoglobaceae; genus Monoglobus. Next base: position 14,373 of record CANQKC010000023.1, on the reverse strand, counting down.
CGGATATGCCCTCGGTAACTCTCGGTTCACCGTACCAAATATCCATATCCACTCCGCCGCTTATACCCGAGACGATGCCGCTATCCGTATACTGCCACATGGTATAGCTGCCGCCGTATGTACATGACGAGCTCCACTGCGCGACCCACCTATGCCATGACGGATGATTTTCAAAGACGCTGCTTGGCAGCCGCGTGTTCCACCAGTTAAGATTGGCGTAAACGCCCACCTCATATCCCTCGTTCTGAAGCCTTGAGCAAAAAACGTCCGCGATTTGCCCTATAAGCTCATTTGAGCAGTTTCCGACAAGCTTATCTTCCAAATCAAGATACACGGGATAGGCGGGATCGTGTCCTTTTAACAGCCTTATCGCGTGGGCGGCCTCGCTTTCCGCCTCGAAAATACTGGCGGCATACGAATAAAGATATACTCCGTACGGAATTCCGAGGCGCTCACACTCGCTTACGTTTCTTTCCCAGTATTCGTCATCATAATTCTTGAAATCGTCGCCGAACCCGCAGCGGATAATCGCAAATTCGATCCCGCTGTTTTTAACGGCATCCCAATCAATAACTTTTTGATGAGAGCTGACATCAATTCCTTTAATTCCGTCTGCCGCCGCTTCCGGCATATCGGGTCCGATCATTGGCCCCGATGCGATAGGAACTCCGTTTTCGTACCTGAAGCTGTTCTCGATTGGCGGCTCGTCACCTGCGGCCCTGATCGCTGTCGGCAAAACAAGGCCGCACACTAACACAATACAAACTAATAATCGTTTCATTTTATCCTCCCTTCGACTGTTTGTATATGGTTCTATTAAAATTCACGAAAGGCATATTTCATATTTAATTTATAATAACGGTATTTGTGGCGTCCTGCCAATCAACAACCGCTCCCGCGCCTTCGCTGACTGCCCTTGCCGGCACAAGCGTACGGTCGCTTATAAGCATGGCAGGAACATCGATATCTATTCTCTCGCCGTTTCTGTAAACCGCGTAATCACCGATCGTGATAGTGATAGTTATTCCATCCTTGACCGCTGTCGCCGTCTGCGCCGCATCATCCCAATACACAGTCATGCCCAGCGCTTCAAATATAGCTCTGGCAGGCACAAGCACGCGATCATTGACCATTATCGGAGGCTGGTCAAAATTAATTTCATTCCCGTTAATTATAACAACGATTTTTTCGGAATTAACGAAACAAGCGTTATAAACGCCGCAAATAAACTTATTTTTTTCATAGCTTTCTCCCTCGCTTTTAAAAATAATGCAAAAAGTATACCACAAATCACACATTTTGTCAATATTTATATGCATTGTATGCTAAGTTTTTATTGCACTCTATATGATAAAATATTAATATAATTAATATTCGGAGATGAATTATTATGAACAAATTGAGCGAGAGGATAAAGCAGCTCAGGGAGCGTAATAATATCAGTCAAAGCGAGCTGGCGAAAAAGCTTGAGACCACACGCGCCACCGTAAGCTCCTGGGAAATGGGCATCAACAGCCCGAACGCACACTTTTTGATCGAGCTTTCCAAGTATTTTAAAGTTTCATCGGATTATCTTCTGGGTCTTGACAACAGCGAAAACATTAACATATCGTCATTAAGCCGGGATGAAAAGAAAATAATGATAATGCTGGCGGAGCATTTTGACAAAAACAAACAGAATTTAAAAGGGGAGCCGCGCTGACGGTTCCCCTTTTATGACAGCGGCGCGCCGCAAAAATTGACATGCGTCGGAAGTTGTGCTAAAATTGTGTTAAGAATACTTGAAAGGGGCGGTTCGCATGCCTGATATTGAGTTACGCTCGCCGGAGGATGTTATAGAATTGGTTGAAGAGCTCGGCTTTCTGCCGTTTTTCGCTGGGGATATTCCCGGGTTCTCGGTCGAGGAATTCTGCGCGCCCGAGCTGTGGTTCTCGGCGGATGCCGACGGCCCGTGGGAGTGGAAGGGCCCGATCGCGCGGAGCCTTAAATGCGTTTACGGCAAATTCTGCTCGGGCAAGGCCATGTTCATAAGCCGTGAATGGTTCCCGGATTTCGCGAACCTGCGGCGCGGCGGTTATGACTTTGACGCGCGCTTTAACGACGGCCTCGCCTCATACAAGGACAGGGACATATACAAGGCGATAGTCCGCGACAAGTACCTGCTCTCAAAGGAGCTCAAAAGAATGCTGAATTACCGCAAAGGCGGCAACAAAGGCTTTGACACGGTGATAACGCGTCTGCAGATGCAGAGCTATGTCTGCATATCGGACTTTGTTTATATGCTTGACAAATCCGGCGCGCCCTACGGCTGGGGCGTGGCGGAATACAGCACGCCCGAAGCCCTGCTTGGCGTAGATTTCGTGACCTCGGCATACCGCCGCGACCCCGAGGAGTCGGGAGAGCGCATCGCCGAACACCTGAGAACCATTCTCCCCCAAGCCGCCGCCGCGCAAATTGACAAGCTGATAACGTAGGGACTAGGGAATAGTAACTAGGTACTGCGCGGAGTGAATTCCATAAAACCATTCGGATATACCCGCGAGATATGTTTTTCGGCGCTTCAATATATCAGCGACTGCATTTAAAAGGCTCCCCGAAACGGGGAGCCTCGCGTATTTATTGGGAAGATTTGATTGATTTATTTTTCTTTTTACTTCGCCCCCAAATCCGTAGGGGCGGACGACCCGACGTCCCGGCCTTCCCCTTGAGGGGAAGGTGGGTTTTTGCCCGAACGGGCAAAAAGTCGGATGAGGTGTCAACGTAGTGATTAGTAATTAGCGAATAGGACGGGCGGCAGGTCTCATATCGACAAACGTTAATGATTTGCGGCCTCGTTCATCCGAGGAAACGGAATACCGTGGTGCAACGCACCCGCTTCGCGGCTCCGGCCGCAGCCGCCCCTACAGGTTTGGCGTAATTTGCGCGATTGTGGCGATACAATATATCACCGACACCTGTAGGGGCGGATATTATCCGCCCGCTTGCCAACGTAGTGATTAGTGATTAGTAAATAGCGAATAGGCCTCCCCCCTCAGTCAGCTCCCCCAAGGGGGCGCCTATCTATTGCCGCCCGTTTGCCTCGCCCTAAAATCCGTAGGGGACGGCGCCCTCGACGTCCCGGCTCTCCCCTTGGGGATAATCAGCGCGCGGAGCGTGCGGGTTCAAAGCGACCTTTCAAAATCGCTTGCGATTTTGACCAAGCGCTTCATTAGAGGTGTCAGGCGAAGCCTGACGGAGAGGGGTGCTCGTACGTAGTTCCCCTCTCAGTCTGCGGACAAGCCGCAGCCAGCTCCCCCCAAGGGGAGCCTACCTATTGTCGCCCGCTTGCCTCGCCCAAAATTCGTAGGGGACGGCGCCCCGACGTCCCGCCTCGCCCCTTGGGGAGAGGTGGCGCCGAAGGCGACGGAGAGGGGTACCCTTAGTTACTTCACATCAACTACCGCGATGGTGCTTCTTGTGCTTTCGCCTTTTTGGTTATAGGCGAGAGCCGAGATGTAGTGTGTTCCTGCGGCGGCATCTATGTTAACATTCACCTTATCTGTTTCATGTTCTGATATTATTCTGTCGCCGTCGTATATCACGATCTTTGTTATCGAGCTTTCTCCGACAGGCGAAGCCTCGGCGGAAACCGCGATATTATTGCCGTCAGCGCTTGTCTGTATCGTCACATCGGGATTGGTCGGATTTTCCTGCTGCTCGGTCCACTCGTTGACGTACGCCTCGATCCATGTGTATCCCTTCCAGCGTCCGTCGGGAACTATCTCGCCCTCGTAGGCGTCTCCCATACCGTTTGCGTCCTTCCACTCCTGCGGAATATCGAACCAGCGGTACACCGTCGGGTACTGCATAACTCCGCCGACCTCGGCCTCGTTGTCGATTATCCTGCCCGTTCCGTTTTTAACATCGTTTATCACTCTCGCGTCGGTCTCGTCGCGCCTCGGCAGTGACGCTCCGATGTGATCGAGCAGCGTGTCATAAGTTTCCTCTGCGGTCTGCGTTGTCACGGGATATTTTTCCTCAAACTTAAAATGCACGGCTTTTGCCTCGTCGGTTATAGTATCCTTTGTCCAGACATAGTATTTCGCCTCTGTGCTGTCGTGATCGACTCCCTTTGAGTTGTCGGCCGTGACAGCCTCGCTGCCGTCCATATAGTTTCCGTCAACATACAGGTCGGTCGACCATTTTGAGATCAGGCCGTTTCCGCTTGAGGAGGTCTCATATATTCTCGAACGGTGGCTGGTTGTCGACGGGCCGGGCTTGTAATAGCAGTTAATTATATTCGCGGCCATAGCGCCCTGTCCGCCGTAGGCCGAGTTGCCGCCCCAGTTATAGATTATGTTGTTGCGAAGGTCGGTCAGATAGGTTTGCTCACTCATATCATAATCAAGGCTGCCCTGGAAGAGACCGGCCGATAAGCGCGGGTTTCGGCTGTCGTGGCAGGCCATGAGGTTGTGGTGGTAGCTCGCGTTATGGCCGCCCCAAATTCCGCCGTAGCCGTGGGAGCCCTTTGAATGGCCGCTGTTTTTCAAGCTCTCGGAGCTTATGCAATTCTGCAGCGTGAAGTTACCGCAGTCATAGAACGAGATACACTCGTCAACGCTGTAGCTCACCGAGCAGTGGTCGATTATTGATTCGCCCGCGCCTATGCCGCCGAAGCCGTCTCCCTCAATTTCGTGTTTGTATGTGGGTCTCAGCCTCAAATAACGGACTATGTCGCCTCCTTTCAGATCAAGAGGCGCGCCGGTTATTGTTATGCCGTCGCCGGGCGCGGTCTGGCCGAGGATCGTCACATCCTCGATCCTTGTGATCGACTTGCTGAGGTTTATCGTTCCGCCCACGTCAAACACCACTATTCTGCCGGGCTCAGACACCGCGTCTCGGAACGAACCCTTGCCGCTGTCGTTTAAGTTGGTGACGTGGTACACCTCGGCGCCGCCTTTTCCGCGACCGCCGACCGCGAACTGTCCGCCGCCCTCGGCCCCGGGGAACGCTTTAATAAGCGGAGTTGTCGTGTATGGCAGAGCCAAAGGCCTGCAGCTGTCCGTGCTGTCCCACAGCATGGTTTTTATGTACTCGCCCTCCGCGTCGGTCGATATAGCTTTGCTCATCATCACATCAAATACAGATCCTTTGGAGCTTTCTGTCTTAAAGGTCTCAACAGCCGCGTCAAGCATAATATCATCCTTGTATTTTGCCATGACAACGGTGAACTCGGTTCCCTCGGGTATGTCGCTCTTAACTATTATTGTGATTCTTCTGCCGCTCACTTCCCAAATCTCAAGAGGCATATCATCCGTCGGCTCGGGAGTCGCGGGAGGTCTGGTCGCCCTCGGCGGAACCGTCGGAGGCACCGGAGTGGGCGTCGGCGTGGCCGTCGGTGTGGGTTTGGGCGTCGGCGTGGGCGTAGGCGGCGGTGTCGGCACCGGCGTCGTGTCGGGCGTCGCCTCATAATAGAATTGCGCGTTTTTGAGCGAGTCGTTGCCGCTGCCTATCTCGATTGCTTCCCACTGTTCCTTTGTGCCTTGATAAAACACATTTTTCGGCATTTTTAAATAATTGAAAACATTATCATCGATCTTTGTCACGCTTGCGGGTATAATGACCGTGCTCATTGAAAAGTTAACGGCCTTTTTGGTTATCACGACCGTTCCCTCGCCAATCTCCACGGTGTCAAACTGAATCGCCCTGAAAACGGTTCCGGTGTCGGTCAAGCTTGCCGGGATCCTGAGTTTTTTTATATAGGAACCTCGAAAAGCGTTGGCGCCGATCGTTGTGAATCCGTCCGGAAGCTCGACGTCGGTGACAGCGCAAAACACGAAAGCCTCGTCTCCTATGGTTTTAAGGTTATTCATGCCCTTGACGGCGGTTATTTTAACGCAATTGTAGAACGCGCGGTAGCCGATGTTTTCAAGGGCGGTGAACACGCCGAGGTCGCTTATGGCCGCGCGGTAAAACGCGGTGGTCCCGATGTCGGTCACTCCGTCAAATCCTTCCATACTCTCCAGAGCGGCGCATGAGTAAAACGCGTTGTCATCTATCTTTTTGAGGTTCGTCGTTCCCTTGACCGATTTGAGCGACGCGTTGTATGAGAACGCGTATTCGCCGATCTCGCTCACGCTGTCGGGTATCGCATACTCCGCGTCGGTCCTGCCCGTCGGATATACGAGCAGTACCGAGCCGTCTTTGTTAAAAAGCACACCGTTTTCGGACGAAAAGTACTCGCTGCCCGCCTCGGCGTTTACGGCGGTAAGAGATGAAAGATTTGTGAACGCTCTGCTTGCTATAGTCTTAACGCTCGCGGGTATGGTGTACTCGCTGCCCGTTTTTCCCGGCGGATAGCACACAAGCTCCGTTATATCCTTGTCGAACAAAACGCCGCCGACAGACGCGAAGCGCGTGTTCTCGGGCGAGACGCTTATCTCGGAAAGCGCCGAACAGCTGTTAAAAGCGGTCGAACTCACGCTCTCTGTGTTTTTGGGAATTGTGACTGATGTCAGGCCGCTCCGAATGAATGAGTTGCCGCCCAAGACTTTAAGACTGTCGGGCAGAGTTATATCTGTCAATGCCGTACACAACCTGAAAGCATATTCACCTATCTCGGTCACTCCCTCGGACAGGGTGACCTTGCTGAGTTCGGCGCACTGCATAAACGCTCCGTAGCCAATCGTCTTTATCGAGCCGGGAACCGTGACCTCCTTCAAGGCGTTATACTGCTCCGGATCCTTGAAAAGCTGACCGTCGATGCCCGTCACGGTCATGCCGCCCAGCTCCGACGGAATGTTGAACTCGGCCGTGACGCTTCCCGAATATTCGTTGAGCGTTATCGTGCCGTCGGCGTTTTCGGTATAGGTCCAGCCGTCAGCTTCCTTCGCCGCGAAGGCCGAGACGCACAGCGCCAGACTTAAGATAAGCGTCAGCGCGAAAACCAAACACATTTGTTTTAACTTCATACAATTTCCTCCTTTTTCTTTATGTTAACATATCCTTTTCTTTTTTTACAAAATAATTATAAGGCAAAAATATGCAAAAAATTTTTTCGTGTAATAATTAGCCCGTTTCATGTAATTTTTTCTTGCGTATATAGTAATATTATCTACTTATTACTTATTATATAGCGATATTCATCTACTTGTCAAGATAAATGTTGATAATTCTCTCAACTTTACGCAAAATAGTTGAAAATAGTCTATAATTTACTTGAGGTGGTTAACAATGATCGGAGAGAGATTGTCAGAGCTGCGCAAGGACGCGGGCATGTCACAGCAGAAGCTGGCGGATATGCTTTCACTGACGAAATATACAATTTCGTCATACGAGCGCGAAAAGACCATGCCCGGCGATGACATTAAAGTGGAACTTGCTAAAATATTTAATGTTTCTCTTGACTATCTACTCGGTCTGATCGACGAGCCTATACCGTATAAGAGAAGCGATAAATATATCAAGCTCCCGGATACTCTTCCCGACAGCGCCGTTGACGCCGTTAACACCGTTATCACCGCAATCAGGGAATATTATAAATAAATGTTTGCCCAAACGCCCATTTTTGCCTCGCCCCAAAATCCGTAGGGGACGGCGCCCTCGACGTCCCGTAGGGGCGGATATTATCCGCCCGTTTGCTCCATCCATCGTCGTAGGGGAGGACGACCCCGGCCGCCTGCCTCGCCCTCTGGGGAGAGGTGGATTTCCGCCGCAGGCGGAAAGACGGAGAGGGGTTAACGTAGCGAATAGTGATTAGCGATTAGAACTCCTCTCTGTCTGCTTCGCAGACAGCTCTCCCCAAAGGGGCGAGCCTGATTTTGCCGCCCGTTTGCTCCATCCATCGTCGTAGGGGCGGACGACCCCGGCCGCCCGTGGCGGCTTGTGGGCAAGCCGCCCTACACCGTATGGGTAAACGGAATATCTGGTGTTTCCCCGCGTTCCCCGCTCAAATTCCATTATAAAACGCGCGATTTCGGCTGTCAATATCGTCTGCAACATTGGTCAATATACTGCAGCATTGGTCATATTTTTGTATTCACTCATATTGTGTTACGCTTTATTTCATTGTCCTTAAAGTGACTTTCTCTTATTTCTCCATTATAAGCCGCGCGATTTTGGCTGTCAATATTTTATGTCCAAGTGGGAACCGATCATGTCTAAGTGGGCTTTTTTGTCCCCGCAAGAAATTATATCACAAATATTTCCCTATGAACGCGACCTTGCGTAAGCCGCGGGTTTCTTTGCGTAACCTGCAAATTTGTTTTAAATTCATACAAATTCCCCCTCATTACGTTAAAACTATATCAATAAAAAAAGAACGCTGTCGGGCGGCATGACATAAGACAGTATAAACAATAATTTTATGACAGGCTGTCAAAACGGGATTATGAAAGAGCGTATCAGCAAAAATGATACGCTCTTTTGCTTTATTTTTTAGTTTGTATAGTGGAATAATAGAGCTTTGTAAACAACGCAAAAACGTTGATTTTAAAGCCATAATCAAGCACGGTCATATAATTATATTAAAACCCCTTAAAATTAAGTTCTATTGTTCCACTCTTATGAGACCGGATAACCGAAATACACTAAAACTGTTTGAACATCTATCCATTAGCAAAACTTATCATTTGTGTAAATGATATTCTATCTTGATAACAACACCAAATACTGAAACAGTTTATTATGACGATCTATTTTCTCATTATAAATTGATTTTTGCTCATCAAAATTTTGAATATGTATCGCCTCAATACTCATTGGGGAATCTGTATTTGCCATATTTTTTCATGTAAAGCTATTGTAAGCCACTCATGCTTTTTGAGGCTCATGAATATTTCTATTCCCCATTCAACACCAACATGATCAATTTCATTTTGAATGTTATCCTTTGTAAGCTCTTTCGCTGTCAATTGTTTATTTTTTTGGTGAATCCTCCCATTCCATTCTTCACTATTTATTAGGAGTTCTTTTCTTTTTTCGAATGGCAAGTTATCAGGTATTTTTTTATTTAATCGATATTTGCCCCATTCTTTAAAGAACGTCAATCTATCAGGCAATTCGTTATTCTCAATCATCTTATAAACTTTAGTCTTAAAAGCAGGTTCTTGTAATTCCGGTTGTTTTAGCAAATAATCTTTTATTGCCAGCTCCTCTTTTTGATGTATATCTTTTATGCGACTATAACCGTTTTCATTATATTTAGCAATATATGGACTATCACTAACAATTGGGGTATTTACGGGCCACAATTCATCAGCCAAAGGAGGTTTTACTGTAAAAAGTGACGAACCAAGGCTATAATCAATTTTTGATATTTCGTCATATTTAATAAGCCATGAATCATTACGATAATAAAGATTGAGTAAATAAAGCGCCGCTAAAGCATGAATAAACGCCTTGACATTTCCTTTTTGTAAAGAAGAGTATCTATCGTGCTTTACTGCCTGATATGCTTTTTCCCAATAAGTACCCTGCCTTTTATGTGCGTTTTTTAATGGCTTTAAAATACAGTTTTTATCTTTAGTTAAATTAAAAAACGGAGCAACAATCATTACAATTTTATTATGAATCTCCCACTTAATATCAATCAATTTCAAACAATCTTCATCAAATAAAATACTACTATCCCCTCTTATTTTGGCTCCACCATTGTCAAAATATAATTCTTTTGATATCGCTTCAATTTGAACACAGCAACGCACTAATAAATCTGCAATATATGGTGAAAAAGTTTCAAGTTGCGTATTGCATGATTGAGTAATTATTCCATTTTTGCTATTTATTAATACTTCATCTGTAATAAATATATATTTTGATACTTCAATTGCTTCTTTTTCAAGGTTTAAATATGTTTGCCAGAAAAAATCAGACTTTTTCATAGTCAACCTCCTTTAAAATTATCCAACAAAATAATAATGTTCCATACTTTTCCCGCATGCTGCCATAAAAGTAATCTCCAATTCTCTATCTCATCACTTTTTCCAGCAGTGACCTGTAGCTGTCAACGACATCATAGATTACGTTGTCGCCGGAGATAGCTTTGAAATGTTCTCTTGCACAGTGTATTTTTGATTCCTCGATCATTCTAAGCTGCATGGAATTCATAGAGCCTTTCGTTTCCGCCACAAAATAGATATGTTTTACCTTGCCCTCATAGAATGCGATCGCCCAGTCGGGATTGTAATGACCGACCGGCGTTGATATATAAAATCCGTTAGGCAGTTTGACGTATACTGCGACATCCGTATCGGTATCAAGTTCAGCCGCAAAAGTACGCTCATTTTCGGAGTCGTATACAATATGGTCATATAGATGCTTTTTGGCTTTCATAACATTCACGCCCATTTTACCTTTAAGTGTCGGCTCGGTAAATACATCCGTGTCGTAATGATCATCAAGAACATTGTATGTAATGTGCTCAATAATTGCCGTGGCCTTTTGGTCGTTAATAAGAGCTGCCGCTTTTATGATGAATTCCTCCGGGTTATCTTTAAACTGATCAAATACTTGAGGCTGTATGCCTTGGAGAATTGCGATAACAGCCTTCCTCGTCAAGCCGGTTTCATCAACCAGCTTTCCGATCAAGTCATACTTCACGTTAGAGTTTGCCGAAGCTGTCACGCTGTATTCAGTCGATTTTTCCTTCACAAAAGAAGCGCCGGATATTAATTCATCTTTGGACTTGATCGTGTCCATTACACCGGTTTCAACATGAAAATAAATTTTCGACACGCGCAGCTTACTGTCAAGCGAAACAATAGACTTACGGATCAGCTCATCTGTGTCAAAGTCCACCACATATACGGATTTGGCGTTGATTTTTGACCAGAGGGCCTTGAATTCGGGCATTGCCAGCTTATCCTCGTCAATTTGGAGCTCTACGTTATTTCCGCGGGCGTTCTCAGGCTGCATGCTGCGGGCGTCATAAACGGAATCAATTATCCGGACAACGGACGCGGCGGAATCAGCGACTTCTTCGGCTACTTTTATTTCGCCGTTTGCCTTATCTTGATAGTACTTATCTGTCAAAATACCCTTACGATCAATATAGCGGTTGACGATCATGTCATAATGGATCGCGGCCGCGGTTTCGGGATCAATAACCTGATCATTGCCGTTATTATCCATGATAACTTTTCCCACGAACAGATCCGCGGTAACAGCGCGCGGGCGGTCAGCAACCGCGTCCGAGATCTCCGTCTGCAGTCCTTTTGCAAATGAATCATAGCTTTCACTGGCAATGACCGTCAGGATATTTATGTTGTGCACATCATTTCCGAGCGCGTTGGCGTCCATACGCTCGCCGTCCTGATTTACGCACAAGCGCAAGCCGCGGCCTACCTCCTGACGCTTACGGACATCACTGCTGCTTTGTTTCAATGTGCATATCTGAAACACATTCGGATTGTCCCAACCCTCGCGTAAGGCGGAGTGTGAAAAGATAAAGCGCACGGGAGACTTTTTGGGATCGCGTTCAAGCAAAAGTTCCTTGTTTTTCATAATCAGTTCATAAGCGCCGACATCATCGGAGGTCGTTTCTCTTCTTCCGACCTTACTGTTGATCATGTTGCCCTTGCGATCGACGGAAAAGTATCCGTCGTGAGTCTTGGACGCCTTTATACTGTCCAGGTATTTGATATAATCATCCTCGCCAAAAGACAGCTGCATATTGCCGACAATGTCATTATATTCTTCCTCAAACATTGTCGCATATTTGCCGTTCACTTTTTGGCCCGCATCATCGTACCAGCGATAATTTGCGACCTCATCAATAAAGAACAGACTTAAAACTTTGATACCTTTATAAAACAATTGTCGTTCTCTTTGAATATGAGAGAGGATCGTTTCTCGAATTTGAATACGGCGCAGTTGATCTTCGTCGACCTTGCCTATCACGTCGCCCGCGTAGATCTTTATGCCGTTCAAAAACTCCACGGAGTCATCGCGGCCGTCGATCGACCTCACAACAAATCCGTTTTTATATTCTTCCAGTCCGTTTGAATAATCATAAAGATTGTCGCCGACCTTCACGATACGACTCTTCTGTTTAGTGCCGGATGCCAGCTTTACATCAAACCGTAGCGTCGCCGTGGGATCGCTTTTGGAAAGGTTAATGCCCTCCAGATAGACATAGCTGTCGGTCGCTGTGCTGCCGGTCTCCGAGATACCCTTGACGGCAATTTTCTTTACCAGCCGCTTGTTATAAGCATCCATGGCATCCAAACGATAGACCATATTGTAAATACTGTCCGATTTATGCGTGGCGGAATAACGCAGCGTGAGCAGCGGATGAAACTCCTTCAAACGCTCCTTCGTCTGCTTGCCTTCCACCGACTGCGGCTCGTCAATTATCAGGATAGGATTGGTTTTCGCGATAATATCAATGGGTCTGCGCGAACGGAACTCATCAAGTTTCATATAAATTCTTCTTGCATCCTTGCCTCTGGCATTAAATGCCTGTGAATTAATGATCATTACATTGATAGAGTTGTCCGACGCAAAGCGGTCGATTTCTGTCAGTTGAGAGGAATTGTAGATAAAATAGCGAATTTTCTTTCCGTATTCCTCAGCAAAATGCTCGCTTGTCATTTCAAAGGATTTATACACACCTTCTCGTATAGCAATACTCGGCACAACAACGATAAACTTGCTCCAGCCGTAGTGCTTGTTAAGCTCATACATGGTTTTGATGTATGTATAGGTCTTACCGACTCCGGTCTCCATTTCAACGGTCAGATTGTAACCGTTGGCGCGTCCTTCCAGTTTATCGGACGGCTTGATCCCGTTGGCGCGCTGTATTTTTTGCATATTCTCCAAAATTATCCGATCATTCAGTTCGGGAACTATGCGATGGTTGCTCCAACCGGTGTAATCTTCATCTTCGTTTAATTTGATCTGGTAATTGCCGGTTCCCTTGTCCATCATGTATGAAGGGGTCAAATAGGGCTGTCCGGCAAACACGTCAACCACCGCTTTGGCGGCGTCCGCCTGAAATTTCTGATATTTATATTGTATTTTCATATAGAGCTGTCACCGTCCTTAGATAACCTTTACCCTTGTGTCCGGGGCGAGCATTTTAAAGATCTCGCCGACGTTTATTTTCTCGGGGCTGCTCTCGAAGCTGCTGTCGCGGAAAACAGCGCGCAGCGGCCGGCGTCTCGCAATTGCTTTCACAACAGACTCGGATATATTTTCATCAAAGCACGCGATCAGATCGCCTTCGTTATATGTATGCACTGTGCATCCTTCGATTTTTTCGGACTTGTAGGGCATTGAGAGCGGAAGTCCCCACTCCAAAAGGCAGCCGAAAAGCAAGTCAAGATCTGTGCGATCGGACTTTATATTGGATTCCAGTTCGGAAAGCATGATCTGATTGTATTCACCCGCGGAGTAATACACGTCTGTCATGTTGCTGTCGTCCAGCTTAAAGACGCGGAATCCTATGTCAAGGTCCTGTGCATTCGGATTTTCCGACTTGATCTTCTCGCCCGCACGGCGTATGCGTTCCTTGCCGATCTCGCATATGTTTTTGTATCCGGCTTTATAGGCTTCGCTTTTTTCGGCGCAGGGTTCAGGCAGCTGTACCATAATGAATTTACGGTTGCCGCCGTCTTCGGCATTGAGCTGCATTACCGCGTGCGCGGTGGTTGCGCTGCCGGAGAAGAAATCCATTATAATTGCTTCTTTGTCGTCATAAGTTGTTGCTTCCAGCAAAAGTTCAATTAATTTAACAGGTTTAGGAGTGTCAAATGCGGTGTATCCAAACAAGTCAATTATTTGTTTTGTGGCATCCTCATTCGTCTCACAATTATAAGAACTTGGTGACAAAACATTTTTCATCTTTTTGATTTCTCCGCCTGCCTTAACGTGGTTTGGCCTAAACGGGGCTTTGCTTATCAAGAATTCTTCGCCGTTTGCGATAATCTCATTGATTTTCGTCTGAGAATATCTCCACTCACCATCAAGCACTATTTCCGTAACATTGAAGTAATCTTCTACTTCAACGTGGTTTTTGAGAACTGTATAAATATTTCCTTCGGACATATCTTGCGGTTCAAATACTGCTTTTTTCGTTGAAAAACGAACAGTATGTGGCGGGAAAACAATTACATTTCTACCATTTCCGGCATTGTTGACGGGATATTTTTTACCTTCTGTCGTTTTTTCTACAGAAAAAGCCATTGATGCCACTGAGTTTTTTGCATAGCACAAAACATAATCAAAGAGTTTGCCAACATTTCGGTGCAAGAACGAAGGCTTCTTTTTCTTCTCCCAAGTAAATTCTGTAATAAAATTGTCCTCACCGAATATTTCGTTGGATGTATACTAAAAAAGTAGACAGAAAAATGGAAATATGTTAAAATAATAAACACGAGAGGAGAAGTAAAATGT
>CANQKC010000022.1 GCA_947624305.1 uncultured Monoglobus sp. | reverse complement strand
CATCTGTCTTTTTTACTATCTAAAAATTTTTTATTATTTCTTATTTTTTCTCTTGACTTTTAATAGTTAGTCTACGACATTTTATGGAAGATGTACTGACGCCTTTGAAGCACGATTGCACACCACGGTGTAGGGCGGCATGCCCACATGCCGCCGCGGGCGGATAATATCCGCCCTACGGGACGTCGAGGGCGCCGTCCCCTACGGCCAAATGCGCAATATGACGTAGGGCGGCAATCTGCCGCCCATTCTATTCGCTATTCGCTAATTACTATGTTAACCCCTCTCAGTCAGCTTCGCTGACAGCTCTCCCCAAAGGGGCGAGCCAGGACGTCGAGGGGGCATTGTTCGGGGTTAGCGGAATGAGTAGCCGCCTTTTACCATTATTATTACGTCGTTGCTGGCTTTGAAGCCGCGGCCGTCGCCTCGGGGCACGACCAGCATGTGGTTTGACGGCATTTCGGTGCCGTCGGGCAGGTCATAGCCCGCGGTCGTGTCGCATATGCCGCCGAGCTCGTTGCCTATTATAACGCCGTTGCCCTTGCGCAGGATGTACTGCGCGCCCGCGTCAAACACCACGGTCTGGCCGCCGCTTACGTTGACCACCGCGAAGGTGTCGGCGTAATAATCGGACGAACCGCCGCCGAGCCGCTCCTCGACATACGCCTTGAGCTGGGGCACGACCACATTCACTATGTAGTTTTTGGTGACAACCGGGTCGTCGGTGTCACCGGGTTCGGCGAGAACGATCGTTCCGCCTATCACCGCAAGGATCGCGGTCACGGCGATCAATGCCTTTAATAATCTGTTTTTGAGTTTTGTTTTCAATTCAAAGCACCTCCGTTAGCGGTCATTGAGGCCGAAGCTTATGCTTATCGCGCGGTTGACCCGCATCATAAGCCTGTCGTCCAGATGACCTATTTTTTCTTTAAGACGTCGTTTGTCTATTGTTCTTATCTGCTCGGCCAGCACCACGGAGTCTTTTGAAAGTCCGTAGCCGCCCGCGTCAAGCTCGATATGGGTCGGCATTTTTGCTTTGTTGAGCTGCGACGTTATGGCGGTGGCGATAACCGTGGGGCTGTATTTGTTGCCCACATCGTTCTGGATTATCAGCACCGGACGCACCCCGCCCTGCTCGGAGCCCACAACCGGGCTCAAGTCCGCGTAATAAATGTCTCCGCGTTTTACTACCAATTCAATTCACACTCCGCAAGTTAATTTTCTTAATGTCCTCGGTAGTATTTTATGCGAAAGACCTGTTTTGGTTCAGCCGTCCGACAACCTGCGGCAACGAAACGACGGCGGATTTCCTATGTACAGATCAGTTTTTGATAGGGCTGTCGAGAAGATAGTTATGCACGTCCGAAACGCGCCCGTCTCTCAGATAGACCCTCGGCACTCTCTTGCCGATGACACAAAGAATTTCATAGTTGATCGTTCCCATAATCCCGGCGATTTCCTCGATCGGGATCTCGTTTCCCGACTTGTCACCGCCGAAGAGTACGGCTTCGTCACCGATATTGATATTATTAACATAAGTGA
This sequence comes from uncultured Monoglobus sp., assembly GCA_947624305.1. Taxonomy (GTDB): domain Bacteria; phylum Bacillota; class Clostridia; order Monoglobales; family Monoglobaceae; genus Monoglobus. The sequence continues at coordinate 44,195 of CANQKC010000022.1, read as the reverse complement.
CGTCGATCATACATTGATCCATGCAAATTGTTCCTATCTGAGGGCATTTTTTTCCGCCGGCGAGCATCTCCGCCTTTCCGGAGAGCAACCGCGAATAGCCGTCCGCGTAGCCGATAGAGACCGTGGCGATTTTCGCGGGGGCCGCAGTTCTGTATTTTCTGCCGTAGCTGACCGTGACTCCCTCCTCCACCGTCTTTATGTTGGTTATCTTTGCTTTTAAGGCCATCGCGGGCCGAAGCTTTAATATATTTTTATCCACGAACGGGCTCGGCATCAAACCGTAGAGAATTATCCCCGGGCGGACCATGTCCATATGGAACTCCGGAAAGCGCATCAGGCCCGCGCTGTTGCAGCAGTGGCGGAGATTGACCTTGACTCCCTCTGCCTCCACCTTGTCGCACAGCTCCTTAAAGCGGCGGTACTGGAGCAGAGTGAACTCGTCGTCATCATCGTCCGCGACCGCGAAGTGGGTGAACAGACCGTCGATCTCAAGGTTCGGCAGGCGGGAGATGCGCTTTATCTCTTCAACCGTGCTTCGGTTCACCGCCTCGTCGTCGCAATATCTGTATCCGACGCGGCTCATGCCCGTGTCGATCTTGATATGTATTTTTCCGGTTTTATTGAGCTTCTGCCCGGCCTTTGACATAGCCTCGGCCATCTCAAAGGTATAACAGTTTGGCATTATGTCCTTTTCGATAAGCTCCTCGGCATAGCCGGGGTGGGTGTAGCCCAGAATAAGCACCGGGGTTGTTATCCCGCATTTGCGTATCTGTATCGCCTCGTCCATGAACGCCACTGCAAGAGCGTCCGCTCCGCTGTCTATCAGCGTCTTGGCGACCTCGAGATAGCCGTGGCCGTAGCCGTCGGCCTTGACGACGGCCATTATTTTGGTTTTTCCGCCCACATGGGCGCGGATCGCGTTAAAATTGTCCACAAGCGCGTCAAGGTCGATCTCGGCCCACGCGCGTTTTTCGTTGATCATAGCATTAATTCCTCACTTTAAAAGTCGAAAGGTCACTCCGCGTTGGTTATCATTCTTATCGTCTTTGGCACGCGCTCGCAGAGATCGGTCGCGAGAATTCCGCGGTCGCCTATCTCGGAGCGGGCCAGATCGCCCGCGACTCCGTGGACGAAGGTTCCGAGCACCGCGGCCTCAAACCCGCCCATTTTCTGGCCGATAAAGCTCGCTATTATTCCCGAAAGAGCGTCGCCCATGCCGCCGCTCGCCATCGCCTCGCTGCCCGAGCGGTTTATCTTCATTCTGCCGTCGGGCGCGGCTATCACGGTGTCTTTGCCCTTTAAGACCACGGTCACGCCGTATTCCTTCGCAAACTCCGCCGCCGTTCCCTCGCGGTCGTTTTGTATCGCCTCGACCGACTTGCCGCAAAGACGGCTCATCTCGCCCGGGTGCGGGGTTATGACCACGCTGCACGACATGCGGTTCTTATGCTTTTTCAGTATCACCATATCCTCGGCTATGGCGTTCAAGCCATCGGCGTCGATCACGATCGGCACAGAGCCGTTAAGCAGCGAGTCGGCGAGCTTTCCCAGATCCCTGTTTTTCGACAGGCCCGGGCCGAAAACGCAGGCGTCCGCGCGGCTCAGTCTGCTTTTTATCTCGCCGAGCGCGTTAAGGCTCAGCGTGCCGTCATCAAGCTCGTCAAGCGGGAGCGTCATCGCCTCGGTCAGCTTCACGGCAGCGATCGGCTGCTGCGACCTCGGGAGCCCCACCGTCACAAGGCCGCTGCCGCTGCGAAGCGCGCCCAGCGCCGAAAGGCAAGGGGCTCCGCTCATGCCGGGGCTTCCGCCCAATATAACGACTCTGCCGCAGTCGCCTTTGTTGGCGTCAGCCGCCCGCGGGGGCACCAGCCGCGCGTACTCGTCAAGATTTTGATAAAACGGCAGCCCGGTGCCGGGAATATTTTCCGATATATACACCGCGGCGACCGCCACGGCGTCGGAATGAGAGATCGTCACAGAGGCGTTCACCCTCACGCCTCCGAACTTTATGTAAGGCATTCCGAGCTCGTTATGGCAGATCTCGATGTCCGACATATCAAAATTGCGCACTCCGGTTCCGAGCGCCTTCGCAAAAGCCTCTTTTGCGGCGAAGTGGCCCGCCACGGACTCGTAAAACTTCTTAGCCGCCGTCTTTGAGGTAAAATATTCGGCCTCGTTCTGTGTGAACACCCGCCGCACGAACATTTCAAGATTTTTCATGTCCCGAAAACGGGAGATCTCAACAACATCAATTCCAATCATGGTCTATCGTTACCACCCTTATATATTATTTTAGTTCTTGCTCAAAAATACTTTCCGCGGCGCCATTGCCCGGAAGCCCTCGCGTATCTTCTCATTGGGGCTGAAAAGCAGCATTTTGCTCGCTCCGCCGCCGGTATATACCGCGAAGCAGAGATCGTCGCCATCCCTGTCGGCGCAGGCCCAGAGCTTTTCTATCCTCGGATTGTTCATATATCTGTTAAATTCCGAATAGTTCTTGTCGGCGAAAACCTCCATGTCATTAACGTCAAAGCTCGTCATGCGCTTTCTCCTGCGGGCGTTTATCACCTTGTCAACGTCCAGCTCGCCCTCGGTGAACGCGTATTCATACTCAAGATTGACCGAGGTGATTATCACATACAGGCCGTATATCAGCCCGACGACCGCAAGCAGCATAAACATGCCTATAAACGGCACAAACGCGCTGAGCAGACCCAGCAGCGCGATAATCACAAACGCGCCGACTATGCTCAGAATAATTTTCAGCATGTCTTTTCCGTCACGCTTTTTCTTTACAAGCTGTTCCACAAAAATATCCATATTATCTCCTCTCCGCCGCCTCAAATGAAACGGCTGCGCTTTTGTTATTCAACAACCGGTATATTTTCGGGGCCTATGTTTTCGGCCGCGGTTATTTTAAGCTTATTGTCGCCGCCGTCGCCGACCGCGTATATTTTGCCGCCGCTCGACAGGCCGAGTGTGTGATTGTTTCCGCAGGTCACGGTCAAAATATCAGACCACAGCCCCACAGAGCCCTGATTTGAGCCGTTGCTGCCGAAGGACTGCGCCTTGCCGTCGGCGCTCAGCAGAATAATATAGTCGGTTCCGACCGCCGCGGCAATGACGTTTTTTTCGCCCTCGGCTTTTTTCTGGCTGAAGCTGTTGTCGCCAAGCACCTTCACGCTGCCGTCATTTTTAACGAGCACGGTGTTTTTGCTGCCGGTCGCGATATACAGGACACCGCTCTCGCCCTCAACATCGCACTGGCCGTATTGGTCCCAGCCCGCCGCGAGCACCGTCCCGTCGCGCCGCAGTCCTATCGTGTGGTTGCCCGCCGCCGCTATCTGAACTATGTCCGACCACTCCTGCACGTCGCACTGGCCGTATTCGTTGTTGCCGCGGGCTATCACGCGGCCATTGGCTTTGATCGCCGCGGTGTGCTTTTCGCCCGTCGCGACGGCCACAATATCGGTCCAGCCGCTTACGTCGCACTGGCCGTATTCGTTGTCGCCGCAGGCGTAGAGCATTCCGTCATACGTCATGCCGACCGTGTGGTTGCCGCCTGCCGCCACGCCTATAACGCGCGACCAGTCCGACACGCCGCACTGACCGTAGCTGTTGTCGCCCTCGGCGATAACGGTTCCGTCCTTTTTGGCGGCGGCGCTGTGGTTGTATCCGGCGGCGATCAGGCGCCCGCTTGAGTTTAATATATTTCTCAGGTTGGCCGCGCTTTTTTTATAATCGCCGCAGCTTAAAAAATATTTCGCGGCGGACAGATAATCGCCCGTGTTCATGTAGGCTATCGCGGCGGAGTATCTGACGTCGTTTTTGTCATTCCCGAAAAAGAAATAATTTTCGTCAAGCTCGGCGAGCGCCGGGGCCGCCGCGGCGTAGTCGCGGTTTATGTAATAATTCATCGCCGTTTTGTAGTCAAGCTGCCGCTCCGAAAAATGCTTGGAAACCGCCGCGCCGCCCGCCGCGATCAAAGCTGTCGCCGCCACTGCCGCGAAGATCACGGCAAGCTTTTTGTTCTCGGACATTTTCTTTTTAAACCCGCTCCTCGCGGCGTTTTTGTCCTTTATCTCTTTTGTGAGGCGGAGCCTTTTCCACTCCTCACCAAGCTGATCCTCGGAAACGATATTTTCGGCCAGACTCTGATTTGGGTTCACCCACGAGCTTCCGTCCTCAAACAGGACCTTCGCTACCTCGACGAAAACCGAGCGCGTCTCGCTCGGAACCTCAACAAGCTGAGTGTCGCCGAAAATTCCGGCAGCTTTCGCGTTGACGTTGACGTAAGGCACGTTTTTGAGCTGTATGCACAAATTCAGTGAGCTGTCAAAGCAGCCCGCGTTGAAATAAGCCGAGCGCACCGTCTTGCCGCAGTTATTATAGAGCTTAAGCTTCATGACCGCTCCGCCGCTCTCGTCAAGCATGACCTCGCTGGTGTCTATGTATACCGGGGCGTCGCCTCTGTTCTCGTACTCCGTCCGCTTTATAACTTTATAGGTTGTCTCTGCCATCTTATCACCTTTAGTATACAAATCTACAGAATAATTATACTACAAACTTCGGCATAAAACATTACGATTTTATTAATTGTATAATACAAATTAAAAACAAAAGCGCGGCCCGCTTTGAATGCAAGCCGCGCACTTAATTTAAAATTATTGACCGACAGACTTAAAATAATCGTCCACGCCCTCGGCTATGGCTCTGCCAATGGCCTCGGCTTCGGAGTTCAGTATTTCCGTGTCGGCGGAGCTGTCGAAAAATCCTATCTCAAGATACGCTATCGGCACGGGCGACTTACAGAACAAAATAGCCTCGGGCAGGCCGTCGTATCTGCCGCCTCCGAAAGCCGGCATTGATGTTTCGGAGGTTATGCGGTCATTGATGAGGCTGCCGAGCAGGTTGCTCCGCTCAACATAATCCGCGGGCGGAAGCGTTCCCGCCTGGTCATACAGTCCGCTCAACGCCATATACGCCGATCCTCTGCCGCCTCCGGCGTTTGAGTGAACGCAGACGAACACGTCGGCGTCGGGCGCCTCGGCTGTGTCTCCGTCCTTATAGCAATATGTGAGACGCTTGGTCATGGACGGGTTCCGGTCATTGGTTTCCCTCGTCATTCTCACCTCATAGCCCATTTGCTCAAGGAAGGTTTTGGCATATTCGGTGTTCCTCAGATTGATTTCGGGCTCGCCGCTGCGGTCTCCGTCGCCTATCGGGTACCAGCACCCGCCGCCCGACGGCGCTCTGCCGGAGCAGCCGACGCCCTCGCAGTCCTGCCATACCGTTCCGGACTTCCAGTGCCGCCACTCGCCCCAGCCGCGGGACGAACGGACCCAGCCCTCGGCTGTTTTTTCCTCGTCGGTCATTGAGCCTGAGTCCTTTCCGTGGCCCGGGTCGAGCACCACGATTTTTTTCGGAGGCTCCGTCGGGGCCGCTGTCGGGGCCGCTGTCGCGGACGGAACCGCGGTCGCGGCGGGCTCCTTTTTGCCGATGCCGAAGGTCTCCTTGGTGATAACGCCTTTAAGCGTCAGCGCGAAAACCACGATAAGGAAAACGAGGATAACGCTTAAAAAAGCGACTATTCCTATTAAAATTTTGTTTGAATTGTTTTTCATTTTTTAAATAATAATTCCCGAACCGATCAATTAAAGCTTAGATAGATCTGCTTCGCGTAGCCGACGGTTCCTCCGTAAGATATTTTATAGAACGTGCTGTTCGCGGTGCCGAGATACGACACTGTGGCGCCGACGGGGATCTCCATGATTATGTTGCTGTCGGAGCTCTCGGACGGCGAGCTGCGGAGATATATCGCGTAGTCAACGTTGACGACCGTCATGGTCGAGCCCGACGACGAGCTGCTTGTTGACGGCCTTGAATATGAGAGGTATTCGCGCTTGGCGTAGCCCGTCTGACCGTTATAGCTTATCTTCGCGAACACACTGTTGGCGTTTTCAATAAAGCCGACTCTGGTGCCGAGCGGTATCTCGCATATGATGTTGCCGTCGTTTTCGGACGGCGAGCTGCGGAAATAGATCGAGTTTTTGACGTTCGCCACATACATGTAATCCGAAACGGTGTTGTTGACCGAGGGCTGAACGTCCGACAGGTACTGCTGCTTGGCATAGCCTATCTGACCGTTATAATTTATCTTGGCGAAAACGCTGTCAACGTTTTCAACAAATCCGACCATAGTTCCCAGCGGTATCTCGGTGATTATATTACCGTCGTTCTCCGCGGGTGCGCTGCGGAAATAGATCGAGTTTTGAACGTTCGCCACATAAACATAGCGGCTTATCACATTGTTTTCGGGCTGCGCAGCCGGAGCAGCCGGTGCAGCCGGAGCCGCGGTGGGCGCGGGCGCGTCTGTCGGCGCTGGTGCCGCGGTAGGCACAACAGCGGCGGAATTGTCGCCGCCGCCGAAACGCAGCACGCCTGTGAACATAAGCGTCAAAAAGACAATGCCGACCACAATAATTGCCGAAAGTACGGAAATCGCCGCGATAAGCCCGGTGTTGCTTCTTTTTTCGTAATCCCGTCCGTTCATATACGGGCCGCCACGGTAGCCGCCGCTGTTATAATTTTGATCATATCCGCCGTTCTGCGGGTAAAAGTTCTGTCCGCCGGACGCGGGCGGGGTCGGAATATTCCGGGCCGTTGTGTCTCCCAAATTTTCGTCAGATACACCGGCACTATTGCCGTTTAAGTTGATCTCGCCCGTGTTTTCGATTTTTTCGGGCGGCGTAAAATCGTTTCCGTCATTAATGTCTCTCATGATCACTGCCTCCTTCTGCTTTTTATATCTTTATATATTATACCGATTATATATTTCAAAGTCAATAAAAAATAATTAACCTTAATATAAATTATAGGAATTTAGATTATTGACGCGGCGGGCGGAATATGTTAAAATTATATAACTTGATTTTGTTTAAAAAAGGGAGGCGCGCAGCTTGAAAAAACATTCCAAAACCCGCGAAAGGAGTCTGACCGCCACGGTCATTATGATCGCGGTCGTTCTGCTGCTGTTTGTGGCGGCGTATCTCAGGATAAGCGACCTGACGGAGGACAGGTGCCTGCGCCGCATGGAGGAAGGCATCAACACCGCTGTCGACGAGATCACCGACAAGCTTATGCGCGACAGTCTTATGCTCAACGCCGCCGCGGACCTGCTCTCGTCGGCGGACAGCATTGACACCGAGACCATGAAGGAAATGATGAGCGCGTTCGCGCCGCTGATGGAGACCATGAAGGTGCGCGTGCTTATGCCCGACAACTCGGTCATTGACTCCGAGGGAAACGTGCTCGACGGCACGGGAAGCATCTCGTTTGAGGCCGAGGCTCCGCTCGGCGAGCACGTCTCGAACCGCATGACCAGCATCATGGACGGGAACCTTATGATCCTCAGGCACTACATACCTATCGTCAAGGACGGCGAGACGGTCGCGATAATGTACGGCGTTACAAAGCTTGACGATCTGCCTAAGGCGCTCAACATTGACAATATCTACAACGCCAATTCAAGCGTTTTCATAATCGACACCGACACGGGCGACTTTATCATGGACACATGGCACGACACGCTCGGAAACATAGAGACCATGCGCGATCGCAAAACCAAAAAAGGCTTTAACTGGGACGAGAAAATGGCCGAGATCATGTCCTGCGGAAAAGGATATGTCGTGTTCCGCTCGGAAACCGACTCGGAGTGGACATACCTCTATTACGCGCCCGCGAACATAAATCAGTGGGAGATCGCAATCTCTGTTCCCGAGCGCGAGGCGTTCGCCAACCTTTACGCTATCCGCCAAATATTCATGATAATCGCGCTGCTTATGGGAATTGCGGTTATTATTTACTATCTCTGGATGCGCAAAAACTCCGGAGCTGTTATGGCCAAAGCCGTCAAGCAGGCCGTGCTTGAGGAAAAGCTTCAAAAGGCGGAAGCCGCCGAAAAGGCAAAGACTATGTTCCTCTCGAACATGTCGCACGACATAAGGACACCGATGAACGCCATAATCGGATTTACCACGCTCGCCGAGGCCAATATTGACAACAAGGCGCGCGTTCAGGAATATCTGGGCAAAATACTTTCATCGAGCAACCACCTGCTGAGCCTTATCAACGACGTGCTCGACATGAGCCGCATAGAGAGCGGCCGTCTGAACATTGAGGAAAAGCCGTGCAGCATATCGGATATATTTAAGGATATGCGCAATATTATACAGACGCAGATGCAGGAAAAGAGCCTGAACTTCTTTATGGACACGATCGACGTTGTGGACGAGGATATTTTCTGCGACAAGCTGCACGTCAATCAGGTGCTGCTGAACTTACTCAGCAACGCGATAAAGTTCACGCCCGCGGGCGGCTCTGTCTCGCTGACGATCAAGCAAAAGCCCTGCCCGGTCAGCGGCTACGGAGCCTATGAGATCCGCGTGAAGGACACTGGAATAGGCATGAGTTCCGAGTTCGCAAAGGATGTGTTCAAACCGTTTGAAAGGGAAAACAACACCACGGTCAGCGGAATTCAGGGAACCGGCCTCGGCATGGCGATCACCAAGAGCATAATCGAAGCCATGGGCGGCACGATCGAGGTCAAGACCGCGCAGAACCGCGGCACCGAGTTTATAATCAACCTTGAGTTCCGTCTCTGCGGCGAGAGCAGGAACATTGAGATCGTGCGCGAGCTTGAGGGCATGCGCGTTCTGGTGGTTGACGACAGCTTCAACACCTGCGACAGCGTGACCAAGATGCTGCGGCAGATCGGCATGCGCTCGGAATGGACGCTTCACGGCAAAGAGGCAGTGCTGAGGGCGCGGCAGGCGATAGAGATAGGCGACAAATTCTTCGCGTACATAATCGACTGGGCCCTGCCCGACCTTAACGGAATTGAGGTCACGCGGCAGATCCGCTCGGTTGTGGGTGACGATATTCCGATTATCGTACTGACAGCCTATGACTGGAGCATGTTCGAGGATGAGGCGCGGCAGGCGGGAGTCACCGCGTTCTGCAACAAGCCGATATTCATCTCCGAGCTCCGCGATATTCTTATCTCCGCGCTCAACCAAACCGAAGCGCCCGCGCCGCAAAAGACGGCGCCGCTGACGGTTGACGACAACAGGCTCAAGGGCAGACGCCTGCTCCTGGTCGAGGACAACGAGCTCAACCGCGAGATAGCCAACGAAATTCTAATTGAGAGCGGCTTTAAGGTCGAGACAGCCGCCGACGGCACCGAGGCGGTCAACATGGTCAAAAACTCGAAGCCCGGATACTTTGACCTCATTCTTATGGACGTTCAGATGCCGGTCATGGACGGTTACGCCGCAACGAGGGCGATACGCTCGCTTGACAACAAAGAGCTGGCTAAAATCCCGATCGTGGCCATGACGGCGAACGCGTTTGAAGAGGATCGCCGGGCCGCGCTCGACAGTGGCATGAACGACCACGTTGCAAAGCCGATAGACTTCGAGCGGCTTGCAAGAGTCCTGAACCGACTGCTGAAATAAGCGAAAATATTAATACAAGGGCCGCCGCTTGGCGGCTCTTAACTTTTATTTGACAAAATTTCCTTTCGGCTGTAAAATAAAAAGAAAGGGGGTGGTAACATGACGCTTCGGATAGCCGTGTGTGACGATGAAACAGAAGATTTGAGGCAGGAGGCGGCGCTCATCGAAAGCGTTTTGCCCGATAATATAGAGTGGGAGATCGACACCTTTTCCAATTCGGAGGATATGCTTGCCTCGGATAAAATCTATCAAATGGTGTTTTTGGATGTGGAGATGACCGGCATTAACGGCATAGAAACGGCGGGACGCATTCACCAAAAAAGTCCGAAATGCTTTATTTATTTTATAACATACCATGAGAATTATATGGACGACGCGCTGAACAAACACGCTTTTCGGTTCTGGACAAAACCGCTCAGCAAAACGCGGCTGATATACGGCATTCAATCGGCTCTCAAAGAGATGCGGGCAAACAAAACGGTAGTTACCACTTCGGAAAAAAATAAAATAGAAATTCCTTTGCGGGATATTATATATGTTTATCACAGCGATCGTCTCACAAAGATTATCACCTCGCGAAAAGAGATAAAAACGTATGAAACCTTTCAAAACATAATAAAGCAATTGGATGGGGATTGTTTCGCGCAAACACACGGAAGCTACTATGTCAACTTAAATTATGTTACGGAATACAATAAGACCGATATAATCTGTCGATGCAATGATAAGGAATACACCGTGTATATTTCCAAAAGGAAATATGCCGAATTTAATAAAAAGTTTAAGAAATGGAGCAGTGAACTTCGATGATCGATATTGGATATTTATTCGGCTGTTTATCCGAATATCTAATTTTTGTGTATTTTGCGAATACCAATCTTACGCCGCGAAAAAGCTATCCGAAAAGCACGGCTGTCGCGTTTTTGGGCTACGTTATAATATGGATGGCGGGGCTGCTAAACAGCGTGGTAATTTCTATCGCGGCTTTTTTCGCGATCAATGTTATTCTGCTGCGGTTTGAGTATATAATTTCGCTTAAAACAGCAATATTTTACGGTATGCTTTTGGACGCCTTTTCAACTTTAAGTGAATTTGCTTTGTCATATTGGTACGGGGTCCGCTTTCATTTTTCCCGCGATGATTACACCACGCAGCAGGTTTTCACTATTCTGACAGGAAGCAAATTAAGTTATTTGATGGAAGTCATAATTTTAAAACATTTATCAGAAAGAAAAGCGTTTCCTAATGCCGAAATTAATTTTGGGCTTATAATTATTCCCTTGCTGACGATTATCTGCGTCATAATACTGGTAACGGCGGAGATAAATTATACTATATTTTTTATCCTGTGTTCGGTATTGCTGATTATAAATATAATAACATTTTATATCCACGCAAGAATGAGTGAAAAAAATCAACAGCTTAAACTTCTTCAGCAGGAACGAGAAAAAAATATGGCCGAATTGGTCGAATATCGGGTCTTGGCGGAAAAATACGAGAATACAAAAATTATGCGCCATGATTTTCGCAAGCTGTTGGCCGTGTTGAGCGATTTGATCTCGGAAGATAATGAAAAGGCGAAAAAGTACATGCGGGAATTGCAGTTTTCGCAAAAAGATTTGGATTATGTTCGCTACACGGATAATAATATTTTGAACGTAATACTTGCCCAAAAGGCGCGGGAGTGCCGTGACGCGGGAATAGAAATTCATATTCATTCCGATTTGCCGACTTTGTCATTTATATCGGATATTGACACCGTGACTATTTTTTCAAATCTAATTGACAACGCCATAGAAGCTTCCGCCGATACGGAAAGGAAAGAGATTTTTGTGGACTTATATACGGTAAACGGGGCTTTTTCCGCTGTGAAAGTAGAAAACAACGCGGATCGGGAGCCTATAGTTTCAGACGGCATGCCTCAAACGCAAAAGGACGATTCCGATGAACACGGCCTCGGAATAAGGAGCATCAATAATGCCCTGAAAAAATATAACAGCAGTTTGGACTGGAGCTACGATAAAGAAAATAAATTTTTCAGAACACTGGTTTTACTCCATATTCCCACAAAATAAAATCTCTTTTTGTTGATATATAAAAAATATTTTTTCATTTCGTGCCCGGTTTAGCGCGCTTCGTGCCAAAGGACGCTTGACAGCGTTCTTTTTTTATTGATATAGTTTTAACGTAATGTTTGGGCCGCTCGATTTTAAATTAAAAATTACATGAAACGGCCTAATTATTACACGAAAAAATTTTTCGCTTGTTTTTGTGTTATAATTCTTTTGTAAAAAAGAAATTCATCAATATTTTATAACAATAAATATACACAATATAAGACGGAATAAAAAAGATGAAATTATTAAAATTGCATAAAATTCGGAAATTGAATAAATTTTATTGAAAAAAGTTGTCCTTTTCGGCTTTAAAAGTTGTTTTATATAATAAAGGGGGAATTTGTATGAATTTAAAACAAATTTGCAGGTTACGCAAAAAAACCCGCGGCTTACGCAAGGTCGCGTTCAGCAGTCATCCATCCCCCCATTGTCGCAATAAAAATCTAATGTTCCAAATTAGACAGCGCAAATTCAATACATTGATTAATAAGCTCGTTTCTGCTGATATCGATCCGCGCCGCAAGCTTATCCACATCGGACAACAAGTTTTTATCTATCCTGATAGATATTATCTCTTTTTCCGGCTTTGTCGGTCTGAATTTGTCCATTTTCGCGCCTCCACTCTAAACTTTCTATTGACATAATTATAAATTATGTGTTATCATAATCATATATTCTATATAGTATTATATTATAGAATACTATATAGAATACTACGAGGTGAGGGGCCATGAAAATCAATAACAGATGCGTTTATCGCAAAAAAGAAAGAATTTGCATGAAGTTGAAACAAATTTGCGGGTTACGCAAAGAAACCCGCGGCTTACGCAAGGTCGCGTTCATAGGGAAATATTTGTGATATAATTTCTCGTGGGGACAAAAAATCCCACTTAGACATGATCGGTTCCCACTTAGACATAAAATATTGACAGCCGAAATTGTGCGGCATATAATCAAATTTGGAGAGATAACGTCTTAGGCTCGCCTCCCTCTCCCTCCCCGGAGGGCGAGGCAAACGGGCGGATAATATCCGCCCCTACAGGTGTCGGTGATATATCATATTGGCATAACCGAAAAAATTACGCCAAACCTGTAGGGGCGGCAACCTGCCGCCCGGCTCGCCCCTTGGGGAGAGCTGTCAGCGAAGCTGACTGAGAGGGGTTCCTAATCCCTATTCACTAATCACTATTCGCTACGTTAACCCCTCTCCGTCTTTCCGCCTGCGGCGGAAATCCACCTCTCCCCAAAGGGCGAGGCAAACGGGACGTCGAGGGCGCCGTCCCCTACGGATTTTGGGGCGAGGCAAATGGGCGACTGAGGAGAGGCCCTATTCGCTATTCACTAATCGCTAATCGCTACGTTGATATGTAAAAATAAAAATATATTAACATAAAGAAAAAGGAGGAAATTGTATGAAGTTAAAACAAATGTGTTTGGTTTTTGCGGCGGCGCTGATTTTAAGCCTGGCGGTCTGCGCGACGGTTTTTGCCGAAACCTCGGGTGATTTTGAGTATCAGATCAACCCGGACGGCGCAACGGCAGCGATCACTCGGTACACCGGCAGGGATGAGGCGCTTGTCATACCGCCGGAGATCGACGGTTACATAGTGACCGACCTGAAAATCTCGAGCGGAAACTCGAACGTCACAAGCATCTCGATCCCGGATTCGGTCACCAATATTACGCGAAACTCAATAACGCTTTTGACAAATCTCGCCGAGATAACCGTGTCAAACGGCAACGAAACATATACGGGCGCGAGCGGAATATTGTTTGACAAGGACATGACGCGGCTCATTGCCTGCCCGAGGAAAAAATCCGCGGATACATACGCGGTGCCGAGCAGCGTCAAAACGATTGGAGCTCAGGCGTTTGTGAATATCTCGGGAATAGACGCGATCGTGCTGCCCGAAGGGCTTCAGGCAATAGAGGGCACAGCTTTCGGAAACTGTGCCGCTGTCGTGAATATTCCGTCGAGCGTGACGGAAATCGCCACGGGCGCTTTAGGAAGAAAGAAATTGAGGGAGATCGTTCTGTCCGACGATAACAAAGATTTTGTGATATCGGACGATGTGCTGTACAGCGCCGATATGACGCGCCTTCTGGTCTATTCCGACGAGAAAACCGACGCGGAGCTGAAGCTCCCCGCAACGGTCGCCTCTATCGACAATTACGCGTTTTACAATAATAAAAATCTTATTACCGCCATAGTTCCGGACAGCGTGACCAATATCGGGAATTACGCTTTTCTGCAATGCTACAATCTTACGTCCGCAAAACTTCCCGACGCGCTTACCGTTATTCCCATCGGAATTTATCAAAGCTGTCGTAACTTGAAACGCTTTGAGGTCGGCGGAAACGTTAAGGAAATTAAAAACTCCGCGTTTTACGGATGTGATAATTTGGCGATATCTATACCCGAGAGCGTGACAGAAATAGGGCTCAGCGTGGTCACTAAAAGCTTAAACGGCACAACCACAATATACGGCGTGGCGGGCTCCTACGCCGAGACCTACGCTAATCAAAACAATATTCCGTTTGCGGATATTTCGACAATGCCGACATCGGAGCCGCACGAGACCGCAACGCCCGAACCGTCGCTTTCCACGGGCGAGGCCGACGGCTGGAAGTATACCGAGAACCCGGACGGTACGATAACGCTCAACGAGTACACGCTCGGTCCCGCGCGGGAGATCGAAATTCCCGCCGAGCTCGGCGGAAAGACCGTGACCGCGATAGAGGGACAGCTGCTTACCGATATTACTTCAAATTTATCCCTGTTAAATGTGACGCTGCCCGACACGATCAAGAAAATCGGAACCAATGCTTTCAGAAACTGCACAAAATTGAGTTCGATCAATTTTCCCAATGGACTGACCGAAATAGGCGCCGGCGCGTTTATGAGCTGCAGCTCCTTAAAGAGCGCACCTATCCCCGACAGTGTGACGGCCATAGGCGAAAACGCGTTTTACGGTTCGGGCCTGACAAGCGTGACGATCCCCAAAAACGTGGAAAGTCTTGCCGCAAGCGCTTTCAGCAGCTGCCGCAGTCTGCTTTCAATTGACGCAGCGCCCGAAAATCCCAACTACGAGTCGGCGGACGGCGTGCTCTACACCAAGGGCAAGACCGAGCTGCTTATGTATCCGTACGCGAAACCCGACGCCGAATATACTCTTCCCGCCTCGGTGACGGCGATAAATGATGCGGCGCTCAGATTTTGTCCGAATATCGCCTCGATCACCGTTGCGGACGGGAACAAAAACTTCAAGGCTGAAAACGGCGTTCTGTTTTCGGGCGATATGACGCTTTTGATAAAATATCCTCAGAACAAGACGGGAGCATCTTACAAGGTTCCCGATTCGGTGACCGAGATCGGCTCATACGCTTTTACACAGAACGCCAATATCAAATCGGTAAGCGGAGCAAAGGTAAAAACGATAGGTTCGCAGGCATTCAGCAGCACGCGTGTCGAGACAGCGGAATTCCCCGTGGCGTTTGAACTCGGAACATCCGCCTTCGCCGCGACAAAACTGAAGAACCTCGACGGTTTCGATCAGCTTCTTATCGTAGGCAATTCGGCATTCATGGAATGCACCGAGCTTACCTCGATAGACGGAAGAAATATCAGGAGTATCGGTACGCGCGCGTTTGCCGGAACAGGTTTGACCTCGCTCAATTTGAGCAGAATAGCCGAGGATATCGGCGCAAATGCTTTCTCAAACTGCCGCTCTCTGACAAGCGTTAAGTGGAGTACTTTGGCGAACGCGATCCCCGAGAGCGCGTTTGAGGGCTGCTCCGCATTGACAAATATCGAAATACCCGAAAATGTTGTATCTGTCGGCGCGAACGCGTTCTCGGGCTGCGGCAGCCTCGCGGATGTGTATTACACGGGCACCGAGCCGCGGTGGAAGATAATCGCGATAGCAAGCGGAAACGAGGCGCTGACCAAAGCAAGTGTCCACTTCGGTGAGCAGCTTCCCGAAACTCCGCCTCCGGCAACGGCAACGCCCGAGCCGACACCAACGCCGACACCAACGGCGAAACCGACACCAACGCCAATTCCGAAGATAACTCCGGCGCCGGCCACAGCAACGCCCGAACCTCCCGATGATATGCCTTTTAAAATAACCGGAATATCCGGTGGTTCGATTAGTATGGTCACGAGCAGCGACGTCGAAAAGGGCACTCCCTACACCTTGATCGCCGCGAAATACAAAGACGATATACTGCTTGATATTGCCATTGAAGACAAACAGACGGAAAACCTTGGCGGTATCGGCTTTGACGAAAAAATGAGCGAAATGCCGGTCGCTTTGAAAGAGGGCGAATATATTAAAGTAATGGTTTGGTCAAACGCGGACTCATGCGAACCGCTCGCTTATCCCAGAACGACCACACCGCTCCTCAAAGCCTTCCCCGGAGCCGAGGGTGGTGGACAGTTCGCGATCGGCGGACGACGGAATTACGGCACCGAAATATACCACGTCACCAACTTAAACGACAGCGGTCCCGGTTCGTTCCGCGACGCGGTCTCCAAGTCGGGCAGAATAGTCGTGTTTGACGTGGGCGGCACGATAAATCTTGAAAAGTCGATAAGGTATATCGGAGGCGTGACTATCCTCGGTCAGACCGCGCCCGGCGACGGAATAACTATAACAGGCGCCAACCTTGAGCTTGACGGCAGCAATGTTATCCGTTATTTGAGAATAAGGCCGACGTTTAAGAACAAGATCGAGGCCGACGGCCTCGGAGGATACGGCGACACGCGAACGATAATCGACCACTGCTCGGTGAGCTACAGCATTGACGAGTGCATTTCGTTTTATGAGTACACCGATTTCACTCTCCAGAACTGCATAAGCTCCGAGAGTCTGAAAAACGGCGGCCACTCCAAGGGCGCCCACGGCTACGGCGGTATCTGGGGAGGCACGAACGCGAGCTTCCACCATAACCTGCTGGCGAGCCACGACAGCCGGAACCCGAGACTCGCGGCGGGTCGTTTAGAGGGCGACATTGATTATGATATGAGCGAGCAAGTGACTTTGACCGATCTTCGCAACAACATAATCTACAACTGGGGCGGCAACTCGGCCTATGGCGGTCAGGGCGCGATGGCGGCGAACATAATTAACAGCTACTACAAGCCCGGCCCGTCAACAACCAGCCACCGCTCGAGAATATTCCAGACGACATCCACCGGAAACGGCATAACCTCAAAATGGTCGACCGACCTGTATGTGGACGGAAACTATATGGACGGAAACCAGAGCGTGACCGCCGACAACAGCAAAGGCGTCGATCACGACAGCACAGTCGCTCAATACTACGTCTGGACAAAGGACAATATCACCGACGAGGCGAAGGCCGTACACTTTAAATATGAGGACGACTATCCCGTGACAACACAGACCGCAGAGGAAACGTACAACACATTGCTTGATCACATCGGAGCGTCACTGCCGAGACGCGACGAGACCGACGCGAGAATAATCAGCGAGGTAAGGAACGGACAAGGCAGGATAATCGACAACGAAGCCGAGGTCGGAGGCGTTATGCAATATGAGGCGGTGTACCGCCCGTTTGAGATCCCGCAGGAGTGGAAAGACGCGAACGGCATGGGAGAGGTCTACGACGGCGACATAATTCCAAGCGGCAAGTGGAAAGGATACACCTGGATAGAGGCATACGTCAACGAGTGGACCGAGCAGCAGGAAAATCCGACCAATCCGGATGTGACGATACAGACAAGCGTCGACGGCAATAACATCGCTGTTTCGGCCGAGGCTTCGCTCGTGGGAGAAAGTCCGATAACAAAAATAGTGATCTATGACGGCGACAAGATAATATCCACGCATGAAACAGACAAGGTGAATGTTAACATAGACTCGGCCGCCGTCGGAACACACTATATTTCGGCGTTAGCCTATAACCAAAAAGGCGAAAGCACAAGAAGCGCCATATCGGTGGTTGAGGTGAAGTAAATAAAAATACCCCCCTCCCCCACCTAACGGGAGGCAAACGGGCGGCCGAACATTTTCGCGATGGTTATATGATGTGTGGCCTCGTTTATATGTGCAATTGGAATACGTTAGTGCCGCGAATCCGCTTTGCGGCTTCGGCCACAGTCGTCCGCCCCTACGGCAATTTGCACAATTTTGTCGTAGGGGACGACGACCCCGGCGTCCCGGCTCCCCCGAGGGGGGGAGCTGCCGCCAACGGCGGCTGAGGGGGGAGAAAAATAAATCAATCAAATCTTCCCAATAAATCCAAAAAGCCACGGTTCCACATTTGGAACCGTGGCTTTTTATTTAACCGTTTATTCCGCGTCGATGTCTATGAACGAGTCGCTTGTCGCGTCTGCCGCGGGAGTGCCGTAGCTCGTGTAAACGTCAATGTCGTTATACTGCGGCATGCCCGTTCCCGCGGGAACCAGTTTGCCTATGATAACGTTCTCCTTAAGGCCGACAAGCGGGTCGGTCTTGCCCTTGATCGCCGCGTCGGTGAGGACCCTTGTGGTCTCCTGGAACGACGCCGCCGACAGGAATGACTCGGTGGCAAGCGCCGCCTTGGTTATTCCCATGAGCTGAAGCGAATACTCGGCCGGGGTCTTGCCTTCTTCGACCGTTTTCTTGTTTATATCCTCAAGGTCGTAAAGATTGATAAGCGAGCCGGTGAGCAGACCGGTGTCGCCCGGGTCTTCGATCTTGACCTTGTGCATCATCTGACGCACGATAACCTCGATATGCTTGTCGTTGATGTCAACGCCCTGCAGGCGGTAAACGCGCTGAACCTCTTGAATGAAGTAGTTCTGAACAGCCGTCTCACCGCTTATCGCCATAATGTCGTGAGGATTGAGCGAACCTTCGGTAACGGGAGTTCCCGCCTCGATCACCTCGCCGTCGCTGACTCTTATTCTCGAGCCGAACGGGATAAGGTAGGTGTAAGCCTCGCCTGTCTCCTGATTTGTGACGGTGATCTCACGCTTCTGCGACGCCTCGGAAACCGAGACAACTCCGCTGCCCTCGCTGACGATCGCGACGCCCTTGGGCTTTCTGGCCTCAAACAGCTCCTCAACACGGGGAAGACCCTGTGTGATGTCGTCGCCCTGCGCAACGCCGCCGGCGTGGAACGTTCTCATCGTGAGCTGCGTGCCGGGCTCGCCGATCGACTGAGCCGCGATAATTCCGACCGCCTCGCCTATGTCGACCGGTCTGCCGGTCGCGAGGTTCATGCCGTAACACTTGGAGCATACGCCGACCTTGCTGCGGCACTTAACAACCGAGCGGATCTTGACCTCTTTAATTCCGGCGGCCACGATCTCGGCGGCCTTGTCGTGGGTAATCATCTCGCCGTCGCGCGCGATGACCTCGCCGCTTTCGGCTACTAAGTCGCCTATTATCGTTCTGCCTTCCAGTCTGTCCTGAAGCGGCTCGATGATCTCGTTGCCGTCCATGATGTCGGAAACGATAATTCCGTCGGTGGTTCCGCAGTCGTCCTCTCGAACGATTACCTCCTGCGAAACGTCAACCAGACGTCTGGTCAGATAACCCGAGTCGGCCGTTCTGAGCGCCGTGTCGGTCAGACCTTTGCGGGCGCCGTGGGTCGAGATGAAGTACTCAAGAACCGTGAGGCCCTCGCGGAAGTTGGCTCGGATAGGAATTTCGATCGTTCTTCCCGACGTGTCGGCCATAAGTCCGCGCATCGCGGCGAGCTGTCTGATCTGGTTAACGCTTCCGCGGGCGCCGGAGTTGGCCATCATGTAAATCGGGTTAAGCTGCTTTAAGTTGTCCATCAGCGCCTGTGTAACCTTGTCCGAGGTGCTGTTCCAGATATTTATAACCTTCTGGTATCTTTCGTCGTTGGTGAGCAGGCCACGTCTGTAACTGCGAACGACCTTGTCGATCTCGTCCTCGGCCTCCTGCAGGTACTGCTGCTTCTCTTTCGGGATCTCCATGTCCGCGACGCCGACGGTTATCGCGCCGATCGTGGAATACTTATATCCCATAGCCTTTACGTCGTCGAGAAGCGTCGAGGTCTCGGTTATGCCGTGAACCTTAATGCTCGCGTCAATGATCTTGCCCAGCAGCTTTTTGTCAACGCCCGGCTCAACATTGTCGCCTATCGAGTTCTTGACCTCGGGTTTTTTGAGGACCTCGTCGCCGATCTCAAGATTGAGTATCTTGTCGGGATCGGTCCTGTCGATAAATCCCAGATCCTGCGGGATCTTCTCATTGAATATCAGTCTGCCGACCGTGGCGTCGATAAGCCTTGAAACCTTCACGCCGTCAATGTTCTTGGTGACACGCACCTTGATCGGCGCGTGCAGTCCGACGGCTCCGTTGACATACGCCAGCTTCGCCTCGTCGGGCGAGCTGTAAAGATGATAGCGGAGTTCGCCTTCCTTGACCTCGGGCGAGCCCTTCTCGGTGTCGTCCTTCAAGGTCAGGTAATACGAGCCGAGAACCATGTCCTGCGTGGGAACTGTTACCGGCTTTCCGTCCTGAGGCTTTATCAGGTTGTTGGCCGAAAGCATGAGGTACCTCGCTTCGGCCTGCGCCTCGGCGGAGAGGGGCAGATGAACCGCCATCTGGTCGCCGTCGAAGTCGGCGTTAAACGCCGTGCAGACCAGCGGATGCAGCTTGAGCGCCTTACCCTCGACCAGAACGGGCTCAAAGGCCTCGATACCCAGTCTGTGCAGCGTGGGAGCGCGGTTGAGCAGAACGGGATGCTCGGAGATAACGTCCTCAAGCACGTCCCAAACCTCCTCGCGGACACGCTCGACCATTCTCTTGGCCGACTTTATGTTGTGCGCCAGTCCGTCCTGCACAAGCTTCTTCATAACGAAGGGCTTGAACAGCTCGAGAGCCATTTTCTTCGGCAGACCGCACTGATATATCTTAAGCTCGGGGCCGACAACGATAACCGAACGGCCCGAATAGTCAACGCGCTTGCCCAGCAGGTTCTGACGGAAACGGCCCTGCTTGCCCTTGAGCATGTCGGACAGAGACTTCAGCGGTCTGTTTCCGGGGCCGGTCACGGGTCTGCCGCGTCTGCCGTTGTCGATCAGCGCGTCAACGGCCTCCTGCAGCATTCTCTTCTCATTTCTCACGATGATATCCGGGGCGCCCAGATCGAGCAGCCTCTTTAATCTGTTGTTCCTGTTTATAACTCTTCTGTATAAGTCGTTAAGGTCGCTGGTGGCAAATCTGCCGCCGTCAAGCTGGACCATGGGTCTTATCTCGGGAGGGATAACCGGAATAACGGTCAAAATCATCCATTCCGGCTTGTTGCCCGAGTGGCGAAACGCCTCGACAACCTCAAGCCGTCTCACGGTTCTTATCTTTTTCTGACCCTTCGCGTCCTCGAGCTCCTGCTTGAGTTCATGGTACAGCTCCTCAAGGTCGATCTCGCGGAGCATTTCAAGGATCGACTCGGCGCCCATGCCCGCGCGGAACATGTCGCCGTATTTCTCGCGGTTCTCGGTGTATTCCTTCTCGCTGAGTATCTGGTTCTTCATCAGGCCCGTCTGACCCGGGTCCATAACTATATACGCCGCGAAGTAGAGTACCTTTTCAAGGGCCCTCGGCGAGATGTCAAGCATAAGGCCCATGCGGGACGGAATGCCCTTAAAGTACCATATATGGGACACCGGCACGGCCAGCTCGATATGGCCCATGCGCTCGCGCCTTACTTTGCTCTTTGTTACCTCAACGCCGCAGCGGTCGCAGACAACGCCCTTATAGCGGACGCGCTTGTATTTTCCGCAGTGACATTCCCAGTCCTTCTGGGGGCCGAAAATTCTCTCGCAGAACAATCCGTCCTTCTCCGGCTTTAAGGTTCTGTAATTTATAGTCTCAGGCTTTTTAACCTCGCCTCTTGACCATTCTCTAATCTTCTCGGGTGAAGCGAGCCCGATCTGAATAGCTTCAAAATTTTGATATTCGCCCATTAAAGACCACGCCTTTCTACTCACATTATGCCGTGAGTCAGCATATTTTCGGGATCAAATTAAAAATCTTCCTCGTCGTCGTCAAAATCCTCGGCGTCCTTCATAGCCTCGTAGGATTCAAGATCGTCAGCCTCGTCAAAGAGGTCGGCCTCAGTGTCGCCCGTGTTGCCCGCGAGTATCTGCGTAACCTCATCGATCAGGCTTGTCTCGGAGTCTTCCTCTTCATCATAATCATCGTCGATCAGCAGGTCATCCTCGTCTTCTTCCTCGTCCGCGGGACGCTGCTCGGGCTTCTGCGCGCTCTCGTCCTCCTCGAAGCCGGCGATGTTAACCGGCAGATCCGCCGCGTCGTCATCGTCGAGACTCTCTCTTAAAATAACCTCATTGCCGTCGCCGTCAAGCACCTTGATGTCAAGCGCCAGACTCTGGAGCTCCTTGATGAGCACCTTAAAGGACTCGGGAACGCCCGGCTCGGGCACGTTTTCGCCTTTAACGATCGCCTCGTAGGTCTTGACTCTGCCCACAACGTCGTCCGACTTGACGGTCAGGATCTCCTGCAGGGTGTAAGCCGCGCCGTAAGCCTCAAGCGCCCAGACCTCCATTTCTCCGAAACGCTGGCCGCCGAACTGGGCCTTGCCGCCCAGGGGCTGCTGCGTAACAAGCGAATACGGGCCCGTGGAGCGGGCATGGATCTTGTCGTCAACAAGGTGGGCAAGCTTGAGCATGTGCATGTATCCAACCGTTACGCGGTTGTCAAACGGCTCGCCTGTCCTGCCGTCATAGAGCACGCTCTTTCCGTCGCGCTCATATCCGGCCTCTTCCAGCGCATCCATGATGTCTTCCTCTGTGGCTCCGTCGAATACCGGGGTCGCGACCTTCCAGCCGAGAGCCTTGGCGGCGTAGCCCAAGTGGACCTCAAGAACCTGTCCGATATTCATACGCGAAGGCACGCCCAGCGGGTTAAGCACTATCTGAAGCGGCGTTCCGTCGGGCAGGAACGGCATATCCTCAACGGGCAGTATCCTTGAGACAACGCCCTTGTTTCCGTGGCGGCCCGCCATTTTGTCGCCGACCGAGATCTTTCTCTTCTGGGCGATATAGCAGCGCACGACCTGATTAACGCCCGGGGGCAGCTCGTCGCCGTTCGCTCTGGTGAACACCTTCACGTCAACTATTATTCCGTACTCACCGTGGGGAACGCGCAGCGAGGTGTCGCGCACCTCTCTGGCCTTCTCTCCGAATATGGCGCGGAGCAGTCTTTCCTCAGCCGTGAGCTCTGTCTCGCCCTTGGGCGTGACCTTTCCGACCAGAATATCTCCGCTTTCAACCTCGGCGCCTATTCTGATTATTCCGCGCTCGTCAAGATCCTTGAGCGCGTCGTCGCCGATGTTGGGAATATCTCTTGTTATTTCCTCGGGGCCGAGCTTGGTGTCGCGGGCGTCGACCTCATATTCCTCAATATGGATCGAGGTGAACACGTCGTCCTTAACAAGCTCCTCGCTGATCAGTATAGCGTCCTCGTAGTTGTAGCCCTCCCATGTCATAAACGCCATGCGGATATTGCGGCCAAGGCCTATCTCGCCGTTTCTCGTGGAGGGGCCGTCGGCTATGATCTGGCCCTCTTTTATTTTTTCGCCCTTTTCGACTATGGGCTTCTGGTTCACGCACATGCCCTGGTTGGAGCGGGTGAACTTTATAAGCTTGTAGGTATCAACGTCGCCCTCGTCGGTCTTTACCTTGATAGTGGTGGCCGAAACGTATGACACGGTTCCGGCGTGCTTCGCGAGAACGCACACGCCCGAGTCCTTGGCGGCCTTGTACTCCATGCCGGTTCCGATTATCGGAGACTCGGGAACAAGGAGCGGAACAGCCTGACGCTGCATGTTGGAGCCCATCAGGGCGCGGTTCGCGTCGTCGTTCTCAAGGAAGGGGATCATCGCCGTGGCGATCGACGTCACCTGTCTGGGCGAAACGTCCATATAGTCAACGCGCTCGGGAGCGACCTCCACAAACTCGTCCTTAAATCTTGTTACTACCTTTTTCTTCTTGAATGTACCGTCGTCATTCAATGGCTCGTTGGCCTGCGCGACAAAGAAGCCTTCCTCCTCATCGGCGGTCATATAGAACACCTCATCGGTTACGAGCTTATGCTCTTTGTCAACTCTGCGGTACGGAGTCTCGATAAATCCGTACTCGTTGACCTTCGCAAAGCCGCTCAGCGAGTTGATAAGTCCGATGTTCGGGCCTTCGGGCGTCTCTATGGGACACATGCGGCCATAATGCGAATGGTGCACGTCGCGCACCTCGTAGCCCGCGCGCTCTCTTGAAAGTCCGCCGGGGCCGAGGGCCGAAAGCCTTCTCTTGTGGGTCAGCTCGCCCAGGGGGTTTATCTGATCCATGAACTGCGACAGCTGCGAGGAGCCGAAGAACTCCTTTATCGCCGAGGTCACGGGTCTTATGTTTATGAGCGACTGAGGCGTGATCGCGTCAAGATCGGATGTCGTCATCCTCTCGCGGACAACGCGCTCCATTCTGGACAAGCCTATTCTGAACTGATTTTGCAGCAGCTCGCCCACGCTTCTTATTCTTCTGTTGCCCAAATGGTCAATATCATCAACGCTGCCCACGCCGTTTGCCAGATTGCCGATATACGAGATCGAGGCCATTATGTCGTCGATCAGCACATGCTTCGGCTGCAGCTCGTCGCGTCTGTCGGTGAGCAGTGTCTTGAACTCCTCGGAATTGGGGTCGCCCGCGCTCTCGATTATCTCGTCAAGGACCGTGCGGCGGACACGCTCGGTAATTCCGCATTCTCTGGGGCTGTAACTCAGCTCCTCGCCGGTCTTGTTCAGCACATACGCCGGAATGTCGACCATGTGGTTCGAGATGACCTTGGTCCGCGCTCCGTCGCAGTCGAGAACGAGAGAATTTATGCCGTGAGCCTCAAGCTCCTTCGCGGTCTCGGCGGAGATCTTGTCGCCCGCCTCGCACAGCACTTCACCGGTCAGGGGGCTCACCACCGTCTCAGCGGAGATCTGACCCTTAATTCGGGCCGAGAGCATCAGCTTTTTGTTATACTTATATCTGCCGACCTTCGCCATGTCGTAGCGCTTGGGGTCAAAGAAGGTGCTGGAGAGCAGCGACTGGGCGCTGTCAACCGTGGGCGGCTCGCCCGGACGGAGCCTTCTGTAAACCTCAAGCAGGCCTTCCTCATGGTTCTTGGCGGTGTCTTTTTCCATCGTCGCGATAAGCCTCTCGTCCTCGCCGAAAAGCTCTTTTATCTCCGCGTCGGTTCCGATACCGAGGGCGCGGATAAGCACCGTCACCGGAATTTTTCTGGTGCGGTCAATTCTCACATAAAATATGTCGTTGCTGTCGGTCTCATACTCAAGCCACGCACCGCGGTTGGGGATAACCTGAGACGAGAACAGCTTTTTTCCCAATTTATCGTAGGTCTGGGAGTAATAAACGCTCGGCGAGCGAACAAGCTGAGACACGATAACGCGCTCGGCTCCGTTTATGATAAACGTGCCCGAGGGCGTCATGAGCGGAAAGTCGCCCATGAATATCTCCTGCTCCTTGACCTCGCCCGATTCCTTGTTGATAAGCCGAACCTTCACTCTGAGAGGCGCCGCGTATGTCGCGTCCCTTTCCTTGCACTCTTCGATATCGTATTTCGGTGTGTTCTCCAAGTGATAGTCGATAAACTCCAAAATAAGATTTCCTGTATAATCCGTAATAGGCGAAACATCGTGAAAGACTTCCTTAAGTCCCTCGTTTAGAAACCAGTTATAGGAATTTGTCTGGATTTCAATAAGATTGGGCATCTCTAAGACTTCGTTAATCTTTCCGTAGCTCATGCGCGTGTTTTCGCCAAGTTTCACAGGATGTGGCATAAAACTGATCACCTCTCGTAAAAATTTTAATGAAATCGCAAGCTTAGCCCGGAAAATCCGCGTTTTTTGATACGCGAACCGGGCGCCGCACGATTTTAAATTATTTCTGAAAAATTGCCATAAGTACCTCCGATATGCCATTAATTGAAAAAACGTCATAAACCCGCGTAAAATCGTGATTTTCAAGCGATTAATTCCCGCTCTCAAGCATTGATTTTCCGCAAAATCGGCACAGTACCTCACTTTAAACAGATTATAATGATAACACAAAAAATTTTGTATGTCAAGCATAAAAACAGAAAAATATTTATTTTTTTCAAAAATTACAAAAATTTAATATATAAACATAGAAAAAGGAGCGCCCGCCGCCGCAGGCGCTCCCGTTAATTATTCGCTAATCACCGCTTTGATCCTTTGGCTCGGCGAGGGGTTTTATGCCGTCGGTTCCGTCCCACAGCATGAGCTTCACATCCTCGTCGGGAGCGGACGCCGTGATAAACCGGCCAAGCTTTGCCGTGTATTCACTTCCTCCCTCTGCCTCCGTTTTGAAGCCTTCTATCACGCAGTCGAGCATAATATCGTCTTTATACTTCGCCATAATAAGCGTGAAGGCCGTTCCCTCCGGCGTTCCGTCGGGAATAGATATTTTCGCTTCGCCCAACTCTTTATCAACGCTGAGTATTTTCCACGAGGTTTCGACCGGCCTGCTTGACGGCGTTGCCGTCGGCGCTGTTGTAGGCGTAATTGTCGGAGCGGGCGTATTTGTCGGCGGCGGAGTGTTTGTGGGCGCCGGCGTCGGCGTTATTGTCGGTGTCGGCGTTTCCGTGGGAGTCGGTGTCGCTGTCACTGCGGGCGTCGCTGTGGGCGTCGGATCAACATCCTTAAAATGCTTTGCCGCAGACATCAAATAATTATTGTTCTCCTCGCTTATCGTTATCACCTTCCATTCATCCTCGGTGCCGTCGAAATATACGTCCTTTAGTTTTGCGCAGTTCATGAACGCGCGGCGCATAATTTCGGAAAGACCGTTTGGCAGATATATGCTCTCAAGATTCGGGCAGCCGATAAAAGCGTTTGCGCCTATCTCTTTTACATCCGCCGAGACGATCACGGGGTTCACTCCGCAGTAGGCAAACGCGCCCTCGCCTATGCCCGCGACCTTTTCGGGAACTCTGTATTCTCCGCTTCTGCCCGTAGGACAATACACAAGAGTTGACATGTCCTTGCTGAACAAAACTCCGTCCTCCGAGCGGAATGTTTGATTTTCCGAGTCCACAATGATCTCTTTCAGATTATAGCAACTCATAAATGACGAACCTTTTATCTCGCTCACTCCCGCGGGGATCTCCACTCTTGAGAACCCGCACATTGCGAACGCGCTGGCGTCGATCGTCCTCAGATTTTTAGGTAATTCTATCTCGCTCAAACCGGACTGAGAGAACGCCCGGTCTCCTATGACCTCAAGGGTGTCGGGCAGGGTCACTTTCATAATGCCTTTTTTTTCAAACGCCGAATTGCCTATTGCGGTCACTGGCAAACCCTCGATCTCGCTCGGTATGTTCAGTTCTCTCGGCACTCTGCTTCCTCTCAGGCCCGTTATTGTCACGGTTTTGTTATCCACGATCTCCCATCTGATAAGCGACAGCGGATCGGCAGTCGCTGTGGGCGTAGGCTCGGGTGTTTGCGTAGGTTCGGGCGTGGCGGTGGGTCTTGTGTCCTCTTTCACAAAGCTTCCGTCCGCCAAATCGTTGGCGTATTCCTCGATCCTCGTATATCCGCTTGGCATGATTTCCGCCGCGTCGGACGCGCTGTTTTCATCCGAGCCGTTTTGCTCCTCCCATCTGTCGGGAAGTCCATCCTTGTCGCTGTCGGGCTCGGGATAACCTTTAAGTTCGGGAAGGCCGCCCGCGTCCGACGGCGTGTCGATTATTCCGTTGGTTCCGTGGCTTGCCGTGCCGTTTCTCACATCGTCGACCACTCTCGCGTCAAGCGAGTCGCGCGAATAGCTCGCTCCGGCTTTTGCCAGAACCTCCTCATACGCTTCTTCTGCGGACTGAGTTGTTACGGGATATTCATTCTGATATTTAAAATGCACATTCTGCGCGTCCGCGCTCTCCGAGATCGGCCTGTATTCAATATTTTTATTGCTTGTGCCGCTCGGGCCGCTTGTCCAGACATAATAATTTTGAGCCGTTGCGTCCTTGGTGACGCCCAGCGCGTTGTTTTCGGTAACATCGGGATAGCCTTCAACATGATTGCCGTCAAGATAAAGATCTGTGCTCCAGACAAATGTCTTGTCGTTGCCCGTGGAGCTTAATTCGTATATCTTGCTTTTAACTCCGCTGCCGGTCGCGGGGCCCGATTTGTAATAACAATTTACTATATTTACCGCCATGGCAGCCTGACCGCCGTATGCCGAGTTGCTTCCCCAGTTGTATATGACGTTGTTGCGCCAGTCCGAAAGCTGACGCTGCTGTGACATATCATAATCGCCGTCGTCTATACCAACAAGCATTTTAAAGTCGCCCTCGGGTGCCCTCGGGTTCCTGCTCTTGTGGTGCGCCATAAGGTTGTGGTGAAAGCTCGCGTTCGCGCCGCCCCAGATGCCGCCGTAGCCGTGGCTGCCTTTCGCGTGGACAGAGTTATTGAGACTCTCGGATATTATGCACCACTGCATGGTGAAATCTGTGTTGTCGTAGAACGAAGCGCACTCGTCAACGCTCCAGCTTATCGAGCAGTGATCAACTATCATGTTATTTATATTTCGGCCGCCGAGAGAGTCGTCCTCAACGTCGTTGCTGTCACCCATTCTAAAACGCAGATAGCGCAGTATTACGTTGCTTGAATTGATATGCGTGTCATAGCCCGTGACGCAAATTCCGTCGCCCGGTGCGGTCTGACCGAGTATTGTCAAGTTGCCGCCGCTGATATTGAGGCGGGCTTTAAGCTCAATATTTCCCGCCACGTCAAACACGATTATTCTGTTGCCACTTGAGACGGCATCGCGCAGAGAGCCTTGGATAGGCCTCTCACCCGCGTTTTTGTCATAGTCTTTGAGCGTCGTCACATGATATATCTCGGGCCTCGAGGCCGCTCTCGCGCCCATGGCGTACATGCCGCCGCCCTCCGCGCCGGGGAAAGCGGGGAGCCTCTCCGCCGCCGCGACGGCTTGAGAGCCGTTATCGCTTTTTTCAAGTCCATTGACTGCGGACGCGCCGCACGGCAGCAATGCCGCAAGCATCGTCAAAGCCAAGATCAAGCATAGTTTTTTCATAATATAATCCTCCTGATATAGTATTCTTCAGAAAATGTCCGCCGGCCCGCCGCCGTGTCACGCAGCGGGAACGCGGATCACGTTTGGGAAGAAACCGCTTGTCCGTATTTTATAATTTACAGACGCGCTGTCTTTATATCACATTATACTACACAAGTAATTATTTGTCAATACCATATATTCAATTTTTAACATACAACAAAAAACGCGGGGACAACCGAGCGTTTTCCGCCTAAGTTTCCCCGCGTAGTTTCTATTCTCTAATCTTTTATTCAGGGCTCCCGCAAAGCTCACCGAGCTTTCCTATCAACAAAAAACGCGGGAACAACCGAGCATTTTCCACTCAATCATCCCCGCGTAGTTTCTATTCTCTAATCACTAATCCCTACGTTAGTACATCCCTCCGCCGCCGGCCATCGCCGCAGCAGCCGCCGCGTCAGCAGCCGGGTCGGGCTTGTCGGCAACCACGCTCTCGGTGGTCAGGATCATAGCCGCTATGCTCGCCGCATTCTGCAGAGCGCTTCTTGTAACCTTGGTGGGATCAACGATACCCTCGGCAAGCATATCCTGATACTCGCCGCTGAGCGCGTTATATCCTGTTCCGGGCTTGCTGTCCTTGATCTTGTTGACTATAACGCTGCCCTCAACGCCCGCGTTGTAGGCGATCTGTCTCACGGGCTCCTCAAGAGCGTTGAGCACGATCTGAGCGCCGGTCTTCTCGTCGCCCTCGAGGCCTTCCATAAGCGCCTCAATAGCGGGCAGAGCGTTGATGTAGGCCGTGCCGCCGCCGGCGACAATGCCTTCCTCAACCGCGGCTCTCGTGGCCGCCAAAGCGTCCTCGATCCTGAGCTTCTTCTCCTTCATCTCAACCTCGGTGGCCGCGCCGACCTTGATGACAGCCACGCCGCCGCTGAGCTTCGCGAGACGCTCCTGAAGCTTCTCTTTGTCAAACTCGGATGTGGTTTCCTCGATCTGAGCCATGATCTGGTGAATTCTGGCGTCGATCTGAGCCTTGTCACCCAAACCGTCAACGATTATGGTGTTCTCTTTTGTTATCTTGACCTGACGCGCCTGACCGAGCTGGTCGATCTGTGTCTCTTTAAGGTCAAGGCCGAGCTCCTCGGAGATAACCTGGCCGCCGGTCAGAATAGCGATGTCCTGAAGCATTTCCTTTCTTCTGTCGCCAAAGCCGGGAGCCTTTACAGCGACGCAGGTGAATGTGCCGCGCAGCTTGTTCACGATAAGAGTGGACAGAGCCTCGCCCTCAACGTCCTCGGCGATGATTATCAGCTTCTTGCCCGCCTGAACGATCTGCTCGAGCAGGGGCAGGATCTCCTGGATATTTGAGATCTTTTTGTCAGTTATAAGAATGTAGGCGTCATCGATCACAGCCTCCATTTTGTCGGTGTCCGTTACCATGTACGGGGTGATGTAGCCTCTGTCGAACTGCATTCCCTCGACAACCTCGGAATATGTCTCAGCCGTCTTTGACTCCTCAACGGTGATAACGCCGTTGCTTGTAACCTTTTCCATAGCCTCGGCGATAAGGGTTCCGACAGTCTCGTCTGCCGCCGAGATCGAGGCAACGCGGGCGATGTCGTTCTTTCCGTCGATCGCCTTGCTGCCCGCGATGATCTTGTCAACAGCCGCGTCAACGGCCTTTGAGATGCCCTTCTTGACTATCATCGGGTTCGCGCCCGCGGTCACGTTCTTAAGTCCCTCTCTCACGAGAGCCTGAGCCAGCAGAGTGGCTGTGGTCGTGCCGTCGCCGGCAACGTCGTTGGTCTTTGTCGCAACCTCTTTGACGAGCTGAGCGCCCATGTTCTCAAACGCGTCCTCAAGCTCGATATCCTTGGCGATAGTCACGCCGTCGTTTGTGATAAGGGGCGCGCCGTACTTTTTGTCAAGCACAACGTTCCTGCCCTTGGGGCCGAGAGTTACCTTGACGGTATTCGCCAGCTGATCAACGCCGCTTTGGAGCGCTTTTCTGGCGTCCTCGCCGAATTTTATTTCCTTTGCCATATTAAATTACCTCCTGAATTTTAAATTTTGATCCGCGATTACTCAACAACCGCCAATACGTCCTTCTGACTGATGATAACGTATTCCTCGCCGTCAAGCTTGACCTCGGTGCCGGCGTATTTGCTCATGATCACCTTGTCGCCGACCTTGAGCTCCATTTTTACCTCTTTGCCGTCAACCATGCCGCCGGGGCCGACCGCGATAACCTCCGCGAACTGGGGTTTCTCTTTTGCCGAGCCCGCTAAGATGATGCCGCTCTGCGTGGTCTCCTCAGCCTCCGCCATCTTTGTGACAACTCTGTCTGCCAAAGGTTTGATTTTCATTAATATATGCCTCCTTTTGAATTTGATCATATTGTTAGCACTCTCTTATCGGGAGTGCTAATGATATTCTACTCGCATTTTATTATAATTTCAAATTTATTTAATTGTTATTATATCCCGTTATTGGCAATTATATTCAATTATTTAATATTTTCATGTGATTTCTTAAATTATTGCGTTTTTTTACCTTTAATATTTATCCCGTCGTTAAACGCGGTCTGTTCTATGTCCTCGGGTGAGGGCTCGTGTCTCTCGTCGATCGGGATGTATTCAAGGCGCTTGACCGCGCTCTTGTAGGCCGGGCGGATAATTCTGCTGCCGGTGGTTATCTCCTCTATCCTGTGCGCGCACCAGCCCACAATTCTCGCCATCGCGAATATCGGCGTGAACAGCTCGCGCGGAATTCTCAGCATCTGATAAACAAAGCCCGAATAAAAGTCCACATTCGCGCACATGGGCTTGTCAATGCCCTTGACGTCCTTAAATACAATCGGCGCAAGCTCCTCTATCGAGGCGTACAGATTGAATTCGTCAGTATGGCCCATGGCCTCGGCCAGCTTTCCGGCGCGCTCTTTGAGGATGACCGCGCGGGGATCGGAGATCGTGTAAACCGCGTGGCCCATGCCGTAAATGAGACCCTTGCCGTCTCCGGCCTCCTTGAGCATGATTTTTTTCAGATACTCATATATCTCGTCCTTGTCGTTCCAGTTTTTGACGTTGTTTTTGATCTCGTCCATCTGGACGCGCATCTTGTCGTTCGCGCCGCCGTGCTTGGGGCCCTTCAGCGAGCCGACGGCCGCCGCGATCGCGGAATATGTGTCGGTGTCGGTCGACGAGAGCACATGAACAGCGAAGGCCGAGTTGTTTCCGCCTCCGTGCTCCGCCTGAAGCATAAGCGTGAGATCGAGAATCTCGGCCTCAAGACGGGTGAATTGGTTGTCGGGCCTTATCATGTGCAGGAAATTTTCCGCCGTGCTGTACTCGGGGACAGGATTGTGCAGGATAAGGCTCTGGTTGTCGAAATAATGCCGCTTGCAGGCGTAGGAATTGGCAATAAGCAGCGGGAACCTCGCTATAAGCAGCAGACTCTGGCGCAGCAGGTTGGGCACCGATATATCGTCGGGATTGTCGTCGTACGAATACAGAGCCAGCACGCTTCGCGCGAGCTTGTTCATAATATTCTTGCTGGGCGCCTTTAATATCATATCCTCGGTGAACTCCGGGGGGAGCGTCCTGAAATCGGCCAGATTTTTTTCAAAGTGCTCAAGCAGCGAGCGGCTCGGCAGAAATCCGAACAGCAGCAGGAAGGCGACCTCCTCAAAGCCGCA
Source organism: uncultured Monoglobus sp. (assembly GCA_947624305.1). GTDB lineage: Bacteria > Bacillota > Clostridia > Monoglobales > Monoglobaceae > Monoglobus. The sequence goes on along the minus strand of CANQKC010000022.1, from coordinate 11,771 downwards.
GCGCTTCTCGGCAAGGCAGTTGGCAACGATGTCCTCAATATCTATGCCCCTGTACCTCAGCTTTCCCTCGACGGGCACCTTGTTGCCCTCATCCATAACGTATCCGTGGACCTCGCCTATCGAGGTCATTCCCGCAAGCACGCCCGTGCCGTCGGCGTTCCTCAGCCCGCGTTTCACGTTGTACATATCATAATAGCGCGATGGTATCTTGTTCCAGCGCGAGTTCTGGCTTTTCATAAATTCGATAAAATTCTCCATGTTGGCGTTAAAGTCGCTTGACTTAATGTCCATATGCCGCCGCCTCTCTTTCTTGTGAACTAATCAAAATAATTATACACTAATTTCAAAAGCGGTGTCAACGTAAATATACCTAATTATTGCCAACAATTTGTTCTGTTTTTTGTTATCGGCGATAAGGCTCGAAAATATTTGACATACGACGGGTTTGTGTTATACTGTAAAGAGCAAAACGCGTCTTTGAGGCGCAGCAAAGGAGCAGATCATGAAAAACAAAAAAGCGGTTTCGGTTATATTTATTCTCGCCGCGGCGTCGGGCTGGGGAATTATCGGAGTTTTTTCGCGGCCATTGGCGGCCGCGGGCCTCACTCCCATTCAGATAACCTTTGTCCGCAACATAATCACCGCGGTCCTGATGGGGATTTTCCTGCTTGTTAAAGACCGCTCGCTGCTTAAAATACGCGTCCGCGATATCTGGATATTTTTTGGCAGCGGGCTTTTGAGCATCGTTTTCTTTAACGTGTGCTATTTTCTGACGATCGAGCGCACGACGCTCGCCGCGGCCTCGGTTCTTCTGTATACCGCGCCCTGCTTCGTCATGCTGATCTCGGCGGCGCTGTTTAAGGAAAAAATCACGGTGCAAAAGCTGATCGCGCTGGCTTTGGCATTTGCGGGCTGCGTTCCGGCAAGCGGGTTCGCGGGCGGAGGCATAACTCCTTTCGCGCTGATGACGGGGCTTGGTTCGGGAATAGGCTACGCGCTTTACAGCATATTCGGGAAGATCTCCCTGAAGCGCTACTCGCCGTTCACCACTGTGTTTTACACCTTCACGGTCGCGACTGCGGGCCTGCTGCCGTTTTCGGATCTCGGCGGCATCGTCGGCGCACTTTCTGACGGGCCGCTGCTCACCGCGGCGGGCCTCGGAGTGATCTCGACGTTTCTGCCGTTTATTTCCTACACCTACGGCCTTGAAAAGATCGACGCGGGCAAGGCCTCAGTTCTGGCCTTCGCGGAGCCAATGATCGCCACGGCGGCGGGGATCGTTATTTTCGGCGAGAGCCTAACGGCCAAAAACGCGGCGGGAATACTGATGATCTTCGCGGCGATCGTGCTGCTCAATATCCCGCTCGGCAAAAGTAAGAAAACTTCGGGGTAATTTCCAAATTATATTGATTTGCGGGGCATATAGTGTTATAATAATCAAGACGCAAAACTTTGGAGGTTTTTTATGAGTTTTTACGAGGTGTTCCTGATCGCGGTGGGGCTCGCAATGGACGCGTTCGCGGTATCCGTCTGCAAGGGGCTCAAGATGCGGAAGGTGGATTTTAAATACACGCTTATAATCGCGTTCTTTTTCGGATTTTTCCAGGCCGCGATGCCAACGATCGGTTGGCTTGCCGGACGGCAGTTTGAAAGCTATATCAACAGCGTTGACCACTGGATCGCCTTTGTTCTGCTGACGTTTATCGGCGGCAAAATGGTGTGGGACGCGCTGCATGAGGACGGAGCCGACGACAGCGCGATCGTCTATGACTTTAAAGAGATAACCATGCTGGCGGTCGCCACCAGCATCGACGCTCTGGCCGTCGGAGTCTCGTTCGCCTTCCTTGAGGTGAGCATTATCCCCTCCGCCTCGGCTATCGGAATTATCACGTTTTTGCTTTCGATCGTCGGCGTTATGATCGGGAACCGCTTCGGCATGAAGTTCAAGACCAAAGCCGAGGTCGCCGGCGGAATTATACTCATATTGATCGGGCTTAAGATCCTGCTTGAGGGACTTAACATAATTAATTTTTAGGCAGCAGCCGATCGGACACGGCGCGCCGGCCGCGCAGACAATATCTGAACAATGAATGGGAGATGACAAAATGAAAGAGGAATTGTACACCATACCGGTGAACGAGGCGCTTGAACAGGACGGCGAGTGCCTTTTCTGCACGCTCAACAAAAAGCTCGAGGCTGATATACTCAACTACATCCTCGGCCCGTCCTATATGGAGGAGGATATACGCGGCGAGACCGACAAGCTCGGCTTTTGCAAAAAACATTACGAGCAAATGTACGGCGAGCAGAACCGCCTCGGCGTGGCGCTTATGACAAGCACGCACCTGAAACATGTGCGCGAAGAGCTCAAAAGCCTGCTTGACCGCGAGGCCGCGCAGAAGCCCGCGAAAAAAGGCCTGTTCAAAAAGGCGGACGAGGGCGGATCGCCCGCGCAGGAATACCTCGCGGGGCTCGAAGGCTCGTGCTACGCCTGCAACCGCATGGAGAGCAGAATGAAAAGCTATATCGGCACCTTCTTCCACCTTTGGAAAAAGGAGCCCGAGTTTATCGAGAAAATAAAGAACTCAAAGGGCTTTTGCCTCGAGCATCTTGAAATGCTGCTTAGAGAAGGCAAAAACCGCCTGAGCGACGCCGCGTACGCCGAGTTCCTATCGATTATCGCGCCGCTTGAGATGAAGCAGCTCGACGCGCTTCAGGAGGACGTGGACTGGTTCATCCGGAAGTTCGACTACCGCTTTAAGGACGAGCCGTGGAAAAATTCAAAGGACGCGCTGCCGCGCGCCATTCAGCGGCTTGCGGCAATCGAGGTGGAGGATTAGCCATGCAGATCGTTACTGCTGCCGAAATGAAAGAGATAGAGCGCCGCGCAAACGAGCGCGGCATGTCATACTATGACATGATGGAAAACGCGGGGCGGAAAGCCGCGGAATACATAAAGGAAAACACCAAGGATTTTGGAACCAAGCTGTGCCTGATCTGCGTCGGCACGGGCAACAACGGCGGCGACGGCTATGTAGCCGCGCGCTGCATAAAAGAACTCGGCGGCACACCGATCATTATGATGGCTTGCGGAAAGCCCAAAACTCCCGACGCGGCGCGGAATTTTGAGCTCGCGAAAGACATGGGTATTGAGATAGTCAAATTTGACCCGAGCCTCAGCGCGGCGGTCATCTACGGCTGCGAGGTGATAGTCGACTGCGTGTACGGCACCGGCTTTCACGGCGGGATCAGAGAAGATGTGAGGCCGCTGTTTGACATAATAAACGACAGCGACGCGGTGAAATTCGCGGTCGATATTCCGAGCGGCGTTCCCGATGACGGCGACCCCGCCGAGGGTGCGATCAAGGCCGACCACACGATCGCCGTGCAGTACCTCAAGCGGGCGCACGTTTCGGCGCTCGAAAACTGCGGCAAAATCACGGTTATAGATATAGGCATCTGCGAATAATTCGTAAAAAAACGGATAGGGGCGATATTCCTCTATCCGTTTTAATTTACGGAACCGTCCGCGGACGGGCTTTTATTTTATTCCGTAGCCCGCGTTGAGCGTCACAAGATTTTGCGGAAATTTTCGATCGAGGCTCCAGTAGCCCAATCCCGACAGGTTATATCGGGCGGCAAGATCAAGCTTCGCGGTTATGCTGCGGGCGTCCTCGAACCAGACCTCGTGGAGCGCGCCCTCGGGAGTTCTGTATCTGAACCACGGCGTCTGCGCCGTCTCGTCATAGCTTATCTCGGCTCCGTACCGCTCGGCAAGCTCCACCGCCCGAACGGGCGAGAGTGAGTCCGCGCGGGTTATGCCCTTCTCATAGGGCAGCGGCCAGTCATAACCGTAGGTAGGGACTCCCATGTAGATCTTATCCGCCGGGATGCGGCTCAGGCCGTAGCGCACAACGCGCTCCACCGAATTGATCGGCGCCACCGCCATCGGCGCGCTGTATGTATAGCCCCACTCGTAGGTCATAAGCAGCACCTTGTCAACCGCCGCTCCGATCGCCGCGTAGTCGTGGCCCTCATAAAGCGTTCCGCGCTGGTCGTCGCTCGTTTTCGGCGCGAGAGCCGAGAACAGCGGATAGCCGAGCGGCGCGATACTCTCGCGCGCCCGCGTCAAAAACTCCACATAATCGTCCTTGGTGGCGGGGTCTATGAACTCAAAATCCACATCGAGGCCCGAATAGCCCTTGCTTTGCATATTGGCGACGATCTCATCAAGCAGACGGTTCTGAAGCGTCTCGCTTCCGAAAATCAGCGAGGCGCGGTCGCTGCTGAAATTTCCGTACTCGGTAAGGGTCGAAAGATGCATCAGCGAAAGGACCCCCAAACGATCCGCCTCGCTTATCATCGGAACATCGCCTTCCAGCGGAACCAAGCTTCCGCTCTCGCTTATGCCGTAGGTGAACGGCGTTTGATAGGTCATGTACGGAAGCTGCTCTCTGAGCAGATCAAGCGAAATAAACGGATACGCGTATCCGTTGGTTTCAAAGGTCTTTCCCTTTTGGTCCTTCAGGCTGATAAACAGCGTCTGGCCCTGCCTTACGATCGGCCTGCCGCCCAAAAAGTAGTTGTTCCGATAAAGCGTCTTTAAATCCGTTCCGTATCTTCGCGCTATTTCCGACAGAGTCTCGCCCGCCGCCACCGTATGCGTCACATCGGGCTCGGATATCACCGCGGCAAATCCCACGACCGCGCGCGACCCGGCCGTCACTCCGTTGTCCGCGAGAAAATTTTCAAGCGGGATATTATACTCCGCGGCGATCGACGAATATGTCTCGCCGGGCTTTACAATATGTATTATCATTCTCTAGCCTCCGTTCATGTTTTTAATTATTATATGCCGCCGCGAGAAAATTTGTTATCAAAAAGAACGCGTATCATCGACGGTACGCGTTCAATTTTATTATTCGGTTTTCAGTCCCAGAGCCCGCCTTGCGAGCCGGTCGTGTATTCAAGCTCGGGGGTCTTGACGCTGACGCGCGTCCCGGCGGGAACGGAACTTACTATAAACGCGTTGCCGCCGATCGTGGCGCCGTCGCCTATCACGGTCTCGCCGCCCAAAATACTTGTTTCGGAATATATGGTAACGTTGCTGCCTATCGTGGGGTGGCGCTTGACGCCGCGCAGCTCCTGACCCTTTCGGGTGGAAAGCGCGCCGAGGGTCACGCCCTGATAGATCTTCACGTTGTCGCCTATCTCGGTGGTCTCGCCCACAACTATTCCGGTGCCATGGTCGATAAAGAAATATTTGCCTATCGACGCGCCGGGGTGAATGTCTATTCCGGTGAGGCTGTGGGCGTGCTCGGTCATGATCCTCGGGATCATCGGGACCTTGAGAAGCTGCAGCTCATGCGCTATCCTGTACACCGTCACGGCGTACAGGCCAGGGTATGAGAATATGATCTCATCGGTGCTCGAGGCCGCCGGGTCACCGTTAAATGCAGCCTTAACGTCGGTATATAAATACTCGCGTATTTCGGGTATCTTTTTCAAAAACGCGCCCGTGATCTTTTCCGCCTTCTCGTTCAGCGCGGACTTGGGGCAGTCGGCGCACAGATCGCCGCTGCCGAGGGCGCGGGCTATCTGCTTGTTCAGATTATACTGCACGAACTCAAGCTGCTCGCCCACATAATAGGTTATGTATTCCGAACGCACCTTACCGCTGTCGAAATAACCGGGGAAAAGTATGCGGCGCAGACGCTCGATCACCTCGATGATGATGTCCTTGTTGATCATATTGTCCTCGTCAACGCGGCTCATGCCGTCGCAGCTTTCGTAGCTTTTTAAGATCGACTCGACCAATTGTTCGGTTTCGCGCTTCACAAACATCAACCTTTCAAATAGATAATTTTATTTAACGCTCCATTTTCCAGTACTGCACGCTGTACGGCGGGAGCTCGCTTCCGCCGCCGAAATCGTGAGCCTCACCGGTGATAAGATCGACCGCCGTGCCGCAGCCCGCGTCAAAATGGGCGGTGTACGGAGCGTTCTCGATATTCACGGCGACAAGCACGCGCTCGTCATCGCATCTGCGCTCGAAGATCGCCTGCTTGTTGGTGAGAACTACCGACTTAAAGCTGCCGAAGCACAAGGCCTTTGACTCCTTGTGAGCCTTGGCGAGCTTTGAGATGAACGCCGTCAATTCATTAGTTTCGGGCTTTTCAAAGCAGGGCCTCAAGGCGTGGTCGCCGTCCTGCTTCTTGCCCAGAGCTCCCCACTCGCTGCCGTAGTAAACGCAGGGCACGCCCGGCATTCCGAACAGCACTCCGTAGATAAGCGGCAGATGGTTCTTGTCGGTGAGTATGTCGGCCACGCGGGTAACATCGTGGTTGTCAACAAAGCAGAGCAGATGCTTGCCGCGGTAGAGGCACCAGTTGTCGGGGCCGAACTGACGGAGCAGCGAATGCACGATCTCGAACATATTGAGCGAGTTCATGCTTGAATACAGGCCCTTGTAGCACTCGTAGTTGGTGCAGCTATGCAGCTTGTCGTCCGAGACGAACTGATTATAGTCGCCGTGGAGCAGCTCGCCGATAAGCACGAAATCCTCCTTGAGCGAGTTGCAGTGGCTCCGAAGCGTCCTGAGGAAGTCCTGATCGAGGCAGTACGCCACATCGAGGCGCAGGCCGTCGATATCAAACTCGTTCTTCCAGAAATCGACGCACTCCAAAAGGTAGTTCACAACGGCGGGATTTCTGAGGTTGAGCTTGACGAGCTCAAAATGGCCCTCCCAGCCCTCGTACCAGAAGCCGTCGTTATAATTGCTGTTGCCGTCAAAGCTGATGTGGAACCAGTCCTTATACGGCGAGTCCCACTTCTTCTCCTGCACGTCCTTAAACGCCCAGAAGCCGCGTCCGACGTGATTGAACACGCCGTCAAGCACGACCTTTATGCCGTTTTCGTGAAGGGCGCGGCAGACCTCTTTGAAGTCCTCGTTGTTTCCCAGACGGCAGTCTATATTCTTATAGTCTCTGGTGTCGTATCCGTGATTGTCCGAATCGAATATCGGCGAGAAATACACCGCGTCACAGCCGGTTTCCTTGATGTGCGGGATCCAGTCTATGACCTTTTTTATTCTGTTTTGGTAAACTCCGTCGTTCGAGGTCGGAGCGCCGCAAAACCCTATCGGATATATCTGATAAAACACGCTTTTTTCGTACCACATAACTCTGTTTCCTCCTGATCGATCATTTATTTTCGGTTTTTGTCTTTTTGTTTTCGCTGTCCTTCCGCTTTTTGACCGGCTTCGGCTTCATTTCGCACATCTTCAAAAAACACGACGCGGTTGCGCGGGCGTCGTCAAGCGCCCTGTGTGGATGCTCATGCTCGACTCCGAGGCGCTCGCACAGAATTTTCAGGTTGTGCTTGGTTTCCTCCGGGAACCGCTCCTGAGACATTTTGAGCGTGTCGCGGGTGTCGTTTTTGAACTTCATCCGATATTTTTTCGCCACGGTGTTAAGGTATTTTAAATCATATGCCACATCGTGCCCCACTAAAACCGCAGCGCCGCAGAATTTTTTAAAATCCCTGAGCGCCGCGCGGGACGTCGGCATATCCTTTACCATATCGTCGGTTATTCCGGTGAGCTCGCGGATTATCTGGGGTATGCCGTATCCGGGATTTATAAGCTGCTGATAGCTGTCGGTTATTTTTTTGTTCCTGAGCTTCACCGCGCCGATCTCAAGGAGCTCCTTGTCGTCCGGCCCGGTGCAGACCGTTTCCAAATCGAATACAACATACGTTTTGTTCAGCATTTGATTTTAATTTTCCTTTCAACGTAGTGATTAGACACCTCATCAGTCAGACTCCGTCTGACAGCTTCCCCTCAAGGGGAAGCCTCTTTCTGCCTTCCCCTTGAGGGGAAGGTGGGTTTTTGCCCGTTCGGGCAAAAAGCCGGATGAGGTGTAGGCGTAGTGAATAATAGTCCTCCCTCTCCGTCTTTTCGCCTTCGGCGAAAATCCACCTCTCCCTCCTAAAGGAGGGCGAGGCCGGCGGGCGGCAGATTGCCGCCCCTACAGGTTTGGCGAAATTCGGACGGCTCGCGACGATCCGTTACATCATCGGCGTTTGTAGGGGCGGATATTATCCGCCCGTCAGGCTCTCCCCTTGGGGAGAGCTGTCACCGAAGGTGACTGAGAGGGGTTCCCAGTTCCTAGTTACTAATTTCTAGTACCTATGTTAACCCCTCTCCGCCCGCAAGCGGGCACCTCTCCCCAAGGGGCGAGGCTAAATTAGGGCTTATTTATTCAGCTCCTGATTTAAAAGCTTATTCACAACGCCGGGGTTGCCTTTGCCTTTGAGCTCCTTCATGCACTGTCCCATAAGGAAGCCTATCGCCTTTTTGTTGCCCGAGTTATAATCGTCAACCGCCTTGGAATTGGCCGCGATCACATTTTTTACGATCTCAAGCACCAATCCCTCGTCGCTCACCTGCTCGAGGTTATTGTCTTTGACGTACTTCTCAACGTCCAGATCCTCGTTGAACGCGATCGCGAATATCTCCTTGGCCTTGTTGCGGTTGATCGTCTTTTTCTCCACCAGCCCGATCAGGGTCGAGAGCGCCTTCGGCGTCAGCTTCATGTCTTTCGCCTCGATACCCTCGTCGCCCAACTTGCGCATGAGCTCGCCCATGATCCAGTTTGAGACCTCCTTGGGGTTGCCGCAGAGCGCGGTGGTTTCCTCAAAGAAGTCGGCAAGCGCCTTCTGGCCTGTTATCATGTTCGCGTCGTATTCGGGAAGGCCGAGCTCGCTGATATAACGCTGTTTTTTGGCCTCTGCCAGTTCGGGCAGGCTGTCTTTTACCGAGTTGTACCACTGATCGTCTATCTCGATCGGCGGCAAATCGGGCTCCGGGAAATATCTGTAATCCTGCGCGTTCTCCTTGCTGCGCATGGCGTAGCTTTTGTCCTTGTTGTCGTCCCAGCGGCGGGTCTCCTGGATCACCTTGCCGCCGCGCTCGATCACGTCGATCTGGCGCTTCGCCTCAAAATTTATCGCCTTGGCGATCGCCTTGAACGAGTTCAGGTTCTTCATCTCGGTTCTGGTTCCGAACTCCTCGGCTCCCGCCTGCCTTACCGACAGATTGACGTCGGCGCGCATAGAGCCCTCCTGCATCTTGCAGTCGGAAACGCCGAGATATTCAAGCGTCGACTTGAGCTTTGTCAGATACGCGATGACCTCCTCCGCGCTGCGGAAGTCGGGTTCGCTGACTATCTCGATAAGGGGCACGCCGCAGCGGTTGTAGTCGCACTTGGTCTCATCGTTGAACTCGTCGTGGATCAGCTTTCCGGCGTCCTCCTCCATGTGTATCTCGTGTATTCTTATATCCTTTTTGAGGCCGCTCTCGGTCTCGATCGGAACCCTGCCGTTCCGGCAGATCGGCAGATAGAGCTGCGATATCTGGTACGCCTTGGGAAGGTCGGGATAGAAATAATTCTTTCTGTCAAATTTGTTGTAGCGGGTGATGTCGCAGTTCAGCGCGATACCCGCCTTCATCGCGTAGTTGACCACCTGACGGTTGACAACGGGCAGAGTGCCCGGCATTCCCGTGCAGACCGGGCAGCAGTGCGTGTTCGGCTCGCCTCCGAACTCGGTCGTGCACGAGCAGAATATTTTTGATTTGGTCGCGAGCTCAACATGGACCTCAAGACCCATTACTGTTTCCCATGCCATATTACTCCACCTCCTTTCCGAACTTCTCGGCCGGTTTTTTGTGATGATCGGTAAGCTGCTGATACGCGAACGCGGCGTTCAGTATCACGCTGTCGCCGAGCGGCGCGCCGACAAGCTGCGCCCCTATCGGCATTCCGTCCTTGTCAAAGCCGCAGGGAACCGAAATTCCCGGCAGACCCGCAAGGTTGACCGAAACGGTGTAAATATCCGACAGATACATCTTCAGCGGGTCGGAAAGACTCTCGCCCATTTTCGGCGCGGTCGTTGGAGCCGCGGGGAAAAGAATAATGTCATATTTCTCATATGCCTCGTCAAAGGCTTTTTTGATAAGCGCCTTGACCTGGAGCGCCTTTTTGTAGTACGCGTCATAATATCCGGTGGACAGCGCGAAGGTTCCGAGCATGATCCTGCGCTTGACCTCCTCGCCGAAGCCCTCGCTGCGGGTCTTCATGTAAAGATCGGTCAGGTCCTCAAAACCGTCGGCGCGAAATCCGTACTTCACGCCGTCGAACCTTGAGAGGTTGGAACTCGCCTCGGCAGCCGCGATTATATAATACGTCGGAACAGCGTAGTCGATAAGGGGCATGTCAAACTCCTCGGTCTCGGCGCCCTTTGATTTGAGCGTCTCCGCGACACCCAGAACCGCGGCTTTGACGTCGGCGTTTAAGCCGTCGCCGAAGCACTGCCCGGGGATGCCTATCTTAAGGCCCGAAACGTCGCCGCTGAGGCTGTCGAGATAGCTCTTGTGCTCAACGTCAAGAGACGTGCCGTCCATCTCGTCCTTGCCGCAGATTATGTCAAGAATGGCGGCGCAGTCAGCCGCGTCCTTGGCGATCGGGCCGATCTGGTCGAGAGACGAGGCGTAGGCTATCAGTCCGTAGCGCGATACCGCGCCGTAGGTCGGCTTCATGCCTGTGACGCCGCAGAACGAGGCGGGCTGCCTTATGCTGCCGCCCGTGTCGGAGCCCAGCGCGCACGGCGCCTCGCATGCGGCCACAGCCGCCGCCGCTCCGCTTGACGAGCCGCCGGTCACGCGCTCATGGTTCCACGGATTTTTTGTTTCGCCGTAGAACGAGGTCTCGCCGGTGCTGCCCATCGCGAACTCGTCCATGTTGAGCTTGCCTATGATAACCGCACCCGCGGCGTTCAGCTTTTCAATTACAGTGGCGTTGTAGGGCGACTTGAAATCGCCCAGTATTTTTGATGCGCAGGTCGTTTTCACGCCCTTTGTGCAGATGTTGTCCTTTATAGCGATCGGAACGCCCGCCAGAGGCGAGTCCTCAAGCTCGCCCGCGTCGATCATCGCCTGAACCTCCTCGGCGCGCTTTATCGCCTCGTTTTCAAGCGTCACGATATAGGCGTTTATTCCGCCGCTATAATACGGATCCTTCTTTTTTATCTCATCAAGCACGGCGCGGGCCGCGTCGGGCGCCTTTATCTCGCCGCTCTTGATCTTCGCGCCCAGCTCAAGGGCGGTCATTTCGGTAATGTTCATATTATTCTTCCTTTCTGTTCGGGTTAAAATCAAGTTCGGGCTATTCGACCGTTCTCGGAACTATGATCGCCTCGTCGTCCGCCTTGGGCGCGTTGGCGAGCAGCTCGGCCCTGTCGTGGCTCGGGCGCACAACATCGTCGCGCATAACGTTCTTCACGGCGAACGCGTGGGACATCGGCTCGACGTCCTCGGTGTCGATATTGTTCAGAACGTCCATATAACCGATGATCTCACCCAGACCCTTGCGGGCGGTCTCGGCCTCCTCATCGCTCAGCTTGAGCCGCGAAAGCTCCGCGACATACGCGACCATTTCTTTGGTAATTTCCATAAATATCACTCTTTTCGCTAAAAAATATAATTTTCAATAAATTTTAAACATACCGAAAATAATTATAGCAAAACGTGATTTTTTTGTCAATAATTTTTGAGAGATTAACACGTCAATCTAATTTATTAACAAAGTTGTAACATTGATCAAAGCAAGGAAAAAGTGCAGAAATTCAGTGAGATTTTTAAGATCATACATATTGCGCTTCAATATGCCGCTGATCGGCGATCTCGGCATTTTCTGCGATTTATATTCCCTCGC
>CANQKC010000021.1 GCA_947624305.1 uncultured Monoglobus sp. | reverse complement strand
GATCTGTACTCAAGAAAGGTTATCGCCTACAAGGTGTCTAATCATATTGATACACAACTGGCTATAGATACGCTTAATTTGGCTTTGGCTTCAAGAGATACGCATGCCGGTCTGATATTTCATACCGACAGAGGCTCCCAATTTACCTCTGCGGCTTTCAGGCAGTATCTTGATACAATGAATATTGTGCAGTCATTTTCCGCAAAAGGACACCCTTATGACAACGCTGTTATGGAGTGCTTCTTCAAATACTTGAAGAAAGAGGAAACCGACAGAAGAACATATCGTAGCATTACGGAACTTAAACAAAGCTTGTTCACTTACATAAATGGATTCTACAATTCTGTCAGACCGCACTCTCATAATGGCGGTTTGACACCAAATCAGAAAGAGGCGATGTTTATGTGTGTATAATTCTTCGCTTTTTTCTGTCTACTTTATTGACATTGATCCAATTTCGCCTTCTTTTATGCCTTCCATTCGGCCTTTTGTTTCGCCTTCTCTTATGCCTTCTTTGTGTGCTTCTCTCATCATTGCTTTTTGTATCTGCTCATCATCATATAAGGAAAACATTATATCATGCACCCCAACATAGTGATTAGTAATTAGTGAATAGCGATTAGGAGCGCTGCGACTGCGACATATTAGCCGCATTGCGCAGCATTTCCTCACTCACGCCCATGTTCTTCAAGTTCGCTATCATAGCGTCTATCCCTTCCATACGGCCTTCCATTCGGCCTTCTTTTATACCTTCGGCACGGGCTGTTTTTGCGTGCTCTCTCATTGCGGCGTTGAATATCTGCTCATCGTCATACAGTGAAAACATTATATCATGCACCTCGCTTTCGTGTCGGGACAGGTATTCTTTTAAGATATTCCTGTCTTTGCATATTCTTATCGTTTCGTCTATCGCCTTTTTGGTTCTGCCGTGGGTTTTTACCTGCTCGTTTAAGATATGCGTGAACATAACGTATTGATTGATTATGTCTCCCTCGCGGCTTTCGGTGATTACTTTTACTCTAACATCAAGCGCTGTCGCGTCGCCGCCGAAGTATTCCTCGCTCAGGCTGATCTCTTTTTCCTCTACCTTTTTGTCGCCCGTGTAGATCACATAAAGCTCCGGCTTCGGTATCGCAAGCTTCTTTGAGCTGTATATATTCAGCTCCTCTTTCTCGATATAGTCCTGATAGGTCTGCACAAGGTACATAAGGCCGCGGATTATTATATTCACCGTCCATGTGGACTGCGCCTCGACCAGAACGATCAGCCTTTTGTCGAGCATAAAGCCGAGATCGTTATACAGGCTGTCGGTCAGGATATTTTTGAGCGTTACTATCTCGATCATATCCTCGGTCACATAGTCGGCCTCGGGGTGCAGAGCTTTATAAAGCTCCACAATATATTTTGTGTCCTGGAACAAATTCGTAAACACGCTGTCTTTGACATTTCGTTTTATGATTTTTTTGTTATCCAATCTTATCACTTCCCGTGTTTATATTATACCTCAAAACAATTGTAAAGTCAACATAGGAATTAGGGAATAGGAACTAGGTTCTAGGGATACGTCCATATTTATGTCGCCTGTCTGCCTCTCCCTCGGGAGAGGTGGATTTCCGCCGTAAGGCGGAAAGACGGAGAGGGGATAATAAAAAACGAGTGACACCGCAGTCACTCGTTTTTTATTAAAAATTAATTCGTTTGTATCGGTACCGCACGTTCAGAACGAGACCTATGGCGAGCATATTGGTCATCAGCGACGAGCCTCCGTAGCTGAAAAACGGGAGCGTGATGCCGGTCACGGGGAAAATCCCTATGCACATGCCTATATTTTCAAAGGCCTGGAAGGCCAGCATTGCCGCGACTCCGGTGCAGATATAAAGCCCCTCGCTGTTGCGGGCGTTGAGCCCGATATAGAGGCACCGCAGAATTATCGCGGTCAGCAGCACGATAACGGCCACCGCGCCGATCATGCCGAGCTCCTCGCACACGATCGAGTAAATAAAATCGGTGTGCCGCTCGGGGAGCAGATTGCTGTATCGGCTGGAGCCGTTGTAGAGGCCCATGCCGGTCAGTTTGCCGCTGCCCACAGCTATGCGCGAGCGGATAACGTGATAGCCGCTGCCGGTGGGGTCAAGGTCGGGGTTGAGCAGAGCGATAATTCTGTCCTTTTGGTAGGGCTTAAGCAGAAAGAACCACGCGATCGGGCACATGGCCGCGAAGGCCAGGACGGCGCCCAAAATATACTTCCAGTTGAGCTTTGCCATGAACAGCATGGCCGCCGCCATCATCACAAAAACCACGACAGTTCCGAAGTCGGGCTGAAGCAGCATGAGAAAGCATAAAATCGCGGGGTGAAGCAGCACCTTCCACAGATTTTTCGGCTTGTTGAGGCCGCTGCCCACGTCGCTCAGGTGCTTTGAAAACGTTATGACAAAGCCCACCTTGACGATCTCGGCGGGCTGCAGGCTCACCGGGCCTAAGTTGAACCAGCTACGCGCGCCGTTCTGCACCGAGCCGATTCCCGGAATGAGCACCAGGACCAGAAGCGCGACGCAGGCGATGTAGATATATTTCGAGAGCCTCGCCAGATAGTCATAATCAAGTATACTGATTATGACGACGCCGATAATGCCCAGAACGAGCGCCGCGCTCTGGACGATGACGTACCTCGCGGCGTTATCGCCGCCGGCGCTCGAAATCATAACTATTCCGAAAACCGCCGCCAGTATCGTTAAAATAATCAGCAGAAAATCTATGTTGCGTATGGCGTCTCTGACGCCCCGGGTTTTTTCCAGCATTGTTATGCTCCGTTCATTTTAGTGTATTTTAAGGTTTTTTCACGCTGAGCGCCACGCCGTCGCCTATCGGTACCACTGCGGTGTCAAGCCCGCTGTGGCCGTTCAGCATCTCGACATACTCCCTCAGCCGCTTTACTATCGTGCGCTTGCGGTGAAGCACCAGCTCGTCGGTGGCGGTCATGCCCTTATACAGGATATTGTCCGAGATCAGCAGACCGCCGGGGCCGAGCATCTCAAAGCACGGCTCAAAAAAGTTGTTGTACTGCGCCTTCGACGCGTCGATAAATATCATGTCAAATTGTCTGCCCTCGTCTCGGAGGCGCGGCAGAACCTCGGCGGCGTTCCCCTCGTGAAGGGTTATCCTGCCGCTCAAACCCGCGCGCTCAAACACCCTTTTGGCGTAAGCCGCAGCCTCGGGGTTGATCTCGATCGTGTCGATCCTTATATTCCCGCGGACTCCGGCCATCCTGACCGCCGAATATCCGATCGCCGAGCCGACCTCAAGAATGTTCCTAGCGCCGCTCAGTCGGATAAGAGTCTCAAGCAGCTTTATTGTCTCTGGCTGGGAGATCGGGACCTCGTTCGCCTCGGCGAACTCCTCAAGCTCCTTTAAAAGCCCTTCGCTTTTCGGGAGAATATCCCGGATATACCGGATTATATACTCATGGTTAATACTGTCGTCAATCATGGCGGGATTTGCTCATCTCCGTTTGTCAGTCTTCGTCGGACCCCGTCGGAGCGGGAGTCGTCTCTGTCACGGGCTCGCCGTTTTGGATCTGGCGCACCTTTTCCTGGTGCTGCGCGTAGGTCTCGGAGAAGTAATTTCTGGAGCCGTCAGCGGCGGCCACAAAATACATATACGGCGTCTGCTCGGGATAGAGCGCCGCGCGTATCGCCGCGAGGCCCGGCGAGCAAATGGGGCCGAACGGCAGACCTTTGTTCCGGTAAGTGTTGTATGGCGAGTCGATCTCGGTGTCCTCCTCGCTGAGCACGGGCTTGCGCTCGCCCAGGATATACTGGACGGTGGCGCACGACTCAAGTTTGCGTCCCTCGTAAAGCCTGTTGTTGAACACCGATGAAACGATCGGCATCTCCTCCTCGGAGGCGGCTTCACGCTCGATGACCGACGCCATTGTCACGACATAATCTATCGTGTCGGTGGTGTTGCTGGCGTTATAGACCGGCATGACCTTTGAGTTGAACGCGTCAAGCAGCATGGTCACGATGTCGTGGGGCGACGTCCCCGGGAATATCTGATATGTGGCCGGATAAATATAGCCCTCAAGCCGGTTTTCCGTTCTGGGGATCGCGTTGACAAAGCCGTAGTCAAACTGGCCGTAATTCACCTCGTTCATAAAGTCGTATTCCGTCACAAGCCCTTTTTCCTCGAGGATCGCCGCTATCTGGTGCAGCTCGCTTCCCTCGGGGATAACCACTTCGACCTGATCGCCCACTCCGCCGTCGGCATAGCTGGCGAAGGTGTCAAGCAGCTCCTTGTACGTCATTGACGAGGAGACCGAGTGCCGTCCCTGCTGGAACATGTACCGGTTGCCGGCGTACAGCCTGAACAGCGGCGCGTATTTGATTATTCCGCGGTTGGCCAGAAGGTTTGACACCGTTGAAGCGCCCGCGCCTGCGGGCACGTCGATCACATAAAGCTTGTCGTCGCCGCCCACGCCGTTCATGTCGCTGTATATCTGATACAAAACGAAGCTGATCAGCGAGACAAGTATAACCGCGACGAGCGACCATATGATTATTCTCTTTAACCTTTTTTTCCGTTTTTTCTTAAGGGTCTTCGCGGCCTGCCTGGCGGCCTTTCTGGCCTCTAACTCCTCAATGGATTTAATGTTGTTGTCCATTTTCGCACCCTCCGTAATTATAATGCTGTTATGTCAATGCCGGGCGCTTACCCCGTAAACCGAACGCCCGACTCGGTGATAACCATTTTGACGGGAATGTCGCGGTCATCGCGCGCTATCGCGTCCGAAAAACAGACGTCAAAGCACAGCCCCGCAGAGACGCCGCGGAAATCGCTCAGAAACCTGTCGTAATATCCCTTTCCGTAGCCTATTCTGAAGCCGTTTTTGTCAAAGCCCAGGCCCGGGACGATCACAAGATCGATTTTGTCCTTATCGAGGATCGGGGCGCCGCCCGGCTCGGGTATTCCGTAGGCGCCGGGGCTCAGGTCCGCGGCGGAGCTTATTGTCCGCGCGGTCAGCTCAAAGTCTTTTTCGCAGACAGGGACCGCGGCGGTCTTTCCACTTTTCAAGATCATGTCGAGCACAGCGTCGGTTCGCGGCTCGCTGCCGATTGAGACGTAGGTCATAACGGTTTTAGCGCGCCGAAACGCCTCGGTGCCGAACAGGAACCCGGCGATTTTTTCGCTTTTTTCGGCAAGCTCGGCCCCGCTCAGGCCGTCTCTCAGCTTTTTCAGGGCTTCCCGCCTAAACTGTTTATCCGTCATATCATCATCTTTTTTATTATTTTCTCGCCGTCAACGCCGAAATAATCCGCGATCGCGGCGCCGAACTCCAGCGCCTTTCCGGCGCCCATGGCGGTTATGACGTTCCCGTCGCTCACGACTCCGTCGCTCATGATCTCGGCGCCGTCGAGGCTGTCCTCAAAGCCGGGGAAGCACACGGCCTTTTTGCCGTCAAGATATCCGAGCTCTCCGATTATCATCGGAGCGGCGCAGATCGCGGCGACCAGCTTTCCGTTGTCCATACAATATTTTATGGCGCGGTTCACGCCCTCGTCCCGCTGAAGGTTCAGTGTGCCGGGCATTCCGCCGGGCAGGATAACTCCGTCGATATTATTAAGGTCCGCTTCGGAAGCGTCCGCTTTCACGGTCACGCCGTGCGCGCCGAGAATATACTCGCCGCCGACGCCGACCGTTTTCGTCTCAACGCCGCCGCGGCGAAGCACGTCAAGCGTGGCGATCGCCTCGGTCTCCTCAAATCCGTCCGCTAAAAACAAATACAACATATTAAAACAACCCTTTCTCCTTTTTATCTTATCCGCGCGCGGCGCGGAATAATTATCAATTACCGTTTTTTATCATTCTTTTTGACCGTCAGCATAAACCTGGGCAGAGTGGCGAACCTGCCAAGCCTGCTGGGATTTTTGCAAAATCTGTACAGCCACTCGAGGTTGAGCTTTATGAACACGTCGGGCGCGCGTTTGACCACGCCCGCGAACACGTCGAGAGCGCCGCCCACGCCCATGCAGAGGTTGACGCCCGTCAGCTTATCGCGGTTCTCGTATATCCATTTCTCCTGCTTCGGCGCGCCGAGGCACACCAGAAGCAGCTTCGCGCCCGAGTCGTTGATTTGGGCGATTATTTCGTCGTTTTCATCGTCCGAAAAATATCCGTCGTGAATGCCCGAAATAATAAGGCCCGGATATTTGTCCCTGAGGTTGTCGGCAGCCAGCTCGGCCACTCCGGGCTTCGCTCCGAACAGGAACACGCCCTCGCCTGTTTTGCGCACGCTCTCAAGCAGACCGCAGGTCAGATCAAAGCCCGGGACCCGCTCGGGCACCGGAGTGCCGAGCATTTTAGCCGCGTACACAACGCCTATGCCGTCCGGAGTGCACATATCGGCGGAGTTGAGTATCTCTTTAAACCCCTGATCCTCATACGCCGCCATAACAATTTCCGGATTGGGAGTGAAGATCATCGAAAGCCCGGGCTTGCGGACCATTTGCTCCGCCTTTTTAAGAGCGTAGGCCGCTGTTATCCTGTCTATCTTCACGCCTAAAATATCAATCGTTTCTCTCATGTTTAACGCTCCTTGCCAAAATTTATACATACCTTTATTTATTATAACATAATTTGTTTAAATTTGCAATACCAAAAAATTCTTGACTTTAAGCCCAAAACCGATTAAAATAGAAGAGCGGCATATCCGCCGCAGGGGTGTAAAAATATGCGTAAAATAAATTATTTGATAAAAGATTTGAAAGAGGGCTTTAAAATGCGCTCGGAGCATTTCAGAGCCTACGCTGAAAGCAAAACAAGGACCAATCTTTATTACATGCTTTTCTCCGCGCTCGCGGGAACGGCGCTTACCACGGTTCTTATCCTGCTGTCGCCGGTTATAATAAAGGGCTGGAGGCCGCAGCCGGTCTATTTTGTGTTTTATCCGATTTTCGCCGTGTTCATTTTGTTCGCGGCCTTCGCGCTCGGAAGGAAGAATATAAGCGCCGCCTTTGTGCGGTCGATGTGCATGCTGATGTGCGTGCTGGTTCTCAGCGGAACGATAATAATCAGCGTTTTCCCGCAGCCCGACAACCCCGAGATATTTTTCTCGCTGCTGATCATAATGCTGCCGACGGTGTTTGTGGTTCGGCCCGTGGTCATGGATATTCTGACGGCAGTGATGAGCCTGCTGTTTGTGCTGCTCGCCTACAGGTTCAAGCCGCCCGTTCCGGCATCTCTCGACGCGGTGACGGCGCTGACCTCGATTTTGTTGTCGTGGCTGACCTCGTATTTTGTCTATTACATGCGCATGAGGGATTTCGCCGCGCAGAAGGAGCTCTATGAGCTCAGCAGCACCGACACGCTGACGTCGTTGCTCAACAAGCGTTCGGGCGAGTATAACTGTCTGAGCTACATGCGCTCCGCGGGGGCCGAGGAGGATTACACGGCGATAATGCTCGACCTTGACGATTTCAAGGCGGTCAACGATGTTTTCGGCCACATGCAGGGCGACAAGGTGCTCGCCGCGTTCGGACGCGAGCTCAAGCGGGCGTTCCGCTCGGATGATATTGTGAGCCGCATCGGGGGCGACGAGTTTTTCGTCCTGCTCAGAAACATCGGCGACGAGAGCGTTATTAGGCAGAAGGCTGAAAACGTGCTGAAGATCTGCGGCGTTTTAAACGAGGCCTTCGGCACGCGCCTGGGCGTCAGCATGGGGATCGTGATAGTGGGCCGCGAAAGCGTCCGCCCGCTTTACGAGCAGCTCTACAAAGCTGCCGACACCCTGCTTTATAAATCAAAGCACAGCGGAAAAAACACATATGTTGTTTCGGAATACAAAGACATTGCGATATAAAAAATCGGCCCGTCCAAGGACGGGCCGATGATTTTTTTGCTTTTTAGCCGACGATAACTATTGTCGCCACGAAGTATCCGGTCGAGTCTGAACCCGTAACGTTGATATTGCTTCCGGCCTTGACGTCCTTAACAGACGAGGATTTGCCGTTTGAGTTTAAGAACGTGGTTCCGCTCTCGTAATATACCGTGTCGGTTCCGCCGCTCTCGTTCTGAATAGTGATGACCTTGAGCGTGGTGTTTATGCTCTCGACATTGCCTGAGATCGACGTCTTGCCGTAAGAGCCGGTCGAGCTTGCCTCGATCGACGCCAGAACGTTTCCGTCTGCGACTATGCTGGCCGAGTTGCCCGGGCGCAGGTCATAGATCGTGCCGTCGGCGTTGTTGACCTTTACCTTTGTGGCGGTCGACAAGCTGTATGTTCTGAGGCTTCCGTCTATGTTGATAGTGATCTCGGGCTTGCTGCTGAGAACGATCTCCTCGATAGTGCCGACATACTCGGATGTTTCGCTTGTGGCCGTGATGGCCGTCACCTTTCCGTTGGTCATGGTCAGCTTGATCTGATCGTTCTTCGCCAGATCCCTTATGTTGGACGTCTCACCGTTGCGCGTAACCTTGATATTTCCGGTCGACAGCGCGTATTCGGTGCTGCTGCCGCCGTTCTCGTCATAGAGAACGATATATGAACCCGAATTGTCTTTCGAGTTAATTCCGCTGAACAGACCCGAGGCCGTGGTTTCCTTCTCGTTGACGGTCACGGATGTGACCTGGTCGCCGGTCAGAACCAGCTCAACGTTGTTGCCCACCTTGAGGTCGTTGAAGCTCGCCTTGGTGCCCTTAACGGTGTAGGCGCAGTTTGCGGCGGCGGTGTATGTGGCCGTTTTGCTGTCGTCCTCGGCGTCTCTGATAACGATCTGCTGGCGTCCGTTGGCCGAGCTGAGATTGCTGATAACGCCGTAAACCTTGGTCGTCGTGCTCGTGCTCGCGCCTGTGCCCGCTATCGCCTCAACAAGTCTCGGCGAGTCGCTGGTGAAGGTGACCATGATCTCGTCGCCGATCTCGATATCGTCGATCATCGCGTCCTTGCCTTCGAACTTGATCACCGAGTTATCGTCGATCTCGCAGCCCTCCGAGCGTCCGTCGGTTGTGGCGACGGTGATAGCGCCGGTCTTGTAATCAATGTTCTCGACCGTGCCGAGCGTAGCCGTTCTCGCGAGCAGAGTGATCACTCTGTCGAGCAGGACAGCCATCTGCGCGCGGGTCAGCGTGGTGTCGGGCGAGAAATAGTCATTGCCGTTATCGTCCTTGCCCATGCCGTTCATGAGGTTTGCGTTACTTGCGTAAACCACATATTTCTGAGCCTCCGCCGGGATCTTGTCAAAGTCGGAATAGAGCGACTTATCTTTTATTTCAAGCGCCTGCGCGTCTTTATCCCTGCCGGTGAGCTTAACCATAAGATACGCCGCCTGCCATCTCAAAAGCGAGGTGCTGGCGTTGGCGCTTGAGGCGTAGTCCCTGAGATCGGTGAGGTTTAAAACGTTCAGATACATAAGATAACTGAGCTCGTCGGGATACTGCGAGTTAATTGCCGTGACCGTGGTCTCATACTCGGCGTTTGCCCAGTCGACCGACATTTCATAATCCTGCTCGTCAACGCCCATTATTCTCGACATGAGCAGCAGCGCCTCGATTTTCGAGATCGCCTGCTGGGGCTTGTACGTTCCGTCCTCATAGCCCTTTATGTAGCCTTTGTCAGTCATGCTGTTGATCGCGCTTTTGGCCCACGATACGGACGCGTCATTTTCAACGTCCGGGAAGGTCAGCGCAAAAACGGGCGCCGCGGCGAGCACGGAAACAAGCGTGACGCACAGCAGCGATGCGATAATTCTTTTGAATTTCTTCATTGTTTTTACCTCCTGTATTATTAAAATACACATTATGTTGATAATTTTCTAATTTAAATATACCATAGGTTCCATAATAATGCAACTGTCAAATTTTGAATTTTTTACTTTTTTCTTTACAATTTTGTAACAATTATACAATTTTCAAACATAATGGCAATATTACCATTATGTTTTCGGTGTATTTTCATGTTCTCCGTGAATACTAACTTTGTAAAAAAATCTAAAATTAAGATGATTTTTGTAATAGGAGGACTGAAAATGAAAAAAACTTTCATTTCCTTTATTGTGGCGTTAAGCTTAGCTTTGTATTCGGCGGCGGGATTTACCGCGTTCGCCGACATACTGCCCAATGAGGATAACACATCCGCTGCAGGCGGCGCAGCAAACGGCGCGGCCAAAGCGGACAGCGGCACAGGTCAGGGCGCCGAGCCGCGGACTGTGTCGTTTGACGGTACAAACGCCGACGGCACGCTCGACATTTCAAACGGCGTCAGCACAAACCTGACCGAGAACGGCTCAAAGTACAACGGCATGGCGTCAACGCCGATCGACGGCAGCATGGCGCAGTCGAGATACAGCAACGTCCGCGTGGCTCTCGCGCCGGACATTGCCGACACAAAATACGCGGAGGCAGCCGAGCTTCTTGGGGCTCTCGGAATAATGGTCGGCGACGCCGAGGACGGCGCGTTCAGACCCGACGATCCTATATTAAGAAGTGAGATGGCGAAGGTCGCCGTCTATTCGATAGGACTTGAGGACGTGGTCCAAAGCTCAAACGGAACGACCAAATTCCCCGACGTTCCGTCCGAGCACTGGGCGACGGGCGCGATAAACGTGGCCGACCAGAACGGAATGGTGATAGGCGACAGCGAGGGCACCTTCAGACCCGACGACAGCGTTACGTTTGAGGAGGCGGTCGCGATAATCGTCCGCGCGCTGGGCTATGAGCCCGCGGCCGAGGACAAGGGCGGCTTCCCCACGGGATATATGCTGATCGCGTCGTCGAACCAGCTTTTGAGAGGAATAGACGCGGCCTCGGCGGAGCCCGCGAAAAGAGGCGACATCGCGCAGCTCGTGTTCAACGCGCTCACCGTTAATCTTATGGAGCAGGTGGGTTACGGCTCCGAGACCAGATACGAGGTAGTTGACAAGACGCTGCTCTATGACAGGTTAAACGTTGAAAAGGCATACGGACAAATAACGGGAACAGACGAGACATCACTCAGCGGCGGATCGACGACAGCCGAGGACAGAGTGCAGATAGGCGACAAGACCTATATCGCAGGCGACACAACAGCGGCGCAGTTCTTAGGCTACAATGTGCTGTATTACGCGAGAATTGACAAGGCGACCGACGAAAAGACGCTTATTCTCGTGACCGAGCAGCGCGGCAAGAACAACACGCTGACGCTCAACTCAACGGATATTGTAAGCGTTGTCGGAGACAGCGGCGCGGACAGAACGGTTGAATACTGGGCGGACAGAGAAAACGACAGACGGACAAGAACGACGACGATAACAAAAGACGCGGTTTATATCTACAACGGCAAGTACAAGAGCGACATCGAGGTCGAGGATCTGATGCCCGAAAGCGGAAACATGGTGCTTCTTGACTCGGATGTTAACGGAGTTTATGATATAGTATTCGTTAACCACTTCAAGAACCTTGTTGTTGACACCGTTTCCGACGTGACCGGCAGAGTCACCGACAAATATCTGAACGGCTCGCTGGTATTTGACAAAAACAGCGACGATGTGAAGTACAGCATAATCAAGGACGGCTACAGAATAGACGCGGGCGATCTTGAGGAGTGGAACGTGCTTTCCTACACCGTCAGCGAGGACGAGCAGCTTGTCAAGGCCTACGTTTCGGATGCATCGGTAACCGGTTCGGTAACCGAGATCTCGGGCGACGAGTACAGAATAGGCGACAGCGACGTGCTCTACGAGAAGGCTTCAAGCTATCCCAACGAGATCAATCTGCGCGACAGAGGAACCTTCTATCTTGATATAGAGGACAAGATCGCGGCGGTCAACACCCGCGCGGGAGCGGACTCCGCGATATCCACAAATTACGCTTATATGGTTGACGCGGCGCTTAAAGACAATTTTGACAAAACAGCTCAGTTCAAGCTGTTCACAAGGGCCGGCGAGACGGTTATCCTTGACAGCTCGACAAAAATGAGACTCAACGACGACTACGCCAAAACGCCCGAGGAGGTAATGGAAACACTCGCTCCCGCGGGCAGCGTGACGCCGCAGCTTATAGTCTACGAGACCAACAGCGACGGCAAAGTGACCGCGATCGAGACAGCTGCGGACGGCACCGGAACGGGAGCGCCCGCGGTCGACAAGTTCACCAAA
This sequence comes from uncultured Monoglobus sp., assembly GCA_947624305.1. Lineage (GTDB taxonomy): Bacteria > Bacillota > Clostridia > Monoglobales > Monoglobaceae > Monoglobus. Next base: position 34,723 of record CANQKC010000021.1, on the reverse strand, counting down.
AACATCCAGCAGGACGACATGGTATACAAGCGCGCCTCCGGCAAGCTCGGCAACGTGGGAATAACCGAGGACACGATAATCTTTGACATTCCCTCCGAGGCCGGCGACGACACCGACAGATATTCGATCAGGACAATGGCGACGCTTTCAAACGACTCGACCTATGACGCGGTGATCTATGATCTCCAGGAGAACTACGCCGCGAACGCGGTTGTGATCACCAGCTCCACCGGCATAACCGCCGCGGAGTCGCCCATAACGGTCGTAAGCTATATCGCCGAGGTCCAGAACGAGGATTATGAATACACCGACAAACTCTACGGCTTCAGCGGCGGCGAGGAGATCGAGCTGCCTGCCGCGGACAAGAACGTGTTCAGAAAGAGCGGCAAGCCTCTTGAGGCGGGCGACATCATTCAGTACAAGACCAACGCCCGCGGCGAGGTTGACGGAATAACGGTTCTGTTTGACAGCAGCGATAAGACGACGGAGTTCTTAAAGAACGTTTCGACCGATCTGACCACGGTATACGGCAAGGTAACAAGAAAGTTCGGCGGCAGTGTTAACGTTGAAGTTTCGGGCAGCACCTATAACTACGCGACGGGAGACGCCACGGTCTATATGTTTGACTCGGCGAGATCCAAAAACCCGGTAAGCGTGGTATCCGCGGCCGATATTGAGATCTATGAGGAAGACAACGAAGCGAGACTCTTTGTGAAGATCTATCAGGACGAAGTCCAGGAAATGGTAATCGTAAAATAAAAATAAAGGCGGGGCCCCGGCCCCGCCTCCCGTCTTTAATCTCACACAAAACCGCGGCTCATTATGAGCAGCGCAATGTTGAAGAAAATGAAGCATGAGAACGCGTCCATTATTGTGGTGATAAGCGGCTGCGCCATAAGCGCCGGGTCAAGACGGAACAGCTTGGCCAGAACCGGCAGCAGCGCGCCGAGGCAATTAGCCAGCACAACTATGCCCACAAGGCTGAGGCCCGTCGTCACCGAAAGAAACAGCGGGTTGTCGCCTTTGTACATAATAAAAACTCTCACGCAGTTTACAAGCGCCATAGTGATGCCCGAGATCAGAGCTATCCCGACTTCTTTAAATATTATTTTCGCGGTGTCTCTCGGGCGCATCTCGCCAAGGGCCAGGCCGCAGATTATCATGGTCGAGCTCTGAGCGCCGCAGTTTCCGCCCGTGTCCATAAGCATGGGTATAAAGCCGACCAGGATCGGCATAGCGGTGAAGGCCGCCTGATAGTTGTTGATTATCGTTCCCGTGACCGTCGCCGAAAGCATGAGCAGCAGCAGCCAAACGATACGGTTCTTGGCGTGCTTCCATACCGGGGTCTTGAAATAATTCTCGTCGCTCGGGCTTACCGCGCTCATCTTCTGGATATCCTCGCTGTGCTCCTCGCGCAGAACGTCGATAGCGTCGTCAAACGTGACGATACCCACAAGGCGGCTTTCCTTGTCGACCACAGGCAGGGAGATAAAGTCGTATTTATCAAACTTGTTGGCAACGTCCTCTCTGTCCTCGGTGGTCTCGACGCTGATTATGTTTGTCTCCATTATGTCGCTCACAATGGTGTTGTAATCCGAAAGCAAAAGCTCGCGTACGGAAACAAGGCCCAGCAGCTTGCGGTTTCCCGCTATCACATAACAGGTGTATATCGTCTCTTTGTCGACCCCGGTGCGGCGTATGCGGTCAAACGCGTCCGACACGGTCATGTCGGGCCGAAGGCTCACATACTCGGTCGTCATAATGCTGCCCGCGCTGTCCTTGGGATAGCGCAGTATCTCGTTTATCGCGCTGCGGGTCTCGGGGTCGGTGTGGCGCAGTATGCGCTTTACCACGTTGGCGGGCATCTCCTCGATAAGGTCGACCGCGTCGTCCACAAACAGCTCGTCTATAACATCCTTGAGCTCACGATCGTTGAAAGCGTTGATGAGCAGCTCCTGCTCGTCGCTGTCCATCTCAACAAAGGTCTCCGCCGCCAGCTCCTTCGGCAGGATCCTGAACAGGATCGGCAGGCGACTGTCGTCGATCTCGCCTAAGAGCTGCGCTATGTCCGCAGGCTCCATCGACTCGAACAGTTCCCTTATGCTCCCGAATTTCCGTTCGTTTAAATATCCGGCAATAACCTCGGGCATGTCGTCAATGTTGATATTCTCGGGCATAAGGCCACCTTCTTTCTTTTGCGATTATTTTCGGACTTAACTATTCAGAGATCAATTTATTTTTCAAAGTTTCCGCCAACGCGTCGAAGGCGGGGATAAAGCTGCCGCGGATGAGCAATATCAGCTCGTCTATGCTTTCCTCATCGTAAATATGCACGGAGGCGTTGCGTTTTTTCAGCATCGCGAGCCAGACGGCGGAGTCGTTTAAAAAACCACATTTATAACCGAGCTGCAATATTTCTCTCGGCGAGCCGCTTTCCGCCTCCGCGACACCGTGCAGCCTCAGAACCGCCTGATGCACCTTCCATGCGAGCTCAAAGGTGAGGCTGAACTGCCCGATAATACCGGTTCTGTATATCTCGTTTTCATCCGCCCGCTTAAAGTCCGCGTTTTTAAGCACATTTAAACTGTTAATAAAATTATCAAGCTTTTTCAAATCAAACCGCCTCCCGTTTTGGGTATTATACAAAGCCGCGGCTCATTATAAGCAGCGCAATGTTGAAGAAAATGAAGCATGAGAACGCGTCCATTATCGTGGTGATGAGCGGCTGCGCCATAAGCGCCGGGTCAAGGCGGCACAGCTTGGCCAGAACCGGCAGCAGCGCGCCGAGGCACTGTGCCAGCACAACTATGCCCACAAGACTGAGGCCCGTCGTCACCGAGAGGAACAGCGGGTCGTCGCCCTTGTACATAATGAAAATCCTGACACAGTTCACAAGAGCGAGAGTCACGCCCGAAATAAGCGCCACGCGAACCTCGGTGAACAGGACCTTGGCTATGTCTTTGGGCCTTATCTCGCCGAGGGCGAGGCCGCGGATTATCATGGTCGAGCTCTGCGAGCCGCAGTTTCCGCCCGTACCCATAAGCATAGGAATAAAACCGACCAGGATCGGCGCCGCGGTGAAGGCCGCCTGATAGTTGTTGATTATCGTTCCCGTGACCGTCGCCGAAAGCATGAGCAGCAGAAGCCAAACGATACGGTTCTTGGCGTGCTTCCATACCGGGGTCTTGAAATAATTCTCGTCACTCGGGCTTACCGCGCTCATCTTCTGGATATCCTCGCTGTGTTCCTCGCGCAGAACGTCGATAGCGTCGTCAAACGTGACGATACCCACAAGGCGGTTCTCCTTGTCCACCACAGGCAGAGAGATAAAGTCGTATTTGTCAAACTTATTCGCAACGTCCTCTCTGTCCTCGGTAGTCTCGACGCTGATTATGTTTGTCTCCATTATGTCGCTGACAATGGTGTTGTAATCCGAAAGCAAAAGCTCACGCACGGAAACAAGCCCCAGCAGCTTGCGGTTTCCCGCTATCACATAACAGGTGTATATCGTCTCTTTGTCGACTCCGGTGCGGCGTATGCGGTCAAATGCGTCCGACACGGTCATGTCGGGCCGAAGGCTCACATACTCGGTAGTCATGATGCTGCCCGCGCTGTCCTTGGGATAGCGCAGTATCTCGTTTATCGCGCTGCGGGTCTCGGGGTCGGTGTGGCGCAGTATGCGCTTTACCACGTTGGCGGGCATCTCCTCGATAAGGTCAACCGCGTCGTCCACAAACAGCTCGTCTATAACGTCCTTGAGCTCGCGGTCGTTGAACGCGTTGATAAGCAGCTCCTGCTCGTCGCTGTCCATTTCGACAAAGGTCTCCGCCGCCAGCTCCTTCGGCAGTATCCTGAACAGGATAGGCAGACGGCTGTCGTCGATCTCGCCCAGAAGCTGCGCTATGTCCGCGGGCTCCATCGACTCGAACAGTTCCCTTATGCTCCCGAAATTCCGTTCGTTTAAATATCCGGCAATAACCTCGGGCATGTCGTCAATGTTGATATTCTCGGGCATAAGGTCACCTTCTTTCCTGTACTGTTATTTTTAGTTATTTTTGATTTTGTATGTTGTTATAGAGCCGCTCGATAAGCGCGTTGTAGCGGCTGCGGAAAAATCCTGTCTTTTTCGCGGGCTGCGGCTCGGGTTCGGGTTCGGGTTTCGGAGCGGCGAGCAGTGCCTTCGCCTCATGCTTCGCCTCGTTCATCAGCACCTCCTGGGCGTTGACCGAGCTCAATGTGTCAGCCTTGACCGAATAAGTTCCGTCGCTGCCCAAAACTCTCGCCTGCAGCGTGTCGCTCAGGCATATTTTTATGTAGTGGTGTATCTTTTCCTTGACCGCCTCGGAGTATATCGGGCAGCCGACCTCGACGCGCTTGTCCATATTCCTCGTCATAATATCCGCCGAGGCGATAAACAGCTTTTCCTCGCTGCCTCTGCCGAAGCTGTAAATTCTGGAATGTTCCAAAAACCTGCCCACAATGCTGTATACGCGTATGTTTTCGGTCACTCCGGGGATTTGCGGGAGCAGACAGCATATGCCGCGCACCAGCATGGTTATGTTAACGCCAGCGACGCTCGCGTCGCGGAGTTTTTTGATTATGTCCTTGTCGGTCACGGAGTTGACTTTCATGAATATCTCGCCGTCGCGGCCCTTCTTTATCTCCTCGTCGATATAGCCGATGATCTTGTTTTTCATGGCGTTCGGGGCCACCCAGAGGTGCTTGTATTCCCCGTCAAGGTTCGAGATCGAGATATTGCTGAAAAAGTCGGCCGCGTCCTCGCCGATCTCGCGGTTCCGTGTGATAAGCGAAAAGTCGGTATACTGCTTGGCGGTTTTCTCGTTGTAGTTCCCTGTTCCTATCTGCGTTATGTATTTCGTTTCGCCGCCCGAGTTCATGGTGATCAGGCAGACCTTGGAATGAACCTTGTAATTCTCAAGTCCGTAAATTATCGTGCAGCCCGCCTGCTCAAGGCGCTCCGACCAGTCGATGTTGTTCTGCTCGTCAAATCTGGCGCGCAGCTCGATAAGCACAAGGACCTCCTTGCCGTTCTCGGCGGCGGCGCACAGATGCTCGATGATCTTCGCGTTTTTCGCCAGACGGTAAATCGTGATTTTTATCGAAACAACGTCCGGGTCGGCAGCGGCCCGCTTCAGCATGTTAAGGAACGGCTCCATGCTCTCGTAAGGGTAAGACAAAAGCACATCCTCGTCGTTTTCGCCGGTCATAATATCGCCGCGGGTAAGCTGCGGCTCAAACCCGGCGTAGCACAGCGCCGCGCGCTGCCCAGGCGAGAACCTGTCCTCAAGACCGAACACATAGCCGAGGCTTATGGGCGAGCGCGTCACAAATATCTGACTATTGTTGATGCTCAATTTGTCACACAGCAGCTTTTTTGTGTAGTCGTCCGGGGGCGCCGCGGCCTCAAGCCGCACGACCGCCAGACGGCGGCGCTTTTTAAGCAGCTTTTTCATTTTGCTGCGGAAGTCCTCGTTTATGTCATACGCCTCGTCGTTGGGGTTGATGTCCGCGTTCCTCGTGGCGCATATGATGTTCTTTTTGGTTATCGTGTATTTGTCAAAAAGCGAGTCGAAGTACATAAAAATTATGTCCTCGATGTGTATATACCTGATTTTTTTGCCGGGCATGAACAGCACCGGAGGAAGAGTGGGCGGAACCGCCGCGAAAGCCACGCCCTGTTCCTTTTTGCGCTGGAGCTTTCCGATAACGCAAAGCTGCTTTGACGCGATGAACGGGAACGGATGGTGCTCGTCCAGTATCTGGGGCGAGAGTATGGGCTCAACGTAGTTGTTGAAATAATCCCGCACATATTTCACCTCGTCGGCGGTCAGATCGCCGGGCTTTAAGTGGGTGATGTCGTGTTTTTTGAGCTTGCGGCTCACCGTGTCATAGATCTCGTCCTTCATTTTGTAAAGGGGCGCGGTTGCCTCGTAGATTTTGGCGAGTTGCTCGCGCGGGGTCAATCCCGTTTTTGTGTCGATCGCCTTTTTGTCCGCGATCGACAAATCGAACAGGCTTCCCACGCGCACCATGAAGAACTCGTCAAGATTGCTGACAAAGATCGATATAAACTTCAGCTTCTCATAAAGGGGCGTGTCCTTGCCGACCGCCTCCTGAAGCACGCGCTCGTTAAAACGGAGCCACGAAAGCTCGCGGTTCTGCATATATTTATACTTTGATTTTGATGTGTTATCCGCCACTTAAAATCACCCTCTTTAAATTATATTATATCACTACCTGCCGCGTATTTCAAGTATTTGTTAAAAATATGATTTGATTTTAAGCGATAAAAAAAGCGGAGCCGAAGCTCCGCGCGTTCATATGTCGTTAGCAGCCGCAGCCGCAGCCGTTGTCGTTTCCGTTATCGCCGCAGCAGCAGCTGATAAGGATTATAAGGATGATGATCCACAGGCAGTTGTTTCCTCCGCATCCGTTTCCGAACATACTTCGCACCTCCTTTAATATTCAGGCTGTTACGCACGGCGGTATGCGGCATAGACTTATGTATTTCCAAAGAATACGCCGCACACCGCCGCGCCTCGCTTTACCCGCGCCGCTCAGATCAGCAGCAGCCGTTGTCTCCGCATCCGCAGCCGCAGCAGCTGATGAGAATTATCAGGATAATTATCCACAGGCAGTTGTTTCCTCCAAAGCATCCGTTCATGTAAAAGCACCTCCTAAACTGTTTTCAATGTATATTATGACAAAACCGCGTTTTGGTGAAATTTTTTAAAAAAATTATTTACATCACGGACAAACTGTGGTATTATGCTGATTAGAAAGAACGAGACAAAATCGGCTGTAATTTTACAAAAAGCACAATCAAAAGGAGGCAAAATTATGAAAACCGATATTGAGATAGCTCAAAGCGCGAGCATGCTGCCTATCGGCGAAATAGCGCGCACTCTCGGAATGGGCGCTGACGACATCGAGCTTTACGGAAAATACAAGGCAAAGATCAGCGAGGACTATTTGCAGAGCCTTGAGGACAAGCCCGACGGCAAGCTCATTCTTGTGACCGCGATCAACCCCACGCCCGCGGGCGAGGGCAAGACCACGGTGACGGTGGGCCTTGGCGAGGCGATGCCCAAGATCGGCAAAAACGCGATAATCGCCCTGCGCGAGCCCTCAATGGGCCCCGTTATGGGAATAAAGGGCGGCGCCGCGGGCGGCGGCTACGCTCAGGTGGTGCCTATGGAGGACATCAATCTGCACTTCACGGGCGATATGCACGCGATCACGGCGGCAAACAACCTGCTGTCGGCCGCGATCGACAATCACATCCACCAGGGCAACGAGCTTCAGATCGACGCCCGCAGGATAACATGGAAGCGCTGCATGGACATGAACGACCGCGCCCTGCGCGAGGTCGTTGTGGGTCTGGGCGGCAAGATAAACGGATTTCCGCGTCAGGACGGGTTCAACATCACGGTCGCCAGCGAGATCATGGCCATTCTGTGCCTCTCTAACGATCTTGACGACCTGCGCGCCCGCATCAGCCGCATAGTCATAGGCTACAACCTGTCGGGCGAGCCGGTGACCGCCGGCCAGCTCAAGGTGGACGGGGCCATGACGCTGCTGCTGCACGACGCGTTGAAGCCGAACTTAGTGCAGACGCTTGAGAACACGCCCTGTCTGATGCACGGCGGCCCGTTCGCCAACATAGCCCACGGCTGCAACTCGATCCGCGCCACCAAGGCCGGACTCAAGCTGGCGGATTACTGCATAACCGAGGCGGGCTTCGGCAGCGATCTGGGCGCCGAGAAATTTATGGACATAAAGTGCCGCGCCGCGGGCCTCAGCCCGTCATGCGTGGTTCTGGTGGCGACCGCGAAGGCGCTCAAATACAACAGCGGCAGCCTTGCCGCGGACGCCTTAAAGAGCGAGAACCTTGACGCGCTCAAGACGGGCATAGTCAACATGGGCAAGCACATTGAAAACATGAAGAAATACGGCGTGCCGGTGGTTGTGGCGATCAACAGGTTTGACACCGACACCGACGCCGAGCTTGACTACATAAAGGAATACTGCGCGGAGCTGGGAGTTAAATGCTCAATGTGCGAGGTCTTCGCCAAGGGCGGCGACGGCGGAATCGAGCTCGCGAATGCGGTCGTTGAGACGATCGAAAGCGAGCCCGCGGAGTTTGAGCCGCTGTATAACGCGAGCCTGCCGATCAAGGAAAAGATCGAGATCATCGCCCGCGAGATCTACGGCGCGGACGGCGTTAACTACACAAGCGCGGCGAACAGCCAGATCCTGAACTTGACCAAGCTGGGCTATGACAAGATCCCCGTATGTATGGCAAAAACACAGTACTCCCTGTCCGACGATCCGCACCTTCTGGGAAGGCCGCAGGGCTTCTCGATCACGATCCGCGAGGTCACGGTGTCGAGCGGAGCGGGATTTCTGGTCGCGCTCACCGGCGCGGTCATGACAATGCCCGGACTGCCGAGAGTCCCCGCCGCCAACAACATGAGCATAGACAAGGACGGCACGATAGTCGGCCTGTTCTAAACGGAGTGATAATTTGACTGAACCGACATTCACATCAAAAGACAAATATGACGTAATAGTGATCGGGGGCGGCCACGCCGGAATAGAGGCCGCCCTCGCCTCTGCGCGCCTTAACATGAAGACCTGCATTTTCGCGATAAGCCTTGACTCGGTGGCGAACCTGCCGTGCAATCCGAGCATAGGCGGCACAGCGAAGGGTCATCTGGTGCGCGAGATCGACGCGCTCGGCGGCGAAATGGGCAAGGCGGCTGACGAGAATATGATCCAGTCGCGCATGCTCAATCGCGGCAAAGGGCCCGCGGTTCACTCGCTGCGCGCCCAGATCGACCGCGTTGACTATAAGGCCGACATGAAGCACCGTATAGAGCTTCAGGACAACCTTGACCTGCGCCAGGGCGAAGTCGTCGACGTGCGCCTTGACGAAAACGGAAGCGTCCGCTCGGTCGTGACCGCGTCTGGCGCGGAGTTTTTGTGCCGCGCGGCGATAGTCTGCACGGGAACGTATTTAAAGGCGAGAATAATCATCGGTGAGTATTCCGAGGAAAGCGGCCCCGACGGCGTGTTCCCCGCGCGGGAGCTGTCGAAAAACCTTGAGAGGATCGGCGTCAGGCTGCGCCGCTTCAAAACCGGGACTCCGCCGCGGATAAACCGCCGCAGCATTGACTTTTCGGAGCTTGAGGAGCAAAAGGGCGACGAGGAAATTATCCCGTTCTCGTTTGAGACCGACCCGAAAAATCTTGAGAACAAAATATCCTGCCACATAACCTACACGGGAGAGGAGACGCACAGGATAATCAATGAGAACTTAGACCGTTCGCCGATCTACGGCAGCGGCGGCATAACAGGGATAGGCCCGCGCTACTGTCCCTCGATCGAGGACAAGGTGGTGCGTTTTGCCGATAAGGAGCGGCACCAGCTCTTTGTGGAGCCTATGGGGCTCAAGACCGAGGAGATCTATCTCCAGGGCTTTTCGAGCAGCATGCCCGAGGAGGTGCAGATCGAGATGCTCCACTCACTGCCGGGCTTTGAGAACGCCCACGTCATGCGCAGCGCATACGCGATAGAGTACGACTGCGCCGACCCGCTGCAGCTTTACCCGACGCTGGAGTTCAAGAACATCGGCGGGCTCTACGGCGCGGGGCAGTTCAACGGCACCTCGGGCTATGAGGAAGCCGCGGCGCAGGGCCTGATCGCGGGCATCAACGCGGCGCTCAAGCTTTCGGGCAGGCCGCCGTTCACGCTTGACCGCTCCGAGGCGTATATTGGAACGCTGATCGACGACCTCGTCACAAAGGGCACCAACGAGCCCTACCGAATGATGACCTCGCGCAGTGAGTATCGCCTGCTGCTCCGCCAGGACAACGCCGACCTGCGCCTGACCCAAAAGGGCTACGAGCTCGGCCTGATCACGGAAGAGCGGTACCTGAAATTCCTTGAAAAAAAGCGGCTGATCGAAGGCGAGATAAAGCGGCTTGAAAAACTGGTTTTCCCGCCGTCGCGGGAGGTTAACGCGTATCTTGAAAGCGTCGGCTCCGCGCCGCTTAATACGGGCGTTCGGGGTGACGAGCTTTTGAGGAGGCCGAACGTGAGCTACGGCGGCATGGCCGGGATCGACAAGGAGCGCCCGAACCTTCCCGCGGACGTGCGCGAGCAGGTCGAGATCAGCATAAAATACGCCGGATATATCGAGCGCCAGAAAAAGCAGGCCGATCGGTTCCGCAAAATGGAGAACAAAAAGCTTCCCGGCGATATTGATTACGAAAAGATCGACGGCCTCCGCCTTGAGGCGCGCCAGAAGCTCGGCGCGATAAGACCCGCGTCGCTCGGGCAGGCCTCCAGAATATCGGGCGTCAGCCCGGCCGACATCGCGGTGCTTATGGTATGGCTTAAAAACAAGTAATCAAAATTTTATAATTTGTTTAAAATAAGGACATAACTTAAAGACAAAAATACTGTATAATACAACCACAAAATTAAGACTTTTGAACACAAAGGAGAGATTATGATGATCAAGTCAAAGAAATTAATCTGCATCGCGCTGAGCGCTCTGCTCGCGGCGGGCGTTTTCGCGGGTTGCGGCAAAAAGGCTACCGACTCCGGCGGCCTGACCGAGAACACGGCCGAGCGGCCCGAGTCCAATCCGGACGCGACGCCTTACGCCGCCGAGTCGGTTCCTCATCAGTTCGAGGCCGAGGGCGACAACATCAAGCCCGCCGAGGACGGCGGAGTTGACGTCGCTGTTGAGCCGCGCGAGGGAGATGACCAGTATGATTTTGACGACGAGGACCTCGGATTTGTCGACACGATGAGCGGCGCGCTGATAAGCGTCGGCATGAGCATGGACGACATCGAAAGCCTTATCGGCGCCCCCAAAACGGTGGACTCTCAAGGCAACAGATTTTACAGCGGAATTGCCGTTCAGTATGACTCAAACAACAATGCGAGCCGCCTCGTTGTCGCCGCCGGAAACATGGAGGGCAGCGACGATCCCGAAAGATTTGTGACACCTCACGGCGTGAAGATCGGCTCGTCCCTTGATGAGTTCATCTCTGTCTACGGAGACGACTACAACAAGCCCGAAGACGAGAACAACGACGTCTCGATCACGAGAGCGGCGAGATACTACAAGCAGGACGGCGACGACTTCACTTATGTGGGAAGCGACTTCAGCGGCGACCAGGTTCCGCCCAATGATTCGACCCGCGTGACCCAGACGTTCCTGTTCGCGCCCGAAACAGGCGCTGTCAGCGTTATTTCGATTGAAAGAGGAACTGACGCTTAAATCGCGTTCTGACAAAATGCGTGAAAATTCGAGGAATAATTCATAATTAGTTAATTTTTTCTTTACAGAATATTCACCCACATTTCAAGGGATGTGTTATAATAATAATCGCAGCAGGAAAGCTGCAGAGTTTAAACATAACTCCCTCCCTTTTAATTTATAAGGCCGTTCCCCCAAACGGCCTTATTTTTATGCAAAAGCGGGGCCGAAGCCCCGCCCGCCCGCCTGCCTCGCCCTCCGGGGAGGGAGAGGTGGATTTCCGCCGCAGGCGGAAAGACGGAGAGGGAGGCGAACCAACGTGTGGCCTCCCCCCTCACTCCGCTCCGCAGACATATCCCGTTCAATGTCCCGCAATTAAAAATCTATTTTCCGATGCCCGCGCGCATGAGGATCGTCGCAGCCTCGGCTCTTGTCGCTCCGCCCTGCGGGTCGAACATGTTGCCGTCCTTGCCCTGCATAAGACCTTTTTCTTTGCAGAACGCCACGCCCGGAACGGCCCAGTCGCTGATAAGATACGCGTCCGCGTAATCCGGAGCGCTCGACGAATTTGTTGCGACGCCCAAATATTCATAATATCCCTTGAAAATCTTGGCGATCTGCTCGCGGGTGACGGTGTCGTCGGGCGCGAACATTCCGCCGCCGACTCCGTTCACTATGCCGCAGCTTGAAGCCCATGCGATATACGGCGCGTAATATTCATCCGGGTCCACGTCCGAGAACGCGCTGCCCGAGCCGCCGCTGACGCCCTCTGCTCTGCCCAGAACCGTCACAAGCATTCCGCGTGTCATGGTCGCCTCGGGTTCAAACAGCGTGGCCGAAGTGCCGTTCATTAATCCGTTGGCGTAAGCATATTCAACTCCGTCATAATACCAATCCGAATAATTGACATCAACAAAGGGCAGTGAACCGATCGAGTTTTGGGACACGGTATTGCCTTCCGGCGTTGTAATGGACGGCGTTTCCGTATATGAAGGTTCTGTGACAGTCGTGCCGCCAATATATCCGCTTCCGTTTGAGAAGCCGCCGCCTCCGGAGAAACCTCCACCGCCGCCACCGCCTGTGCTGCCTCCGGTGTTACTATTGTAGGTTTTTTCAAAAATTGCTTCTATTGATGAATCGTTTTTTATATTTTCGAAAGTATATGTTGATACACTGCCGACTGAAAAACCATCAACAATAACGTCTGAAATCCTATATCCGCTTGACGGAGTGATCTTGAACGTGATATCGCTGCCGTATTCCACGGTGACTTTACCCGAGGGAGAAATACTACCGCCGCTTCCGCTTCTTGAGTCAATTGTTAAATCCGTTCCGAAAAATTCAACGGGATAGCTCAAGGATGTTTCGTTTCCGCTTTTATCGCGTATTCCGTTTATCTCAACAATGTATTTTCCATTAAAATCTTTGCTTAAAAAGTTATATGGCGGTCTGAATATAATACAGTTGGGGATTCCGCAACCTTCTCGGTTAATATTGAAATATGCGTCGTGTTCGTCGGGTTTTGATGAGTAATCGGATTTATCTAAGACACATGTCTCGTTATCTATTTCACGAGTGATTGAAACCGATGTATCATCCATATTGACACGAGCGAATTTTTCAGGGTTAAGCGATACAGACCACGGCGTATCGACAGAAAAAACATTTTTGGGAAAATAACCTTCCGCTGGCCAGGAAATGTAATCATATTCAACTTTTTCGCTGCGGCTCTCATCAAAGACAGCCACCGATGAATACGGCGGAACGAGACCAAAGCCTATATATTTTTGATCCGGATTTAATATTCATCTCCTGTGTCCCACTACGTCGATATTCGAGCTGTCACCGTCATCCATCCACATATCAATACTGATCCGCAGATCACGCTGTCCGCCGCTGTAATAAGCTATATTGCTTGTTGAAGTTGCGCCATAGGCGGTTTGGTAAAATTCATCATCCATGTCAAAAGGTTGAGGTGGAGTGTGACTCATTTGGTCTGTTGCTGCCATTAATGTTGCGCCGTGCTGGGCAAAATCATTTTTTTCATCGGTCATTTCAACAGGAGGCAAATACGCAAGATACCTCATAAAATTGTAATACTCAAGCCCTTCCTGCAGAATTGTTTGATTTACTTTTCCGGCTTTGTATGGCGCGGTTAAGGAGGGTTGCTCCTCAAATACATTACGCGCGTCATTGCTTATAATACTGTTGTATTTTTGAATTATGTCCTCCTTTGAATGTGTTCTTAAACCTCCTGGACTCGGGGATTCGGTAGGTACAGCTGTAGCGTCCGGTTCCGGCGTGGCATCGGGTTCGGTGGTCGCGTTGGGCCCCGTTGTCGTTATTGGCGTGGATGTAGCGTCCGGTTCTGTCGAAGCATCGGGCTCCGCTGTTGTTCCCGGCGTAGCTGACGCGCTGGGTTCCGCTGTCGTTTCGGGTGTAGCTGACGCACCGGGTTCCGCCGACGTTTCGGGTGTGGCTGATACATCCGGTTCCGCTGTGGTCTCGGACCCTGCGTCCGTTTCATACTCAAATTCCGTCGCAAGATCATCATTTGCTGCGACTGCATAATCGCTTTCCTCATATGCGATGGGCGGCGCCAAAACGTACTCATTGCCACCGTATACGACGGATTGTGCTGCCGGCTGCAGCGAGCATAATACCAAAGTCAGCGCCGGGATTGTTTTAACAAATTTTGTTATTGTTTTCTTTAAATCCTTCATAATCTCCTCCTGTATTAATTTTAGCTTATTATATTTCTTAATTAAATTTGCAATAGCGGAAAAGCTGCACAATCTTAATTCAATGCGGTTTTTAATTATTATTTATTCTTATATATTCCGGTGCCTCAGTGATCGGCTCAAGACTTCCGTCTTTGTTCCATACAAAGACCTTAATATGATCAGCTTTCGCGTCATTTTTCAACGCACCGCTTATTTCCGCCCCGTCATACACCGCGTTATATGAATCGATCACAACGTCATTTTCATCGTACAGTACCACAAACACCTCGGATTTTTCCTTTTCCTCGACTGCCAAATTATCAAGACTTGTGCTGACACCAATTGTGTTTTTGTTTAAATCAAAATCAACCAAACCCTCAATTTTACCGTTGCTAAAATATATTTCATTAAAATGTATTTCTGCGCCGGTCAGACAATCATTGTTTTCCCCTATAACAATATTATCCCATTGTTCTCTGTTGCCAGAGTAATATATATCTTTTAAATAATCACAAAAATCAAATGCATAATCGCCGATACTTATCACGCTGCTCGGTATTGTTGCGTTTGTTAATTTTCTGCATTGCTCAAACGTATAATCGCCGATACTTTTTACACCGTTTGGAATAATTATGCTTGTTAAACTGCTGCAATAACCAAACGCCTCATCGCCGATGCTTGTCACACTGTCCGGGATCGTTACACATTTTAACTCCCGGCAATAGAAGAAGGCGCCATCAGCGATGCATTTTGTTCCGTTTTTTATATTATATATATCGCTTATTTGTTTCGAATTTGCACGTATAAGAAAATTTCCGATGTATAGCACACCTTCAGACCAATTATCGGCAATATCATAGTACTTTGTGTATAGAAACGCATCATCGCCGATGCTTGTCACGCTGTCCGGTATATTTATGTTCGCTAAACTGCTGCAATATCTAAACGCATCTCCCCCGATGTTTGTCACACTGTCGGGAATATTTATGTTTGTTAAGCTGCCACAATGGGAAAACGCAGAATTGCCGATACTCGTCACGCTATCGGGTATAGTATAAGCCGTCTGAATTGTATCTTTAGAGTATGCCAAAATTTGTGTTTGGTCTTTATTGAACAACACTCCGTCAATTGATGAATAAGTGTTATTCTGTGGAGATACTTCTATATTAAGACTGCCGCATGTGGAAAATGCACAACTGTTAATGTTTGTCACACTGTCCGGTATATTTATGCTTGTTAAATTTCTGCAATCCGCAAATGCATCATAGCCTATGCTTGTCACGCCGGACGAGATATTTACGCTTGTTAAGTTGCCGCAATAATCAAACGCATCATCGCCGATGCTTGTCACCCCGGCTTCTATGATAACTTTTTTAATTCTTTTTTTAAGATCATACCATGATGGATAATTGTCGTATCCAAAATCTTTCATATCTCCCGTACCGCTTATCGTCAGCGTGCCTTCACTGTCAAGCGTCCATGTTAAATTGGCGCCGCCGGCTCCGCATTCGCCACTATCGGGAGAAATTCCATCCGAATTGTAGTGAATGACCGCATCGGTTAAAAACCTGTCACCCTCTCCAATTGCGTTTTGCCATTCCGTCTTGCTGCCGCCATAGTATATGTCGGTAAGACTTTCACAAGACCTAAAAGCAATTTCGCCAATGCTTGTCACACTGTTTGGTATAATTACACTTGTTAAACCGGTACACCAATCAAACGCATGATCGCCGATGCTCGTCACGCCGGTTGGCACTGAGTATTCATGCTGTATTTTGTCTTTTGCATATCTTAAAAGTATAGTCTTATCTTTGTTAAACAATACACCGTCAATACTGCTGTAATAAGGGTTGTTCGTCCCTACCGTTATATTTAGATTTCCGCACCCATCAAATACTCCACTTCCAATTGCTGATACATTATCGGATATATTTATGTTCACTAAGCTACTGCAATTACTAAACGCGTAATAGTCAATGCTTGTCACACTGTCGGGGATGGTTATGCTTGTTAAACGAGTGCAGTTGGAAAATATATATCCGTTGAGGATTGTCACTCCGTCAGGAATGATTATCTCCGATAAATCGGTACAGTACTCAAATGCAGAATTGCCAATGCTTGTCACGCTGTTTGGTATAATTACGCTTGTTAAACCGGTACACCAATTAAACGCACGATTGCCGATGCTCGTCACGCTGTTCGGCACCGTGTATTGGGGTTGTTTTTTGTCTTTAGCGTATGCAATTAATTCGGTCTTATCTTTGTTAAACAATACGCCATTCGCGCTGCTGTAATTTGGGTTGTTCGCGTCTACCGTTATGTCTAAGTTTCCGCAGCCGGCAAACGCGCCAAAGTCAATATTTGTTACGTTTTTGGGTATAGTGACTCTTAATAAGTTGGTACATCCTTTAAACGCGCCCCAATTAATACTTGTTACGCTTTCGGGTATAGTGACTCTTGATAAGTTGGTACATTCTCCAAATGCTTCCCATCCAATACTCATTATGCCATCGGTAAAGACTGTTTCCTGTAATTCGGTGCATTCATAAAATGCGTATTCTCCAATGCTCGTCACGCCGCCTTCAACAATAACCTTTGTAACGCTTTCTCGCTCGTAATACCACGGCGCCATATCACCGTTAATGCCTTCATAATCATTCATCTTCCCGGAGCCGCTTATTGTCAGCGTGCCATTGTCCTCAAGTATCCATGTAATGTTGGCGCCGCAATTGCCCCTGTCAACTATATTATCAGCCGTATTATAATGCATAGAGGCATTGGTTAATGATTCGTTGCCTGATCCTATGTTAATTTTTTTCCAATCTTCTTCGCTTCCGCTGTAGTATATATCAGTCAAGTCGGCGCAGTAGTTAAATGCGCCATCACCAATACTTGTTATACTTTTTGGTATAGTTATACTTATTAAATCGGTACAATAGTAAAACGCAGAATCGCCAATGCTTATCACACTGTTCGGTATAACTATGTTTGTTAAAGCGGTGCAATAGTAAAACGCGTGATCGCCAATGTTTGTCACACTGTTTTTCATAATTATATTCTTTAAATTCTCACAATAGGCAAACGCGTCCGCACAGATGCTCGTCACGCTGTCCGGCACTGTGTATTGTATTCCATCCTTAGCGTATGCAATTAATTCGGTCTTATCTTTGTTGAACAATACGCCGTCAACACTGCTGTAATTCGGATTATCCGCGTCTACCGTTATATTTAAATATTTACAATACGAAAACGCCCGCTCAATGTTATTCACGCCTTTCGGTATGGTTATTGTTAAGAATGAACAGCCGTAAAACGCGTCCATGCCGATGCTCTCTACACCGTCCGGCACTGTGTATTCGGATTGTATTTTATCTCTAGCATATCCTAAGAGTTTTGTCTTATCTTTATTAAATAGAACACCGCCAAAGCTGCTATAATTCGGATTATCCGCATCTACTGATATATCAAGATGTCCACAACTGCCAAACGCAAATTCGCCAATACTTGTCACGCTGCGTGGTATCTTTATTTCTATTAAGCGTTTGCATCCGTTAAAAGCTCCCGTTCCAATGCTTGTAATACTTTCCGGAATGTTTATGCTTTGTAAGCTGCCGCACCCATCAAACACAAATTCACCAATGCTTGCCACGCCGCTTGGTATAGTTATGTCTGTTAAGTTTTTACAGGCTGAAAACGCACTATTACCGATGTACGTCACACTTTCGGGCAGCTCCGCGCGCCGTAAGTTAGAGCAAAAAAGAAATGCCTCTTCACCAACATTCGTCACGCCGTCTTCTATGACAACCTTTGTAATGTTTTCCGTATTGTCATACCACGGAGTCAAATCGCCGTTAATACCTCCATAATTATTCATCTCTCCTGTGCCGCTTATTGTTAGGGTTCCTTCAGCGTCGAGTGTCCATGTCACGTTGTCTCCCTCAGCGCCGCAAGCGCCGCTGTCAATTATTTCCGCCGCATGCGCCGCGATTGGTATAATCAAAATCGCCGACAGAACCAATAATAAAGCTCCCAATTTCTTTTTCATAATATTTTACCTCCCGGTTAAATTTTTTTATTTTTTCCAACTAAAAAGTGCGGCGCAACGGGGCGCCGCACTAAAAATGCTTTGCTCCAATTGCTACCACACAAATTGATTACCCGCTTTTAACGTTAAGCACGTAAACAGAGCTGCATTTTTATCAAAATGACAAAAATACGTGCCAATCGTTAAAAACGATAACGGATATATTATTCAATTTGTGTGGTGAATTTATTATACCACAACTGCTTGATATTGTAAATAATATTTTTGTTGAATAATAATCGTAATATCAAGTGTAAAATCGAATATTATTCTACTATTTTATAGTAAAATGACTAATTTGTCAATAATTTATTAAAAAATAGATTTATATTCTATAATTATCTCATAATAATATCGGGAGTGTGATGATATGATAGGCGAGAGGCTTTCGGAGCTTCGGAAGGATGCGGGACTGACGCAGGATCAGCTGGCGGAGATCCTGCGGATAAACAAACATTCGATCTCATCTTACGAGCGCGACAAAAGCGAGCCGCCCGATGTGATAAAAATCGCGGCGGCCGTGTATTTCGGCGTGTCGGTTGATTATCTGCTCGGCCTCACGCCCTACACCGAGATGTTTGAGCCGGGCGCGGATTATCTGAAGCTGCCTCCGGGCCTCTCGGCGGAAGATAAAGAGACGCTGAAATCATACGCCGATTTCCTGGCGCACAGAAATAAAAAATAATATAAGACAAACCTCTTGACAAACACGCATAAAATGCGTATAATAATCGTGTAAGGAGGCAAAAATGAAAACGAGAGACCTCATAAAGCTTTTAGAAAAAAACGGTTGGAAATTTAAGCGTCATGGCGGAAATCATGATGTTTATGAAAAAGACGGAGAAACCGAAGCCGTTGTGCGGCACAAAGAAACGGACGAATAACTCGCAAAGACGATAATTCGACGTAGGGGACTCAAATAAGTCCTCGAACGGTTAAAATATAATCAGGAGGTATTTTTATGAAAGAAGCTTATCCTATCATTATGTCAAAGGGAAAAGAATACATTATTGTGTACGTCCCGGATTTTGACGCGAATACGCAGGGAAAAACAGTTGCCGAGGCTATGGAAATGGCACGGGATTTGATTGGAATACTGGGGATCGACATGCAGGATGACAACAAGGAATTGCCAAAGGCGACCGCGATTGAGGACGTACATTCCGACAATGGAGTGGTAACGCTTGTCGATATTGACTTTGATGAATACAGAAAAAAGAATGAGATGAGAAGCGTCAGAAAGAATTGCACTATTCCAAGCTGGCTTAATTTTGAGGCCGAAAAGAACAATATCAACTTTTCGGCTGTTTTGCAAGAAGCGTTGATCGAAAAATTGCGCATATCGGTATAAAAAATAAGGCCGGGCGGCCTTATTTTTATGCGCTTTCTTACAGTGTTTTCAAAAGCTCGACCACGTCGAACAGGGTTTCGCAGCGGTGGTCGGCGAGGGCTTTCATGCGGTCGTTCAGAACCAGGTCGGGCACAAGTATCGTCAAGGCGCCCGAGGCGGCGGCCGAGGCAGCTCCGTTTTCCGAATCCTCGATCACGGCGCAGTCAAACGGCGTCAGCCCCAGCCGCCCCGCGCCGAGGATATACGGGTCGGGATTTGGCTTGCCGTTTTTTATCATCTCACAGGTTATTATATCGTCAAAATATTCGAGCATTCCGCCCGCCTCAAGGTTAAATCTCGCGCGGGCGAGCGTGGTAGACGTCACGAGCGCGCACTTCGTGCCCGCCGAGCTTATATACTCGAGCAGCTCCCGCGCGCCGGGCTTGAGATCGGGCCCGCTTTGGCGCACGATGTCCTCCATGATCTCAAGCTTTCTGGCGCGCAGCTTTTTGTAGTCGCTTTTTTCGCCGAAGCGCGCGTAAAAATTCTTCTCTATAACGCCGGTCGGCAGGCCGATGCAGCTCATCATAAAATCCTTGTCTATTTTGAGGCCGAACTCCCGCCCCGCGGCGCCCCAGGCGAAAAGCGAGGTGAGCTCGGTGTTAAACAGCGTGCCGTCCATGTCGATTAGCACGCCCTTGATTTTTCTTTGGCTCATATTGTTCTCCTTTATATCTCACGATTTCCGCAGATAATCCAGCACCGTTTTCGCGGCGTCGGGGGTAAGGGCGGCGGTGATGCGCTTTCTGAAAAATCTGTCTCTGTCGGCGCGGCACTCTTTGAATGCCGCGAGATAGCCCGCCGAGGTCATGCCCTGCTCGCACAGGGGCGAGAGTTGCGCCACCGCGTCGCAGTAGCCGCACTCGATCAGCGCCCGCGCGTAGTCCTTCTCAAAAAGCACCAGCGACGCGGGCTTTTCCAAAAGCCGCGCGGACGTCTCGCCGGGCAGGATGTTGGTGATCTCCGCGTCGGGGAAGTTTTCCGCGTCCGCGAACTCCCGCGCGGCACCGTTCGACTTGAGCGTTATATAGACCGTGATGAACCGTCTGAACCCGTCGGCGTAGAGCGGCTCGACCGGAATGTTGTCGCCGAAGAATTTTATTCCCCCGTCTATGTACTTTTTGCCGTCAATGCTCACGTCGTCGAACAGGAACGGAATTGCCGAGCTCGCCAGCAGAATGTTCAGGATCTCGGCGTTGGTCTTTTGCGTCAGGTCAAAGGCCACGGGCCCGGTTTTCAGATACTCCGCGGGGTCGAGCGGCGTGCACATGGCGTAGACCGGCCCGGCGAACCGCCGCAGCGCCTCAAAGTTCAGGTTGTTGAGTATCAGGTCGTGCAGCCCGCCCGCCTCGGGCTCGTCGGGCATGCTCAGATTTTTGACGAGCGAGGCCGCCGCGGGCGCCGTCTTGAAGATCGCGCTCTTCGCGTCGGTTTTCGGAATATTTTCAAATTTGTCGAGAAAATTTATGATATTCACTATCAGCCGCGAGTTTTTCTTAAAAACCTGATCGGGTGAAATATTTTCCCAGACACGTTTTGCGGTCTCAAAATCGCCCGAGGCGAAGAGCGCGCCGTTCAGCGCGCCCACCGACGCGCCCGAAACTCCGTTTATGTGTTCGGTCACACAGAACTCGTCGAGTGCCCGCCACACGCCTATCTGATACGCGCCGCGCGCCCCGCCGCCCTGCAGGACCAGTCCGATTTCTTTCATATTATATCACCTCGATTATATTATACACGACCGCGCGCGTTTTTGCAACAAAATAATGCTCTATTGACACGGCGAAAAAACTGTTATATAATAATGAAAGATTTTGAGTTTTCAAGGAGAGTGAAAGATATGAGAAGTGACAGAATAACAAAGGGCGTCAGCGCGGCTCCGCAGCGCGCTCTGCTTTACGCGCTGGGTCTGACCGACGAGGAGATAGGCAAGCCGCTGATCGGCATTGTCAGCTCGAAGAACGACATCGTGCCCGGCCACATGAACATTGACAAGGTGGTCGACGCGGTCAAGCAGGGCGTAGCCCTCGCGGGCGGCGTTCCGATAGTGTTCCCGGCGATAGCGGTCTGTGACGGCATAGCCATGGGCCACGACGGCATGAAGTACTCGCTGGTCACCCGCGAGCTCATCGCCGACTCGACCGAGGCAATGGCGACCGCGCACCCGTTCGACGGCCTTGTGATGGTTCCCAACTGTGACAAAAACGTGCCCGGCCTGCTCATGGCGGCGGCGCGCCTGAATATCCCGTCGATCTTCGTCAGCGGCGGCCCGATGCTCGCGGGCTCCGACTGGAACGGCGACGAGGCGAGCTATTCCACGATGATCGAGGCCGTGAGCCGCGTCGGCGTCGGCGAGATCACCGAGGATGAGCTCAAGACCTGCGAGGAAAACTGCTGCCCGACCTGCGGCTCGTGTTCCGGCATGTTCACCGCCAACAGCATGAACTGCCTGACCGAGGCCCTCGGCATGGGCCTCAAGGGCAACGGCTCGATCCCGGCCGTGTATTCCGAGCGCCTGCGCCTCGGCAAAACGGCGGGAATGAGGATCATGGAGCTCGTGAAAAATGACGTAAAGCCCCGCGACATCATGACAAAAGCGGCGTTCATCAACGCGCTGACCGTGGACATGGCGCTCGGCTGCAGCACAAACAGCGCGCTGCACCTGCCCGCTATCGCCCACGAGTGCGGCATAGAGCTGCCGTTTGACACGATAAACGTCGTTTCGGAAAAGACCCCCAACCTCTGCCACCTCGCCCCCGCGGGCGGCCACTTCATGCTCGACCTCAACAGGGCGGGCGGAGTGTACGCGGTAATGCACGAGCTCGACAAGCTCGGCCTGATAGACAAATCGCCGATAACGGTGACGGGCAAAACGGTCGGCGAGAACATCGAGGGCTGCGAGATAACCGACAGCGAGGTCATCCGCTCCGCCTCGAACCCATACAGCAAAACCGGCGGCCTCGCCGTGCTCAAGGGCAACATAGCGGCCGACGGCTGCGTGGTAAAGCGCTCGGCGGTCGATGAGAAGATGATGAAACACACCGGCCCCGCCCGCGTGTTCGACTGTGAGGAGGACGCGGTCGAGGCGATCTACGGCGGCAAGATAAACTCCGGCGACGTGATCGTGATAAGATACGAGGGCCCGAAGGGCGGCCCCGGCATGCGCGAAATGCTCTATCCGACGGCGGCGATCGTCGGCAGCGGCCTCGGCTCCGAAGTCGCGCTGATAACCGACGGCAGATTTTCGGGCGCGACCCGCGGCGCGGCGATAGGCCACGTTTCGCCCGAGGCGGCGGAAGGCGGCGTTATCGGTTTGGTGCATGAGGGCGACATAATCAGCATAGACATCCCGAATTACAAAATAAGCCTCGACGTTTCCGACGAGGAGCTCGCGAAGCGCCGCGAGACGTTCGTTCCCAACGAGCCGAAGATAAAGACGGGCTATCTCGCCCGCTACGCGAGAAGCGTGACCTCCGGCGCCACCGGCGCGATACTTAAATAAAACGGTTGACAAAATAACGATCGTGTGATATAATAAAAACACAAAAGGGGATAACCTTGGTTATTCCGCGTTTGCGATTTAAAATAACCGCTGCACGGGTCTAACGCATGCGGTTATTTTTTATTTCACGAATGATTTCCAGAATAATCAGCAAACTGATCATAACAAAAACCGAATTCAGATCCATAAAATCACCCCCTTATGCGCGTTTTACGTTTTACGCGGGGCGGAATAACCGCAGTCATCCTCTTTTGCGGCACATAAAATATGTACATATAACATAATACATGAAATAATATTACAATTCAACAACATCTGCGTTAAATTCCGCTCCTACGGGACGTCGAGGGCGCCGTCCCCTACGACAAAAGTGCGTAAAATCCTGTAGGGGCGGATATTATCCGCCCGCGGCGGCATGTGAGCATGCCGCCAAACCTAATCTCTATTCGCTAATCGCTAATCACTACGTTGGCGCAGCTCCTGCCGCTTGCGGCAGGACAAGTCCAAGAGGCGGGCTTCGACTAAAGCGACATTGTTTACAATTTGTTCAATACTTTTTCACAAATTCTTAATCCATTTACGAAAAAATCGGTTATAATAATAAACGTAGCAAGTCATTGTTACAGAGTTAAAACATAACTCCCTCCCTTTTAATTTTTTGGACCGCTTTTCCCCAAAGCGGTCATTTTTTTGCATTTTTAAATAAATCTTGCATTTTGCCGCGAAATATGATATAATTTTCAAAAACCCGCCGCGCCCGCGGCGATGATCGAAAGGAGAAAGAAAATGTCATCAATAAAACCCGTGCGAAAGGCGGTCATTCCGGTGGCGGGCTGGGGTACCCGGTTCCTCCCCGCGACCAAGGCGATGCCCAAGGAGATGCTTCCGATAGTTGACACGCCGACCATTCAGTATATAGTTGAAGAGGCAGTTGCCTCGGGCATCGAGCAGGTCTGCCTTGTCACCGCCCACACCAAAAAAGCGATAGAGGATCATTTCGACCGCAGCCTTGAGCTTGAGGCTCTGCTTGACGCGGGCGGCAAGACCGAGTTCGCCGATCAGATCCGCGCGATAGCCGACATGGCCGAGATTGTGGCGGTGCGCCAGAAGGAGGCCAAGGGCCTCGGCCACGCGGTGCTGTGCGCCGAGAGCTTCGCGGCGGGCGAGCCGGTCGCGGTCCTTCTGGGCGACGATGTGGTATATAATGAAGGAACTCCGTGCCTCAAGCAGCTTATCGACGTGTATAACGAGACGGGCGGCAGCGTTTTGGGCGTTCAGACCGTGCCGCACGAGAACATCTGCAAATACGGCTGCGTTGACGGCGAGAAGATAGGCGACCGCCTCTATACAGTAAACGACATGATCGAAAAGCCGGCCCCGGAGGACGCGCCCACCGACGTCGGAGTGCTGGGCAGATACGTTATAACCCCGGGCATATTTGAAAAGCTGAAGGCGACAAAGCCGGGCGCGGGCGGCGAGATACAGCTTACCGACGCGCTCAAGGCGCTCGCGAAGGAAGAGAAGATGTACGCCTATGATTTTGAGGGCAGGCGCTATGACGTGGGCGACCGCCTCGGCTTTCTGGAGGCCACGGTCGAGTACGCCCTCCGCCGCGAAGACCTCGCCGCCCCTTTCAAAACCTACCTGAAAAATATATTAAATTAACCCCGCCCGCTTGCGCCGCCCCAATTCGTAGGGGACGGCGCCCTCGACGTCCCGTGGCGGCATGTGGGCATGCCGCCCTACCCCCTGTAGGGGCGGATATCATCCGCCCGCAAAAACACCTCCCTCATTGAGGGAGGGGGACCGCGAAGCGGTGGAGGGAGTATCCCACCACGGTATTCCGTTTCCACGGATAAACGATGCCACAAATCATTAATGTTTGCGGAAATGCCGCGAAGCGGTGGAGGGAGTAAGCGCGTCGATCTCCCTCAGTCTGCTCCGCAGACAGCTCCCTCCCGGAGGGAGCCGTAAGAGGTGGCGTCCTATTTGCTAATCACTATGTTCAACCAACTTCTAACCCTATCAAAAACCGATTTCCGCTCACGGTACGCCGGGCACACGCTCGGCGCGCTCTGGGCGGTCGCGTATCCGGCGGCCACCGTGCTGCTTTATTTTATTGTGTTCAAAATAATCCTCAAAACCGGCCCGATTGGCGGCGCGCCGTATCTTTTATGGCTCGTTTCTGCTCTCGCGCCGTATCTGTTCATAAGTGACGCGCTGACGTCCGCCGCCGCAAGCTTCCCCGACTACGCCTACATCGCGAAGAAGTCGCGCCTGAACCTCGGCCTGCTTCCGCCCGCGCGCGTGCTGTCGTGCCTCGCGGTGCACGCGGTGTTCCTCGCGGCGCTTGCGGCGATAAAACACAGCCCCGAGCCGTCCGACCTGCGCCTGCTGTTTTACATCGCGGGCGAGCTGGCTTTCTCGCTGTCGGCGGGCTGCCTTCTGGCGGTGCTGACGGTGTTTTTCCGCGACATAAAAAGCCTGCTGCCGATTTTGACGCAGATAGGCTTCTGGCTGACCCCGATATTCTGGGACGCGTCCGCCGCGCCCGAGCCGTTCCGAACGGCCCTGCGGCTGGTGAACCCCGCGGCATGCGTGTGCGAAGGCTTCCGCGCGGTGCTGACGGGCGGGGCCGTTCCGACGTGGTATATCATATATTTCTGGGCCTTCACCGCGGTCGTGAGCGTAATTTCAATATGGCTATTTCGTCGTGTAAAACATAGAATTATAGACTTCTTTTAAAAAATCGGTTTTTTTTGTTGCAAAACTATTGCAATTTTAATTTTAATGTGTTATTATATTACATAGTAAAATATCTAAAAATAGGCTTTTATGCACAGATTTACGAATATATTGTGCAAAATTGCCAACCCGCGCACAACCCCTTGTGCCCGCAAAACACCTCCCTCTTTGAGGGAGGGGGACCGCGACAGCGGTGGAGGGAGTCCACCCCCCCTGTAGGGGCGGATATCATCCGCCCGCAAACGCAGGCGAACCCCAATTCGTAGGGGACGGCTGTGGCCGGAGCCGCGAAGCGGGTGCGTTGCACCACAGTATTTCATCTCCGCAGATAAACGAGGCCACAAATCATTAACATTTGCGGACATGCGCCCTCGACGTCCCGCGGCGGCATGTGGGCATGCCGCCCTACCACGTAGGACACCTACCCCCTGTAGGGGCGGATATCATCCGCCCGCAAAAACACCTCCCTCTTTGAGGGAGGGGGACCGCGACAGCGGTGGAGGGAGTACCACTAACACAGCAAAAAAAATAAATAAAAATAGAAGCATTACGCTTCAACAAAACTTTCAAGGAGGGTTTCTGTATGAGAAACTTAAAAAGAACCTTGGCCTCAATTCTGGCCATCGCTATGGTTCTGACCACGTTCGGCATACCCGTCGTATCGGCGGCGAACTTCAGTGACACAAGCGGTCACTGGGCGGAAACGTATATCGACACATGGACTGGCTATGGCGTAATTCAGGGCGACGGCGACGGTACATTCAGACCCGACGACGCCATTACCCGCGCGGAAGTTGCGCAGGTAACGCAGAACGTTATCGGCTATGTTACCACAGCCGGCAACTCGTTCACGGACGTAGACCCCTCGGCATGGTATGCTGACGCGGTTCTCAAGCTGGTTGCGGCCGGCACGCTCACAGGTAACGGTGACGGAACAATGGCTCCGAACGCTTACATGACCCGTGAGGAAGCCATGACAATGCTGGCGAGAGCCTATGGTCTCACACCCGAGAACACACAGGCAGGCATCACTCAGTATGCCGATTACACATCGGTTTCTGACTATGCGACAGGCTATATCGGCGCTATGACGGCTGCCGGTTATGTAAACGGTTATGAGGACGGCACAATCAGACCTCAGGCCAACGTTTCAAGAGCCGAGTTCGTAAAGATGCTCGACAACATGATCAAGCTGTACATCACTGCACCCGGTACATACGGCCCCACATACGCGGGCACCGGTATCGTAATGGTTAAGACCGGCGGCGTTACGCTGAACGGCGTTGTTGCCAAGGGCGTTGTTATCTCGCCTCAGGTAAGCGGCTCGGTTGACCTTTCGACCTCGCAGTATGACTATGTAAAGAACCTTTCGACTTCGGCGAGCGTTACAGGCGCCAAGACGTCCTCCGGCGATGACAACAGCCTCATCTGGGGCGGCATCACAGGCGGCAGCAGCGGCGGCAGCAGCGGCAGCAGACCGAGCGGCGGTTATCCCGCACCCGGCAGACCTACAACAACTGCTACACCTGTTCCCGGCACAGCTACGGCTACACCCGCTCCCGGCACAACAGCGGCTCCCGGCGAGACGACAGCGGCTCCCGGTGAGGAGACAGCTGCTCCCGTTGACGAGCACGTTGCTCATCTGTATGACGGCGGCGAGGGCGGTAAGCTCGTTGTTAAGTCACAGGCTCCCGCAGAGCCCACACAGGCTCCCGCGCAGCCCACACAGGCTCCCGCTGCACAGCCCACACAGGCTCCCGCGCAGCCCACACAGGCACCTGCCGCAGAGCCCACACAGGCTCCCGCTCCTGCGGAGCCCGGCAAAATAACGACCGCGGTTGACTGGACATTAGGCGATGACACATCATCGGCAATCGCTCCCGGAACCATCACGATAGCTGACGGCCTCACCTTTACTGTTAAGGACGACAAGGCTGCGTATGCAAAGGGCGCTACTGTTGAAGATATTAAGTTCCCCAACAGAATTAAGCTCGGTGGAAAGTCTACATTTGATGAGGGAAGTCTTGACAAGGTATTTGCCTTCACACCCGGTGTTGCCGGTTCTGTTAAGGTATACTTCACACACGGCTCATCCGACACAACCAAGGCCGACAGAAGCGCTCTGGTTTATCAGTCGGGTAATAAAGTAGGCGGCGCGGCCCTCAAGCCCGGCGAAGCCGGTTCGGTAACGGTTGAAGTTGCCGCGGGTGCTCCCGTTTACATAGGCTGTGATGACAATATTGGTATTTATGGTATTTCGTTCGCTCCCGCTACAGCGGCTGCGGCTGCCGAGTCTAATCCCAACGGCTTCAACTTCGGTATAGAAACCGATCCCGCTGCTGATCCCAACGCTACTCGTCTCGTAAGAGAAGACAAGGCTGACGGCTCTGTAGTTTATAAGGTTGTTTATGAAGACGGTACAGATATCGGCGCTGAAGTTAATGAGCCCGCGGTTGATACCGATGCTGATATTATCGTTGACGGCGGAAACTTCGCTTACTTTGAAAACGCCGGTAATGATGATAAATTCACAGGCGCCAGATATACTACTAACGGTACTGATCCTTCAAGCGGTTATAAGCCCGCTGATGTTAAAATCGAGGGCGCTATCTATTCGCGCGGTTCTTCCGTAGGCGCATCCGAAGCCGACGTTCACGGTGCTTTCGGTGTTGTAATGCCCTTCACAGGCAGAGCCACTCTCGTTGCCGGTAAAGGCGGCGCCACCACAGGCGAGACCGACCTCTATGCGCGCGTAGGTTATGACGGCCAGGAAGTCCTTCTCGGCGATCTTAACGCTATGACCGACGCTAACGGTGAAGTTACCAATGCTGCTTATTCCTTTAACCTCTATCCCTTCGATCAGGTTATCGAGGCAGGCACGAAGGTATTCTTCTACGGCAACGGCGCTTCTAATAACCGCATACTCCTTTCGCAGGTTATCCTGACACCCGCGGCTGCAGGCGAGACGCCCGCTCCTCAGGTTACGGCGGCTCCCGACCTCACATCAAAGGTTACTCCCGTTGTTCAGTCCGGCAAGGAAGCTGATCCCGACGCTGTTACATCCGGAGACAGCAAGCTCACGGTTGATCCCATCCCCGCAGGTTCCGATAAGAACGGCACCAAAGGCGAATGGGCCAGCAAGAACGGTCTTGTTTCCGCTAACACCAACCCCTCGGATCCCGATTTCGGCAAAGTTTCCGCAGATCAGGCTCCCACTCAGGGCTCTGCTATCAAGGTAAACGTTACCGAGGCAGGTATGGTCAACGTTATTATGGAAGTAGCTAAACCCGGTTCCTCGGGCAACAAGCATGCTTACGTTCTCAAGTTCCCCGCGGGTCAGACCACCGGCGGCGAGCAGGTTCTCGACTTTGAGAATACCACAGGCGATAAGGTTACAACCGACGATCAGGTTTCATTCGACGCTGAGCCCGGATTTGACTACTATGTATATGTAGACGGTTCAAAGGCCGGCTTCAGTCAGGTTATATTCACACCCGGCGCTGCTGCTCCCGAACAGCCGACAACGGCTCCCGCAGAGCCCACAACAGCTCCCGCAGAGCCCACAACGGCTCCCGCAGAGCCCACAACGGCTCCCGCAGAGCCCACAACAGCTCCCGCAGAGCCCACAACGGCTCCCGCAGAGCCCACACAGGCTCCCGCACAGCCCACACAGGCTCCCGCGCAGCCCACAACGGCTCCCGCACAGCCCACAACGGCTCCCGGCGGTTCAACAGGCGAGCACAAGTGCGATAACGAGCTGACAGCAGCCGACGGCGCTGTGATCGGCGTTGAGGCTCCTTCGGGCCGCGAGATCGACACAATGACGGTTAAAATGACAGAAGGCGGCGCGGCCGTTGAGGTTAAGGACAACACGTTCGTAATGCCTCACGGTGACGTTGACGTAACTGTTACATACAAGATTATCGGCGGTATAGTTCCCGATCCCACAGCGGCTCCCACAGCAGAGCCCACAACGGCTCCCGCAGAGCCCACAACAGCTCCCACAGAGCCCACAACAGCTCCCGCAGAGCCCACAACAGCTCCCGCAGAGCCCACAACAGCTCCCGCAGAGCCCACAACGGCTCCCGCAGAGCCCACAACAGCTCCCGCAGAGCCCACAACAGCTCCCGTTGTTGATGAGTACACTGTAACTCTCCACGGCGCAGGCGAAATTAAGGTTGACGCGGCTCCCGAGGCCACAACTGCTCCCGCTCCCGCGGGCGATGTTTGGGAGGCTTCCGAGCAGGTTCTCGCGAACCCGGTAGACCCCGATGCGTTCACGGTTGGCCCCGTAACGGTTGACCCGATAACTGCTTCTCAGGGCGGCGAGGCTGACAAATGGACTTATGACGCGACAGACAAGAGAATTGCCGCGAACACCAACCCCAAGATCGGCACATCGGGTGTTAAGAACGACACCGATATTCCCGACTCGGGCAGCGCTTTCAAGATCACAACAACAGAAGCCGGAACTATCACTCTGACTTATGTAATAAACGGTACTGAAAAAAAGACTATTACTTACAACGTAGTAGAGAAAAAGGCCGACGGTTCGGTTGCGAACTATGATTCAAAGGCCTATAACACCAAAGTAACAGACGCTAAAGGCACGATCAATGCTGTTCCCGGTTCCGAGTACTATGTATACGCTCTGGGCGGATCAAAGCTCGGTCTTGCGGCAGTATCGTTCACAGCAGATGGCGGCGCCGTAACACCTGAGCAGCCGACACCCGGCACAGATACACCCGACGAGCCCACACAGGCTCCCGCGGTTCCCACACCCGGCACAGACACACCCGGCGGCGAGACAGTTACTTGGGATCCGACGACAGCGACAGCCGCAATAGGCAAGGCTGATCCCGACGCGATGACCGTTGGTTCGCTGACAGTTGATCCTCTGCCCATCTATGCTGAGGATTCTGCTACTACCACTCTTACAGCTCCTTCGACAGAAGGCTGGAAGACAGGCACAGACTCCGTTCCCGAAGGCGTAACAGGTCTCACATCAGCCGAGAACCCGAGAGCCCGCGGTGGTGAAGAGGCAGAACTGCCTTACCTCTACAAGGGTGTTGACAATGATAATGCTCCGTTCTGCGGAACAGTTCTTAAGGTCAACGTAACAGAGGCAGGAACTCTGACGGTTAACATGACTATCGGCTACAACAAGACCGGTGTTATAATGGCGTTCCCCAAGGGTACGACAACAGGCGGTGCGGAAGTTGCTTCCAAGACGACCGATAAGGATCCCGACATAAAGAACAATCCCACGGCTACACTGCCTCCCAATCCTAAGCAGCATTATGCTCTTACCGCAGAGGTAGACGCTGATCATGATTACTATGCTTACGTTGGCGGTTCAAAGGCCGTATTCGGTAAGATAGACTTCACGCCCAAGGCTGCCGCGACTGCTGTTGCAGCTGCTGACGATCCCACAGTTTGGGATCCGACGACAGCGACAGCCGCAATAGGCAAGGCTGATCCCGACGCAACTACTGTTGGTTCGATGACAGTTGATCCTCTGCCCATCTATGCTGAGGATTCTGCTACTACCACTCTTACAGCTCCTTCGACAGAAGGCTGGAAGACAGGCACAGACTCCGTTCCCGAAGGCGTAACAGGTCTCACATCAGCCGAGAACCCGAGAGCCCGCGGTGGTGAAGAGGCAGAACTGCCTTACCTCTACAAGGGTGTTGACAATGATAATGCTCCGTTCTGCGGAACAGTTCTTAAGGTCAACGTAACAGAGGCAGGAACTCTGACGGTTAACATGACTATCGGCTACAACAAGACCGGTGTTATAATGGCGTTCCCCAAGGGTACGACAACAGGCGGTGCGGAAGTTGCTTCCAAGACGACCGATAAGGATCCCGACATAAAGAACAATCCCACGGCTACACTGCCTCCCAATCCTAAGCAGCATTATGCTCTTACCGCAGAGGTAGACGCTGATCATGATTACTATGCTTACGTTGGCGGCTCAAAGGCCGTATTCGGTAAGATAGAGTTTGCACCTGGCGGCGGCGGCACAACACCCGTTGAGACAACTGCTCCTTCGGAGGGTCCTGTTGAGACACAGGCTCCCGTTGAGACGACGGTTCCCGAGGAAACTACAACCAAGACGGTAAAGGCCGGCGACACCGTAACGATCGTTCCCGTTGTTGGCAAGGACGTTAAGGAGATCACATCAACAGACGTAACGATTTCTAAGGACGCTCCGAGCTTCACAATGCCCGCCAAGAACGTTGACATAACGATCACCTACGAAGAAGGCGCTGTAACGCCTCCCGGACCCGACGAGTCGTCAGCTCCCGAGCCGACAGCCACAAGCGGCACAGAGCCCGGCCCCGTTGGAACAGACGAGCCCGTTGTTACCGACGAGCCCAAGGAAACAACAGCTCCCACAGCTGAGCCGACGGCAGAGCCTCCTGTTGAGACCGTTGAGTCAGTTTTCAAAATTTCTGATTCTGATGCAGTAACAACAACGCAGGGCACAAGAGCTGACGCGGCTAAAGCTGAGGGCTATGAGGGTGAACTGACATACGCATGGACAGATAATGCTCCCGATTATGTAAAGGAAGCTTTCAGCGACGAAAGCGGAAATCCCGCTGCGGAGTATACTGCTAATTATATCCAGATGAACAAAGAGAACGCCACGGTAACGCTTGATGTTAACATCGAAGCTGACGCGGATTATAAGCTTGTCGTTCTCAGCAAAGAGTACAACGGCAGATACTTTAAGGCGAACGTTGACGGTGGCGATGCTATAGCCCCTGTTAATGATAAGCCCGGAAGAGCTGCCGAAAGAAGTGATAATGCGGGCAACACCGCTCTGGCGGCAACCGAGTATGAGCTCGGCACGCTGACAGCCGGCTCGCACAAGATCAATGTTGTTTCAAATGCAAGCAACAGCCGCGACATCTCCGGTTTCATTCTGGTAAAGGTTGGCGGAACAGCAGCTCCCGTTGAGACAGAAGCTCCGCCGGTCGTTCCGACAGATGCACCCACAGCCGCTCCGACAGCGGAGCCGACAGAAGCTCCGACAGCCGCTCCCACGGATGCTCCGACAGCGGCTCCCACAGCCGCTCCGACAGCGGCTCCCACAGCGGAGCCGACAGAAGCTCCCACACCCGAGCCGACGGCTACGACCGAGGTAACAGAGCCCGAGGTTTCAAAGCCCGAGGATATAGCCGGAAAGTCAACAACATGGAAGTTTAACAATGTTGACACACCCGATTTGATTAACATCCAGAACCAGATTGTTTATATAACAAATGAAGACGGTTACACGCTCAAAGCTGACACAAACAACGGCGGTAAGCTGAATGTTAATGGTAATGCTTCGTGGTCGCAGTTTAACGCGGGCACAACATTGACAATTCCGGTTGTTAAAGGCAGTGTTATCACATTGAAGCTGTATGACACAGGTGTTACTATCAACGGAGAAACTCCGGAGTATACAGGTAATAAGGGCAATGTAGTATACACATACACCTATGACGGTGAGCCCGGAACAATAGACATTGTTTCAACATGCACTAATGATACGTGTCTTGATCCTAAACCCACACCGGATGATAGTCAGCATAGCGGCCCTCAGGCCTATATTGGCGAGTTGACGATCGACTCGACATCGGCTGCTCCCGCAGAGCCCACAGACGCTCCGACAGCTGCACCCACAGAGGCTCCGACAGCTGCTCCCACAGAGGCTCCGACAGCTGCTCCCACAGCAGAGCCCACAACAGAGCCAGCCGCAAAGACGACAAGCTGGAAGGTTCCCGCAACGCCTACAACATATGCACAGAACACGGATATACACACCGATGAGAACGTAACGGTATCCACCGGAGCAACATTGGTTGATGCTACCAATACTGGTACCGTTGTTAAAGTTCAAAGCAATAAGGGCGGAATTGTTCCCGAGGCGTTTACGTTTGCCGGAACAAATTACACAAAAGATCAGAATTTCGATACGGTAGACGGTATTTGGATACGCGCAAAGTGGCAGAATAAAAATATTGAGGCTGAAAGAAACGGCGCAGCTCCTATAAAGATCACGGTTACAAAGAAAGGCAAACTTTCTGTATTGGTACTTGTTCCGAAATCTAAAAGTGCTGCTATAAGCACAGTGGCGGGCGAAAAGAAGACGGATCTTGCTACCTATGCAAATTCTGAATCTGGTGATACCGGCCACTCACATCTTAAAGTGCTCACTGTTGAAAATGCAGAACCCGGTACAGTTTATTATGTATACGGCGGCGGCAGCGACGATTCAAGATTTATGGGTTATGAATTTACCCCCGCAGCGGAGTAAAATTCAAAAATTTCGGCTAAACCAAACCGAACAAAAAAATCAGGCTCCCCTCGGGGAGCCTAATTTTTCGCCAACCCCCGCCCAAGCCTTCCCCTTGAGGGGAAGGTGGGTTTTTGCCCGAATGGGCAAAAAGTCGGATGAGGTGTCAACGTAGTGATTAGTGATTAGCGAATAGCGATTAGCGCGGGCGGCCCCGCCGCCTGCCTCGCCCTTCGGGGAGGGAGAGGTGGATTTCCGCCGCAGGCGGAAAGACGGAGAGGGAGGCGAACCAACGTAGGGCTGTTACTCCCTCTCAGTCAGCTTCGCTGACAGCTCCCCCACCTTACGGCAGGGGAGCCTAATCCTGCCTTCCCCTTGAGGGGATAATCAGCGCGCGGAGCGTGCGGGTTCAATGCTATCTTTCAAAATCGCTTGCGATTTTGACCAAGAGCTTCCTTAAAGGTGGTCGGATGAGGTGCCGAAAGAAGCGATAATGCGGGCAACACCGCTCTGGCTGCAACCGAGTATGAGCTCGGCACGCTGACAGCCGGCGCGCACAAGATCAATGTTGTTTCAAAGGCAAGCAACAGCCGTGACATCTCCGGTTTCGCTCTGATAAAGGTTGGCGGAACAGCAGCTCCCGTTGAGACAGAAGCTCCGCCGGTCGTTCCGACAGATGCACCCACAGCCGCT
>CANQKC010000020.1 GCA_947624305.1 uncultured Monoglobus sp. | reverse complement strand
ACTATCTTTGACTTTTCGGGACTGATTTCCAATCCTAATCTGTCTTTCAGCCACAGCTTTGTTGCTTCAAACATTTTTACTGCGTCCGACCGTTTTCTGCAAAATATCTTAAAGTCGTCTGCATACCGCACAATATAGCACTCTTTCAAAGCAGTTTTGCGTAAGTGGTATACTTGCTTTGATTTATCGGCTGTTCCGTTTGCATAAATGCGTCTTATGTAGTTTTCTCTTGTCGGGATATTCTCCCATTGGCTTGCCACCCACCAATCAAGCTCGTTCAGAACGATATTGGATAACAGCGGTGAAATGATACCGCCCTGCGGTGTGCCTTTTTCGGGGAAGCCTATTCCTGCGACCTCTGCTTTCAGCATTGCCGAGATGATACATAAGAGCTTTTTGTCCTGTATGCCCATAGTCCACATCTGCTTTAACAGCTTGCCGTGGCTGACGTTATCAAAGAATGATTTTATATCCACATCAACCACATAATGCAGATTCATGTTCTGCATCATACGCTCTGCCTGTGCAATAGCGTTTTCTGCACTTCGGTTCGGTCTGAAACCGTTGCTTCGCTCAAAGAATTTTGCTTCACATATCGGCTCTAAGACCTGTAAAACACATTGCTGTATCAGCCTGTCCATTATCGTGGGTATTCCCAGCGGACGGGATTTGCCGTTGTCCTTTGGTATTTCCACTCTGCGAACTTTCTGCGGAATGTACCAGTCTAATTTCCGCTGAACATGGGCTATCAAACTGCCCTCCTTCCATTTATTCAAGTCGCTTATTGTCTTTTTGTCCGTTCCTGCCGTTTTACTGCCTTTGTTCTTGCGCATATTTCTATATGCAAGTTTGATATTTTCAGGGCTTGCAATGATTTCCACCAAATTGGTGAAATTCAACCCTTTTTTGCTGTCTGCATAGAGTTTGTCAAATACAGACTGCATATCGTAGTATTCGGCATTACGGAGTTTTTGCTTTTTGGGAATTTTCTTCTTGTCTGTCAAAGTCAGCTTTATCCTTTCTGATTTTCAGATTGGACATCGCTTTTCTTAGTCATACTCGAACCTTTGAATTTGTGTAATTTGAAATTTATATATGATCGTTGACTTGTGCCTATCCCTCCACCGCCTCTTTTTCGCAGCGGCTTCAACGGTACTGTGGCACTACTCTCAGTCGGATAAAAAACAGTTATACGGATAGATCCGCTTTCCTGTTCAGCACTTCACAGCCGCAGTAAGCTCCATGCTCCGACCTTTCCACGTTCCGATATTCCTATCTGTGCATATACCCTTAGGTGTCCCTCTGAGCCTGTGCATATCCAATGCCTGTAACATTGCAAGGACTTTCATAGTAAGAATTCTTACTTATCCTCATACACTCCCGTACTCGGGATACGGCATTTCTGCCGCAGCGCGTTTTAGACCCGTACATTCGGGATTTCGTCAGTCAACATTGACATTCTGACCATAGGTATTTTATAGACCTCCGGCATATCATATGCATACCTCACCTCTGAGGCACTTTCCACGGCTTGACCCGTTTGGGCAAATTTCTGCCGACTTCTGCGAGCTTTATACCATGATTTTTACTGCAAAAATCAACGCATATCGCAGTATTAAGGCAGGCGTTTCAGGACGTTACTCCGTCATTCCACCTGTCGGAATATCAGTTCTCCAAGAACCGTATTCAAATATTAAATTTTCATACGACCTTGTGCGCAACCTTTTCAGTTACGAACGTGTCGCACTCTTGCCCGCGCCCACAACATGACCGAGGAGTGTGTTGCCTCCGTACAATATGCGGGCGACAGCGTTTTTCTGATGCTTACGCAGTTTTATTTCGGGATTCATCTCGGGCAGCCTTATATGACTTCCGTCGTACTCTCTCGGGCGTATGGAATTAAATTTTTCGTTATACATTTTCGTAAGTCTTTCGCGCCTTTGCGGGTCTTTCCATATCCATTCCTGAAACGCGTCTTTGATTGCCTGCTGTTTCTGTTGAGCGATTGTTGTCTCCTTGGAATTTAAAACAGCTTTTCTGTTTCCGTTTTCATCTTCCACATAGTCAAATACGCGGACATCTTTAAGGTTAAGGGTTTCCTCTATTATTTCATAGGCGTTTTTTCGGTCTGTGCCGTATGTGTTATACACTTTCACATTGCCACGATCATAGCTTTTTCTTGAAATGTTCCATACTCCCGTGTACGGAGTATAGCCGAGATTTATATTCTCCCTTGCCCAGAAAGACGGCGTAAGCAGCTCGTGTATAAAGTCGCGGTAATCCGATTCGGGAATCCAAGTTGTGCCGAGCCGAACCGATATTTCAGCGGCAGTCAGGTCTTTTGGCTGCACTTTTTCAAGAGCCTCGACATTTATCGCATATCTGTCGTCGGATTCGGCTTTAGCCTTCGCTGTTCTCAGCTTTTCCCGGACATTTCCGGACAGATAATCATCGGCTGTCAAGTATTTCTTCTCGGATCCGCTTATCCCGTAGAGAGGATTTAAGAATATCACTCCTTGCAAGTCATTAAAGAGTTCATCTTCCGACTTTCCGGTAAGACCGGACATATATTCCATATCAACCTCGGCTTTCTCGCCGATCGACACCGCCAGCGCCTCGCTTGCTGTGTCAACATGGGATATTTCCTGTTTTGCGCCTATGGTGCGTTTTGTGAACATATCCGCCTTGCGCTCAAGTTCCCCGTTGTCATTAAGGATCTCAAGAGAACACAGCAGGAAATACCCGCTGTCCGCGGAAAACGCCATATTGTTGCCGCGTGAATTTATCAGTCCGTATTTTTTGGTGTACTTGTCATACAAAGTATTGAGCTTTAATTGCTGATTTTTAATTTCCGCGTTTGAATAACCTTCGGTCTGATATTCGATCAGCGTTCTTACGCAGTCACGGATCTCAATCATTCCCTTAATACGGTTCTCGGCTGTTTTGGAAACATTGACTTTGTGCATCACGCTGTTTTCGCGGTAATATATATCACCGTCCACAACCGTGTATGAATAATTCCTCACATTAGGATCGGCGGGTATGTATTCTGCATCCGCAGCTTCGGCGCCGCCGAACTCGTACTCCGTGATACGGGCGTCTAAGTTTTGCACAGCAGCGTTTAAAAGCTCGTTAAGGTTTGCGCCGTCACGGGCTTTACAATTAAGCTGCATACCGAACGGACCGCTTTCTTCAACCATTTCACCGAGGATCATGTTCGGATTATCGACAAAATATTGATTTATTGCAAATCCGTTTTCATCTATGCCTAGATGCACCCATTCGGGTTCAATATCAATTAAACGGTCACGCTTTTGAAGGAATATTATATCAGATGTTACCTCTGTGCCCGCGTTTGCCTTAAACGTGTTGT
Source organism: uncultured Monoglobus sp. (assembly GCA_947624305.1). Taxonomy (GTDB): domain Bacteria; phylum Bacillota; class Clostridia; order Monoglobales; family Monoglobaceae; genus Monoglobus. The sequence goes on along the minus strand of CANQKC010000020.1, from coordinate 43,925 downwards.
TCGGCAGACGCACAGCGCCGATCAGCTCCGCCCTCTGCGCGATATATTTGCGCACACTTGAGTTTTTCTTATCCATCGTCCCGCTTGAAGTAACAAAAGCTATTACACCGCCCGGACGGACTTTATCAAGTGTTTTAGCGAAAAAATAGTCGTGTATCAAAAAGTTATGTCTGTCATATTTCCTGTCTGCGACTTTAAACTGACCGAACGGCACATTGCCTACCGCCGCATCGAAAAAGCTGTCCGGAAGGTCCGTATCCTCGTAGCCTTTTATCGCAATGGTGTTTTTCTGATAAAGCTGGTGCGCTATCCTGCCTGAAATACTGTCGATCTCCACCCCGTACATCTTGCAGTCTTTGAGGCTGTCGGGCAGCATACCCTCAAAATTACCTATACCCATAGCCGGGTCTAAAATATTGCCCTGCCTTAGCCCCATGTTTTCAAGCGCGGTATATACGGATCTGATCACCGCGGGCGGTGTATAGAACGCCGTCAGCGTGCTTTCTCTTGCCGATATATATTCATCATCCGTAAGCAGACCTTTAAGCTGTAAATACTCATTGCTCCAATTTTGCTTGGTTTCGTCAAACGCTTCCTGCAAACCTCCCCAGCCCACATATTTTGAAAGGATTTCCTGCTCCTCCGGCATAGCAAGCCGATTTTCGCTCTCGCATTTTTTGAGCGTCATTATGGCGTTTATATTATTATTAAACTTCTCTTTAGCCCCGCCGACACCAAGATTATCGTCTGTGATACGAAAATTAACACGTTCCGGCATAGGAATTTCGGGATATATTATATTCCCCGCAATTGTTACAGGTGTTTGTATATTATTATTCGGGACAATAGGCTCTTTCTGCTCGTTAAGAATACGCCGAACCATACCTATTTTTTCAACTCTGCTTATGGGAAATCCGACATCATTCTCAAAGGATATATCCCGCATAGTGACATCGCCGCCGGTCTCCGATATGCTGTCGATCACAAATTTTCGATCATCTATCTCAAGTTCCCGACCGATGAGATCATCATGGTTTTTGTCTGTATCATCGGTTTCAGAAATATCCGCGGCAATATGTTCATCCGTTTCCGGCATAACGGAGGCAACATCGGAAACTATATTTAGGGCAATGCCGTTTTTATTCAGTTCTTCTTCGTAAAAGTCAATATTAAATGCGGGAAAACCTGTCATAACAATATCTTCGCCGTCAATATGCTTAGTCGTTGTGGTAAATCCGAGTATTTCGGACGCTTTTTCCGCGTCATCGCCGTAAACTTCATAGAAGTCTCCGACTCTGTGTATGTTGATGACCTGAAATTCCTTTAACTCCTCGGCTATATTATATGCATTGCTCCGGGCGTACACATCGGGAGTACGCCCTTTAATCGTTTCTAAGCAATCTATAATTTCAGCGCGTTTATCCGAATTTTTGATCATATCGGCAAGCCGAAACTTATCTGCTCCTATCAAATCAGACAGTCCCGCGCTTTCGATATGTCTTCGGTCCGATAAGTCTATCGTGTTTATGTAATACTCAAGCCTTGTCGTAAGCGTTGCAAAGCGCTCCTGCGGTGACATTTCGCTTGCGCTTTGAACAAAGCGTATCTGTTCGCCGCGTATGCGCTCCCGTTCACGCCTCTCGTTATATCTCGGAATATCTTCGGCGATCTGTTTTTCCGTAAGATACCGTCCGGATTTTATCAGTCTGTCAATGCGTGAGGTCGCTTTGCTCCATGATATATCGACTTTCGCATTAGGCGAAAATATATCGTCGCGGCTGAATGTTATGCCTTTCGCTCCGTGCCGTTCCGAGAATACGTCCGCCCCGGTCCCGCCTGTGCCGTACTCGGTTTTTAAAAAATTTATTCGTTCTTTGGTATCGGTATTCTCTGTAAAAAATTGATAAATCCGAATTTTGCTCTCGCTAAAGCCGCTTCCGCGAAGAAAAAGGCTGTCAAGCTCATCTTCGGTGATAAATCTTCCGGTTTCCATGCGGTTGTGATTGTCCGCGGTAAAATGCACCCGTTCAAGCCGTAAATCTTCCAGCCTGCCGAGAACTTTATCGGGAGTATACAAATTCCATCGCATTACGCTATTGTCGTGTTTGTAGCTGTCAAACAAAACCTCCGTATCGAAAATGAGGCGGTTTAATCCGTCCGGGACTTTTAACATTTCCGCTATTTTCGCGGTGCTTGCCGGAAAACCTCCGTCAAACAATCCTTCGGGGAAAGAATTTTTAAGCTCCGGAAAATCATCGGAGTTTATATCCTGATGCATATACCAAAACGCATGCGCCGCTTCTCTGTATTCATACTCATCCATTCGGTCAAGCGTCTCCTGCGGCGCGTACCTGCCGAGTTCAAGAAGCTCTCTTATACGGCTGTCAATCTGTTCCCAACCGATAGTCATACTTCTCGGGTTTAACATCGCGTTATTGCCGCGGGCAATCTTTATTCCGTCCTCGTTCCACCATACGGCTGTTTTAGCGCCGTCAAAGATAAAGCCCTTGCCGCCGGTTCCGTATTCGGATTTAAGAAAATTGATATTTTCAGCCGGAGTTTTATCCTTGCTGTACTCTATGCAAATTCTCAGAACACTGTCGCTCTTATTTGATCCGCTTGCAAGAACCTCGTCTGTTATCTGCTGCGGTAGCACCGGCACAGAAAAGGCGGAGCCGTTTTGCTCCGCCTGTCTTACGATATTCTGTTGTTCCTGTATTGAGGGGAACAGATCGTCAAGGCTCAGCTGTAAATCAGTTCGCTCAGTATCTGCTGTTCCGCCGAGCTGCGAAAATTGTTCATCATTCCCGTCCAGCCGAGCGGATCTTTCTCTTTCATCTGCTCGTTCACGTTCTCCCTGTCCGCCATTTTCGCTACTGCCGCCTCTATCTGCTCCGACGCTGCCCTGTCGATTTCCTCCAAGTGTCTGAGGAGCGTTCCGGTCATCAGCATCTCGTTGTATTTGCTCCTGCGGTTGTTCAGCAGAAATGTCCTCCGCATCATTCCGTATTTCCCTATTTGATAAGTTTCCTGCGGTACTTCCAAGTTCGGGATCAGATACTCTCCGCTCTGTATGTATGTCATTTCCATGTTCAGCGCTCCTTTCGTTTATCTTGCTTTCATTATATACCGCCCTTTGGGATTTGGCAAATTTCCGCTGTTTTGAGGCGGCTTCGCGTATCTCGCTTAAAATATCTTCGGATACCGCGCTGACCGCGGTTCCGAGAACCGATATGGTTTCAGGAGTGTTAAAGTCACGAATATATTGAAAATTTTCCGGATCGAGAATTTCATCCGGGTTATATCCGAGCCTCTGCAAAACCACATACGCAGCTGACATCTCGGCTGTCAATCTATATCTTTCGTCAATATTGTCCTGATCCAATTCTTCAAGAAGGCTGTCATAACGCTCTGCAAACAGCCTGTCAAGGTATTCACTGTTTGACAGCACGGCATTATGCGCGGAATGTACAACCGCATCGGCAAGATTATCTTTTGCCGTCAATTCACCGAAAGTCTTTTCAAGTGACTCGATCACAGCGCTGTCATACTGATTATCATACCGCCATAGATTGAGCTCGTTCCCGTAAAAGCTGTTTGTGTCGGATATGTCAAAAACATAGTTAAGATAATATCTTCCGCCGTTTTCCCGAAGCAGCGCGATACCTTTTGCGCCGCGGTTCACCCATCGGCGTATGTCGGTGTTCCATACTTCCATAGACGCGCAGGCTGTGGCGTCGGGTCTTTGGGCATAGATACTCACCTGATCCGAAAATGAATATTTATACTGCCACGCCGCCGAGCGCAAAAAAGCCGTCCAGTTTTTATATTCGGACAGCTCTCTTAAATTATTTTGGTAAAGATCAAATATTCGTTCTGCCTTACTCGCCATGTATTATCTCTCCGTTTCCTGTATTTTAGGCTGCATAATATGTTCTCCGGCAGCCATTTTCTTTAACTGCCGCATAGAATTTAAAGTTGTGCCCTCCGTATCGGATTTGCTTTCCATAAAGTCACGTACCGCAGCTCGAAACTCGGGCGTACCCGCGTCGATCAAATATCCTTTGCCCATACTCTCGATGTATGAGAAAAACTCGGTCGGTGTCTTGTATTTTTCTCCCGCCTCTTTAACGGTATCATTATCAACCTCAATATATACCAACTGACCGCAAACATCCGCATCGGGATTGTAGTATATCTCGGTAAATCCGGCATCGGTTTTAAAGAATTTGTCTTTGTTTATTTCACCGTAAATCTCACGAACATACTTAATGTCTCTTTCGGCTGTGACCGGCTCGTATGTATCATTATTTCGTTCCCGGATTTCCGCAAACTGACATATATGAAAAACGTTGTTGTATTTGCCCATTGAAAAATGGTAATCGTCAATATATCTGCATTTATAGCAGTTTTCTTCGCCGTCATAACCGTTCGTAATCCTTACATATCCGCCGTCGGGTATTCTGAACAGCTCATTATATTTGCTGTCGATAAATCGGATTTCATTATTTTCATTATCCAAAATCTACACATCCTTTGACTTAATTCTTTCAGCATAATCGACCATAGGGTATTTGATCCTGTCAAGCCTGTCCTGCTCCTTTGTTTTGAAAAAAGTACAGTTTTCTTTGCGGCAGACTGTCTCTTTGAGTATTCGGCAGCCGCGCTCGGACATTGCGAAACAATCGCTGTATTTTTCATCGTATAAATCTAACTTTCTCAATCGCTTCATTTCTCGATTTCCTCTCTTTGTCTGCGTTCGTTCATAAAAATCTCGCGCATCTTGATTTTTCCGAGTGCGCGATTGCAAAAATCTTTTTGGGCGGCTGTCAGATCGGAAAAATAGTGTCCCCAATAGTAATCATTGCCGCCTCCGCACTCCCATGTCACATACTGCGGGAGAACTCCATCGCGCGCTCCCAACACTATTTCCACATTCCCGATCTCCATACTGCTGATAATTTTAAAACCTATATTTTCTCTGTTTTCCATAACCTATCTCTCAGGCTCCTTTCTGTTTCTTGCCCATTTTGACAGCAGGTTTTCTATGACTTCCTGCATTTGCTTTGGGGTAAAATTCTTCGGGAAGTATTTCCTCAGTCTGTCCTCTTTAAGCACGATCTTTATTTTCTCCGGGCTCTGCTCAAGCATGATTGAGTCGATAACGTCATAGCTGAGCCTATCCTCCTGCGCAAACTTACGCATTTTGGACGCCTGCGCTATTGACGGCACAGCCTCATGCCGCTCTATCATGCCCACAACATCGGATTGAGCCTTTGTCCCGAGATACGACAGCTCAACAGCGGCATTCAGCGGCAGTTTCTTTTCATCAACCAAATCAAGCAATGGGTCAATTAATTCGGTTAGGCGGATATATCTTTGGATTTGATTGCGGCTCTCTCCGGATTGTTTTGCTATTATTTCATCAGTCCTTAACTTCGTCCCAAATTGGGACGAAGTTAAATCCGTGCGCTTTCCTTGATTTTTCATTGCCTCAAGTTTTAACCGATACGCATAAGCTTTTTCGCTGGGAAGTATATACTCACGCTGCAAATTGCTGTCAACAAGAAGTATTGCCGCCGCGTCATCATCAAGATTTTTTTCTATGACCGGAATATCTTTGATCCCCGCTATCTCACAGGCTTTGGCTCTGCGGTGTCCGGACAGTATTTCATATCCGCCGTCTTTATCGGGTCTTGCTATTATGGGCGAAAGCACACCGCTTTCTTTGATACTCTCCACAAGCTCGTCCATACTCTCATCAAGCCGAACTTTAAAAGGCTGCTCCTCAAAAGGATGTAGCCTATTTAACGCTATTGTCCTTATTTCCTCTTTTTCACTCAACTTTTCCACCTCCGTACAAATCATGATTAACTGTATTCTGAAGCTGCGCCGACGCAGTTGACGCGGCGTTAAATACAGTGGTTATCAAGTATGCCTTGATGTTATGTATTTTCCCCGCAAATTTGTTAAGCTGCATTAATAGAATTTCCATCATACTGTGATCAACTTCTCTAAATCGCTTTTGAATTATTGCTGCCGGATATACACAACCCTCGATCGTATAGCTTTTCTTGTCAACTGTCAGAACCTCCGCCATTATGTTTACAATATCATCAATTATTTCGCGCTCATAGCTGCGGCACAGACTCTCATAATCAATATTTGACTTAACAATTTCCGCATTTTCGTTATATCTTTCTATCCAATCCGTTTCGGAAAGCTCGGCTTCGCTATTGATTGATGGATTATTTATTATATTAGTTTTTAATTCTTTAGTATTTAATATATTAGTATTTAATTGCGTTGGATTTTCCAACGTAGGCTTTTCCAATATTGAATTATCCAATGTTGGGTTTTCCAACATTGGTTTTTCCAACATAGGTTTTTCCGACGTAGGTTTTTCAGATGTAGGCTCCGACTTAACAGGTGCCTCATGTATAACATACTCGATCTCGGTCAGCTGTCCTTTTATGTTTCTCAGCCTATGGCGCTCTATGTAACCTTCGGCTTCAAGCTCTTTGATTGCCGCGCGAATCGCGTCAACGCCTTCTCTGCATATATGGGACAATCCTTTTAAAGTATAATCCCAATCTTCCGGTAAACTGAGAATAAGCGAAAGCAATCCCTTAGACTTTAGTGTAAGTTTATTGTTTTTAAGATGATGATTTGACATAACCGTAAAATCCCTCGTTTTTTCAACTCTGAATATCGCCATAATATTTCCTCCAAAATTTACTGAAAAAAAAGACACAAAATTTATTTCTAAACTTTGCGTCTTAAAAAATCAATCCATGGTTAAAATGACTTTGCATATTTTGATAAATAAAATGCTTGAAATTTATCTTTTATGGTTTACAGTCATTTGCCGGCATACGTATATGTAAACCCAAAATGATACTTGAAACAGTAAAAGAAAAAAGCCTTGAATTATCGAAAATCCAAGGCTTTTTTGGCTCCTCCAGTTGGACTCGAACCAACGACCCTGCGGTTAACAGCCGCATGCTCTACCAACTGAGCTATAGAGGATCATATTAAAATTTTTCTCATAACTCAGTTCTCGGATGCCACAAAACTTTAGGGTTGTTTTGTGTACGTATGCCCTACCAACTGAGCTATAGAGGAATATTTTTTATTTATGTATTTTTTAAAATACATAAATGCTCTTAAAACTGAGCTATAGAGGAGTTTAGTCATGCCTCTTTGCTCAACAATGGTTATTATACTACCTTTTGGGGCGTTTGTCAATGATTTTTTTGGCAAAATTTTAAATTATCGGAAAATCAGCGCAAATTTATATAAAATTTTATGGTATTTTTGTAAAGTGCTTTTACTTTTCATTACAGGATATTATATGCAAAATTCTTTGAATTTATGCGTGTTTATTTGCATTATTAAGAGCACTTATGCGTAAAGTAATTCACTTTATTATATTTATAAAATGAAAGTTATTTGCTTTACACTATCTAACCTTAAAATTTTATGACAAGTATTGACTTAATTCAAAAAATAGTTTAAAATATAGCCAAACTTATTATTGAGGTTCGGCTTATGAAGAGAAAAATAACAGAGGTCTCGGTTTTTGAGTTCTTCCTCTGTATGTTCGTTATCTTAATACATCTGCTCTCCGAGGGCGTTAATGTATTCCCGAAATGGAGTGTGCTGTCGATCGTGTTCTACACGGTAACGCGGCTCACCACTTTTGCCGTACCCGCATTTATTTTCACCAGCGCTCTCAAGCTGTTCTATAAATTCAGCGAGCGCAAATTTTCGTACATACCATTTTTGCTTGACCGCATACGAAAGATATATCTGCCGTACATAATCATGGTGATAATATATTACGTCGTTTATATTTACGCGTTTCACATTTACGAGTTTAATCCCGTTTCTCTTATCAAATACATATTAAACGGCGATTTGTCGGCGCAGTTCTATTTCATCGTGCTCATTATGCAGTTCTATCTGCTGATGCCTGTCTGGATATTGCTCAGCAAGAACAAAAACAAGACGTTCAGCCTGATCGTGGTAATAATCTCGATCGTCTGCTCGATTGCTGTCCGCATGATCCTATCCGGCGCGGATTACACGCACAAAATTTTCCCGTCGTACCTCGTGTTCTGGGTGCTCGGCATGTACGCCGGCATGTACTATAACGAGTTCATACGCTTCCTCAGCCGCTCAAGGCTTATGGTATACGCGGGCTGGCTCGTGTTCGCCATCCTCCACTGCGTCACGTCTTACATGGAATACGGCGGTGTGATCAATAATTCGCTGTCCGCCGCGTTTGTCATATTCTTCTGCCTGTTCTCGACCTTTGGCTTTTACCAGTACGCCTACGGCCTCACCGAGTCGCTCGAAAGCCGCGGCAAGGGCTTCTTCATCAGCATCTCGGGCGCGTCCTACAACATATATCTTATCCACTGTCTGATAATCACGTCGGCGCAGGAAATTCTGACCAACGTCGGCGTTGAGGACGTGATGATTAGGTTCATAATCACCGCAATCGCGACCTACGCGCTGTCGATAATAATCTGCGTTCTGTGGGCGACTCTGCACAACAACATCAAGCAGAGCCTCGCCCGATCGTCAGCAAGACGAACCCGCAAGAAAGCCGCTCGAAAACGCTATCTGTAGGTTAAACCCGCCTGTGTAGGCGTCAACGTCGATAATCTCGCCCGCGAAGCTGAGTCCGTCAACAAGCTTTGAGCGCATGGTGGACGGGTCGATCTCATCGACCGATACTCCGCCCGATGTTATTATAGCGCGGTCGATCCCGCAAAAGTTTGTCACGTGAAACAATATGTTTTTAAGCAGGGCCGCCAGCGCGGCTCTTTCTTGTTTTGTGACAGAGTTCACTTTTTTCAGCGGTTCGATGCCCGAAAGCTCAACGATAGGGCCGATAAGACGCTTTGGAAGCAATTTCCCAAGGCTGTTGCGGAAGTCTTTGTTGAGGATCTCGCCGAAGTCTCGCAGGATGCGTCTGTCAAGCTCGCTCTCGCTAAGCGCGGGCTTGAGGTCAAGGCTTATGGTATATTTCTCGGTTTTCATCTCGCGCATATGGGCGCTTGCGCTCAGTATTATCGGGCCGGTGAGCCCGAAATGCGCGAACATCATCTCGCCAAAGTCCTCATAAATTTTTTTGTTTTTGGAGTTATAAACCTTTATGCTCACGTTTTTCAGCGTCAGCCCCGCCAAATCCCTGATCCATTCCTCGCTCACCTCAAGCGGGACCAATGACGGCGTGATCTCTGTAATTGTATGGCCGAGCTCCTCCGCGAAATAATAACCGTCGCCCGTTGAGCCCGTGTCGGGGTACGACATTCCCCCGGTAGCGATTATCACGCTGTCAGCGTAAATTTTGCCGCGGTTTTTGCACCTTACACCGGTTATTTTCGGCTTTTCGCCCGAATTATCACACAGTATTTCATCAGCGCGGTCATGTATGATCTCAACGTTGTTTTCGGTCAGAAAGCGGCGCAGCGCGTTTGCGATATCGGAGCTTTTGTCGCTCTCGGGGAACACGCGGTTACCGCGCTCGACCTTGGTTTTAACGCCGAGATCATTAAAAAATTTAATCACAGCCGTGTTGGGGAAGCTGTAGAACGCGCTGTACAAAAAGCGCGGGTTGCGCGGAACATTCTCGATCAGCTCCTCAACATCCTCGCAAGCGTTGGTCACATTGCAGCGCCCCTTCCCGGTGATAAGCAGCTTTTTGCCGAGAATTCTGTTCTGCTCGATCAGCTTCACGGCGCATCCGCGCCCCGCGGCTGTTCCCGCCGCCATCATTCCGGCAGGGCCGCCGCCTATTACTATAACTTTTTTTGACATGATTTTCTCCTAATTCAGCGCCGCCTTGAGCGCCTCGAGATTTTCGGACATAAGCGAGATATATGTCGCGCCGCTCTCGAACTCATCGGCGGTCAGGTTATGGCAGGAATTGAACCGCATCGGCTCGGCCCCCGAGGACTCGCAGATCGTCACGGCCACCTTTTTGTTCGACATTTCCGGATAAAACACGACCGGAATTTGCTCGTCTCTTACCTTGTCGATCAAAAACGCCACGGTTCCCGCGTCGGCCTCAGTCTCTGCCGAGCAGCCCGGAAACGCCGCGTAGTAGGTCAGTCCGTACTCCTCGGTGAAATACCTTATCGGGAACCTGTCGCCAAACACTATCGTATCTCTCTTTCCGTTTTTGACGGTCTCGCGGAACTTTGCGTCAAGCTCGCCGAGAGCCGTGATATAATTTTCCGCGTTCTCCTCGTAGACCGCGCGTCCGCTCTCGTCCTTTCGGGCGATCGCGCCGCATATTGCCCGGGTGATTTTCTGCGCGTTGACCGGCGATGTCCAGACATGCTCGTCATAGGCGGGCCCGTCATCTTTTTCGGTCGGCTCCTCTTCCATGCCCTCCACGATCTCCTCCCGCAGGGCGTCAACGCAGTCGGTCATTGAGACGATCTCGATCCCGCTTGTGTCGATCGAGCCGAGAATGTTCCGCACCCACTCGTCGGACTCACCGCCGGTATAGACAAAAACGTCGCACCTTTTGATATTGATAATATCCTTGGGCGACGGCTCGTATGAATGGACCTCGGAGCCCGGCTTGAGCAGCATCATAAGCTCAAATTTATCGGTGCCGCCGAGCACCTGCCTCGCGAAGTCATAGGCAGGGAACACGGTGCAGACGATCAAAGGCTTCCCGCTCACGTCCGCGTCATCCGCGCCGCCGCACGAGCACAGGGCCGAGGCGATCAGCGCCGCGGCGAGTATTACGCAGAACAGCTTTTTTCGCATTACTTATTCTCCTTCTTTTCCTTGCGGCGCTCAAACAGTTCAAGGTCCGGGAAGGCCGCTTGGATGCGGCGCCCGGTCATGGGCATGTTTGCGCGCAGCTCTTCGTAGCGTTTCTGAAGCTCCGCGAGCTTCTCGCGTCTCGCCTCACGCTTCTGTCCGCGTTCCGCCTTGGCTTCCTCGTGCCTTTCGGCGGCATGCAGCGTCTTGCTTGAAAGCCCGCTGCCGATCGAGTCTGAAATTTCGCGCAGCTCCCTGGCGGTCGCCTGCATGAGGCGCAGATGTTTGCCGGTCCTGCTTATTCCGACCACGGTCATAACCATGTCGGAGACAATGGCGAAAGAAAGAACGATCAGAATTATAACGCCGATCCTGTCAGGCATAAGCTTAACAAACTCGTTGATGACCGGGTGAATTATGTCGACCACTATCAGACACGCGAAGCCCCAGACAAGCGAAAATTTGAGGCATATGTAGCCTTTGAGGTTCAGCCGCTCTTTTGAATAATCCCACCAATGCTTGTGGAAAAGCTTGTCGAGCACAAAGCCGGTCACGAGCTCAAGCGCGGTGGTCAGCGCAACCGAGCCGAGATAAAGCAGCGCGAAGTTGTGCTGTATAGGCTCAAGAATAAGCAGCACTATAACCACGCCGAAGCCGTAGATCGGGCAGACAGGCCCGTTGAGAAAGCCGCGGTTGACGAATTTTCCGTGAACCAGCGCGGCGTAAACGACCTCGGTACACCAGCCCAGAAATGCGTAAATAAAGAAAAACGACGCCGCATTATAAATCAGATTATTGTCCATATTTCCACCTCGCATATCAGTTTACCGCAAAATATTATAACACATATTCCGCCGCTTTTCAATACGGGCGGCAAAATTTGTCAAATAGAGTCGTTGCACAAAAAAATCGCGGGGCAATATTGTTTTTTTATGCAATCAAACGCCGATAAATACTTGAAATTTTTCTTATTTAATAGTATAATTAATTCCGTGTGAAAATTTTGTAAGTAAGGACAGGTAATAATATGAATGATAATATATACACGCTGCCTCTGGTGCCGCTCCGCGGAATAATCGTTTTCCCTGGAATGATACTGCATTTTGACGTGGGCAGACCGAAATCTATCGACGCTATCGAAAGCGCCTTGAGGCACAACAAGCTTGTCTTCCTCTGCTATCAGAACGACTATATGACCGAGGCCCCCGAAATGTCGGACCTGGCCGAGGTCGGCACGATCTGCGAGGTTCGCCAGATTTTGCGCATGCCCGACGGCACCGTGCGCATTCTTGTCGAGGGAAAATACCGCGGCAGAATTGAAAGATTTTATGACTCGGGCTCGTTCCTCAAGGTGGACGTCGAGCGCCTATATGACGAGATCGACGATGACGACACCTACACGCAGCTTCTGATGCGCAAGATCCAGCACCTGATGGAGGATTATCTTGACATATACGACCGCGTCTCGCCTGAGGCCATGACAGCCCTGCTGTCTATCGAGGATCCCGGCGAGATGACCGACGTTATAATCTCAAATCTTCCCGTCAAGCCCGCGCTCAAGCAGGAAATTCTCGACTGCACGGATATTCACGACCGCATGGAGCGGCTTGTTATAATCCTCTCGGAGGAAATAGACCTTCTGGACATCGAAAAAAGCGTTATGGAACAGGTTCAGCAGAATCTTGACGAAAATCAGCGCGACTATGTGCTGCGCGAAAAGCTCAAGGTTTTGCAGGACGAGCTCGGAGAGGGCGACGACGCGTCCGCCGACATAGAAAAGTTCCGCAGTGAGATGTCAAAGCGCCGCCTTTCCGAGGCAGTGACCGAAAAGCTCAACGAGGAGCTTGACAAAATGTCAAAAATCCCCTCGCACACTCAGGAATACGCGCTTATACAGACCTACGTCGAGACGGTTCTCGCGCTTCCGTGGGACAAGGCGGGCAAGGAAAAGCTCGACATCAATGCCGCGAAAGCGCGTATGGAAAAGGATCACTACGGATTAAACGAAGTCAAGGACAGGATACTCGAATACATCGCGGTGCGCAAGCTGACCGGCAAGGCGGCGGGCAACATTCTCTGTCTCGCCGGCCCTCCCGGAACGGGAAAGACCTCAATCGTCAGCTCGATGGCAAAGGCGATCGGCAGGAAGTACACCCGTCTCAGCCTCGGCGGAGTCCACAACGAGTCCGAGATACGCGGCCACCGCAAGACATACATCGGCGCCATGCCCGGCAGGATCATTGACGCGATAAAGCGCACGGGCGTCAACAACCCGGTCATCCTGCTTGACGAGATCGACAAAATGAGCTGCGACGTCAGCGGCGATCCGTCGTCGGCAATGCTTGAGGTCCTCGACCCCGAGCAGAACAAGGAATTCAGGGACAATTATATCGAGCTGCCGTTTGACCTGTCTAACGTGATGTTCATAGCCTCGGCCAACAACCTCGGCTCCGTTCCGAAGCCTCTGCTTGACAGAATGGACGTGATCGAGGTTTCGGGATATACCGAAAACGAAAAGCTGCTTATCGCGAAAAAATATCTGGCGGGCAAGCAGCGCAAAAAGAACGGCCTTACCTCGAAAAACATAACGTTTACCGAGAGCGGGCTCAAGGAAATCATCGACGGCTACACCCGCGAGTCGGGTGTGCGCGGACTTGAGCGCGCGATCGCGAAGATATGCCGCAAGGCGGCGGTCAGCGTGGTTGACGACCCGTCGTATCATGTGAGAATTATCAAAAAGAACGTTTCCGAATTTCTGGGCAAGCGCAAATTCGCCGAGAGCTCGGGCGAAAAGCTCGACAGCGTCGGCGCGGCAATGGGCCTCGCGTGGACGGAGGTCGGCGGCGAGACGCTGCTGATCGAGGTCAACGTCATGGACGGCAGCGGAAAGCTTGAGCTTACCGGAAACCTGGGCGACGTTATGAAGGAGTCGGCCAAGGCCGCCTATTCATACATCAGGGCCAACGCGGCGAAGCTCGGGATCAAGTCCGACTTCTACAAGACCCGTGATATACACATTCACATTCCCGAGGGCGCGGTCCCGAAAGACGGCCCGTCGGCGGGAATAACAATGACGACCGCTATGATCTCGGCGCTGAGCGGAACTCCCGTCCGCCACGACGCAGCAATGACCGGCGAGGTCACGATCCGCGGAAACGTGCTGCCGATCGGCGGGCTTAAGGAAAAGACGCTCGCGGCCCTCAGAATTGGCTCAAAGCGGGTTATCATCCCAAAAGAGAACACGGCCGATTATGAGGAGCTGCCCGACGTGGTTAAGGACAATATGGAATTTAAGTTCGTGAGCACCATGGACGATGTTATCAAATACGCTATGAGCCGCCCGTTAAGGCCGATCGTGCAAATGCCGAAGCTTGACGCCGGAATGGTGCCGATCGACAATATGACCGACATCGGTTCTCAAAGAGAAATACCGAAAATTTAGGAGAATATTTATGGATTTTATAGACGCGTCGCTGCTTAAAACCGCGGTGGAGCCTAAGCAGTACCCCGACACGACCGTGCCGGAGATCGCGTTTGTCGGACGCTCGAACGTGGGCAAGTCGTCGCTCATCAACTGCCTGACAAACCGCTCAAAGCTCGCCAGGACCAGCAGCACGCCCGGAAAAACAGCCACGATCAACTTCTATTCGATCGCGGGAGACAGCTACCGTCTGGTCGATCTGCCGGGCTACGGCTACGCCAAGGTTTCAAAGGCGGAGCAGGAAAAATGGGCGGAGATGATCAACTCGTACCTCTCGGACAGGTATAACCTCGTCGGGGTGATACAGCTTGTTGACGCGCGCCACGCTCCGTCAAAGCAGGACGTTATGATGAGCGACTGGATAAGGCATTATAACTTTCCCCAGATCGTGGTCGCCACAAAGCTTGACAAGCTGAAAAAATCACAGATCGACAAAAATATGCAGATAATCTACGACGGACTCGGAATGGACGACAGCAGCGTGCTCATTCCGTTCTCGGCCGAAAAGCGCACCGGCCGCGAGGACGTCGCGGAGCTGATAGAAGAATTGATAAACCGCGCGTAATTTAAAGCCTGGGAGAACAAACATGAAATTCGCAAGAGTAAAAATTAACAACAGTCCGGTATATGTCAAAGTAAACGGCGATAAGGGAACTGTCCTCGACGGCGATATTTTCGGCTCATTTACCGAGACAGACACCGTGATCGACATGGAAAAAGCCGAATACCTCACGCCGTGCGACCCGACCAAGATCGTGGCCGTCGGTCTTAATTACGGCGACCACGCCCGCGAAATGGGCCTTGAAATTCCCGCTTTCCCGGCTCTGTTTTTAAAGCCTCCCTCCTCCGCCGCTCCGCATCTGGGGAATATAATATATCCGCCGATGTCAGAGCAGGTCGATTATGAGGCGGAGCTCGCGATAGTTATCGGCAGAACCGCGTCATACATAAGTGAGAGCGTGGCCGCGGATCATGTCTTGGGCTACACCTGCTTAAACGACGTGACGGCCCGCGATCTTCAGGCGGCTGACTCGCAGTGGACGCGCGCCAAGGGATTTGACACCTTCGCCCCGATCGGCCCGGTGATCGAGACAGAGCTTGACCCTGACAGCGCGGAGATACGCCTGCTGCTCAACGGAGAGGTCAGGCAGCATTCAAACACGTCAAACTTCATATTTAAGACAAACCGTCTTGTTTCGCTCATCTCGCAGGTAATGACGCTCTATCCCGGCGACATAATAACCACCGGAACGCCCTCGGGCATCGGCCCCATGGCTCCCGGCGACACCGTCGCGGTTGAGATCGAGGGAATAGGAACGCTTATAAACACAGTAAAGGAGAAAGACAATGATTAAAAAACCCAGAGGCACCGAGGACGTTCTTCCCGGACAATCCGAGATCCGACGTCTTATCGAGCAAACGGCTCACGAGGTCTGCCGCAGGTACGGCTACAAAGAGATACGCACCCCTGTATTTGAGGACACCGCTCTTTTCAGCCGCGGCGTCGGCGACACGACCGACGTCGTTCAAAAGGAGATGTACACCTTCGAGGATAAGGGCGGCAGGAGCATCACGCTTCGCCCCGAGGGAACCGCGTCACTCGCGAGAAGCTATATCGAAAACTCGCTCTACGCCAATCCCCAGCCCACGAAGCTTTACTACCTTATCTCGTGTTACAGATACGAAAAGCCCCAGTCGGGCCGCCTGAGGGAATTTCACCAGTTCGGGACCGAGTGCTACGGCGCGGACGATCCCGCCGCTGACAGCGAGGTCATAACGCTCGCGCTTGATTTTCTTAAGGCGCTCGGCGTCAAGGGCCTGACGCTTAACATAAACAGCATTGGCTGCCCCGAGTGCAAGCCCGCGTATAACGAGAAGCTTCGGAATTATTTCGCGGAGCGGGCGGACGAGCTTTGCGGCACCTGCCGCGACAGGCTCGAAAAGAACCCCATGCGGATACTCGACTGCAAATCTCCGGTTTGCCACGAGATCGCGCAGGGCGCGCCAAAAATGCTTGATCACCTGTGCGATGACTGCAGGGAGCATTTTGAAAAGCTCAAGAGCTATCTTGACGCGCTCGGAGTCGAGTACACGGTTGATCCCGATATCGTCCGCGGACTTGACTATTATACAAAGACGGTGTTTGAGATCACCTCGGACGATCTGGGCGCTCAGTCGGCGGTGTGCGGCGGCGGCCGCTATAACGGTCTGATCGAGGAGCTTGGCGGAAAACCGACGCCCGGAATAGGCTTCGCCCTCGGAATAGAGCGCATCATGATGATACTCAAAAGTCAGGGCATAAGCCTCGGCGAGCCGGAGACGCCCGACATATTTATCGCCGCGATCGGCGAAAAGGCCGACATGGCGGCGCAAAAGCTTGTTTACTCTCTGCGCGCTCTGGGCGCTCACGCGGAGCGGGACCTGTGCCTGCGAAGCGTCAAGGCGCAGATGAAATACGCGAATAAATTAAACGCGAAATTCAGCATTGTTCTCGGCGACGACGAGATTGACTCGGGCAGAGCCGCAATTAAGAACATGAGCACCGGCGAGACCCTTGAATGCGGGCTTGAGCCGGGTGAAATATTTGACATTATTAAGCAAAGCGAGGGATAATTATGGAATTTGAAACTTTGGAAGGCATGAAGCGCACCGACATGTGCGGAACGCTTAGCGCCGCCGATGAGGGCCGCGAGGTCGTTCTCACGGGCTGGGTGGCCAAGAACCGCCGCCTGGGCGGTGTTAACTTTGTCACGCTGCGCGACAGGACCGGGATAGTTCAGCTCGCGTTTAACGACGAGAGCGAGAGAGACGTTTTTGAAAAGTCCGAGCATTTAAAGAGCGAGTATGTGATCGCCGCGCGCGGCAAAGTCATAAAGAGAACGCCCGAAAACGTCAATAAAGACATGGCGACCGGCGAAATTGAGATATTCGTAACCGAGCTTCGGGTGCTTAACGCCTCGGAGACTCCGCCGTTTTATATCGAAGAGGATATCGACACAAACGACGCGCTGCGCCTTAAGTACCGCTATCTCGATCTGCGCAGGCCCGACATGCAGCGCAATCTCATGCTGCGGCACCGCGTGGCAAAAATCGCCAGAGACTATTTTAACGACAACGGTTTTCTTGAGATCGAGACTCCTATGCTCACAAAGAGCACGCCCGAAGGCGCGAGGGATTATCTTGTCCCCAGCCGCGTTCAGCAGGGCAAGTTCTACGCTCTGCCCCAGTCGCCGCAGCAGTACAAGCAGCTTCTCATGCTCGCGGGCTATGACAGATATTTCCAGGTCGTGCGCTGCTTCCGCGACGAGGATCTGCGCGCCGACAGACAGCCCGAGTTCACGCAGCTTGACATGGAGCTCTCGTTCGTTGACATCGACGATATAATCAAGATAAACGAGGGCTTTTTGAAAAAGGCTTTCAAAGAGGGTATAGGCGTTGACGTTGAGACTCCGTTTTTGAGAATGCCCTACAAAGAGGCCATGGACAGATTTGGCTCCGACAAGCCCGACACGCGCTTCGGCATGGAGCTTTGCGACATATCGGACATCGTGAAGGACTGCGGCTTTAAGGTATTCTCGGGCGCGGTCCAAAGCGGCGGCAGCGTCCGCTGCATAAACGCGAAGGGCTTGGGAACCAAGCTCACGCGCAAGACGCTTGACAGCCTCACCGAGTATGTCAAGACGTACCGCGCAAAGGGCATGGCGTGGATAGTCGTCGAGGACGGAAATCTGCGCTCGCAGATAACCAAGTTCCTCACGGACGGCGAGGTCAGCGCCATTATCGAACGAGCGGGCGCGGAGCCCGGCGACGGCATACTGATCGTCGCGGATAAAAACGATATTGTGTACGACGCGCTCGGCAACCTCCGCCTTGAGGTCGCCCGCCGCTTTGACCTGATAGACAAGAGCAAGCTGAATTTCCTGTGGGTGACCGACTTCCCGCTGTTTGAGTATTCCGAGGAAGAGGACAGATATGTGGCCAAGCACCACCCGTTCACGCATCCTGTCGACGAGGATATTGACAAGCTTGAGACCGAGCCCCAGAACGTCCGCGCCAAGGCGTATGACATAATATTAAACGGAAACGAGATCGGCGGCGGCAGCCTGAGGATATACAACTCGGAGCTTCAGGAAAAAATGTTCAAGGCGTTGGGCTTTTCGCACGACGAGGCATGGGAGCGGTTCGGCTACCTGCTTGAGGCGTTTAAATACGGAATTCCGCCCCACGGCGGACTGGCCTACGGCTTTGACCGTCTTGTGATGATCATGGCGGGCCGCGACTCGATCCGCGACGTTATCCCATTCCCCAAGGCGCAGACCGCCTCGGAGATCATGATGCAGTCGCCGAGCGAGGTCGACAAGGCGCAGCTTGACGAATTAGGAATTGAAGTAAAGGAGCAAAGCAATGAGTGAGAGAAACGTTTTTGATATTCTGAAGGAGCGCGGTCTTATCGCGCAGACCACACACGAGGAAGAGATAAGAGAGCTGCTGGGCAAGGAAAAGATCACGTTCTATATCGGCTTTGACCCCACGGCTGACAGCCTGCATATCGGCCACTTTATGCAGCTCATAGTTATGAAGCATATGCAGAACGCGGGCCACAGACCGATCGTGCTTCTGGGCGGCGGAACAACTATGGTCGGCGATCCCACCGGCAAGGCCGACATGAGGCCGATGATCTCGCAGGAGGAGATCAGCCGCAACGCCGAAAACTTCAAAAAGCAGATGTCAAAGTTTATCGACTTTGACGGCGAAAAGGCGATCATGGTTAACAACGCCGACTGGCTGCTTAATTTAAACTATATCGACTTCCTGCGCGAGGTGGGCGTTCACTTCTCGGTAAACAGAATGCTGACCGCGGAGTGCTTCAAGACCCGCCTTGAAAAGGGACTCTCATTCCTTGAGTTTAACTACATGCTGATGCAGGGCTACGATTTCTATAAGCTGCACAAGGACTACGGCGCGATCATGGAGTTCGGCGGCGATGATCAGTGGTCAAACATTATCGGCGGCATCGAGCTCATCCGCCGCAAGGACGGCAAACAGGCATACGGCATGACATTCACGCTGCTGACCACGAGCGAGGGCAAAAAGATGGGCAAGACCGAAAAAGGCGCGCTATGGCTCGACCCCGAAAAGGTTTCGCCCTATGAGTTCTATCAATACTGGAGAAACGTGGACGACGCGGACGTTATCAGACTTTTGAAGCTCGTTACCTTCCTGCCTATGGAGCAGATCGCCGAGTACGAGAAGTGCGAGGGCGCCGAGCTTAACAAAGTCAAGTGCGTTCTGGCCTACGAAGTGACAAAAATGGTTCACGGCGAGGAAGAGGCGAAAAAGGCCAACGACGCGGCCATGGCGATATTTGGCGGCGGCGGAAACACAGCCAACATGCCCTCCGCCGAGGTTGACACATCACAGATCGAGGCGGGAATAAACATTCTCGACCTGCTGCTTCAGGTGAAGCTCATTCCGTCAAAGGGCGAGGGCAGACGCCTCATTCAGCAGAACGGCCTTTCTGTCAACGGCGAAAAGGTCAAGGATATAGGAACGGTGATCGACAATTCCTACTTCGGCGACGGAGAAATGATTGTTAAAAAGGGCAAAAAAACCTTCCTCAAAATAACAAAAAAATAGAAACAAAAGGCCCGCCGACGCGTATCGGCGGGCCTTTTGCTTTTCTTACACGACCTTGTAGCCTTTGGCCTCGATCGCCTGCTTCAGGACATCGTCCGAAACATCGGCGCTCAATGTCACTACCGCGTTTCCGGCGGTGTGGCTCGCGACAGCCGACTCAACGCCGGGCAGCTCCTCGAGCGCGCCCTTTACGGCAGCCTCGCAGTGCGGGCACATCATGCCCTCGATTTTGATCGTCTTTTCCATAAGATCTACCTCCAGTTTATTATTAATATTTATTTTATTTTTCGGTTCAGAAGTTCGCGAAACTCCGTCGGGAGCCTTCTTTTTTATCCTCACAAAGTTGAGCCTCAGTGCGTTGGTGACGACGCAGAAGCTTGAAAGGCTCATCGCGGCCGCCGCGAACATCGGGTTGAGCTTAAGCCCGAACACGGGTATCAGAACTCCCGCCGCGAGCGGTATGCCGATTATGTTATAAATAAACGCCCAGAAAAGATTTTCGTGAATATTCCTCAGCGTGGCGCGGCTCAGTCTTATCGCCGCGGGAACATCCGAAAGGCTGCTGTTCATCAGCACCACGTCAGCCGCGTCGATCGCAATGTCGGTTCCGGCGCCCACGGCCATTCCGGTATCGGCTCTCGTCAGCGCGGGGGCGTCGTTAATTCCGTCTCCCGCCATGAGGACCTTCCCTTTTTCGCGGAGCCCGCGTACGACGCTCTCCTTGCCGTCGGGCATAACTCCGGCTATAACGCGGTCAACTCCGGTTTGAGCGCCGATCGCTCTCGCCGTTTGCTCGTTGTCGCCGGTCAACATAACAACCTCGATCCCCATATCCCGAAGCTCGGCTATCGCCGTCGGGCTGTCCTCTTTTATCACGTCCGCGACCGCGATAACGCCCAGCAGTCTGTTATCCTCCGCGAAAAACAGCGGCGTTTTTCCCTGCTCGGCGAAATTTTTCGCGGCGGCGTCTATATCCGAAGGTATTTCGGAAAATCCGCTTATATATTTAAGATTGCCGCCGCGCAGCGTTTTTCCGCCGAGCTCCGCCTCAAGCCCGCTGCCCGGCAGGGCCTTAAATCCGCTGACCGCTTCGGGCTTGATCCCGAGCTCCGCGCCGCGGCTTATGACCGCCTTTGAAAGCGGGTGCTCGCTTGCGCTCTCCAAAGCGCAGGCGAGGCTCAAAAGCTCATTTTCGCTCACGTTTTCCGCCGCGAGGATGTCCGTTACGCGCGGCTCGCCCTTGGTGATCGTGCCCGTCTTGTCAAGCACGGCGATCTTTGATTTTCCGGTTTCCTCAAGCGAAACTGCGGTTTTAAACAATATTCCGTTTCTCGCTCCAACTCCGCTGCCGACCATTATCGCGACCGGAGTGGCGAGGCCGAGCGCGCACGGGCAGCTTATAACAAGCACCGAAATACCGCGCGCCAGCGCGAAGCCGACGTTCTGACCCGCGATCAGCCATATCGCGGTTACGATGACCGCGATCGTGATAACCGTCGGCACAAACACGCCCGAGACCTTGTCGGCCACCTTCGCGATCGGCGCTTTGGTCGCCGCCGCGTCGCTCACCATTTTTATTATCTGTGAGAGTGTAGTGTCCTCGCCGACCCTTGCGGCGCGGCACTTCAAAAATCCCGAGGTGTTGACCGTGGCCGCGCTGACCGTGCTTCCCGCGCTTTTGTCGACCGGTATGCTCTCGCCGGTCAGTGCCGACTCGTTGACCGCGCTTTCGCCCTCGACAACAATTCCGTCGACCGGTATGCTGCCGCCCGGACGAACAACAAATATGTCGCCGACGCTTACCTCCTCGATCGGAACTTCGGTCTCGGCTCCGCCGCGAAGCACAACCGCGGTCTTCGGCGCGAGATCCATAAGCCCGCGCAGCGCGTCGGTCGTTTTGCCCTTGCTGCGCGCCTCAAGCATTTTTCCGACGGTTATAAGCGTCAAAATCATCGCCGCGGACTCAAAATAAAACTCGTGCATGTAGCCCATGACCGCCTCGTGATCCATTGCGGCCTGCGCCGCGGTCATCGCGAAAAGCGCGTAGGCGCTGTATATGAACGAGGCCCCGGCGCCCAACGCGACCAATGTGTCCATGTTCGGCGCGCCGTGAATAAGCCCCTTAAATCCGCTTATGAAAAACCTGCCGTTGATAACCATGATGATCTCGGTCAGAAGAAGCTGAACAAGCCCCATCGCCACATGGTTATCGGCCAAAAACGACGGCAGCGGCCAGTTCCACATCATGTGGCCCATAGAAATATACATCAGCGCGATCAGAAATCCGAGCGACCACAAAAGCCGCGACCTGAGCGCGCGGAAGCCCGCGTCGGTTATATCCTCCTCCGCCTCTTTTTTTGCCTCCGCGCCCTTGAGCGACGCGCCGTAGCCCGCGGCCTTGACAGCCGCGATGACCGATTCCGGGCTCGCTGTTCCCTCAACGCCCATCGAGTTTGTCAGCAGGCTAACCGAGCACGAGGTCACGCCGTCAACCTTTGAGACGGCCTTCTCGACCCTCGCGCTGCAAGCGGCGCAGCTCATTCCCGTCACATTATATTGACGCAATTATATCACCCCTATTTCATCAATTTCCGCAATGTCTCAAGCAGCTCGTCTATCGTCTCGTCTTTGCCCTCTCTGATGTCATTCACGACGCAGCTTTTAATATGGCTCGAAAGCAGCTCGCGGTTAAACGCGCTCAGCGCGGCGCTGACCGCCGAGGCCTGAACCAGAATATCCGGGCAGTACGCGTCGCGCTCAACCATGCCTTTTAAGCCGCGTATCTGCCCCTCAATGCGGCTTAAGCGGTTGATGAGGCTCTTGTACTCCTCCTCGCTCCGCTTTTTTGTCTTATGAGAACATTCACATTCGCACATAATATCACTCCTTTATACCCCTTGGGGGTATATTGATATTATATACCCCCGGCGGGTATATGTCAATAGTATTTTATATATTATTTGAAATTTTCCGAAAAATATTTCTATGACAATATTTCAGTAATTTCTGGTATTTTATAACTGTCACTTTGATGTACGAACTGACGTATCGGATTGTCTCCGAATTAACATACTTGTAAAAATGCCGTAAAAACGTTAATTGTGGATAACTTTTAAAAAAGGGGTTTTTTGACAGATTTCGCACACCAAAATCGGTGGATAACGTGGATAACTCTGTTGATAACTTATTTTACGGCGGTTTTGAGCGGTGGAAAATAATATAAGTTTAACGTAACTGTATTTGAATTTTAATATTTTTGAAATTTATGCTTGACAATTTCGGATTTTTGTGATTTGAAAAAAATCAAAATTTAAGCAATTTTAAGCATAAAATTACAGATATTTTGCAAACAAAAAGCTGAACGGTTACTAACTCTCGTCCAGCTTTTTCTTTATTCGCTGCAGCGCGTTGTCGATAGATTTTGCGGGCTTGTCGATTATCTCGGAAATCTCGCTGTATGACATGCCCTGAAGGTGGAGAATAAGCACGCGCTTTTCAAGATCGGTCAGCTTTTCATCTATCTCGGCCTCGACCGCGCGCAGGTTTTCGTTTCTGATATACAACGTTTCGGGATCTGACAGAACCGGGCCCGCGATCGTGTCTGACAGAGTTATATCGGGCTGCTCGTCGTCTATCGGCTTGTTGAGCGAAACGTATGTGTTGAGGGGAATGTGCTTCTGCCGCCCCGCTGTCTTTATCGCGGTGAAGATCTGCCGTCTCACGCAGAGCTCCGCGAAGCTCGAAAACGACGCCTCTTTGTCGGGGTTATAGTCGCGGACCGCGTTAAAAAGGCCGATCATGCCCTCCTGGACGAGATCGTCGCTGTCGCCCCCGGCGAGGAAATAAGCCTTCGCGCGGGAGCGAACCATATTCTTATATTTGTTTAACAGGAAATCCGCCGCCGCGCGGTCTGTTTTCGCGCGCGCGGCCAGTTCCTCGTCGGTAAATTGTCCGTAAAAGCTTTGGCCTATCGGCACGGTGTTCAGCATTTCGTCTTACAACCTCCGCAGTTTAGTATTAAACTAATTTTATCACAAACTTTATAAGAAATCAATTCCGTTTATGTAAAATTTCACGGATTTTACGCAAAACAAGGCGCCCTTGAACGGAGCGCCTTGTCGTGATGTAGGATTTTGCGTTAATTAAACGATGCCGTGGGCCATCATTGAGTCTGCAACCTTCTCAAAGCCCGCGATGTTCGCGCCCATTACATAGTTGCCCTCGTGGCCGTACTTCTTTGAAGCGGTGTCGCACTTCTCGAAGATACCTTCCATGATGTCCTTGAGCTTCGCGTCAACCTCTTCAAACGTCCATGAATATCTCATGCTGTTCTGGCTCATCTCAAGTGCGGATGTGGCTACGCCGCCCGCGTTCGCGGCCTTGGCGGGGCCGAACAGAACTCCGTTTGATTGGAACACAGCGACAGCCTCGGGTGTTGAAGGCATGTTAGCGCCCTCGCCGACCGCGAAGCAGCCGTTCTTAACCAGAGCCTTAGCCGACTCCTCGTCGATCTCGTTCTGCGTTGCGCAGGGGAGAGCGATGTCGCAGGGGATAGTCCATATACCCGAGCAGCCCTCGTGGTACTCAGCGTCGGGATGAGTCGCGGCGTATTCTTTAATTCTCTTTCTCTCAACCTCTTTGAGCTGCTTTACGCAGTCAAGGTCGATGCCGTTCTTGTCATAGATATATCCGTTTGAGTCGGAGAGAGCGACAACCTTCGCGCCGAGCGCTGTGGCCTTTTCGGTCGCGTAGATCGCAACGTTGCCCGATCCGGAAATAACAACAGTCTTGCCCTCGAATGACTTGCCGTTCGCCTTGAGCATAGCGTCGGTGTAGTAGCAGAGGCCGTAGCCTGTGGCCTCGGTTCTCGCGAGCGAGCCGCCGTATGTGAGGCCCTTGCCCGTGAGCACGCCCGTGAACTCGTTCCTGAGTCTCTTGTACTGACCGAACATGTAGCCGATCTCGCGTCCGCCAACGCCGATGTCGCCCGCGGGAACGTCCGTGTCGGCTCCGATGTGCTTGCAAAGCTCCGTCATGAAGCTCTGACAAAATCTCATAACCTCGGCGTCAGACTTGCCCTTGGGGTCAAAGTCGCTGCCGCCCTTGCCGCCGCCGATGGGCAGACCGGTCAGTGAGTTCTTGAATATCTGCTCAAAGCCCAGGAACTTGATTATGCCCTGATATACCGAGGGGTGAAATCTCAGTCCGCCCTTGTAGGGGCCGATCGCGCTGTTGAACTGAACTCTGAAGCCTCTGTTTACCTGCGTCTTGCCGTTGTCGTCAACCCACGGAACTCTGAAGTAGATAACTCTCTCGGGCTCAACGAGTCTCTCGATAAGTCCGACTTCCTCGTACTCGGGATGAGCCTCAACAACCGGCTCGAGGGACTCAAGGACTTCCTCTACCGCCTGCAGGAACTCGGGCTCGTTAGCGTTGCGCTTCTGAACCTGTTCAAATACCGACTTTAAATAACTGTTTGAAATTGCCATTTGTACAAAATCTCCTTTACTTTTTATATGTTTAATTAATTTTTTTAACGTATGTGGAAATACCGCGTTAGCGATGGTGGGCATGTGGTGTAGGGCGGCATGCCCACATGCCGCCACGGCCGGATGTGGGCATCCGGCCCTACGAACGTAGTGATTAGCGATTAGCGAATAGTGCGGGCGGCAGGTTGCCGCCCATGTCCGCTCACGTTAATGATTTGTGGCCACGTTTATCCGCGGAAACGGAATACTTTAGTGCCACGCACCCGCTGCGCGGCTCCGGCCACAGACAGCTTCCCCTCAAGGGGAAGCCTGACGGGCGGCCGGGGTCGTCCGCCCCTACGGCATTTTGCATAATTTGGTTGTAGGGGACGGCGCCCTCGACGTCCCGCCGGGCGGATATTATCCGCCCGATAATTACGCGTTTCTTAAATACTCGTCTATTGAGGCGGCGGCGGTTTTGCCGGCGCCCATCGCGAGGATAACCGTCGCGGCTCCGGTCACAACGTCGCCGCCGGCGTAAACGCCCTTCTTGCTCGTGGCTCCGGTCTCCTCCTTCGCCACAATGCAGCCCCAGCGGTTTGTCTCAAGGTCCGGGGTGGTGTTCTTGATAAGCGGGTTTGGGGTCTGGCCGATCGCGATGACAACAACGTCCGCCTCAATGTCGAACTCACTGCCCTCGACCGGGACCGGCCTGCGTCTGCCGGAAGCGTCGGGCTCGCCGAGCTCCATTTTAACGCAGGTTACGCTCTTGACCCAGCCCTCGTCATCGCCGTTGATCTTAACGGGATTGTTGAGCAGCTTAAACTCTATATCCTCCTGCTTGGCGTGGTGGATCTCCTCGGCTCTCGCCGGCATTTCCTCCTCGCCGCGGCGGTAAACTATGTAAACGTTCTCCGCGCCCAGTCTCTTGGCCGAGCGCGCCGCGTCCATGGCAACGTTTCCGCCGCCGACCACGACAACGTTTTTGCCGACGTAGATCGGCGTGTCATATTCCGGGAACTTATAAGCCTTCATGAGGTTTATACGGGTCAGGAACTCGTTCGCGGAATACACTCCGTTCAGCGACTCGCCCTCTATCCTCATAAAGCTCGGCAGTCCAGCGCCTGTGCCGATGAACACAGCGTCAAAGCCCTCGTCGTTTAACAGCTCGTCAACCGAAAGCACCTTGCCTATGACCATGTCGGTCATTATCTCAACACCCAGATCGCGGAGCTTGTCAACCTCTTTGGCGACGATGTCCTTGGGCAGACGGAATTCGGGAATTCCGTAAACCAGCACTCCGCCCGGAGTGTGGAAGGCCTCAAATATCGTGACCTTATAGCCCATCTTCGCGAGGTCGCCCGCGCAGGTCAGACCCGACGGGCCCGCGCCGACAACGGCCACCTTTTTGCCGTTGCTTTCGGGCTTTTCGGTCTTCGCCTCTCTGTTTTTCATATACCAGTCGGCCACGAACCGCTCAAGGCGGCCGATAGCCACGGGCTCGCCCTTTATGCCGCGGACGCAGTATTTCTCGCACTGCGTCTCCTGCGGACATACTCTGCCGCAGATAGCGGGCAGCGAGCTGGTCTCGCTGATCTTTTCATACGCTTCCTCAAACTTGCCCTCGGCGACGAGAGCAATGAACTCTGGTATCTTTACCATGACCGGGCAGCCCTGCATGCACGGCTTGTGCTTGCAGCTCAGGCAGCGCTTCGCTTCCTCGAGCGCCATTTCCTCGGTGTAGCCCAGAGTTACCTCTTTGAAGTTCTTGTTCCTCACGTTCGGGTCCTGCTCGGGCATGGGGATTTTATTTAAAGACATGTTAGGCATTTTTCATTCCCTCCAATCTGCACCTGTGCGCCTCGCTCGACTCCGCCTCCTGCTTTTTGAACATTCTCGAGCGCGCGATCGCGCTGTCAAAGTCAACAAGGTGGCCGTCAAAGTCGGGGCCGTCAACGCAGGCGAACTTGGTCTCGCCGCCCACGGTAACGCGGCAGCCGCCGCACATTCCGGTGCCGTCGATCATTATCGGGTTCATGCTCACAATGGTCTTTATCTCATACTTTTTCGTCAGCTCGCACACGGCCTTCATCATGACCAGCGGGCCGATGGCGATGACCATGTCATAGCCTCTGCCGCCCTTGATAAGCTCCTCAAGCTTCGCGGTGACAAAGCCCTTGTTGCCGTTCGAGCCGTCGTCTGTCATAGTGTAAAGATTGTCGCAGGCCGCCGCGCAGAGATCCTCGATTATAATAAGCTCCTTGTTGCGGAAGCCGTTGATCATGTCGACCTCGACTCCCATTGAGTGGAGCTTTTTCGCCTGGGGATACGCGATCGCGGTGCCGAGGCCGCCGCCTATGACCGCGACCTTTTTAACGCCGTCAAACTTTGACGCGACGCCCAGAGGGCCCACGAAATCCTGAATAAAGTCGCCTTCACCCAGCTCGTTTAAGCGCTGAGTGCTCTGGCCGACGATCTGGAAAATCACCGTTACCGTGCCCTTTTCCCTGTCAAAATCCGCTATTGTGAAGGGAATTCTCTCGCCTTTTTCGTCGATCCTGAGGATGATGAACTGGCCCGGCTCCGCCTTTCTGGCGATATAGGGGGCCTCAACCTCAATCAGCGAAACGGTGGGATTGAGCGCTTGCTTTTTTACAATTTTAAACAATTACCACACCTCCAAAAATTATGTGCCCGCGCATTTCGCGCGCTTTCTCTTAAAATTATATCACAATGCCGCCTGTGTTTGCAATATCAAAATGTCGGAATTTTAAAATAAATCAAAAAGGGTGAGGCAAATAAAGCCACACCCCATTGTGCGTCATTGAACAATCATTATTTGTTTTTGTCGGATAAGTTCACCGCGCCGCGCCGTTGCGGCCCGAAATCCGACTTTTTGATTATAGCGCAGGGAAAATTGTTTGTCAACAAAAAGTTTTGATTTTATTCTAAATAGTTAAAATTAAAATAAAATATTTAATATTTGCATAAAGCGAAGCCATAAATTAACATAAAATTTACGGTATTTTACTTTAAATCAATGGGATAATATATCAAGAGGGGGCAGACGGATGATAAGAATATTCGACAATGTTATAATCGACGCCGAGGACGGCTCGGGCGTAGGCTGCGAGGGGCTGCCGCTGATCACCTGCGGGCTGTCGCAGAAGTCGAGCGTCACCGCGTCGAGCATAGGCGACGACGGCTTTGTCTACTGCGTCCAGCGCGGGTTCTTTACCTGTGACGGCGACTCGGTGCTGCCGCAGGAATTCAAGGTGCGCTGGACAGCAAAGCGCGAGAACATCTATCCGTGCCTCGAGCTTGTCACGACGCTGCTGCTCGCGGGTATCGAGCCCGCGCTGATCGCCGAAAAGCTTATCATCTTCTGACTAAAGCTCGCGCCTGAACTCGGAAATCCTGTGGCGGAAGTCGGGCTCCGCGCCCGTCAGGACGTCCTTGCGGTGCAGCATCTCGTCAAGGCGCAGTATGTAATCCTTCGGCTCCTTGACGTTGAAGATACGCTCAATGCGGTCGGTCGCGCGGTCGACGGTCTTTGTCACGCCGCCGCAGCCGAGCGAGATTATCGTCTGTATCTCCTCCATGATATAGAGGTTGTAAAGAGACTCATATCCCGGCTTTGAATAGCCGACGTTCTCAAGGTTGCCAAGCTGGTTCTTCTGGCGGTACATATAATACGGACGCTTGCCGCGGTCGGCGAGAAACCCGCGCGCGAAATCGACCATTTTCGCCGCGGTTGCGCCGTCGGTCAGGTCGTAGTCGCTCAAATATTCGTTAAGGCGCGACGAGCGCTTGACGCTCATCGTGTGAACCGTGGTGTCGGTCGGCCCAAGCTTCTCGACCTCCTCGAGCGTGTATCTGAATATCTCAAGGCTCTCGCCCGGAAGGCCCGCGATAACGTCCATGTTGATATTGTCAAACCCGAGGCTGTGCGCGAGCGCCATCGCGTCGCGGATGTCCTGCGCGGAGTGGGCGCGGCCTATCACTCGCAGCGTCTCGTCGTTCATAGACTGTGGGTTTATGCTTATGCGGTCAACGCCATGCGCCTTCAGCACCTCAAGCTTTTGAGCGTCGATCGTGTCGGGGCGGCCCGCCTCGACTGTAAACTCTTTAACTTTACGCAGGTCAAATTCGCTTTCGAGGCATGAAAGCATGCTGTCAAGCAGTTCGCTTGACAGCGACGTGGGCGTTCCGCCGCCGATATACACGGTCTCGATAATATTTTTGTTTCGCCTCACAATGTCCGCGGTGTAGGCGATCTCTTTTTTCAGGGCCTCGACGTAGTCGGGCATGAGCTTCGCCGCCTGCTTCGTGCCGTTGGTCACGAACGAGCAGTAAAGGCAGCGGCTCGGACAGAACGGTATGCCGATGTAGAGGCTGACGCCGTTTTCGTACATATTTTCGCGCGCGGGAATAAGCGCTTTCGCGCACTCAAGCGCGAGGGCGGCCTTGTCGTGTTCGGTTCCGCATTCGGTCACAAAATAGTCTATGACCTGTTCATCGTTCATGCCGCGGTCAAGAAGCTTCGTGGCAATCTTCGCCGGACGTATTCCGGTCAGTTTTCCCCAAGGATTGTTCATGTTTATTCCCTCAACGTAGTGATTAGCGATTAGCGAATAGTGATTAGGGCTCCCTCTCAGTCGCCTTCGGCGACAGCTCCCCCTCATAAATGAAGGGGAGCCTGACGGGCGGCAGGTTGCCGCCCCTACAGACGTAACGGCATCATTTGCCACCAATATTGTAGGGGCGGATATTATCCGCCCGTTTGCCTTTCCCAATGTGTTTATCTCAAATAAAAATTATTCTCTCTTTCGTATTTGACCGTTGTCGCCTCACCGTGGCCGGGGTAGAGGGGCGTTTCGTCGGGCAGGGGCAGTATTTTTGTTCTGATCGACTCGATCTCGCGGCGCATATCACCTGTCGGCAGGTCGGTCCTGCCTACGCTGCCGCGGAACACCGTGTCTCCGCAAAAGACCATATCGCCGAACTTATAGCACACGCTGTCAATCGTGTGGCCCGGGGTGTAGATCACCTCAAAGCCCGCGCCGCCGAACGGGATCACATCCCCCTCCGCCGCCGTCTCGTCGGGCTTAAAGCTCCGCCGCACTCCGGCAATGTCCGCGCCGCAGTTCTTGTCGGGGTCGCCTAAGACCTCGACGCCCTTAACGTGTGACCACACGACCGCTCCGGGAAAAGCGGCTCTCAGGCCCTCAAGGCCGCCGATGTGGTCATAATGGCCGTGGGTCAGCAGTATAAGCTCTACCTCGCAGCCGCCGTCCCTGACTGTTTTCGCTATCAGCTCCGGGTTGTCGGCGGGGTCGATGACCGCGGCCTTTCCGCGCTCCGCGTCACAGAAAATATAGCAGTTCGTGCCTACCGGGCCGAGGATTAAACGTTTGATCTCACACATATTACCGCTCCTTAATGTCTGCGTCTGTTGACCGATATAATGCCGTTTAAGTTCTTAAGATTGTTGATTATCCTGTCAAGCTGCCCGGTGCCGGTTATCT
Source organism: uncultured Monoglobus sp. (assembly GCA_947624305.1). GTDB lineage: Bacteria > Bacillota > Clostridia > Monoglobales > Monoglobaceae > Monoglobus. The sequence goes on along the minus strand of CANQKC010000020.1, from coordinate 13,020 downwards.
CGGCAGTCACCTCGACGATCGCCAGATCGTTCTTGCCCGTTCTGGCGTTGACGTTTGTGACCGGGGCCTTGCAGTCGTTTATAGTGTTCATAATGTCAACCAGGAGGTTCACTCTGTCCGATGCCGTGAGGGTTATCGTCGACTTATACGCCGACGGAGTGTCGGGACTGTCGAGCCAGTGCACCGAGATAAGGCGGTTGCGCTCGGCCTCGCTGTTGCGCGCGTTGATGATGTTAAGGCAGTCGGCCCTGTGGATCGCGACGCCTCTGCCGCGGGTGACATAGCCCACGATCTCATCGCCCGGCACAGGGTTGCAGCAGTGCGAGAACCTGACCATGCAATTGTCGATCCCCTCGACCGCGACGCCGCTCGTGCCCGAGCGTTGAGTGGTCTTGACCTTGATCGGCACCGCGAGCTCGGCGGGCGTGACCTCGTTCTCAAGGAGCTGCTTGCTCTTGCCCTCCGAGACAAAGCGGTTCAAAAACCGCGTGGCGTTGACGCTGCCGAAGCCGAGGGCCGCGTACAGGTCCTTGAGTTCCTTAAATCCGTAGCGCTTGAGCAGCGGATCGACGAACTCGCTGTCGTCGATGTATTTTTGCGGAATATTGTTCTTTGAAAGCTCCTTCTCAAGCGTCAGGCGGCCTGTCTCGATATTCTCCTCGCGGTTCACCTTTTTGAACCACTGGTTTATCTTGTTCCGCGCCTCGGAGGTCTTGCATATCTTGAGCCAGTCGGCGTTTGGGCCGTGGGGCGTGGCGCTTGTTATGACCGTCACAAAGTCGCCGTTCTGCAGCTCGTGCGAGAGCGGCACGATCTTACCGTTGACCTTGGCGCCTATCATCTTGTTGCCGACCTCGCTGTGTATCTTATACGCGAAGTCGATCGGCGTTGAGCCGACGGGCAGCGATTTGACGTCGCCCTTGGGCGTGAACACAAACACCTCGTCGCTGAACATGTCGATCTTCAGCGTCTCCATGAAGTCGTCGGGGTTGGTGGTCTCCTTCTGTATCTCGAGCAGGTTCTTTATCCACTCGAGCTTTTCGTCCATATCGTCGGCGCCGCTCTTGCCCTCTTTGTACTTCCAGTGGGCCGCGATACCGTTCTCGGCGATCCTGTGCATCTCCCAGGTGCGTATCTGTATCTCAAACGGAGTGCCGCCCGGGCCGATCAGAGTCGAGTGCAGCGACTGATACATGTTCGGCTTGGGCATGGCTATATAGTCCTTGAACCTGCCGGGCATCGGCGTGAACAGCTCGTGCACCATGCCGAGCACCGCGTAGCAGTCGGACACGGTGTTGACGATCACGCGCACCGCGAAAAGGTCGTAGAGCTCGTCGATCGTCTTGTTCTGCATGAACATTTTTCTGTAAATGCTGTAAAAATGCTTGGCTCTGCCGTAGGCCGTGGCCTCGATCTTCATCTCGTCAAGCTTTTTGTTGAGTATATCTATGATCTCGCTGATATATTTCTCGCGCTCCTCGCGCTTCTGCGCGATGTTGTCTACGATCTCGTAATATCCGATCGGGTCGATATAGCGCAGGGCGAGGTCTTCAAGCTCCATTTTTATCTTCGCCATACCAAGGCGGTGAGCCAGAGGCGAGTAGACCTCAAGCGTCTCGCGCGAGATCGCGCGCTGGCGGTCCTCCTTCATATAGCGAAGCGTCCGCATGTTGTGGAGCCTGTCAGCCAGCTTTATTATGATAACGCGGATGTCCTTGGCCATCGCGAAGAACATCTTGCGCAGAGTCTCGACCTGCTGCTCCTCCTTTGAGGAATAGGGTATCTTGGTGAGCTTTGTAACGCCGTCAACAAGCAGAGCGACAGTCTCGCCGAATTCGCGCACCAGGTCCTCGCGCGTGGCGTCGGTGTCCTCGACCACGTCGTGGAGCAGCGCGGCGCAAATCGACTCGGTGTCAAATTCCATTTCGGCGATGATCGACGCCACCTGAATGGGATGATTAACAAACGGCTCGCCGGATTTGCGCTTCTGGCCCTCGTGGTGCTCAACGGCATAGTGATAAGCCTTTTCCACCTGGGAAAGGTCGCCGGTCTTGTTATATTTTCTGATAAGTTCAATTAAGGTAGAAAGCTCGTTGCCTTTCATTTAGCGTCAATCCTTTCAACGTAGGTACTAGGGAATAGGGTCTAGTGACTAGGACTCGGGCGGCCGGGGTCGTCCGCCCCTACAGACGTGACGGCATCATTTGCAACCAATATTGTAGGGGCGGATAGTGAATAAATCGTAAATCACCAAATTTTTACGGCTCCCTCCGGGAGGGAGCTGTCGCCGAAGGCGACTGAGGGAGATTGACGTACTTACTCCTTCCACCGCTGTCGCGACATGTCCGCAAACGTTAATGAATTTTGGCCCCGTTTATCCGTGAAAACGGAATACTTTAGTGCCACGCACCCGCTTCGCGGCTCCGGCCACAGTCCCCCTCCCTCAAAGAGGGAGGCGTTTTCCCTTTCACACTGTATTGCAGACATAATGTAGGAAGGTGCATACACCCCCAAAGGGGGAGAGCCTATTCGCTATTCGCTAATCACTAATCACTATGTTAAGGCGCAAGGATCGCTTGGTTCCTCACGCCTTTGTAATCTTATCTTGACTCGGTTTTCCGCATATCCTTGAGGATAAGCTGAACATTCTGAAATCCCTTGTAATCGTTTATGTCGAGCGCGAACGCCACGTCGACGAAATCGCCCTCCTCGAACATGTTGTAATACTCGCCCATTCCGAAGCCCACGGCGTCAAGGTACTTTCCGTCCTTGTAGAGCGTCATTCTCAGGTGCTTGCCGTCGCTCATGGTGCTTATCCTGTGTATCTTTATATCGCGCACCGAAAACGCGGGGGTCGGATTGTTGACGCCGAACGGCTGGAGCCGATTGATGTCATGAACGGTGTCGAGGGTGATGTATGTCACCTTGATCTGCGCGTCAAGCGAGATCTCGGGCACGCGGTTCAGATTTTTGGTCGCGCCCTTCGCGAAGGCGTTGATCTTCTTCCTGAATTTTTCGATATTCTCGGGCTTTATGGTCAGTCCCGCGGCGAGCTCGTGGCCGCCGAATTTTTCGAGCAGGTCGCTCGAGTCCTCAAGAGCGCCGAACAGGTTAAAGCCGTTTACGCTTCTTCCGCTGCCCTTTGCCGAGTCGCCGTCAACGGCGAACAGGATCGAGGGCTTGTAATATTTCTCGGTTATCTTTGACGAAACTATGCCGACAATGCCGTGGTGCCAGTTCTCGTGCGGGATAACGATTATGTCGTCGTTCTCTATCTCGGGGTGCTCCTCAATATACTTGAGCGCCTCCTTGAACATTTTCTGCTCGGTCTGCTGGCGCAGGGTGTTCTCGTGGCAGAGCGACTCGGCGAGCTCAGCCGCCTTTTCCTTGTCGTCGGTCAGGAACAGCTCCACGCTGGTCGACGCGCAGCCGAGACGGCCGCTCGCGTTGATCCTCGGGGCTATGGTGTAGCCTATCGTGGACGTGGTTATCGTCTTTCCGTTGGTCGAAACGTCAATCAGAGCCTTTAAGCCCACATTTTTGGTGGTCTTGAACTTCTTAAGGCCCTCGGTCACAATGACGCGGTTCTCATCGATAAGCGGCGAAATGTCGGCCACGGTGCCGAGGCACATAAGGTCGGCGTACTCGTCCATAAGCGTCTCAAGCGGCTCGTTCGGGGCGAGCGCCTGAATGAGCTTGAACACGACTCCAACACCCGCGAGGCTCTTGAACGGATAGGGGCAGTCCTTCCGCTTCGGGTCGATCGCCGCGTAAACGTCCGGAATTTTCTCCTTACATTCGTGGTGGTCGGTGATGATGAAGTCAAGTCCGATCGACTTGGCGTATTCCGCCTCCTCGACCGCTGTTATTCCGGTGTCGACCGTGATTATCAGCTTTGTGCCGTCCGCCTTGATCTTGTCAAGCGCGTCGCGGTTAACGCCGTAGCCCTCGACCATGCGGTCCGGAACGTAAAATCCGGCTTCAACGCCCATTTTGGTGAGCTGCTTGTAGAGAATGGCGATCGAGGTTATTCCGTCCACGTCATAGTCGCCGTAGATCGTGATCTTCTCGCCGCTGCTTACGGCCTTCATGATTCTCTCGACCGCCTTGTCCATATCCTTCATCAGGAACGGATCGTGCAGCGCGCTCAGCTCGCGGGCGAGGAACTTTCTTATATCCTCATCCTCGCGTATGCCGCGGTTGTACATGATGATCGCGGTCAGCGGAGAGACCTTGAAGGTCTTGGAGATCTCCACAACTCTGTTTTTGTCAAACTGTTTCAAAATCCACGTCTTTTTTAGCATACCAATATATCTCCTAAATCAATTAATTAACAATTTAAGCAACTAATTAAATATTCTATCATCAAATCCGCAAAATTGCAACATATTTTTTAAAATTTTATGAACTTTTTTTATTTAAGCTCGGCGATAGTCACGCCTATGTCGCCCTCGCCGAATTTTCCGAGGCGGAATTTGCGGACGTGCGGGTGGTGTCTTAAGTACTCGTGAATGCCCGCACGCAGCGCGCCCGTGCCCTTGCCGTGGATTATGCTGACTTGGCTGAGGCCGCTCAGAACCGCCTCGTCAAGGAACTTGTCGACCTCGATCTCGGCCTCGTCGATTGTCATACCGCGCAGATCGACCTCATTTTTTCCGCTGCGCTCCGCGGTGACAGAGCGCGACCTTGACGGCGGCACGAAGCTCTCGGGCTTTTCGCCCTTCTCGTCCTCAAGCACGATAAGGTTCGAGAGCTTGGCCGTGATCTTCATTATGCCGACCTGGATGACTGCGGTCTTGTTGTCCTTGTTTATCGACAGCACCGTGCCTTTGTCGTTCAGGTCCATAATAAGCACGCTCGCGCCGAGCTTCAGAGTGTTCAGGTTGACGTTGCTTTTTCTGCCGCCCGTCTGTCTGCTCTTGGGCGGAACATTTTTCTTTTCCTTTAGCTTGAGCTCCTTCCGCACCTCCTCTATCGCGCGGACTGTCTCCTTGTCGCGCTTTTCGCGGCGGAGCTTGTTTATCTCACCCAGCATGCGCTCGGTGTCCTCCTGGGCCTGCTTTATGATCTTGTCGGCCTTCTCGCGCGCCGAGTCGTAGATCTTGTCCTTCCTGCGGTTCAGCTTGTCGCGCTCGCGCCTCAGCTCCTCCTTGAGCTCGGCGATCTCACGCCGCGCCTTTTCCTGCTCGTCTCTCGCTTTTTCAGCCGAAATGCGGCTCTGCTCTATGCTGCCGAGGACGTCCTCGAACTTGAGGCTGTCCTCCGATAGCTTCTCTTTGGAGCGCTCGATTATCTCCTGCGGCAGGCCGAGCTTCTGCGAGATCGCGAAAGCGTTGCTCTTGCCCGGAACGCCGATCAGAAGCTTGTAGGTCGGGCTCAGGGTCTCAACGTCGAACTCGCACGATGCGTTCATAGCGCCCTCTGTCTCAAGCGCGTAGAGCTTGAGTTCGCTGTAGTGAGTAGTGACTGCCGTTTTCGCGCCCGCTTTGCGCACGCGCTCGATTATCGCGGTAGCGAGAGCCGCGCCCTCGACCGGGTCGGTGCCCGCGCACAACTCGTCGAACAGCGCGAGGGTGTTGGGGCCGATCCTGCCGATGATACGGACTATGTTCTTCATGTGCGACGAGAACGTCGAAAGGCTCTGTTCTATGCTCTGCTCGTCGCCGATGTCGGCGAAGATGTCGTCGAACACGGCGATCTCGGTGCCGTCGCCCGCGGGAATGTGGAGGCCCGCCTGCGCCATGAGGCAGAACAGGCCGATCGTCTTGAGCACGACCGTCTTGCCGCCCGTGTTGGGGCCCGTGACGATGAGCGCGTCAAAATCCCCGCCGAGGCGAACGTCAACAGGGACCACGGTTCTACTGTCGATCAGCGGGTGCCTGCCCTTTTTTATGTTGATCCTGCCCTCGCCGTTGAGCAGCGGGCGCACCCCCTTCATGCCGATCGCGAGCGAGGCCTTTGCGAACACAAAGTCAAGATACATGATCGTCTCGTAATTATATTTAAGCTCATCCGAGATCTCAGCGACCTCGGCGGACAGCTCATAGAGAATTCTGTCGATCTCGGCCTTTTCCTTGATCTCAAGCTCGTGCAGCTCGTTGTTGGCGCTGACCACGCTCTGCGGCTCAACAAACACCGTGCTGCCCGAGGACGACATGTCGTGCACTATTCCCGGAACCTCGCTTCGGTGCTCTGCCCTGACCGGAACCACATAGCGGTTGTTGCGCATCGTGACTATGCTGTCCATCAGGAATTTTTTATAGTGGCCCGAGCGGATCATTTTGTCGAGGCTGTCCTTGATCTTCGCGCCGGTGTTTTTTATCTTGCGCCTGATGTCCGAAAGCTTCGGGCTGGCAGTGTCGGCGATCTCGTCCTCCGAGATTATCGCGGTGGTTATCGCGTCCTCAAGCGGCTTAAAGCTCGACAGTTCCGCAAAATATTCCGAAAGCGCGCCTGTCTGCTCCTTCGGCCTGCGCCCGAGCTCCCGCGCGCACTTTAATACCCGCGCGATGTTGAGCAGCTCGGCCGCTCCGAGGCCGCCCTGGACCTTGAGGCGTTTCAGCGACTCGTCGACAGGCGAGAGCCGCAATATCTCGGGCGCGCCGAATTTTATCGACATAGTGACGGCCGCGTCGGTCTCGCCTTGCAAGCGCTCCGCCTCGCGTATGTTCGGCGTCGGAACGAGGTCCTCCGCGATCCTCTGCGCGTCGCCGTTCCGCGTAAGGCCCGCGAGCTTTTGTATGATCTTGGTATATTCAAGCACAGAAAAAGTTTTAACTTCCATAAAGTTTTCTCCCAAAAGTATAGTATGTAATATATTATACTCAAATTCAAAAATTTAGTCAACACAAAAAAACGCGCCGCGCAAACGGGCGGATATTATCATCCTGATTTTTAACTTGCAATATTTGTCGCATTATGATATTATATATGTGGCAGTAAAACTGCAAGTGCGGAATATTCCGGGCGGAGAAACATTTGGGTATAAATAAAATATGCCTATCTAAAAGGCAGAGCCAAAACGTAAGGACGGTTGGCCGCTTCATTCCTTTCTAAACACTTAACATCGTGTTTAAGACTTAAAGAAAGGAGTGATGCTTATGAAAAAATATTTTTTCAGAATTTTAGTTGCATTGCTTGTGATTATCGTAATTTTTACGATTTTTGCACAATCGGTGCAATAAAAAAGGACAACCGCCCAATTTAGCCGATCAGGGCAGTTGTCATAACTAATCCTTGAAGCGGCCAAACCGTTTTTACGCTCTGCCGTTTCTCTTTCTACGATTATTATATATTATTATTTTGCTTTTGTCAAGTTTTTTCTTAAATCATATGTTGCCGCCCTACGTTATACCCGCTGTTATTAATCAAAAAAAGCGGCACAGCCTAAACTATGCCGCCGCAAAATTTAAAAAATTACCGTTTTAATTTACTCGCTGCCGTTTCGGACGGCTTCCTCGTTTTCGGCCTGTATCTTCGGGTCCATTGAGAGCATTGGCGTCACGTCGAGGTGCCTGAAATGTCTGTCGCAGTAATTCTTTGTGCATTTATAGACAAGCGGCGATAGCACGAGCACTCCGATAAGGTTCGGGAGCATCATCAGTCCGTTGAACGTGTCGGAGAGCTGCCACGCGAGGTTCTCTCCCATGGTCGCTCCGCCGAGGATCGCGATAACAAATATTATTCTGTATGGCAGGGTCGAGCCGGTGCCGAACAGGAACTCGCAGGCCTTGGTGCCGTAATGGCTCCAGCCGAGCACGGTCGAGAACGCGAACAGCAGCATCGCGAGCGCGATAAATCCCGAGCCGACGGGGCCGAACGTGTTTCCGAATATGTTGCCCACAAGGTCGCCGGTGTTGGCGATCTCGCCGACAGGAACGCCCGCCTCAAGATCGAACAGACCGGACGAGAGTATCGAGAACGCGGTGAGGGTGCAGACAACGATCGTGTCGGCGAAAACTTCGAATATTCCCCACATTCCCTGACGAATGGGCTCCTTGACGTTGGAGCTCGAGTGAACCATTACCGACGAGCCGAGGCCCGCCTCGTTGGAGAACACGCCGCGCTTCATGCCCATCTGTATCGCCATGGCAATTCCCGCGCCGACTCCGCCGCCCGCGGCGGCCTTCATCGAGAACGCGCATCTGAAGATCGACGAGAAAACAGCGCCGAACTTTTCGATGTGGATCACGCAGATCGCGATAGTGCCGATGAAATAGAGCACGACCATGACCGGAACTATCTTTTCGGTAACGGCGGCGATCCTCTTAATTCCGCCGATTATAACCAACCCCGCGAGAACCATGACGACGATGCCTGTAACGATCCTCGGAATGTTAAACGCTGACTGCATGTTGGTGGTTATCGTGTTGACCTGCGTCATGTTGCCGATGCCGAACGACGCCAGCATGCAGAAGCAGCTGAACAGCACCGCCAGCACCGCGCCTATGTATTTGCAGTGCGGCTTTGAGCCGAGTCCGTCGCGCAGGTAGTACATAGCGCCGCCGCTCCACTCGCCGTCGCGGTTCTTTATTCTGTAAAGAATACCCAGCACGTTCTCGGAATAGTTGGTCATCATTCCGAAAAACGCGATCAGCCACATCCAGAACACCGCGCCGGGGCCTCCGATAACGATTGCCGAGGCGACACCCGCAATGTTGCCCGTGCCGACCGTGGCCGCGAGAGCTGTGCAGAGGCTCTGGAACTGCGAGATCGACTTGTCTTTTGTGTGCTTGGTGACGTGCTTGTCGCCAAAGATCGCGCCGATCGTGTTCTTGAACCAGTGGCCGATGTGGGTAAGCTGGAAAAGCTTTGTCAGGCACGTCATAAGAACGCCCACAAACGCCAGCAGGATAAGCGCGGGCCAGCCCCACACAACGCCGTTTACCGCGTTGTTGACCTTTTCAACAACGCTCAGAAAATTGTCCATAATAACTTCCCCCGTTTTATGATAAAATTATATTTTTACATAACAAAAAGAGCCGAAATCACAAGGATTTTAGCTCAAACAAAACGTGAAAAATATAACAGCCGCGGCTGAAATACCTCCGTCCTTTTGCCTGAGAGATTGGCTTTCGCCGTACACCTTCGGCCCCCGCGCGCGGGTTTCTCCGGAGCGCCGCGTGATTTTCAAACGCGACATTTTGTTTATTATATCACCAAATTCGACATAATGCAAGCATTTTTTTAAATTTATTGACATTAAAATGATATTATAGTAGAATATATTTAATGAGGGGTGATTTTATGAGCGAAACCTCAAATTTGGCCGCGGCTGACAGAGAGCCCGAAATTCAGAATTATAAATGCGAAAACTGCGGCGGCATTATGAAATGGAACATAAGAAAAAGGCAGTTCATGTGCTCGTCATGCGGCACGCCCGGCGAGCTTGACACCGACAACAGTAAGGTGCTTGAGCACCCGCTTTCGGAATACCGGAAGCGCGAGGACGAGCTGACGGGTGCCTCGATCGCAAGCACGAGCGACAACCTTGACGACATTAACGCGCCGACAAACGCGCGGCGGGTCATCTACTGCAGGACCTGCGGCAGCGTCATTGAGTTTGAAAGCAACCGGACCGCGGCCGTGTGCCCGATGTGCGGTTCCTCGCAGGTGGACGCGAAAAGGCAGGCCTTCGGCATTCCGCCCGACGGCGTTGTGCCGTTCGCGATCGACGAGGACGACGCGAAGGCGCGCTTTAAGCAGTGGATCGGCCACCGCTGGTTCGCGCCGAGCAAGCTCAAGCTCGCCTATCAGTCGGGTAAGCTTGAGCCGATCTATATTCCGATATGGACGTATGACCTTGACGTCACCGCGACATATTCGGGAATGGGCGGCAGGATCGTGACGGTCGGCGGCGGCAAGAACGGCGTCCGCACGAGGACCGAATGGTTCCCGGTCAGCGGCACGGTCAGCGAGCGCCTTGACGACGTGCCCGTGTTCGCGGGCAGCGACTCGAATTTAAAGGCATTAAGCGGCGTTATGCCGTTTAACACCCAGAGCGGAAGCTATCCGTATTCCCCCGCCTTCCTTTCGGGCGTCAGTTCCGAGCATTACGCGTTCTCGGCGGTCGAGGGATTTTCGAGAGTCAAAAGCTCGGTCGAGGCTGAGCTCAGGGCGAGGGCGCAGAACTCGATTATCGCGCAGGGCTTCAGCACCGCCAACGTGACGAGGATCAGCGCCGATTACGGCAATCCGGGATACAAGCAGATTTTGGTTCCGGTCTGGACGTCAAATTTCACATACAATAAAAAGAACTACACCTACGCAATAAACGGCGACACCGGAAACGTCAGCGGCGAGCGGCCCTACAGCCCGGTCAAGATCGCCATTGCCGCGCTGATCGCCGCGCTGCTTGTCGCCCTGTTCTTCGCGTGGGATATGTCAACGCTGAAAGACGATAACGCGCCCGAACCGGATTATAACAACGGCGGCTACTACGACAGCTACGACTATTATGATGATTACGGCGGTTATGGTAATTACAATAATTACAATGGATATGGCGTAGTAATTAATTAGGCTGCCGTAATCGTAAACACCTCCCTCTTTGAGGGAGGGGGACCGCGATAGCGGTGGAAGGAGTATTATTGGGCGAATATATGGTAAGCGCGCCGATCTCCCTCAGTCTGCGGACAAGCCGCAGACAGCTCCCTCCCGGAGGGAGCTGTTAACACAGTGTTTTGTGTAATTTGGTCGTATGGGACGGCTGCGGCCGGAGCCGCGTTAACGGGTGCGTTGCACAACCGTATTCCGTTTTCTCGTATAAACGAGGCCACAAATCATTAACGTGAGCGGACATGCGCCCTCGACGTCCCGCTAGGCTCGCCCCCTTTTAAGGGGGAGAGCTGTCTGCGAAGCAGACTGAGAGGGAGTTATTTCCCTACGTTGGTTCGCCTCCCTCTCCGTCGCCTTCGGCGCCACCTCTCCCTCCTGAAGGAAGGCGAGGCAAGCGTGACGGCATCATTTGCCACCAATATTGTAGGGGCGGATATTATCCGCCCGCAGTGCCTCACCATATCCGTTAGGACACCTCATCAGTCAGCGGCAAGCCGCTGACAGCTTCCCCTCAAGGGGAAGCCTCGGGCGCAATGCCTTCCCCTTGAGGGGAAGGTGGGCGGTCGCACATTGTGCGACCGGTCGGATGAGGTGTAGGCGTAGCGATAGCGCCTGCGGCGCGTTAACCACACACGAAATCAAATTAAAATAAACATAGAAAGTGAGGAATTAATTATGGCTTGGTTTGGACAGGGCAGAGACACTATTGAATGGGATGAGTCGCGATCCGACGTTCTTTGCTATAAGTGGCCCGCGAAAGAAATCAAAAAGGGCTCACACCTTATCGTGCGGCCCGGACAGAAGGCAATTTTCTACGCCGACGGCGTGGAGACCGCCGTGTTTGAAAAAGAGGGAAACTTCGACATCGAGAGCGATATTATTCCGTTTCTCGGCACGCTCAAGGGCTGGCTCCACCTCTTCGGCGACACCGGCATGAGGGCCGAGGTTTACTTCATCAATACAAAGCAGGTGCTTGTCAACTGGGGCACCCGCCAGAGGATCATGATCCCCACAGCCGAGGTTCCCACGGGCATACCGGTCGGAATGAACGGAAACGTCGTGGTCAAATTCTCGAACGACGCCGAGGCGGTCAAGGGCTTCATCGCGTCGATCGCGGGCGTTAAGGACGACTTCACGATCGACGACATCTCGGAGCGTATCATGGGCAAGCTCAACGCGGTGATCGCGGAGTCGATCCTCAAAGGCCAGAGCAACATCACGACAAACGCGCTGATCAACATCCAGGCGAACAGCCTTGAGATCGGCAACGAGATATGCTCGCAGCTCAACGGAATTACGCGCTCGTTCGGCATGGACACGGTCGATCTCACGATTGCCGACGTAAACTATCCCGAGGATGTTATGAAGGTGGCCGAGCAGGTCGCGGCGACCTCGTTCGTCGGCAACAATATCTCAAACTACGCGGCTGTTCAGATGGCGAACAGCATGAACAACCCGAACGCTGGCGGCAACGTCGCGGCGGCGGGCGCGCAGATGGGAATGGGCCTCGCTATGGCACAGCAGATGACACAGCAAATGAACCGGATGAACCAGCAGAACGCGGCGACTCAACAGTCCGCGCCTCAACAACAGGCGGCCCCCGCGGGCGACAGGTTCTGCCCCAAATGCCGCAAAATGGTGACCGGCAAATATTGCTCCGAATGCGGTACCGAAACGGTTTAACAACGTAGGTACTAGGAAATAGGAACTAGGGACTAGGAAACGGGCGGCAGATTGCCGCCCCTACAGGCGTGACGGTATCATTTGCCACCAATATTGTAGGGGCGGATATTATCCGCCCGCAGTCTGTCGAAAAATGGAAGAAAAAGCTCAGAAAAGACTGGGCTTTTTCTGTATTTTATGATAAAATATAGGTAAGATAAAATTTTAAGGCGGAGGAAATCGAAATGCTTAGCGAAATGCTTAGCAAAGGACATGAAATACAGCGCTGGATTAATGTCAATAAAGTAGACAGAAAAAAGCGAAGAATTATACACACATAAACATCGCCTCTTTCTGATTTGGTGTCAAACCGCCATTATGAGAGTGCGGTCTGACAGAATTGTAGAATCCATTTATGTAAGTGAACAAGCTTTGTTTAAGTTCGGTAATGTTATGGTATGTTCTTCTGTCGGTTTCCTCTTTCTTCAAGTATTTGAAGAAGCACTCCATAACAGCGTTATCGTAAGGGTGTCCTTTTGCGGAAAATGACTGCACAATATTCATTGTGTCAAGATACTGTCTGAAAGCCGCAGAGGTAAATTGAGAGCCTCTGTCGGTATGAAATATCAGACCGGCATGCGTATCTCTTGAAACTAAAGCCAAGTTAAGCGTATCTATAGCCAGTTGTGTATCAATATGATTAGACACCTTGTAAGCTATAACTTTTCTTGAGTACAGATCTAAAATTGCACATACATAACAAAACCTTCCGGCAACCCGAATATATGTAAAGTCACAAAC
>CANQKC010000019.1 GCA_947624305.1 uncultured Monoglobus sp. | reverse complement strand
CACAGTAGTTAAGCTTCTCAGCGCCGAAAATACTTGGCGGGCAACTGCCCGGGAACATAGGACGCTGCCGGAACAAATTAAAACCTCAACCTCACGGTTGGGGTTTTAATTTTTCTTTAAAAATTAAGGTAATGCTGCCGGAACAGGCCGTGGTCAATCGGTCGCTTGGAGTTTTAATTTTATTAAAAGGGGAGTATATATGAACTTATGCAAATGTCACCATGTTCCGTCGAAAGGTGTATTTATTAAACAAAACACATATTATTGGGAATATGTTATCGACGGTGTTGCTGTAATCGATGAGAATGATAATAAACTTATTTTTGACGACATAACTTTCTTATGGTATTTTACTAAATTGATAAATGAATTGAAATAGCTTTAGACTTGATCACTCTACTTACGTTGTAGGGCGGCATGCCCACATGCCGCCGGCCGGATGTGGGCATCCGGCCCTACATTGGGCGATAATACGCCGTCGGAGCATTGATGTTAAACCTTTCGGTTGGGGTTTTAATTTTTGACAGATTTTGTGCAGGAAATGACGCGCATTATGTTTTTGTTTTTGCTATAATCATAATCGGAGGTGAGCAGATGGATATTTTAAAACAGCTCAACGAGGTCATGTGTTATGTCGAGAAAAATCTGGATGGGGAGATCAGTCCGGACATGATTTCCCGCGCGGCATGCACAAATTATGACAGTTTTTGCAGGTTCTTCAGCTATATAACCGGAATGACGCTTGCGGAATATATTCGCAAAAGGCGGCTCACCAAGGCCGCTTACGATCTGCGAAGAGGCGGCGAAAAAATAATTGATATCGCCGTAAAATACGGTTATTCCGGAGCCGACGCGTTTGCAAGAGCTTTTGTGAGGCAGCATGGGATCCCGCCGGCGGCGGCAAAAGATATATCGGCTCCTCTTAAAATATATCCGCCTGTTTCATTTCACATTATATTTAAAGGAGCAAAAGAAATGAATATGCGTATTATTGAAACAAAAGAAATTGAAGTGTACGGAATTTCCCGCGAGTTTGGCGGAGCAGCCTCGGAGAGATTTGAGCAGGAGCATACTATGTGGAGTAATCAATTTGATGATGTACCTTCGCAGCTTTGCGACAGTCTCGAGGGTGTGTGGTACGGCATTTGGGATCACGGGCGTTATATGATCGCGCGCGACAGAGCGGACGTGACGGCGCCGTCACTTGAGAGGTATGTTATTCCGGCGGGTAAATACGCGGCTTTTACGACCAAAAAAGGCGGATTTGCGGGCAACGAGCTGCCCGCGCTGTGCGACTTGATTTTTAATTCGTGGCTGCCCGACTCCGGATATGTTCAAAACGGTGATATTGAGATCGAAATATATCATTTGTTTGGAATTGACAAAGTTCGTAAAAAAGAGCGGTATTATGAAGTTTGGGTACCGATAAAGGAAAAATAATATAATATTGTTGTTTATGGCGGCATGTGGGCATGCCGCCCTACAATGATAGGCGGAAGCCAAACGGGCGGATTAATCTGTACCTTGTTTAATTTAAAACTTTGTGCTATAATTTTATATGGTGATAGTATGCGAACAGAAGATATAACCGCAGACTTCGCGGATATGGATAAATTTATTGAAGCGAATACCGAGGCATTTCCGAAGCAGGAGAGAGTGCCCATTAAAAATTTTTTAAAAATGGCGGATGAGGGGCTTATTGACCTTATTGCCGTGTATGACGGGGAGACCTTTGTCGGTTTCTGCGCGGTCATGGCGGATGCGCCAACGGCGTATTTGTGTTATTTCGCTGTGGAAAAGAGCCTGCGCTGCCGCGGATACGGAGGAAGAATACTTGAGCTGCTGCGCGAAAAATACGCGGGCTGCCAAGTGGTGCTTGATCTTGAGCTTGTCGACGAGAGCGCGCCCAACAATGAGCAGCGGATAATCCGCCGCAATTTCTATTTACGCAACGGATTTTATCCTACCGGATACGGCATGGCCTATTTCGGAATGGAATTTGAGCTTTTGTGCGGCGGTCCAAATTTCGATATGAAAGATTTATGCGCGTTATCGACAAACTTAAAGCTAAAAATTTCCGACCCCGCGTGTTTGAGGTGGATATATAATAACGCATAAAAATTTTTACAAGTCAAAACCACTTGTTTTTTTCTTTTTGCTCCCCGCGAGGTTGTGGCTCATGGCGAGGCAGGTGTATATCAGCTCATCGGCCGTGCCGTCGAGAAGTATGGTTATCCAGTGTTCCTTGTTCATGTGATAGGCGGGGAACACGCCTTCGCCCAGCCTCGCGGAGCCTATCATAAGCGGGTCGCACTTTACATCAATTATGTCAGCCTCGTCTTTTGAGTCAAGGCCGAGCTTATCTTTTGTTATATTCATTATCACCGCGAACCATTTGTTATTGTCCCTGCGCCTCAAAACCGCGTAATCGGGATATTTTTTCCATAAATATTCGGGCTTTGCGCCAAATTTTTCGGCCGCGTATTTAAAAATCGCGTCTCTTTTCATAATAACACCTCATGAAACATTTTACCATAATAAAATGTTCGTTTCAAGCGTTGTATTATATTTATTTTCCGAGAAATAATAACGATGAGAACACTTCAGGAGGATAGACTTATGAAAAAAATTATTGCATCCGTCCTTGCGGCGATAATGCTTATTATTCCGGCCGACGCGTTTGCCGCCGGAACCTACAGGGTGTCAAAGGGCGATACTCTTTGGAAGATCTCGGTAAAGTACCGGATCGGTCTCAGCGAGATTATTGACGCAAATCCGCAGATAGCAGATCCAAATATGATTTATCCGGGACAGATCATAAACATTCCGGATGTTGATAGCGGAGCTCTTAGTTATGAGAGCGAAGTTGTGAGGCTGGTAAACAATATACGCGCGCAAAACGGACTTTCGCAGCTTAAGGAGAACTGGGAACTGAGCCGTGTGGCGCGGTATAAGTCGCAGGACATGAAAGACAAGGGATACTTTTCACACAACAGCCCGACCTACGGATCGCCGTTTGAGATGATGAAAAGCTTTGGTCTGACATACCGCAGCGCGGGTGAAAATATAGCCCGGGGCCAGTCTACCCCGCAGGCGGTTGTGAACGCGTGGATGAATTCTTCTGGCCACAGGGCAAATATACTGAATTCATCATATACCGAAATCGGTGTCGGCTATGTTGCGGGCGGACATTACTGGACGCAAATGTTTATCGGAAGATAAAAAAGCGGTTTTCCGAAAGGCTTTTAAGCCTGTGGAAAACCGCTTAAATCTTATTTGATTTTTTTAAACAACATTCTCACGGAATTTAATATACACAGGAAGGCGACGCCGGTGTCGGCGAAAACCGCGAGCCACATATTTGAATAAATTCCCGTAATTCCTAAAATCATTACTGCGATCTTGATCGCGAGGGCGAACACCACGTTTTCCTTCGCGATTGCCGCTGTGCCTTTGGAAACGGCGATCGACTCGGGTACAGACTCGAGATTTGAATTCATAAACACCACGTCCGCGGCCTCGATCGCCGCGTCCGCGCCGCTTCCCATTGCCGCGCCGACATCCGCGCCGGCCAGCACGGGCGCGTCGTTAATGCCGTCGCCGACAAACATTACCGCGCCGTTTTCGACGCGTATAGCGCCGAGCTTTTCAACCTTGTCCTGCGGCAGCAGACCCGCGTACACGCTGTCAATGCCCGCCGCCTCGGCGATGCCGGCCGCCGCCGACTCGTTGTCGCCGGTCAGCATGGCGGTTTTTATGCCGCACTTTTTAATGTCTGCAACTGCCTTGGCCGCACCGCTCTTGAGCGCGTCGGCGACGGTTATAAGTCCCGCGTAGCTGCCGTTGACCGCAACATGCACCTCGGTTCCGCCGCCCGCTTTCCGAGCTGCCGCCTCAATTCCGTTGTCATTAAGAAAGTCCGCGCTGCCTGCTAAAATTTCCGCGCCGTCAACCTCCGCCTTAACGCCCTTGCCCGAGATCTCGGAAACAGAGGAGGGGCGCGAAAGAGCAATTCCGCGTTTTTCCACCTCGGCGATAATGCTCGCGCCGATCGGGTGCGTTGAGTCAAGCTCGGCTGACGCTGCGTATTTTAAAAGCTCGTTTTCGTCAATGAGACTGTCTATGCCGCGCACCGCGAATTTTCCCTCGGTGACAGTGCCGGTTTTGTCCATGACCACGGCCTTGATCCCCGCGAGCTGCTCCATGACAATGCCGCCCTTAAAAAGTATTCCTGAGCCCGAAGCCCTGCCTATGCCGCAGAAAAACGCGAGCGGAACGCTGAGCACCAGTGCGCAAGGGCAACTCATTACCAGAAAGCTGAGCGCGGTGTAAATCCACGGATAGAAATCCTGATGAGTCAAAAGCGGTATAACGACCGCCGTTACCGCCGCGACCGCAACTACGATAGGGGTGTAAACCGCCGCGAAGCGCGTTATGAACGTGTCGATTTTCGGCTTGCTTGCCGCGGCGTTTTCCACGGACTCGAGTATTCTTGACACCATTGAGTCGCGAAGCGCGTTGTCGACCCGAACCTTAAGAGCGCCCGACGTGTTCACACAGCCGGATATGATCTTGTCGCCTGCCGCCGCCTTAACCGGAACCGGCTCGCCGGTCACTGCGGAGGTGTCAATTCGGCTCTCACCCTCGATGATCGTCCCGTCAAGCGGAATTCTGTCGCCCGGGCGAATAAGAATTATGTCGCCTGGGACCGCGAGCTCCGCCGCGACGGATTTAACGCTGTCTCCGCTGAGCAGATTGACCGTCTCGGGTCGCATGTCGACCGCCTTCATTATTTTGCCGCGGCTGCGCTTGACCGCGATGTCCTCAAACAGCTCTCCGATCCTGAAAAACAGCATAACGCCCACGGCCTCGGGATATTCGCGTATGATAAAAGCGCCGAGCGTGGCGATCGCCATAAGGAAATTCTCGTCGAAGACTTTGCCTTTGGCAATATTTTTCGCCGCGGTGAGCAGGACCCCGCTGCCGAGCATAATATATGACGCGGCCAGCATGACGATGAGCAGGGGCGAGTAACCACCGCCGATTATCGCGTGAGCGATAAGCGTGATGATATAGAGCGCGCCGCCCGCGATAAGGGTGAACATCTCAAGCTTTTCATTTTCCTCGCCGTCCGCGCTCTCGTCGCCTTCGGCCTTGAAATTTATCTCGTCTTCGACCGTCCTCGCGGTTCTGATCATCTCCGGAAGCAGCGCGTCGGGATCGTCGCCGCTGACGGTGAGCTGCATCATCGGAAACGACAGAGCGGCCTCGCTGACCCCGTCCATCTCGCCGATAAGCTTTTCGATTTTCGCGCCGCAATGTGCGCAGTCAAGATTTTCGATCTTATATTTTTTCGTTTTCATGCTAACACCTCTTTACATCTAAACATATGAACAAATATTCATGTGTTGTGATTATAATACCACCGTATTATATGTTTGTCAATAGGAAATTGAAATATTTTTAAAATTTTTTTGATCGCGCCCCGCCGTGAGGGCCTATTTTTATGTTGACTTTTACTTTTCGGCGTGATATAATTATATTGGTATTTTTTATGAAAGAAAGGAGCCGCGCGGATAAAAAGCACCGCGCAAAATCATTATGGACAGTTATGTCGGGCTTAGCCTCGTAATAATTATTCTGATCGCCCTTTCGGCCTTCTTTTCGGCGACCGAGACGGCGTACACTTCACTTAACCGCATACGCATCAAGAACCTCGCCAAAGAGGGCAACAAAAAGGCAAAGCTTGTTGAGCGCTTGTCCGAAAACTACGACAGACTTTTATCGACCATTCTGATCGGAAACAATATTGTAAATATTTTATCATCATCACTGGCGACAGTGCTTTTTGTCGGCCTGTTCGGAAACGCCGGCGTCACGCTTTCCACTGTCGTTATGACAATTCTCGTGCTTATATTCGGTGAGATCACACCCAAAAACGTCGCAAAGGAGAGCCCGGAAAAATTCGCGCTGGCCGTTTCAAAGCCTATTTCCGCGTTCGCCTTTATTTGCACACCGTTTAATTATGTTTTCGGTCTCTGGAAAAAGCTTGTGGATAGGCTCGTGAAGTCAGACGACGGCGGGGGCATAACCGAGGAGGAGCTGATAACCATTGTTGACGAGGCCGAGAGCGGCGGCGAGATCGACTCCGAGGAGCGCGACCTTATCAAGAGCGCGATCGAGTTTAACGACCGCGAGGTAGAGGACATACTGACCCCGAGAATTGACGTGTGCGCCGTGGAGCTCGGCACCGACAGGAAAGAGATAATCGATACGTTTCTGGACACGGGATATTCCCGCCTTCCGGTTTACCGCGACACTATCGACAACATAATCGGCGTTATCCATCAGAAGGACCTGTTCCACCAGATGCAGAAAAACGGCGGCGGCAGGATCGAGGACATTGTGTCGCCTGTTAATTACGTTCTGCCCTCGATGAGCGTTTCCGACCTGATCAAGAGCCTTCAGAAGTCAAAGAACCATTTCGCGGTCGTGGTTGACGAGTACGGCGGCACCGAGGGAATTGTCACTCTTGAGGATGTGCTTGAGGAGCTTGTGGGCGAGATCTGGGATGAACATGACAAGTTTGTCGAGAACTTCAAAAAGCTGTCCGACGGCGTGTATGAGGTTCTGGGCAGCGCCGATCTTGAGGACTTTATGGAGCTTTTCGGCAAGGAGCCCGAGGAGGACGATCCCAACACGGTTTCGGGCTGGGTAATGGAGCGGCTCGCCAGAATGCCCGAGCTCGGCGACAAGTTCGAGTGGGACGGACACAAGATTTTTGTCATCGGCATGGAGAACCGGAGGGTGGCCAAAATCAAGCTTATTATTTAGCAGAATATCAAAAAATCTTGTTGACTAAATCGGCTTTTTGTATTAAAATAGACTAAAGAATATAATATTAATGAATTGGAGGTAACTAATATGATCAATAACATTCCAAAAGTTAAAATCGGTATCGTCGCCGTCAGCCGCGACTGTTTCCCTGAGTCTCTTTCGGTGAGACGGCGCGAGGCGCTTGTGAAGGCGTATGCCGACAAGTATGACGCGGCGGATATCTATGAATGTCCCGTCTGCATCGTCGAGAGCGAGATACATATGCAGCAGGCCCTGGAGGATATAAAAAAGGCGGGCTGCAACGCGCTTTGCGTTTATCTCGGCAACTTCGGCCCCGAGATCTCCGAGACCATGCTCGCACAGCAGTTCGAGGGCCCCAAGATGTTTGTGGCCGCCGCGGAGGAGAGCATCGGCTGTCTCAGCGACGACAGAGGCGACGCTTACTGCGGAATGCTCAACGCCAGCTATAACCTCTATCTGAGAGGCACGAGAGCGTACATTCCCGAGTATCCCGTGGGCACCGCCGAGGAGTGCGCCGACATGATCCACGGATTTTTGCCGGTTGCCAGAGCGGTCATCGGCCTTTCGGATCTTAAGATAATTTCATTCGGCCCCAGACCCCTCAACTTTATGGCCTGCAACGCGCCGATCTATCAGCTTTTCAAGCTGGGCGTTGAGATCGAGGAAAACTCGGAGCTCGACCTGTTCGAGTCGTTCAACAATCACGCGGGAGACGAGAGAATTCCCGAGGTTGTCGCCGACATGGAGAAGGAGCTGGGAAGCGGCAACATGAAGCCCAAAATTCTGCCCAAGCTCGCTCAGTATGAGCTGACCCTGCTTGATTGGATCGAGAACCACAAGGGCTCCAAAAAATACGTTGCCGTCGCCGGCAAATGCTGGCCCGCGTTCCAGACCCAGTTCGGTTTTGTTCCCTGCTATGTGAACAGCCGTCTGACGGGCCGCGGAATTCCTGTTTCGTGCGAGGTTGATATTTACGGCTGCCTCAGCGAATACATAGGCACCTGCGTCAGCGAGGACGCGGTAACGCTGCTTGACATCAACAATTCGGTTCCCGCCGACATGTTCAAAGAGGACATCGAGGGCAAGTTTGATTATACGCATAAGGACACGTTCATGGGCTTCCACTGCGGAAACACCTGCTCGTCAAAGCTCGCGGCATGCTCGATGAAATATCAGAAGATCATGGCCAGGAGCCTGCCGGTCGAGGTTACGAACGGAACGCTCGAGGGCGATATCGCTCCCGGCAAGATCACGTTCTTCCGCCTCCAGAGCACGTCTGACGCAAAGCTGCGCGGCTATATCGCCAACGGCGAGGTTCTGCCCGTTGCAACGCGCTCGTTCGGCTCGATCGGCGTGTTCGCCATCCCGGAGATGGGCCGTTTCTACCGTCATGTGCTTATCGAGAAGAACTATCCGCACCACGGCGCGGTCGCGTTCGGCCACTTCGGCAAAGAGCTGTTTGAAGTGTTCAAGTACATCGGCGTTCCGGTCGAGGAAATCGGCTACAATCAGCCGCAGGGCGTAAGGTACCCCACCGAGAATCCTTGGGGTTAAGCCTCTTTAAAAAAGCATAATAAACCGGCCTCCCGCAATCACCGCGGGAGGCCGGTTTGAATATTTTGAAATTAATTCGCCTCATTATCAGCATTGATTTTTTCAGCCGGGTTATCGGAGTATGAAATTCCGATATCATTATCGGAAGCGATTGTTTCAGTCGAGCTGCCGGGATCGTTTCCGTTTGACGGTTCATACGAACTGAAAACATCGGGAATTTCATTTGCGGCGGAGGATTTATTTTGTCTTATATTATAAAAAACTTCTTTGGATCTCACGCATGCCGCTGTTGAGCATTTATATGTAAGCTTGTAAATTATATTTGCTATTGCGGACAAGATCAATGAAGTGACTATAATTAGAGGAACCATAATTAAATAGTATTTCATTCTTTCGGGAATATCCGGAACCAGTTCCTTGAATTTGGGATAAAATATACTATCGGCGATCCATGAACACAAATACGCTCCGAAAGACAATTCCGCGATCTTTTTCAACACATATTCAGCCTTTTTTGGTATACGGCTTAGATCAAGCTTACAGAGAAAAATAAAGAGAAATGTTCCCATGGCCGCGTTCTCAAAGCCTCGCCAGTCGTTCATAATATTCCATGAAAATTTATTATTGTATGAAACTAAGATATTTAATATTGTACTCGCGATTAATGAGATCAAAAACAAAGTGAAATACTTCCATTTTTTGTCTTTATTATTATACTCCCTGATATACGCGCCGATGAAATAATATGCAATCGGATAAAATTGTGAAAAAATATCCGGGAAGCTTGCCTGATAATAATTGCAGAATGTGGGAAGAATAATTAAACCTATCGAAGCGAGAAGCAGACCTTGCTTTTCTCGTTTTCCGTTCATTTTTTTATAAATTATATTTAAAAAAGGTATAAGCATATAAAGCCAAATATAAATACCGATGTACCAAGTGTATTCGGTATTCCGGGATAAGTTTTTAATAAAATCAATTACATTGGTTGAATTGTGCAGATAGAATTTAGAAAACAAACACACAAATATTTTGTATATAAAGAATATCCACAAAATTCTGATCAAGCCTTTGAAATATCCTTTTCCAAATTCTTTTTTTGACATAAGGTATCCTGTAATTATGATGAAAAGAGGGATACATATCATTGATAAAGTGCGTATGCCAGTCATGAAATACATAAGCGGAGTATTCATTGTCTGTTCGTAAAATTCTGTGTACATAAAAAAGTGAATGGATGGCAACAAAAAGAAAGCCAAACATCTTATTAAATCAATATTTACAAATCGGCGCTGAGAATAGTGCTTTGGGGTCTCCGGTTCGCATAAGGAAGATGCGGCTGTATCAGAAACGCTGTCAGAATTCAACATAAAGCGTTGCTCCTTTTATTTGAATTTTCTTCAATTATATCATACTTCAAAAATAATGTCAATAAAACACGCTAATACACTATTATGCCGACAAGGGCGCCGCACAGGATGTAGACGATCGGGTGTATTTTTTTCAGCGGCTTTAAATACAGCAGGACCAGCGTCACGGCGCAGATGATCAGGCCTCTTAAATCAAACAGATCGGTGAGGCTGCGCGTTTGCGAAAATTTTTCAAGAGTCAGGACGGCCACTTTGAAAACCTGAAAGGCCGCGGCGGCGATAAGTCCGGCAACAGCGGGGCGCAGCCCGTAAAACGCGTGCTTTACGGGCCTGCTTTCCTGAAATTTCTGCAAAAATCCCGCGATTATGATTATAACGATCAGCGACGGCAGCACAAGGCCTATCGTCGCGCAGAGCGAGCCTAAAACGCCGCCAACGGTGTAGCCCGTGTAAGTCGCCATGTTAACGCCCATGGGCCCTGGCGTAGACTCCGAAACCGCGATCATGTTTGAAATATCGCCTATCGACAGCCACTCGGGGTACCTCGCCGACATGTCGTAAATAAACGGCAGAGTCGCGAGGCCGCCGCCCACCGCGAACAGGCCGGTTTTAAAGAATTCGTAAAACAGAAGAAGGTATGTCACTGCTCTTTGCACCTCCCGAGGCGGCCCGCGATAAGGCCGACGATCAGCGCGCCGATCACCACATATACCGAGGATATGCCGATGATCCCGGCCAGAATGAACGCCAGAACAAATATCACAAATCCGGTTATGTCTTTAACGCCGGACTTGAAAAACTTGACGACGGCCTGAATAATAAGCGCCGTAACCACCGCGCGGACCCCCGCGAAGGCGTGCTGAACAAACGCGATCTCCGCGAAATTTTGAAGGAAAGCGGCGATGACCATTATTATGATAAGAGAGGGGAAGATGACTCCCGCCGTGGCCGCGACCGCGCCGGGGATCTTCCTGTTTTTATAACCGATAAACGTGGCGGTGTTTACCGCGATAATGCCGGGCGTGCATTGGCCCACGGCGAAATAATTTAAAAGCTCCTCGCTCGTGGCCCATTTTTTCGCGCCGACCACCTCGCGCTCAAGCATCGGCAGCATGGCATAGCCGCCGCCGAATGTCATAACGCCGACCTTGGCGAATGTCAAAAACATTTCAAAAAGCTCTTTCACAGTCGTCTCCTTTCCCGCATTCTTTGCGAACATAATCAAAAGAATTTTACCATAAAGATTATGATCTGTAAATACACAAAAAATATGCGCTCTTCAATTCAATTTTGTCACATTTTTAACGCAAGATATATTGACAAGCTTTGCCGTATTGTTGTATAATAATAAAATGGTTTATAAGATAGTAAAGGAGATGCGTAACAGTATGATTAAAAACGGTGCCGACATCGTTTTGGAATGTTTGCTTGAACAGGGCGTTGACACTGTCTTCGGCTATCCCGGAGGCGCTATTTTGAATGTCTATGACGCCTTTTATAAATATTCGGGAAAGATCCGTCATATCCTCACCTCGCACGAGCAGGGAGCGGCTCACGCCGCTGACGGATACGCCAGAAGCACCGGCAGGGTGGGAGTCTGCGTGGCCACATCCGGCCCCGGAGCGACCAACCTTGTGACGGGTATTGCAACGGCTTATATGGACTCGGTTCCCATTGTGGCGATAACCTGCAACGTTGCCAATAATCTTTTGGGCAAAGACAGCTTTCAGGAGGTTGACATCGTCGGCATAACGATGCCCGTCACGAAGCACAACTTCCTTATTAAGAGCGCGGAGGATATCGCGCCCACGTTCAGGAGAGCGTTTAAGATCGCGGCCTCGGGCAGACCGGGCCCGGTGCTTATCGACATAACCAAGGACGCCACCGCGGGCGAGGCCGAGTATAAAAAAGAAATTCCCGAGCGGATCGACAATTATAAGCTTGAGAGCGATTCCGCGGACTTTGATGAGGTCATAGGAATGATCGAGAAGTCGGAGAGGCCGTTTATACTCGCGGGCGGAGGAATTATCGCGGCGGGCGCCGCGAAGCAGCTCCACAAGTTCCAGAAAACGATCGACGCTCCCGTGGCGCTCGCGACCATGGGCCTCGGCGCTTTCCCGGCGAGCGACCCGGCGTTCACCGGAATGATAGGCATGCACGGCACAAAGACCTCGTCGCTCGCGATCAAGCACTGTGACCTTTTGATCAATATCGGATCGAGATTTTCGGACCGTGTTATCTGCAATCCCAAAACCTTCGCGAGACGCGCGAAGATCGTGCATATTGACGTTGACAGAGCCGAGATAAACAAGAACATATTCACCGACGCGCATCTTATCGGAGACGCCGCGGCTGTGCTTGACGAGCTTAACAAGCGGCTGCACAAGCAGAAGCACACCGAGTGGATGAGCAAAATATCCGGCTGGAAAGAAAAATATCCCATGAAATACAGCGGCGGCGGAGACTTCAATCCCGAGACGATAATCAAGGAGATAAAGCGTCAGACGGGCGATAGTTCATATCTTGTGACCGACGTCGGCCAGCACCAGATGTGGGCAGCTCAGTTCTACGGAATTGAAAAGCCGCGTCATTTCCTGTCATCTGGCGGCCTCGGCACAATGGGCTACGGCGTCGGCGCCGCGATCGGCGCGCAGTCGGCGCATCCCGACAGCGTTGTTGTCAATATCTCGGGCGACGGCTGCTTCCACATGAATTTGCAGGAGCTGTCAACCGCGGCGACGCAGAAGCTGCCGATAATCGACGTTATTATGAACAACAACGTTCTCGGCATGGTTCGTCAGTGGCAGAGGCTGTTCTACGGCGAGAGGTTCTCGCAGACGACTCTCAACAAGCCCACCGACTATGACATGGTTTCAAAGGGCCTCGGCGCGAACGCCTTCACGGTCACAAACATGGATGAGCTGAAACACGCTGTCAGCGAGGCGCTCAAAACGCGGAACAAGCCCACGGTCATAAACTGTGTTATCAATCAGGATCACAACGTGCTCCCGATGGTGCCCGGCGGCGAGTCGATCGAGGAGCCAATTCTTGAAATAACTACGGACGGCAAGGAGGTCAGATAAATGAGCGGAATTATTACAAATCCTGTTCCCGAAAACATCCAGGATAAGAGTGAAATGCACGTTCTCTCAATTCATGTTGAGAATCACGCGGGTGTGCTGAGCCGCATTGCGGGTCTGTTCTCGCGCCGTATGTACAATATCGACAGCCTGTCGGTCGGCGTTACCGAGGATCCGAAGATCTCGCGCATGACAATCGTGACCCACGCCGACGAGAACACGTTTCATCAGATACAGAACCAGCTCGCCAAGCTTGAGGACGTCAAGCACATCTGCGAGCTTCATAAGGACCAGGCGGTTCTGCGCGAGCATGTGCTGATTAAGGTGAACAATAAAGACACCACGGCGATTATGCAGATATGCCAGATCTTCAGGGCAAACGTCGTTGACGTTTCAAAAAAGCTGCTGACTCTTGAACTCACGGGCGGCCCCAGCAAGATCACGGCGTTTATCGACCTTATGGAACAGTTTGAGATAGAGGGCCTTGTCCGCACCGGACTCACCGGCCTCAAGCGCGGAAGCACCACGGAGGCGGAAGAGGCCGCGCGGAACGGGTAATATCTAAAAATATATTGAATAATTCGGAAAAATAATTAATTTTTAAAATATTTGGAGGTTTTATAAATGGCAAAATTATATCATGAAAGCGATTGTAATCTGGGTCTGCTGAACAACAAGACGGTTGCGATCATCGGTTACGGAAGTCAGGGTCACGCCCACGCTCTTAACCTTAAGGAGAGCGGCGTTAACGTTATCATCGGTCTGTATCCCGGCAGCAAGTCGTGGAAAACAGCCGAGGAGGCTGGATTTGAGGTTTATAACTCGGACGAGGCGGCAAAGAAGGCCGACATAATCATGATACTTATCAACGACGAGAAGCAGGCAAAGCTTTATAAAGAGAACATAGAGCCCAACTTAGAGCCCGGCAATGTGCTTGCCTTCGCTCACGGCTTTAACATTCACTTCAAGCTCATCACTCCCCCGAAGGATGTTGACGTTATAATGGTTGCTCCCAAGGGCCCCGGCCACACCGTTCGCAGCGAGTATGTAGCGGGCAAGGGCGTTCCCTGCCTGGTAGCCGTTGAGCAGGACGCTACCGGCAACGCTATGGACATCGGTCTGGCATACGCAGCGGGCATCGGCGGCGCGAGAGCCGGCGTGCTCGAGACCACGTTCAGAATGGAGACCGAGACCGACCTGTTCGGTGAGCAGTGCGTACTGTGCGGCGGCGTTACGGCTCTGATGGAGGCGGGCTTTGAGACTCTGGTCGAGGCCGGATACGATCCTCAGAACGCGTACTTCGAGTGCATCCATGAGATGAAGCTTATCGTTGACCTTATCTATCACGGCGGCTTCGGCGAGATGAGAAACTCGATCTCCGACACAGCCGAGTACGGCGACTATGAGATAGGCAAGAGAATTATCACCGAGGATACCAAGAAAGAGATGAAGAAGGTTCTCAGCGAGATCCAGGACGGTACATTCGCCAAGAGTTGGATCACCGAGAACGCTGTCAACAGACCTCACTTCAACGCCACCCGCAGAATTAAGGCTGAGCATCAGCTTGAGCAGGTCGGCAGAGAGATAAGAAAGCTCTACTCCTGGAACGACGAGAAATAAGAGAGGTTTTTTAAGGGCGGCGGCTAAGCAGCCGCCGCCTTCTGAATTCGTCTGCCTCGCCCCTTGGGGATAATCAGCGCGCGGAGCGTGCGGGTTCAAAGCGACCTTTCAAAATCGCTTGCGATTTTGACCAAGCGCTTCCTTAGAGGTGGATTTCCGTAGGCGACGGAAAGACGGAGAGGGGTATGTCCCCTTTAAGCGGGCGGATAATATCCGCCCCTACGGCATTTTGCGCAATACCATTCTATTTGCTAATTTCTAATTGCTATGTTCGTAGGGGACGGCGCCCCCGACGTCCCGATGTCCGAGTGTGTAGGGGGACGGCGCTCCGATGTCCCGCCTTCCGTGTGTGTAGGGGACGGCGCCCTCGACGTCCCGAATATAATATCCCGAATAATTTAGGAGTACTTTCATGAAAATAAATGATCGCCGCCTTGGCGGCAGAGAAGAAAAAAACATTGAAATTTTTGACTCAACCCTGCGCGACGGAGCCCAGGGCGAGGGTATTTCCTTTTCGATCGAGGATAAGCTCAATATCGTTAAGGCCCTCGACTATGTGGGCGCGGATTACATAGAGGCGGGCAATCCCGGCTCAAACCCGAAGGACCTGGAATTTTTTGAAAGGATCGACCGCTCAAAAATGCGCCATGCGCGGCTTGTGGCTTTCGGCTCGACCTGCCGCAAGGGCACCGCGCCGGAGAATGACGAGAACTGCGCGTCGCTGCTGACCGCGAACACGGACGTTGTGGCCGTTTTCGGCAAGACCTGGGACCTGCATGTGACCGATATACTCAAAACGTCACTTTCCGAAAATCTGCGCATGATATATGACACGGTAAAATTTTTCAAAAACCACGGCAAGGAGGTCATCTTTGACGCCGAGCATTATTTTGACGGCTTCAAGCGCAACGCCGATTACGCCAAATCGGCGGTCGGAGCGGCGGTCGACGCGGGTGCTGACAGGATCGTGCTGTGCGAGACAAACGGCGGCTGCCTGCCCGACGAGGTTGAGAGGATCACCGCCGAGACCTGTAAGACGTTCCCCGACGCGGTGATAGGAATTCACTGTCACAACGACAGCGGCTGCGCCGCGGCCAATTCAATGGCGGCGGTCAAGGCCGGCGCGCGGCACGTTCAGGGCACATATCTCGGCTACGGCGAGCGGTGCGGCAACGCCAATCTTTCCACCGTGATCCCAAATCTTCAGATAAAGCAGGATTACCGCTGTGTGCCCGAAAAGAACCTTGAGCGGTTCACAAGGACCGCCCGCTGGATCTCCGAGATCGCCAACCTCTCGCTGTTTAAGGGCATGCCGTATGTCGGCGGCTCGGCGTTTTCGCACAAGGCGGGAATGCATATCGACGCGGTGGCCAAGGAGTCGGCGTCGTTCGAGCACATCAATCCCGAGAGCATCGGCAACGAGCGCAGATTTTTAATGAGCGAGGTCGCGGGCCGCGGAACTGTGCTTAAAAAGATCAGCAAGCTCGCGCCGAACCTCACAAAGGACTCGCCCGAGACAGCCGAGATCTGCGCGCGGGTAAAGCAGCTCGAATACGAGGGATATTCGTTTGAGGCGGCTGAGGCAAGCTTTGAGCTTCTGGTCAGAGAGGTGCTCGGCACCAAGAAAAACTATTTCACGCTCAACTATTTCAAAACGATAGTCGAGCCCGAGGAAAATGATTTCAGCGCCTCCGCG
This sequence comes from uncultured Monoglobus sp., assembly GCA_947624305.1. Lineage (GTDB taxonomy): Bacteria > Bacillota > Clostridia > Monoglobales > Monoglobaceae > Monoglobus. Next base: position 39,678 of record CANQKC010000019.1, on the reverse strand, counting down.
ATCATCAAGATCACGGTTGGCGACAAGACCGAGATAACAGCGGCCGAGGGCAACGGCCCGGTCCACGCGCTCGACAACGCGCTGCGGCGCGTGCTTGAGGGGTTTTATCCCCAGCTCGGCGGCGTGCACCTGACCGACTACAAGGTAAGAGTGCTTGAGCCGCAGCAGGCCACGGGCGCGAAGGTGCGGGTGCTGATCGAAAGCACCGACGAGTCGGGAAGCTGGACGACGGTCGGCGTATCAGCCGACGTTATCGCCGCCTCGTGGATCGCGCTTGTTTCATCGGTTGAATATAAATTAATGAAGGAGGAGAAAAAATAATGGGTATGACAATGACGCAGAAAATTCTGGCTGACCACGCGGGTCTTGACTCGGTCAAGGCGGGCCAGCTTATCCGCGCGAAGCTCGACATGGTTCTGGGCAACGACGTCACGACTCCGGTCGCGATCAAGGAGTTCAAGGCCGCGGGCTTTGACAAGGTTTTTGATAAAGACAAGGTGTCTATCGTCCTTGACCACTTCACGCCGAACAAGGATATAAAATCGGCTGAACACTGCAAAATGTGCCGCGAGTTCGCGGGCGACAAGGATGTTACCAATTTCTACGACGTGGGCGAGATGGGCGTTGAGCACGCTCTGCTGCCAGAAAAAGGCCTGGTCGCTCCGGGCGAGGTCATTATCGGCGCGGACTCCCATACCTGCACATACGGCGCTGTCGGCGCTTTCTCGACAGGCGTAGGCTCGACCGACATGGCGGCAGGAATGGCGACCGGCGAGGCGTGGTTCAAGGTTCCCGCGGCGCTTAAGTTTAACCTGATCGGCAAGCCCGCGAAGTGGATCTCCGGAAAAGACGTTATCCTGCACATAATCGGCATGATCGGCGTTGACGGAGCGCTTTATAAGTCAATGGAGTTCACGGGCGAAGGCCTTAAATACCTTTCAATCGACGATCGTCTGACCATGGCTAACATGGCTATCGAGGCGGGCGGCAAGAACGGCATTTTCGAGGTTGACGAGGTGACAAAGGCTTACCTTGACGAGAGAGTTGACAGAGATTATAAGGTTTACACGGCGGACGATGATGCGGAATATGACGCTGTCTATGATATTGACCTTTCGGCGTTAAAGCCGACGGTCGCGTTCCCGCATCTGCCCGAGAACACCAAGACGATCGACGAGGTCGGAGAGGTGAAGCTTGACCAGTGCGTGATCGGCTCGTGTACCAACGGTCGTCTTGAGGATCTTGAAAAGGCAGCCGAGATATTTAAGGGCAGACATGTCGCGAAGAACATTAGGGCAATAATCATTCCCGCCACTCAGAAGATTTACCGCGAGGCCATGAAGGAAGGACTGTTTGACATATTCATGGACGCGGGCTGCGTTATTTCGACGCCCACCTGCGGCCCCTGCCTCGGCGGACACATGGGAATTCTGGCAAAGGGCGAGAGAGCGATCTCCACTTCAAACAGAAACTTTGTCGGCAGAATGGGTCATCCCGAGTCCGAGGTCTACTTAGCAAGCCCGGTTGTGGCGGCTGCCTCGGCGATCAAGGGTTACATCTGCGGCCCCGACGAGATATAGAAAGGAGCTTGACTATGAACGCAAAAGGAAAAGTACACAAGTATCTTGATAATGTTGACACGGACGTTATAATCCCCGCCCGCTATCTGAACTCCTCGGAGCCCTCGGAGCTTGCGGCGCACTGCATGGAGGATATTGACGCGGAGTTCGTAAACAACGTCAAGCCGGGCGATATTATGGTTGCCCGCAACAACTTCGGCTGCGGCTCCTCGCGCGAGCACGCGCCCATCGCCATAAAGGCTTCGGGCATCGGCTGCGTTATTGCCGCGACCTTCGCGAGAATTTTCTACCGCAACGCGATAAACATCGGGCTTCCCATCATGGAGTGCCCCGAGGCCGCGGAGAATATAAACGCGGGCGACGAGGTAGAGGTTGATTTTGACACCGGAATAATCAAGGATATAACCACGGGCAAAGAGTTCAAAGCCGAGCCCTTCCCCGAGTTTATAAAAGATATAATCAACAAAAACGGATTGATGAACTCACTGAAATAAAGAAAGGAAACATGCCATGAACATTAAATTAGCAGTAGTAAAAGGCGACGGAATAGGCCCCGAAATAATTACCGAGGCAGAAAAAGTCCTCGACAAGATCGGCGAAAAATACGGCCACACCTTTGAGTATACCGACATTCTGGCGGGCGGCTGCGCGATCGACGAGACCGGGGTTCCTCTGCCCGAGGAGTCGGTGAAGATAGCCAAGGCCTCCGACTCGGTGCTTCTCGGCGCGGTCGGCGGCCCCAAGTGGGACACCCTGCCCGGACATTTAAGACCCGAGAAGGCTCTGCTGGGTCTGCGTTCCGAGCTCGGCCTGTTCGCCAACATCAGACCCGCGAAGCTGCATGACGCGCTCGCCGGAGCGTGTCCGCTCAAGCCCGAGATCTCGGAGGGCGGTCTTGACCTGGTTATCGTGCGCGAGCTCACCGGCGGCCTGTATTTCGGCGACAGAGGCAGACGCAACGAGACGACCGGAAACGAGGAGGCCTATGACGAGCTTAAATATTCGGTAAGCGAGATCGAGAGAATAGGCAGAGTCGCGTTCGAGCTTGCGATGAAGCGCGACCGCAAAAAGGTAACAAGCGTTGACAAGGCCAACGTTATCGAGACTTCAAGACTGTGGCGCGAGACGATGCACAAGCTCGCCAAGGAATATCCCGAGGTTGAGTATTCCGACATGCTCGTTGACAACTGCGCGATGCAGCTTGTGAGGAACCCCGGTCAGTTCGACGTTATTGTGACCGAGAATATGTTCGGCGACATTCTCTCCGACGAGGCGAGCATGACGACCGGCTCGATCGGAATGCTGCCCTCATCATCGCTCGGCGGCACCACCCTCGGCATGTATGAGCCTATCCACGGCAGCGCGCCGGATATTGCGGGCCAAAACATCGCGAACCCGATCGCCACGATCCTGTCCTGCGCCATGATGCTGCGCGACAGCTTCAGCCTTATGGACGAGGCGAAGGATATCGAGGACGCGGTGACAAAGGTCCTGAACGACGGCTACAGAACCGCCGACATAATGGACGAGGGCGGAAAGCTTCTCGGAACCAAAGAGATGGGCGACATAATAGTAAAATATATAGGATAATTAAAATATGAGAGTTAAGCGGCTCGTTTGAGCCGCTTGCTTTTGCATATAATAATTAAGAATAAAACAAAATTTTAATATATTTTCTCAAAAAAACCATTGACAACACTTTTTAATTATGCTAATATATAGTTGGTTGATTTGATTCGTTGATTATATTTTAATTAATGTTGGGTAGCATCGGTTTCCGCCTATGGTGAGGCGGGAGCTTGATGCGTTTTATTTTATCCGCAAATCAGCCATAACCGGACTGCGGATATGCTGGGCTCGAGGCGTATCCGCCTCGGGTTTTTTCGTATATTAAAAGCGTTTTGTTTTGGCAGGAGCGCCATTCATAAGAGAAAGTATCCACTGAATTCCTTTCTTGCTCCCGAAAACCCGCACCATCGGGGCGCCGTATCAACCAACCGTAAAAAACCAAGCGGCGCTGACGGAGTTTAACTTTAAAAACGACGCTCCTGCCAAAACAAAATGTCAACGTAGCAACGTAGTGATTAGGGATTAGCGAATAGCGAATAGGCTTCTCACCCGACTTTTTGTCCGTTCGGGCAAAAACCCACCTTATTTCGTAGGGGACGGCGCCCTCGACGTCCCGTAGGGGCGGATATTATCCGCCCGCGGCGGCATGTGGGCATGCCGCCCTACACCGGAAATTGGACAAAATCCATGTATGCCGTAGGGGCGGACGACTCGCCCGCCCGAGCCTCGCCCCTTGGGGAGAGGTGTCAGGCAAAGCCTGACGGAGAGGGGTAAACACAAACCACGAAAAAATAAATAATATAAAATTTTTAAGAAAGAAAGGGAACAACAATGAGAAAAAGAAAAATGTCAAATTTTAAATCGGGGGGGGGTAAATTAATATCTCTTCTCACTGTTATAACAGTGATTATTACAACCCTCGCGCTCCCCATGGCCGCCAGCGCCGCGGAAGTAACTGCGGATGGCTATGCCGAACCGTTTGCTTCCACAAATGCAAACTATATCAATTGGACTTTCCATAACACTACCGGAATTGTAACAACTGATCTTGAATCCTACAAAACTATAAGTCATTCTGTGGAAAGCTTCGCTGATAATGTTACAATAGAAATTCCCAATGGTGTATCAGAGAAAGTCGACAGAGGCTGGGAGGTTACTCAACACGATTTTGATTTACCGCATACTGAACATGAACATCACGGAACCACTAAAGGCGATCCCGGTTATGTAGTAAGCTCTGTTGCGAATACATATTTAAAAATTAATAATATACTGCCGGAAGATTGTAATTATAAAAGTTATGATTTAATATTTGTGTACAATGACGATAATACAAGTGATAAAGAAACTGTTTTAACTGCAAAAGATGTCAGTGACGGGAGTCCTGGGGAAGAAATTAAAAACTATACGCAAAAAGAAGGCAACAGTAAAAAAACTGATCCTGATGAAATAATTTTTAGAAATTTATCCGCAAAATCAATTGAGCTTACTTGGGATTATGAGGTTTTCATTTATAGTGTATCAATTGACTATCACGAAAGTGTTGACGCGCCCACGGATGTTACGCTTACAACAAATGAGAACGATTTTGTTTCGGGAATTTATTATGAAAATGATAAAAAAGAGGGTGATCCAAAAGGTGTAATCAGGTTTTTCCAGAAATACAGCGGAGAAGCGGACGGCTACGGATTTGTGTTTATCGACGCGGACAACAACATTCTTAATGGAAGAATAGTAAAAAGCTATACCGATCAAAACCTTAACGGGGATGGATTTTACGGTGAAGTTTATGATATAGCAAAGGGAGATTTTTCTAATGGAATTACCGCTAAGCCGTATGTTTCCAAAGACGGATATATTATTTTTTCCGAAACGTCTATAAAAGGTACGGTTAATGAAAGCAATTGGGTAAACATTGAAGATGCATGGAAAGCACCTGCCGAATAATCGGCGGATCAATAACAGAGAGGAGAGAAATAATTATGAGAAATATAAAAGAATATAAAGCTCCCGTTGCGGAGATCACCGTGTTTGAGTGCGCGGACGTTATTACCGACAGCAATACTCCCACGTCGCTCAGCAAACAACTTAACGAAAGCGGCACATATGTGCCCGCCGGCAGCAAAAAATGGAGCGACATCTATAGCGCGCAATAGAATTAAAAGCCGAGAGGGCTCCAGCGGTTCTCTCGGCTTTTTAAGCGTAACGGCGCACGATCCGCATAACTGATGAGAGATAAGAGCCTCCGAACATGTTAAGGTGGTTCAAAAGCTGATACAGATTATACAAATCGCGTCTGTCCTCATATCCGCGCTCGATCGGCGCGGCCTCGTTATAAGCGGCATAAAATTTGCGGTGGAAGCCGCCGAACAGCTCGGTCATAGCAACGTCGGCCTCGGCGTGGCCGACGTAGGCCGCGGGGTCGATTATCCACGCTCTGCCGTCGCTGCCCGTCATAAAGTTGCCGGACCACAGATCGCCGTGCAGCAGCGAGGGATGATCGGGCTCGATAAGGAGCCCGTCGAGCCTGTCGAGCAGCAAATTCGCGCGTTTTATGTCGGGAGCCGAGAAAAACCGTTCGGCCATGCGGAACTGCGGCTCAAGACGGCAGTCCCTGAAAAACTCGATCCAGGAATTTTTGGGAGTGTTTATTTGTTTGGTATGGCCGATGTAGTTATCCGCCTTAAACCCGAACGCGCCGCCGCTCACAAATGAGCCTGCGTCCGCCTTGTGCATCGCGGCAAGCTGTCTGCCGAATGTCTCCCAAAAGTCGGAGGCTCTGCTGCCCTCATCAATGAACTCGAGCAGCAGGAACGCCCTGCCGTTTTCGTCGCCGAACCCCAAGATTTTCGGCGCACCAATCGCCCCGGTCCCCGCGATCGCCGCGAGACCCGCGGCCTCGGCCGCAAAAAATGAAGATGAGGCGCGGCGGTTGGACTTCATAAACACCTTTTTGCCGCCGCTCAGGGTGATAGCGAACGCGTCGTTAATATCGCCGCCGTAGAGACGGTCGGTACTTTCAATTTCCGCGCCGAACAATTCTTTCAGCGCTCCGTTTATTGATGAAAATTTTTTGATCCCGTTCATTGTTTTTTGCCCCCTATTCGGTTCTGTCGAACCGTTCCATAAAAGAGTGCTCTTCGCCCTCGGTTTTATAGCCCGGCATGGTGTCAAGGCAGACGGAGTGGATGCTGCTGAATATGTTTTTTTCGATTTGCGGGTTGTCTTTTCTGAGGCTTTTTATAAGGTGCTTGATCTCCTGACGCTTTGAGTTGCCTATGCCGTCGCCGCTGTTTGTGTAGTTGTCGGTGAAGCGGCAGGCGCATTGAATGAATTCCAGATTATTGTAACGCTTCCAAGAGAGAATATCGTCCTCATTAACGCAATACAGGGGTCTTATCAGCGTCATTCCCTTAAAATTTGTGCTGTGCAGCTTGGGAAGCATTGCCTGGATCTGCGAGCCGTAAAACATTCCGATCAAAGTGGTTTCGATCACGTCGCTGAGGTGGTGCCCCAGCGCGATTTTGTTGCAGCCGAGCTCCCGCGCCTTGCTGTAAAGGTGGCCGCGCCTCATGCGGGCGCAGAGATAGCAGGGCGATTGGCTCGCGTTGTTCGCGACCTCGAAGATGTCGGTTTCAAAAATTTTGATCGGAACATGCAGAAATTCCGCGTTGCTCTCGATTTTGCGGCGGTTGACCTCGTTGTAGCCCGGGTCCATAACCAAAAACTCGAGTTCAAACGGAACGTCGCTGTGGCGGTGGAGCTGCTGCATGAGCTTTGCCATAAGCATCGAGTCCTTGCCGCCCGAAATGCAGAGCGCGATTTTGTCGCCGCTTTCGATAAGTCGGTAACGCTTGACCGCAGCGATAAACGGGTTCCATATTGTTTTGCGGTATTTTTTAACGATGCTGCGCTCAACTTCCTGATACGGCTCTAATATTCTGCCCATTTTATTGTTTCCTCTCCGTGCCCGCCCTGTCGCGGGCTTTATGATGATTTTATTATACTCTTCCGCCGATAAAATGTCAATATCATCCGCCGCCTGCGGAACAAATCTTAGGTTGTGACAGCATTGTTCCCGAAAATTTATATCAAATTACCTTGAAGTGTTGAGAGTTTTATGATATTATTTTATTGTTATGCAAATATAAAGGGCGGCGGATATAATGATCCGTGACGGGAAATTTGCGCTTTTGTATGGAAGGAGATATTTATGGATTTTTTGGAGCTTGCAAAAAAGAGATATTCGGTTCGGAAGTATAAGGACACTCCGGTCGAGGAGGAAAAGATCATGCGTATCCTTGAGGCGGGGCGGGTGGCTCCCACCGGCTGCAACGCCCAGCCGCAGCGTATTTTTGTGCTGCGCGAGAAGGAGAGCATAGAAAAGCTGAACCAAGGCACCCGAACCTTCGGCGCGCCGCTGGTGTTTGTTATATGCGTTGAAAAGGACCTGTGCTGGGTGCGCAAGTACGACCGGAAATGCATATCGGACATCGACGCGGCGATCGTCACCGATCACATGATGCTGGCCGCGACCGACGAGGGGTTAGGCTCGTGCTGGATATGCTATTTCAGGCCGAATGTGGTAAAAGAGGTGCTTAACCTCCCCGAAGGCGTTGAACCCGTGAATATTCTGGCGGCGGGATATGCCGACGAGGAACCGCTGCCATCCGACAGGCATGACAGCATGAATTTGAGAAAGCCGCTTGATGATCTGGTTTTTTTCGAGAAATTTGAATAATTCGGGAACTTTTTCGGATCTTTTTCGTCTAAAAAGTATAAAGTATTTTTTAGGAGGATAGACTTATGAAAAAATTTAAACTTGTTTCCACGGCGCTTGCCGCCGTTATGCTGCTCGGTTCGGCCTCCGGCGCGTTCGCCGCAAACGGCGACGTTGTCGGAAGCATTTACTCGACCGACATTCTGGCGTACGTTAACAACCGCCCGGTACCGTCCTATAATCTTGACGGCAAAACCGCCGTTTTGATCGAGGACCTTGACGTGGGCGGGATCGACGCGGACGCGCACTACGGCTTTAATTGGTGGTACGACGACAACACCCGCACGCTTACCGCAAATTCGGACGGCTCCTCGGGCTACGGCGAGCCGCTTAACATAGAGCGCGGAACGGTCGGCAGGGTCGTTGACAACATATACGAGACCGACATAAAAGTCATATTCAACGGGCTTGAGGTTCCGAGCTTCGCGATAAACGGCAGGACCGCGGTCTGCATCGAGGACTTGGGGACCGTCACCGAGGACAGCCCCAACGCCGATTACGGTTATTCTAAATACATGTGCAATTTCACATGGGACGGAGACTCGCGAGAAGTGCGGCTCTATACCTATCAGACCAACGATCTGCATGATATTCCGCTTCATAAAATGGAATACGCGCTCAATGACAATGTTCTTTCCGTGTCGTTTGATCAGCTTAATTATTACATGAACACTGTCTCTTTCGATTGTTCGGAGGGGTTTGCCGCCGACTTCAATCATATAAAGCCGGTGATGCTGGACAGCGAGACGGTCGGCACCATGTATGTCGATCAAGGCGGCGTGGCGAGATATAACGTTGACACCGAGAAGGTCTTTAACATGAAAAAAGATCTGGAAGTCGTTTTGAGCTACGACGAGGCGGTGAAGTTTATCACCGAGAATTACGAGGTGTATGACAGCCGCGAGATCGACGGCGCGACCGTATATCTCGCGAAGGATAAGGACGGAAACAGATACCTGTTCTACGCCTTAAAGCAGGGCGGGCTGGTGCTCGAGTCGGAATTTGAAAACTCATACACGACGGTTGAATTCTCGGATGACGAGGACGGCCTGTGCGTAAAGGTCTACCCCTTCGCAGGCCCTCACGGCACCACAACCATGCGTCAAAGAGTCACCGCGGACACATATATCAAATAAAATTGAATTTTTCAATTTCGCGGCGGCGGGCATAGGCCTGCCGCCGCGTTTTAAAAATAAAATTTTTATAAACTTTTACCGCCGGTGATTGACATAGTTTTTGTTAAAATATATAATTTAATAAAAATATGACACGGAGTCGGAACTATGAAAAAATTACTTTTGGTTGAGGATGATTTGAGCTTAATAAACGGACTGTCTTTTGCGATAAAAAAACAGGGCTGTAATTTGGACACCGCGCGGACAAGCCACGAGGCTGACGCTGTTTTCGCGGACGGAAAATACGATTTGGTTATTCTGGACGTGTCGCTCCCCGACGGCAGCGGGTTTGACATTTGCAGAAAGATCCGCGAAATGTCAAACGTGCCGATCATATTTCTCACCGCCGCTGACGAGGAAACGGATATTATAATGGGCCTTGACATCGGCGGCGACGACTATATCACAAAGCCGTTTAAGCTGTCGGTTCTGATGTCGCGGATAAACGCGATAATGCGTAGGAGCGGCGGATTTAAAAATGACGCGGAGCTTTGCTCAAACGGAATAACGGTAAGGCTGCTCGCGGGCGAGGTGTATAAAAAAGGCGAACGGATCAATTTGACGGCGGGCGAATATAAGCTGCTTTGCATGTTTATGGAAAATCCCGACATTGTCCTTTCCGCGGATCAAATACTCGGAAGGCTCTGGGACTGCGACGGAAAATTTGTTGATAACAACACGCTCACGGTGTATATCCGCCGTCTGCGCGCAAAAATAGAGGACGATCCCGGCGAGCCGAAAATGATCGTTACCGTTCGCGGCATGGGATATAAGTGGAGCGTGTGACATGAAAATATTTACCGACAGAAAAATAAAATCCCTTTTTTCCGTGATATTGTTTTGTGTTTTTATATTCGCGCTTGTTTCCGCGCTTTTGATGATTTTCAAGGTCAAAAACGCGGCGGCGTATATTTTTATTGCTGCGTTTTGCGCGTTTGCCGCTGTGCTTGCGGCTGTATACGGATATTTCCGCGAGCAGAACAAAACCATAGAAGCCGCCGAAGAGCAGATTACGGATTATATTTCCGGCAGCCGCGGCGCGCGTATCGAATGTGACGACGAGGGAGAGCTTAATAAGCTGTTTCATAAGATCAATTCGCTCGCTTCCGTTCTGAACGCTCACGCGGAAAATGAGGCAAGGTCAAAGGAATTTTTGAAAAACACCATATCGGACATCTCGCATCAGCTTAAAACGCCTCTCGCGGCGCTCAATATCTATAACGGCATTATGCGTGACGAAGCGGAAAACCCCGGAATGAAGGAATTTACAGAGCTGACCGAACGGGAGCTTGACCGCATTGAAACGCTTGTGCAAAACCTTTTGAAAATAACAAAGTTTGACGCGGGAACGATACGGATCGAGAAAAAAGAGGAAAACGTGTCCGATATGATGAACGACATAAAAAATCATTTTCTGTTCCGCGCAAAGCAGGAGGGAAAGCAGATCAGCTTATCGGGGAACGGCGCGGTTACTTTTTTATGTGACAAAAGCTGGCTCGTTCAGGCGATCGAAAACATCGTAAAAAACGCGCTCGACCACACCGAAAAAGGCGGGCGGATAAATATCGAATGGAAGCGGCTTCCGTCTGTTTTGCAAATTATCGTGAAGGATAACGGCAGCGGCATTCATCCCGAGGATCTGCCCCACATTTTCAAGCGATTCTACCGCAGCCGTTTCTCAAAGGACACGCAGGGAATAGGTCTCGGACTTCCGCTCGCGAAAGCGATCATCGAAGCGCATGACGGCAGCATAGAGGTCGACAGCGAGGCCAGAAATGGAACAACGTTTATTATAAATTTTTTAATTCCTACAAAATTGTAGGCTTACTGTAAGGCTGCGGTAGGCTTTATATGCTATTCTGTTATTAAACAATAACAGAAAGAGGTGTTTTACATGAACTTACTTGAGGTGCGATCCGTTTCAAAAACCTACGGCAGCGGCGAGGCTGCGGTCGAGGCGCTCAAAAACGTCAGCTTTACCGTGCCGAAGGGCGAGTTTGTCGCGGTAGTCGGCGAGTCGGGGAGCGGGAAATCCACGCTGCTCAATATGATAGGCGCGCTCGACACTCCGACAAGCGGCAAGGTTTTCATAGACGGCAAAGACACATTCGCGATGAAAGAAAAAAATCTGACGATTTTCCGCCGCAGAAATATCGGTTTTATTTTTCAGTCTTTTAATTTGATCCCCGAACTCACGGCAGAGCAAAACATAATATTTCCCGTCCTGCTCGACTATCAAAAGCCGGACAAGCGTTATTTGGAGGAACTTTTGACGGTGCTGGGCCTTAAAGACCGCCGTAACTATTTGCCGGGCCAGTTATCGGGCGGACAGCAGCAAAGAGTCGCGATAGGCCGCGCGCTCATTACCCGCCCCGCGCTGATACTCGCGGATGAGCCGACCGGAAACCTGGACACGCAAAACAGCAGCGAGGTGATCTCGCTCTTAAAGGAAGCGTCCAAAAAATATGAGCAGACGATTATAATGATAACGCATAACCGCGCAATCTCCGCGTCCGCCGACCGGGTGCTGCAGGTGTCTGACGGCGTGCTGACCGATTTCGGGAGGTGCAGGGAATGAAACGCGAAATGAAAAGCTATCTCGATTTAATTCCCATTTCCGCGCGGGTGAATAAAAGGCAGAATAAAATGACGATCATATGTATCGCCCTCGCCGTTTTTCTCGTGACGGCCGTGTTTTCGATGGCGGATATGGGTATTCGCATGGAGGAGGCAAGTGCAAAGCAAAAGCACGGAAATTGGCATATTATGCTCAGCAATATTTCCGCCGCCGACGCCCGGAAAATTGCGGCGCGTCCAGATGTCGCGGCATGTTCCGAATATGACGCGATCAACTATAAGATCGACGAGGACTATTATGTCGGTAACAAAAAAGCCGCCGCCATCGGTATGGACAAAGCATGGCTAACGGACACGTTTGATTATATGACGGAGGGCGAATTTCCGCAAAACGAAAATGAGGTTGTCATATCGGAAAACGCAAAGGATATATGGAACATAAATATAGGCGACACGGTGAAGCTGACCACGCCCGCGGGCGATTTTGAATATACCGTGTCAGGCTTTGAGCAGGACGGCGACTCGGCAAGATACGACGCGGTTATTCTCTGCATGAATATGACGGCGTTTGAAAAGGTGCGCGCCGCGAACGGCAAGCCGCCCGAGACGGCGTATTACTATCGGTTCAATAAATATATTAACGCGCGCAGGACAATCAATGAGATCAAGGAGCAGTTTGATCTTTCCGATGATAATATCAGCGAAAACCTTGTGATGATAGGCTTGACGGGCTTCAGCGAAAACAATGTCTTACAAGGAATGTACGCTACCGCCGCGTTTCTGTTTCTGCTGATATTGATCGCCGGCGTGCTGATGATCGCGAGCAGTATGAACAGCAATATTGCCGGGCGCACAATATTTTTCGGTATGCTGCGGTGCACGGGGGCAAGCAAAAAGCAAATCAAGCGGTTTGTGCGGCTTGAGGCGCTGAACCGGTGCAAAACAGCCGTGCCGACAGGCGTTATTTTCGGAATGGTAATAACATGGGCGCTGTGCGCGGCGCTTCGATTTGGCGTAGGTGGTGAATTTTCCGAAATGCCGCTTTTCGGAATAAGCGCGGTCGGTATCATCTGCGGCGTTTTGGTCGGAATTATAACGGTTCTTATCGCTGCGCAGTCTCCGGCAAAGCGCGCGGCAAGGGTGTCACCGGCTTCGGCGGTATCAAACAGCCCGCAAACAAAAATCCGCCGCGCCGCAAACACAAAGCTTTTGAAGATCGAAACGGCGCTCGGCGTTCGCCACGCGGCAACGCCCAAGAAAAATCTGCTGCTTATGACAGGCTCATTCGCGCTCAGCATAATTCTTTTTTTGGGATTTTCCGCGATCCACGATTGGACGCGCCACGCACTGAACGGCTTGCAGCCCCATACGCCAGACCTTTCCATAGCAAGCGACGACCGTTCCTGCGCAGTTACGCGCGAGTTGACCGATAAAATCGGTTCTATGTCTGGAGTAAAACGCGTTTTCGGGCGCGGTTTCAAAGGAGATTTCCCGACCGAAACGAATAAAGGAGTAACGGCTGTTGACCTCGTTTCGCTCGACGATCTGCAGTTTAACTGGGCTGACGAGGAAAAGTGGACGGAGGATAAAATCGGTCTTGAGCGCGCCCATAAAGAGGACGGCTGCGTGATGACGGTCTACGACAAGGATAATCCGCTTGAAAAAGGCGATAAAATTATATTAAACGGCAAAGCGTTTAAAATCGCTTGCGTGCTGACGGACAGCCCAATAGGCGGCGGAGGAAACCCGACAATAATCTGTACGGAAGAAATATTCGGGCGGCTGACAGGCGAAACCGGATACGCCGTTGTTGACATTCAGCTCGCCAAGGACGCAAGCGACAGCGATTTACGCGCCATTCGAGGCGAAACGGAGGCAAACGGCTTTTTGCTGTCGGACAGGCGCGAAAGCAACCGCGGGGTGGTCGGAACCTATTGGGCGTTCACATTGCTGGTATACGGATTTTTGTCGCTGATCGCCTTGATTTCCGTGTTCAGCATAATGAACAGTATTTCCATGAGCGTGTCCGCACGCATGAAGCAGTACGGCGCAATGCGCAGCGTGGGCATGAGTGCGGGTCAGCTTACAAAAATGATATGCGCCGAAACGATGACTTATACGCTGTGCGGACTGATTTGCGGCCTGGCGGCGGGTCTGCCGATCCACAAACGCTTTTACGAGAGCTTTGTAACGGCGTATTTCGGCGAGGCGTGGGAGCCGCCGATCTTAGCGGTAATCGTGATTGTGATGTTTATCATAGCCGCGTCAGCCGCCGCGGTGTACGCGCCGTCGAGACGGATTAAAAATATGTCCGTGTCCGACACGATCAGGGCCGAATAAAATTCGTAAATTGCGTTTAATCATTCGTAATTAATTTTGAGCGGAACGTATCCGCTCTTTTTGTATGTAAAATTTTCATAAAATATATTGACAATGCCACGATTACGGCAATGTGACGAGCCAGAGCGCGGGCGCGATAATCCGCTCGCTCATAGCTCTTGAGGACGCGGCGGGCGAAAGCTTTTTCGGCGAGCCCGAGCTTGATATTAAGGATTGGGTGCGTGTAAATAACAACGGTAAGGGAAACACTATTTCACAGATCGACCGCGAGGTGAGCCGAAACCTCATAAGAGGCATTTTCGGAAATCTTAAGCGTTGGTAAAAATAAAAATATATAATAATTTTCAAAGGGGGTTAAATCAATGGATTTTAACAAATTAAAAGACGCGGTTGAAAAGCTGACAAAGGATCAGGCAACTCGGGACGCTTTCAAAAAGGATCCCGTCAAGACGGTCGAGGAGACGATCGGCGTTGATCTGCCCGACGAGCAGGTCAAGGCGATCATCAAGGTCGTTGAGGAAAAGATAGCGGGCAACGGCGACATTCTTGACAAGATCAAGGATGAGGCCGGCGATCTGCTTGAAAAGGCGGAGGACTCCAAAATTTTTGATAAGATCAAAAGCGGTCTCGGCGGTCTGTTCGGACACAAGGATTGATCCGCGATTTAAAACGAGCCGCGCATTTTGCGCGGCTCGTTTTCACGTTACGAGTTTTTAATGTCAAGTATCTCGTCAAAGCCTGTGGCCTCAAAAACCTCGTTAATAAGTTCGTTGGGGTTTAATATAGTCATGCTGCCGTCGGCGGCGTTCATTTTTTTCTGCGCCGCGAGCAAAACTCTGAGGCCCGCGCTTGATATGTATACAAGATTCGTAAAGTCGAAGCAAAGCTCTTTTATTCCGTCAAGCTCCCCGAGCTTATTTTCAAGCTCCGGAGCGGTGTTCGTGTCAAGTCTGCCCTCAAGAATAATCTTGGCGCTTGAATTATTTTGTTCCAATTTGATGTTCATATCAACACTCCTTAAAATATTTTATATTTTTAATTAGTTTATCATAAGTAAATTAAAAAATCAAGCATTATTTTATCACAACGGCATATGTCAGATTGTCAAGCCATGTGGTGCCCTTCGCGCGCAGAGTCGAAAGATCGTTGAGCACGACCGAGCGCGGCCTGATTACGCCTCCCGCGGGGTCAGCGGGGCTGACGAGCGAACTGACGTCGTTTATCGTATAGTAAAGACCGTTGTCTTTTCCGATGTAAAGCATCTCATGGCCCGGGAATATCAAAATCGTTCCCGGCGGCAGGGTGTCGAGCAGCGCTTTTTTCTGATCGTTTGTCATGGCGCTCATGTCGGTCACATCGGTCGGAGTCGCCGCCTGCCATGTGGTGTTCCTCGGCAGCTCAAGCCCGAAGCATCTGTAAACCTCGCGGACAAATGAGGAGCAGTCCTGAGAATTCATCATGCCTCCCCAGCCGTAGCGGTTGCCGAGCGATTTAAACGCCTGTGAGATCACCGCGCTCTCGCTGTAGGACAGATAGCCCACACTCAGGCCGCGGTTCGCGGGGATCAATGCAGTTTTCTGATAAAAGCTGCCGTCATCGCCGCGCGCCGGCATTTTTACAACATAGTTGTTCCACGGCAGTCTGTATGCCACTTTTCCCGAATAGTCGTCAACAAGCTCAAGCTTCGTTCCCATGGTCAGCATTTTTTCGTTTAATTCGCTGTCGGCGCTCGGCTCCAAATAAATCTTCTGATCGGTGACGACAACGAATTGCTCGGGGTCCATAGCCTTTTCCCATTCGGATTTGTCGGCGCAGACCGCTATGTCCTCGGTTGGGGTCCAGCCCGAGCAGCAAACGCTTTTCACAAGGCTGAACTTGCCGTCCGCCGTTGTGGAGTAGATAACCAGAGGCTCGTTGACCAAAATCCCGCTCGAGACAAGATTGTCCCACTCGGGGTCGCTCGGGTCGTCTGACAGGTAATCCGAATACGGATAGGCCTTCATAACCGTCCGGTTGACAGCAAAGCCGTATTTTATGCGCATGTTCTCGGTGACGGGCGCGTTTTTAATGTTGTCCCGTATTGCCTGATAATAGCTTTCGGGGACCGGCTCGCCGTTTAAGTAAAGTCCGCTCGGCGACTCAAAGTCCGCGTTCAGATCGGCCATTTGGCGCCCATTGTAGGTCTCGGGCTGATTTGCGAGGTCGTTTGTGTTTGTCGCAGGGGTGTCAAGGATCTTACGGTTGAGCGCGCTGATCTCGCTCTCGGTCATAATAACCTTGTCGGCATCGTTTTGCTTAGCGGTCCAGAAAGAGGGAACGCACATCTCACTTATGACGTTTGGCGCTTTGATCGTGCCGTCCTTGGTGTCGCCAATGCTGTCCGCGCCGCTTATATAGTTCGACTCAAGCGGGACCTCGACGGGCGCGAGCGCGGTGTTCCAGCGGAACAGTCTCGCCTCAGCCGAGCCGACAGGAGCGTAGGCGTCAAGGCGGCTCTTCATTTCATTATCATCCGCCGCGTCACTTATGCCGACAGCGTCGACCAAATTTCCGTCCTCGCCGTAATAGGCGCATATGTAAAACAAATCTGGTTCCGCGTGCACGGGCAGCGGGGCTATTATCGCAGCCGCGGCAATCACGGCAATTAATCTTTTCATTCTAATAATTATTTGTTAATATATTTAACCGCGGTTCCGTATGCCATGACCTCTGCGGCGCCCTGCATAATTCCCGAAGTTGCGTAGCGGATGTTGACGATCGCGTCGGCTCCGAGCGCCTCTGCGGCCTCGATCATTCTGCCGGTCGCGATGTCTCTCGCCTCGTTCATCATTTTCGTGTAAGACTTAAGCTCGCCGCCGACAATGTTTTTAAAGCTTTGCGTTATGTCTTTTCCGATATTCTTTGTCTGGATCGTGCTGCCTTTTACAAGCTCGAGCATTTCAAGCTCTTTCCCGGCGATATAATCCGTGTTGACCAATAACATAAAATTACCTCCGTTTATATAAATTAATTAAATTTTTCTGCGTTATCATTATATAATATTTTTCTTATTATTTCAATGCCGATCGCTAAAAAATAAATCCACGAATTTATTTTATAATATTTTATACGGATTAGTCAATGGCTTTGGCGTAAAATACTTGTTTTTTGACATAAACGGGCTTTTTATACCGTCTTAAATATGATATAACTAAAAAATCTAATAAACTAACAGGAGCAATGAGAATGATGAATGATAAATTCCTTGAATAACAGCAAATGATCAAGGCCCGACAATATTACTCCGGATGGGGTAAATTGTCGGGCCTCGCTGTTATTATCCCGGATTTAATTCATATACGCGTCAAGTCTTGTCCTCACGTTCTTCTCCAGATTGCGGTAGAAAAATTGATAATCATAAAGGTGATAAACGCCGTCAGCGAACACACTAAGGCTCGGCGGATATTCCTCGGGGGTGACATCGGTGACTTTGAGCGCGCCGCGGACACCGTCAATATACGCACCGGTCAGCGCGGGCACCTCGTTTTTGATGTTTCCGCCGTAGTCCGTGAAGCACGCGCCGAGATTAAGACTTTTGTCGGCCGGAGTATTGTCCGTTTTCCAGTTCAGAGGGTTTATGGCCAAGGACTTTGTGCCTTTCGGAATAATTATTGAGTCGTCAATATCGGGCGCCTCGCAGGTGAACGCGATTATAACTCCCGTGTCGTTTTCACCCGCGGCGGGTTTAAGCTGCGGATATTTCCGCGTTTCGTCCTCGGTAAGTCTCCAGCCTATCGCGTAGCAAGCCACAAGCTGATCCTTCGTCGGGTTGTCCGCGAAATAATCTCTCACAAGTCTTATGCACATATCGCCGCCCTGGGAAAATCCCGCGAGTATTATCGGACGGCCTCCGTTAACGTTTTTATAATAATATTCAAACGCGTCTTTTATATCTTCGTAAGCTGAAGCGAGATATTTTTCTCTCTCATTCTCGTCCATGGTGTAAACATCAAGCCCCGCCTGACGGTAATACGGAGCGAAAAATCGGCTGTCGTCGTCATATATTCCTTTTTCCATGTTTGTCGCGCCCAAAAAATTCGATTTGGTTTTATCGTCTGTAAGGCTCATGTTGCCGCCGTCCATGTAAACCGTCGGGCAGACGAAGAACACGTCGGCGGCCTTGTCGGTGTTATCATTCTCAAAATAAGCCCAATTTGACATATCGGAGTAATCAACTCCGGAATTTTGCGGTTCAATTCCGGCGAGCATTTTGACAAACTCGGCGCGGGTTATGCTCGCCGCAGGAGCAAGACTGCCGTCGGGATAACCGTTGATCACTCCCGCTCCGCATGCCCACTGTATCGCGGGCACGGCGTACTCGCTGATCTCATCCGCGTCGGTGAAGCTCAGAACATTCGTATTCTCTCCAACTGACACGTCAGCGCCCTTATACCGCATATACCTGTATAGTATAGCGGCGGTCTGCTCGCGCGTCACGTTTTCGTCCGGCCTGAAGGTTCCGTCCTCAAAGCCCGTTACTATTCCGTTCGCGGCTGCCCACGCGACATACGGAGCATAATATTCGTTCGGGTCAACGTCGCTGAATGAAGCTCCGCCGGACTGCGCGTTCTCCATGCGTCCGACTATCGTCACAAGCATTCCGCGGGTCATATTTTGGTCGGGTCCGAACTCGGTTTCGCTTATTCCGTTCACGAAGCCTTTGCTGTACGCCGAATTTACCGCGTCATAGAACCAATCCGAGGGGCTCACGTCGGTAAACGGCAGTCCGCCTGCTGTGGGAGCGCCCGAAGCCTCGGGAGGCGCTGTTTCAATCGGCTGCTGCGAGGGCGCCGGGGCAGAGGCTGACGTTGAGAACGTGCTTCCCGACATGGGCGTTCCGCCCGAGTGTGAAGAGGGGATGGGATAAAACGTTATGCTTTTCGCGGGCTCGCCGCCGGAGTTAACATAAGCCTCTTTCTCGCTGTCGTATGACGCGGGAGCCGCGTCGGATTCGGCGCTGACGCCCTCAATCTTGACGCCTACCGCGGGATCACCCTCGACGGTAAAGACGCAGCTTGAGTCAATATCCGCGACTGCCCGCGTGTCCGCCTGAAGCGGCATAATGCCGATGCCGTCCGAAGCTATGGTGAGCGAGGCGTTGTTCTTGAGTGTTATCTTGCTCGCTTCTTGGGCGCTGCCGCATATGATAAGAGCCGCGCAGTCTTTGTTTTCGGGGTCCGCTGCCGCAATCTCAAGGCTCGAGCCGTCTTTAACCGTAAGATCGGCCGTCATACACGCGGTGCTGAAAGCGATGTAACCTTTCTCGTTTTTCACGGTCACGCGGGAGCCGCCGCCGACAGTCAGCGCGCCCGTATCGCACATCAGTCCGCCATTTAGGGTGAGAACGCCGCTTCCGTTTATCGTTATATCTCCGTCAGAGCAGAGCGCGGTATTTATGGCGTTTTCCGTTCCTTCGGCTGTCACGGCGAGATCGCCGTCTATTTCAAGCGTTACATCTCCGCTTGCGAATATTCCGAAAGTGACCTGCTCGCCGCCGCCCGAAAGGGCGCATTGGATTGACGGGCTTTCACCTTCCGGGACATTGAGCGTCACTCCGCCGGATAAAGCCAGACCGATGCTGTTAGTCGTTACGAACCGAAAGTCCGATGTGAGCGTAACGACATTGCCATCCGCTGTTATTCCGTCGGGGAGCCCCTCGGGCGGGATCGCCTCGCCGTCTTTGCTGTTTTTGTGAAAGCCCGATTCGGGATCGTAATATAACGCGTAATCGGCGAGCTCCACCGGGTCGGCGATAACGCTTATCGGGAAGTTGTCGTTAACGTAAAATGCCTGATTGTTGGCGTTTTCAAGCTGCTCATCGGTGAGGTCGAGATCGTCGTAATCCCCGTTCATTATCGAGTTAAAGAACCTGTCAAGCATTGCCGCGTTGGAATAGCACTTATCTTGAAGAGCCGCGATCTCCTCGGGGAGCTCGTCGCTTGGCGCGTCGGGATGTTCCGCGCGATAAGCGGCAAGAGCAGTTTTGTATTCGTCGATCATTTGCTCGGCGCTCTCAAGAAGATCAAGGTATCCGATCGACTTCAGGAAATCGGTTCCCATCTGCTCGCCTTCGGAGAGCACGTCGCTCCAGTCGTTCCACGATACCGAGCCGTCCCCGGCGGTGCTGCCCAAATAGCTCTCGCCGGGATTTACTACCGATTTCGCGTAAACGTACGGGTACGAAGAGTCGAACGCCGCCGCCATTACGCTTCTTGAGACAAGCTCGCCCTCGTTGCGGTCGCTGACCAATTCGTATTTCCCGTCAGCTGTTTTGTTGGTCACAACGACCGAGAATACTGTGTCCGCGGGGATATAGAGCGGCTCGGCAAGGTCCACGCGGTGATAGCCGCCCAGCTCAAATGTTTTTGTCTCGCTCGCGAGCAGTTCGCCATCGGTGGGCGTCTCGCTTTTTTCGTTCAGCTTATACACCTCAAAGGTTGTCGTGGTGTTCGGCGTGTTGGTCTGAAAAGCCAGAGTGCGAATCATTCTGTCATAGTAGGTTAAAAAATTATTCGCCATGTAGCAGGGCTCGTCGTAGAGATGATACTGCGTGTCGGGGTTCGCCGGCAGATAGTTATATTTGAAGTCATAATACTTGCTGTTTCTGTACTCGCTTGACGTGTCAAAATCCACAGCCTCATAGCTGTCGATGGTGTGGTCGTAATATGACAGATAAAAATATCCGTCATCGCCCCAAGTATCATGATCCGGGAATTCCCTGCTCTCGGCGCCGTAGCTGTTTTTAACTATCCATGCGCCGTTTTCGGGCGGAAGCTCATTGTCGGCGCAGAAATTTTCCCTCGGATAATCATCGTCCCAGCCCACGACCGTGACCTGATGATCCGAGTAGACTGAGCTGAGCGGATCTTCGCTATGGCTCGTTGGCGTGTAGTGCGCCCACGTTTCCTCGTTTGTGAATTGCGGATCCGAGCAGTAGCCGATCTGCAGCGGCCGTCCGAGCATAAGCTGCTTCTTTGCCGAGTTTACCGCCTCTTGATTAAATACAAATTTATAATCGCCCGTGTTTTCGTCTTGCTCAAACTGGGCGGACGCGGGTATCAAAAAGCTTTCCTCAAGCGCCGCGACCTGGCCGAAGCGCTCGCTTTCGTCAATACTCCAGTCGTCTTTGTCGCTGTAACAATAGGGCATATAGCCTTCGCCGTCGGTGTAGCTTAAAGCAGAGTCCGGCGTTAAATACATGATATTGCCCTCTTTGCCGCGATACGGATAATCCCGCTCAAGCATCGGGCCGATACCGCAGGCAAATACCGATGTGGCCGTGGCGGTAAGTCCGCCCGCGTTCATGACCCTGCTCGTATCTTCATCCGCTCCCGGCACATAAGTACCCTCACCGTCCTGCCGGCTGGCAGAGCCGCTCGGCAGAGGAACAAACGCGAACCAAGCGAGATGGTGCTCGGACAGGTCCATTTCATCTCCGTAAGTCTCTTCCCACTCGTCGCACGAGATTCCCATTTCGCTCAAAATGGACGACTCTGTCGCGGCTATGGCGGCAAAGCCCCAGCATGCGCCGAAATTTCCCTGATTTTTTATGGGAGTGACGTAATTCTTTTTTTCTCCGCTGCCGTCAAGATCGGCTGCGCGAAGATCAAACGAGCTCGGTAGCTCCTCGGCCTCGGCGGAATTCGCGGTCTCGGGAAGATAAAAACCGGTCCCGCTTTTGATAAACTCCCTTGCCGCGTCCGCGGCGGTGATTTTTGTTCCGTCATCGGGAGCGGCGAAAGCTCCCGCGGGAACCAGCGATACCGCCATGACCGCCGCGATAACACATGATAAAATTTTCTTAAAGCGCCTCATAATTTTGACCTCCGTTGTATTATAGATTTATATTAACCGCTTAAAAAACATAATAACATAGTAATTATATCACAACTCTCGGAAAATTTCAAATTTGTTTGCGTCCGCAAACAAGAGTTTTACGTCAGAAAATCCGCTTTTCGCGCCGTAACATGAAGCTTATAAATCATGAAGTGTGCCCGGTTCAAGATTTTTGTTTGAATTCAAATAGACTTTTTGATTTAATTGTAGTATAATGTAATTACAAAATCAAAAAATTAAAAGCAAAGAAAGGAATATTGAAATGAAAAGAAAAATAATCAAAATCGACGACGAAAAATGCAGCGGCTGCGGCATTTGCGCCGAGGCGTGTCACGAGGGAGCGATAGGCATGGTTGACGGAAAAGCGCGTCTGCTGCGCGAGGACTACTGCGACGGGCTCGGAGACTGCCTGCCCGCCTGCCCGACGGGCGCGATCACATTCGAGGAACGCGAGGCCGCGGCTTATGACGCGGCAGCGGTCGCGGCGGCGAAAAACGCCCGCTCGAAAAGCGACACTCTGCCGTGCGGATGTCCCGGAACGAACGCGAAGGAGATCAGTCATACATACGAGGATGACCGTAGGCCCGCCGCAAAACAGCAAAGCCGCCTTTCTCAATGGCCGGTTCAAATCAAGCTCGCACCGGTAAACGCGCCGTATTTTGACGACGCGAACCTGCTTGTCGCTGCGGACTGCACGGCCTACGCGTACGGGAATTTCCACGACGATTTTATCAAAAACAAAATAACTCTCATCGGCTGCCCGAAGCTCGATATGGTCGATTATTCGGAAAAGCTGACGCAGATCATCGCCCGGAACAATATAAAAAGCGTTACGGTCGCGCGCATGGAGGTTCCGTGCTGCGGCGGTATAGAGTATGCCGTCAAGCAGGCGCTTATGGCAAGCGGTAAATTTATACCGTGGCAGGTGGTGACCGTCTCTACGGACGGAAAAATTTTGGAATAAGGATTTTTACGACAGAAAATCTGCTTTTCGCGCCCGAATATACGGCGTGTCGGTCATAATCCAAAAGCCGCTTTAAAATATGCGTTATTTCGCAAAAGCGGGATAGACAACCGCAAAGTTTTGTGTTATAATATACGCGATAAATTCTGAAAGGACGGATATTATGCATAAAAAAATAATTTCGGCAATTTTGTCGGCGCTGCTGCTTTTCGGAGCGATAAACATGCCCGCGCTGGCCGAAGACGAAAAAGTTACGCTTATAGTCGAGACTGAGGGCGCTCCGCTTCTCGGAACCAAAGAGGCCGCTTTGATGGGCGCGTCAGAATTTTTAAAAACCGACGAGGCCAAGGAGACCGAGGCGCGGCTTTTAAGCGCGCAGGACAAAGTCAAGTCGGCGGTCAAAAGGCGCTCGGGAGCGGACGTCGACAAGGGCTTTACCTACACAAGCGTTTTCAACGGATTTTCAATGGAGGCTCGCGAGAGCGATATTGAAAAAATAAAGTCGATAGACGGCGTCAAAAATGTGTATATATCCGAAGCGGTCGATATCCCTGATACGCCGGCCTCGGACGGAAACGCCGAACCCGGCTTCGGCGGGCAGATGATGAACGCGCAGGCGATGTATGACAACGGCTATAACGGCAGCGGGCAGGCCGTGGCAGTCATAGACGCGGGATTTGATGTCGTTCACGAATTTTTCTCATCGACTGCGGAAGACCCGAGATTATCCAAAAGCGACATAAGGAATTATATCGAAAACAATGAGCTTAACGCGAAGGCTGAGGCAAATCAGGTTTACAAAAACGCGAAGATCCCGTTTGCCTATGATTACGGCGACAATGACGCGGATGTGTATTACCCTCAGCTGTCGCACGGCACTCATGTGGCGGGCATCGCGGCGGGCAAGAACGGCGTGTTTGAGGGAACGACATTCTCCGGCGTCGCGCCCGAGGCTCAGCTCGTCTTGATGAAAATTGCCGACTCGGAAGGAAGCACATATAACTCCGTTATCATCGCCGCTATGGACGACGCGGCGAAAATGGACGTGTGCGCGGTCAATATGAGCTTGGGCTCAACGCTGGCGAATTCCCCGGCATACACGACCGCCTGTGATAACATGAGAAACGCAGGGATCGCGGTCATCAGCGCCGCCGGAAATGACGACAGATACGCCGAGACCGCCGAAAACCCCGATTACACCTATATCGAATATCCGGCAGTCTGCTCGGCGTCGACCGCAGTTGCGTCGTGCGACACGGACAAGAGGTGGCTCATAGGCGGCGGGATAACGCTCGCCGACGGAGAGAAGATCGTCGTTGACCAAGCGGTGTACAGCGAGCTGTTTTTTAAAAAATTCTCGGATAAGTTTTATGACTATGTATATGTGGGCAGCGAGACAACTCCGCCCGAGGATGTTGTGAAAGGAAAGATCGTTATCTCTGTTTTAAACAGCGGAATAACAAGCAGGTATCTTTTAGATTGCGGCGCCATTGGAATGATTTTTGTGGAAAACGACGAGATCGATGGCAGACTGCATACCGTGAGTGATGAAATACCCGGCCTGGTGGTGCGCAGATCATACGGTGAAAAGCTGATAAACGCCGAGGACAAGCGGCTTAAGACCGACGCGGAAATATGCACACTCTACGGGGAATTCCCCGACGCGGGAATATCCTATTTCAGCAACTGGGCGACATCCTCAAACCTTGAGCTAAAGCCCGAGATCACCGCACCGGGCGGCGATATTCTGTCGTCGGTCAACGATGACGAATACGAAAACAATAACGGCACCTCCATGGCGGCTCCGCAGATCACGGGCGCTATGGCGCTGATGAGCGATTTTGTCGAAGCTGAACACCCCGAGACAGCGGGCGCGGACAAGGTCGCGCTTATGGAAAATATTTTGATGAGTTCGGCGAGCCTTTTTTACAGTGACGAGGAAAAGACTCTCCCATTGTCGCCGCGCAAGCAGGGCGCGGGACTTGCGAATTTGCGGGACGCACTGACGATACCTGTAATTTTGAAGGGCGACAGCGGCAAATCAAAACTGAGCCTCGGCGATATGCTCGGCGACGAGATAACGCTTAACTTCACAGCCGAGAATCTGACCGATCATGATGTGACCTACGACGATATATCGGTTTGCGCGCTCACCGACGGATATGAAAGCAAAAACGGCGAAAACATGATCTCGGATTCGGTGCCGCTTGAGATCACCGCGGTCGAAAAGCCCGAAAGCGTGACCGTTCCCGCAAACGGCGAAACAGAGGTAAGCGTAAAAATTACTCTAAACGGCGAGCAGACAGCGGCCAATAAAGAAATATTCACAAACGGCTTTTGGGTGGACGGATTTATAACCCTGAGTTCGAAGGACGGCTCGGTGACAAAATCGAGCATGCCTTACACGGGATTTTACGGCGATTGGACAGCCGCTGACGCGTTTTCTCCCTCGTATTTTGAGGAAGGCGGCAGCGCCGAGAACGGTTATATCAGATACAATTCGGATGTGCTCGGCACAAACTTGTTTGCGAGCGGCGATGAGGATAAAAGCGAATATGAAAGCGAAAGCTATGTGGGCATATCGGGTCTGACCGACAACAGGGGATATTGGATAAGAGTGCGCATGCTGCGCGCCCTTGTTGATACGGTCTTGACCGTTAAAGACCCGGGCGGCAATGTCGTGTATGAGAAAAAGCTTTACGATGGTCTGTGCCGCCAGCTCGAAATCAATGATTACTTTGAGAATATTTCGCTGGATGGGCTCGGCCTTCCCGAAGGCGACTATACCGCGGTCCTGTCGGGCAATTTCGTGTACGGCGACAAAATCAAGACCGAGGAAAAGACGTATAAGTTTTATATCGACTCCGAGCTTCCCGAGATAAGAGATCCGAAAATCTATGAAGAAGACGGCAAAAAGTACGCGTCATTTAAGGCGAGCGATAACCGCTATCTGATGGGCGCCACGGCAAATGACGGAAGCAACACGGTCAGCGCAGCGGTCAAGGCTCAAAAAGAGGCGGAAATAACGCTTGATATAACAGATTTGGATGAAGAGACACTTGAGTTTTCTGTTAGCGATTATGCCTATAACACTTACGATTTCAAGATCGGCGGGGTAAACGCCGAGATAATCGACAGCATCACAGGCGGAGGCAGCGCCGCGTTTATCGCGAGCATCGCCAACAACTCCGCCGACGCCGACGCGGATGTTATGATGGCGCTCTATGACGGAGACGGCGTTATGATTGACGCGGACGTGCAAAACGTGTTCATAGGAAGCGGCGAGAACTTCTCGCTCGCGTTCAGCTTTGAAAACGCGCCGACCGCGGCCGAAGCGCGGCTGTTCGTCTGGGAGCACGACAAACTGACCCCGCTGTGCGACCCCGTGATATTCACCGAATTTTAATAACAAAAGGGGCGGATATTAGCCCACAACAACACCTCATCCGACTTTTTGCCCATTCGGGCAAAAACCCACCTTCCCCTCAAGGGGAAGGCTTTGTAGGGGCGGATATTATCCGCCCGTCTGCCTCGCCCACCCACGTAGGGCCGGATGCCCACATCCGGCCGGCGGCATGTGGGCATGCCGCCCTACACCGTGGATCCTATTCGCTGTTTTCTAATAGGGACGCCGCGAGCCTGACTCCTACGACCGCGGGGAAATGCCAATGATTTCTACCAAATCATCTCCGCGTAATCGCTATTCGCTAATTACTAATCGCTACGTTCGTAGGGGCGATATTATCCGCCCGCCTGCCTCGCCCCTTGGGGAGAGGTGTCAGGCAAAGCCTGACGGAGAGGGGTTAACATAGTGAATAGCAAATATCGATTTTATTAAATTCTGAAAGGAATGATATTATGAATAAGAGGATAATCTCGGCAATTTTGACCGCGCTGCTGCTTTTCGGAGCGGTAAACATGCCCGCGCTGGCCGAGGACGAAAAGGTTACGCTTATAGTCGAGACCGAGGGCGCTCCGCTTCTCGGAACCAAGGAGGCAGCCTTGATAGGCGCGTCCGAGTTTTTAAAAACCGACGAGGCAAAGGATACCGAGGCGCGGCTTTTGAGTGCGCAGGACAAGGTCAAGTCGGCGGTCAAAAAGCGTTCGGGAGCGAACGCGGACAAGGGCTTTACCTATACAAGCGTTTTCAACGGATTTTCAATGGAGGCCCGCGAGAGCGATATTGAAAAAATCAAGTCGATAGACGGCGTTAAAAACGTGTATATATCCGAAGCGGTCGAAATTCCCGATCAGCCCGCCTCGGACGGAGAAAGCGCGCCCGGCTTCGGCGGTCAGATGATGAACGCGCAGGCGATGTATGACAACGGCTATAACGGCAGCGGGCAAGCCGTGGCGATCATAGACTCGGGATGTGACGTCAGTCACGATTTTTTTACCGCGGATATTGAAAACCCGAGGCTGTCCAAAAGCGACATAAGGAATTATGTCGAAAACAACGAGCTTAACGCGAAGGCTGAGGCAAATCAGGTTTACAAAAACGCGAAGATTCCGTTTGCCTATGATTACGGCGAGAATGACGCGGACGTGTATTTCGCCGAGTTGACGCACGGTACTCATGTGGCGGGCGTCGCGGCGGGCAAAAACGGCGTGTTTGAGGGAACGACATTCTCGGGCGTAGCGCCCGAGGCTCAGCTTGTTGTGATGAAAATTGCCGACTCGGAAGGCGACGCAAATGACTCCGTGATACTTGCCGCGATGGACGACGCATCGAAAATGGATGTGTGCGCGGTCAATATGAGTTTGGGCTTTGCGTTGGCAAATTCCCCGACGTACACAACCGCCTGTGATAACCTGAGAAACGCGGGAATTGCTGTTATATGCTCCGCGGGAAATGATGACAGATACGACGAGACCGCCGAAAATCCCGATTACAGCTACATGAATTGTCCGGCGGCCTGCTCGGCGTCGACCGCGGTCGCGTCGTGCGACACGGACAAGAGGTGGCTCATAGGCGGCGGGATAACACTCGCCGACGGGGAGAAGATCGTCGTTGACAATGCGGCGTACAGCGAGCTGTTTTTCAAAAAATTCTCGGATAAATTTTATGACTATGTGTATGTGGGCAGTGAGACAACTCCGCCCGAGGATGTTGTGAAAGGAAAGATCGTTATCGTTGTTATGAACAGCGGAATAACAAGCTCGTATCTTTTAGATTGCGGAGCCGTGGGCATAATAATGCCGGCACCCGATGAGCGCGACGGCATAATACAAACCGTGAGCGATGAAATACCCGGACTGATAGTGCGCAATTCCTACGGCGAAAAGCTGATAAACGCCGAGGATAAGCGATTTAAGACCGACGCGGAAATATGCACGCTCTACGGGGAATTCCCCGACGCGGGAATATCCGATTACAGCAACTGGGAGACATACTCAAATCTTGAGCTAAAGCCCGAGATCACCGCTCCGGGCAGCAATATTCTGTCGTCGGTCAACGGCGACGTATATGAAAACAAAAACGGCACGTCCATGGCGGCTCCGCACATCACGGGCGCTATGGCGCTCATGAGCGGTTTTATGGAGGCAGAACACCCCGAGGCCGCGGGCGCGGACAAGGTCGCGCTTATGGAAAATATTTTGATGAGCTCGGCCGGCCTTATATACAGCGACGAGGAAAAGACCCTTCCCGTCTCGCCCCGCAAGCAAGGCGCTGGCCTCGCGAATTTTAAGGACGCACTGACGATCCCCGTGATCCTGAAGGGCGACAGCGGTAAATCGAAACTGAGCCTTGGCGATATGCTCGGAGATGAAATAACGCTTAACTTCACGGCCGAGAATTTGACCGACAGCGACGTGACCTACGACGATATATCGATTTGCGCGCTCACCGACGGATATGAAAATACAGACGGCGAAAATATGATCTCTGACTCGGTTCCGCTTGAGATCACCGCGGTCGACAAGCCCGAAAGCGTGACCGTTCCCGCAGGCGGCGAAACAGAGATAAGCGTAAAAATTACTCTAAACGGCGAGCAGACCGCGGCCAATAAAGAGATATTCACAAACGGCTTTTGGGTGGACGGATATATAATCCTGAACGCGAAGGACGGCTCGGTGACAAAATCGAGCATGCCCTACACTGGATTTTACGGCGACTGGACAGCCGCTGACGCGTTTTCTCCCTCGTATTTTGAGGAGGGCGGCAGCGCCGCGAACGGATATTTGGCATACAACAATGCTATTGCGGGAACGAATATGTTTGCTGACGCAGCCGATGACAAAAGCGAATATGAAAGCGAAAGCTATGTGGGCATATCGGGCCTAAATGACAAGGGATATAAGATAAACGTGCGAATGCTGCGCGCCCTCGTTGATACGGCCCTGACCGTTAAAGACTCGGGCGGCAATGTTGTGTATGAAAAAAATCCGGACAACGGTCTGTGCCGCCAGCTCGAAATCAATGATTACTTTGAGAATATTTCGCTGGATGGGCTCGGTCTTCCCGAAGGCGACTATACCGCGATCCTGTCGGGCAATTTCGTGTACGGCGACAAAATCAGGACCGAGGAAAAGACGTATAAGTTTTATATCGACTCCGAGCTGCCCGAGATCAGGGATCCGAGGATCTACGAAGAGGGCGGCAAAAAGTACGCGTCGTTTAAGGCGAGCGATAACCGCTATTTGATGGGCGCCATGGCAAATGACGGAAACAACACGGTCAGCGCGGCGGTCAAGGCTCAAAAAGATGCGGAAATAACGCTTGACATAACGGAACTGAACGAGGAAACACTTGAGTTTTCTGTTAGTGATTATGCCTATAACACTTACGATTTCAAGATCGGCGCGCTCAACGCCGAGATAACCGACAGCATCACAGACGGAGGCAGTGCCGCGTTTATCGCGAGCATCGCCAACAACACCGCGGAGGCCGACGCGGATGTTATGATGGCGATATATGACGGAGACGGCGTATTGATCGACGCGGACGTGCAAAACGTGTTCATAAACAGTGGCGAGAAGCTCTCGCTCGCGTTCAGCTTTGAAAACGCGCCGACCGCTGCTGAGGCCAAGCTGTTCGTCTGGGAGCACGACAAACTAACCCCGCTGTGCGACCCCGTGATATTCACCGAATTTTAATAACCCAACGGGCGGATATTATCCGCCCGTCTGCCTCGCCCACCGGGAAGGGAGAGGTGGAGCCGAAGGCGACGGAGAGGGAGGCGAAACAACGTATGGCTATTACTCCCTCTCAGTCTGCTTCGCAGACAGCTCTCCCCCTTAAAAGGAGGAGAGCCTGACTCCTACGACCGCGGGGAAATGCCAATGATTTCTACCAAATCATCTCCGCGTAATCGCTATTTACTAATTACTAATCACTACGTTTGTAGGGGCGGATATTATCCGCCCGCCCTATTCACTATTTACTAATTGCTAATCACTACGTTCCCACATCCGGCGCGGCATGTGGGCATGCCGCCCTACACCGTGAATCTTATTCGCTGTTTTTTAATAGAGACGCCGCGAGCCTGACCCTATGGACGCGAAGAATATAGCAATGGTTTTCGCCAAAGTCTCTCCGCGTAATCGCTATTCGCTAATTACTAATCGCTACGTTTGTAGGGGCGGATATTATCCGCCCGTCTGCCTCGTCCACCTTACGGAAGGGGAGACAAAAGATAGGCTCCCCTTCCTTTAGGAGGGGGAGCTGGCGCCGAAGGCGACTGAGAGGGAGGCGAAGCAACGTATGGCTATCACTCCCTCTCAGCCAACGTAGTGATTAGGAATTAGCGAATAGTGACTAGGAACCCCTCTCAGTCACCTTCGGTGACAGCATTAAGGAAGCTCTTGGTCAAAATTGCAAGCAATTTTGAAAGATAGCCTTGAACCCGCAAGCAAGCTTGCTGATTATCCCCAAGGGGCGAGCCTGACCCTGCGACCATAGTATCCAAAATATATAAACGCGGCGCCGTGTGAGGCGCCGCGTTTCATTGTTATTGATTGGTGAGTTTTTTATAGGCAGGTTATATGTTCAGTCTGCCGAGCATCGTGACAAACTCGGCGCGGGTTATGCTCGCCGCGGGTGCCAGTGTGCCGTCGGGATAGCCGTTGATCACTCCGGCTCCGCATGCCCACTGTATCGCGGTAACGGCATAGTCGTTTATATCGCCCGCGTCGGTGAAGCTCAGAACATTCGTGTCATCACCTACCGACACGTCAATGCCCTTATACTGCATGTATCTGTAAAGTATCGCAGCCGTTTGCTCGCGCGTCACGTTTTCGTCGGGTCTGAATGTGCCGTCCTCAAATCCGGTCACTATTCCGTTTTCGGCTGCCCACGCAACATACGGCGCGTAATACTGGCTCGCGTCAACATCGCCGAACGAAGTTCCGCCGGACTGCGCGTTCTCCATGCGTCCGACTATTGTCACGAGCATTCCGCGAGTCATGGTCATGTTGGGGCCGAACTCGGTTTCGCTTATTCCGTTCACAAGGCCCTTGCTGTACGCCGAATTTATCGCGTCATAGAACCAGTCCGTAGGATTAACGTCGGTGAACGGCATTCCGCCTGCCTCCGGAGCGGCCGAAGCCTCGGGAGCCGCTGTTTCGGTCGGCTGCTGCGAGGGCGCCGGGGTCGAGCTCGTGCCCGAGGAGAATGTGCTGCCGCCACCGCCTCCACCGCCACCGTAGCTGCCGGTGGAGGATGATGTAAGCGTGCTGAGCGTCAGCTTTTTCACATCTTCTCCGTTTGCGTCAACATAGGTCTGTTTTTCCTCGTTGTATGATACCTCGGTTCCGTCGGATGTTGTTTTCACGCCGCCGAACCTCGCGTAAACCGACGCGGCTGTTCCGCCCTCCGCGGTAAACTTACTGCTGCTGTCAATGCTGATATTAAGGGTCGAGGTCTCGGCCTCAAAGGGCTCAACTCCGTAGCTTTTGGCTGTGTCGCCGGTCGCCGAGGCGTTTATCGAGCTGTTGTTTGAGAGCTTGATTGTGCCGTATGTGCCCTGATCGTCATGATAAACCACAAGTCCCGTCGCGCGTTTCGTGCCCGACGTTGACGCCGAAGCGTCCAGGCTTGAGTAGTCTTTGATCTCAAGGTTATGCACGGTGCAGCCTATGCCCATATGTTCGCCGCCTACCTCGCATACCGCCGTGACGTGCGCGGAGCCGTCGAGCGTGAGCTTTGTGGGTATGTAGAGCGAAAGACCTATGCTGCCCGATACCGAGTCGCCCGCGTAAGCGTTTACCGTGGTTCCCGAAATGCTCATGTCACCGTAGGATATAATTCCGCAGGAATATCCGTCATTGATTTCATCAAATCCGCCGACAGACTCGTCATATACCGCGTTTCCGCTCCGCGCCGTGAGCGTGCCGCTGCCTTTTATCTCAACGCCTTCGGCCATGAGGCCGTAACTGTTGGTGTTTCTGACATTGCCGGCTGTCACTGTAAGATTTCCGTCTATTTCGAGAGTGTTGTCGCCCGAGCAATAGAGCGCCGCGGCTCCTTCTGTATATTTTTCCGGCTTGTCAAATCCCGAATACGCGCTGTAGATCATGGGGCTCTCTCCCGCGGGAACATAAAGCGTCGTGCCGGGAGCTAAGTACAGTCCATCCTCGCGGTTTGTGACAAATTTGAAGTCCGATGTGAGCGTCAGCGTTTTTCCGTCGCAGGCCGCACCGGGTACCTCGATCGGGTTTCCGAGTTCTCCGGTCTCGTAGTCATATCCGTCATAGAGCTTGCTTGTCTCGCCGTCAAAGTAAAGCAGATGATCCGCGGGCTTGATCGCGTCGGTAAACTTAACGCTCTCAACAGGGGTGTCCGTGCCGGGTATGACATATGTAAAGCCGTCATATTCAACCTCGCCTTCATAATCGCCGCTCGAGCCGGTAACGGTAACGCCGTCCGAGCCGCTGACGCCCCAAACAGCCGAGCCTTGACCGGTCGCAGTGACAGACGAATAATTCATAGCGGTGATCGTCGCCTTGCCGTCTTCAAATTTCCCTGTCTCGGCGTCGTAGATCCATGCGGTTATGCCCGGAGCGTCGTCATCATCGGAAGAGCTCGTAAAGTTGATTCTTTTGCCGAAAGCCGCTATGATCGCGTAGTCCTTGGTGAGAACAGCGCCGGGGCTCTGCTCGTTTCCGTAGATCACTATGCCGCCTTGCGCCTCAATAAATGATGAGTCCTCGGCTGTGATGTTTCCGCCGTTCATTATCATGATCGCTTTTGAGTTTTCGCAACGGCTTGTGTCAAGATGAGAGCTGCCTTTCATCTCAATGCCCTCTGCCGCGACACCGCAGATCGGGGAATTATTCTCTCTGACCTCCGGAGCGACAGAGAAGGCGGATACGTTGACCGTGCCGTCAAAAATGAAATTTTTGTTCGACATCATTCCGTATGAGTAACCCGTGCCGGTTTTTTCATAGGCTGTAACACCTCCCGAGCCCTTTATCGTCATATCATCATATGAGAATATGCCTACAACATTAGTGGCGCTGTCGCCGAAGCCGTAAGCCGCGGCGAGCAAGCCTCCGTCAATTTCCAAGGTGTTGCCGCCCTCTCCGCCAATCGCGAAGGTCATTTCGGCCTCGGCAGTCGGAGAAGCCGCTAAGGCGGCAGTCTTGCCTTCGGGCACCTTTACCGTAACGCCTTCGCCGATCCTGAGGGCGCCGCTGCTGCTTGACTCGAACACAACATTGTCAAGTGTGAGAACGCTGCCGTCCGCGCTCATTCCTTTGGGGATCTCATCGGCGGAAAGTGCCTCGCCGTCCTTATCATTTTTGCGGAATCCCGCTTCGGCGTCATAATATATGCCATAGTCGACTATTGGTGCGGCTGTGAACTCCACCATGTAATCCACACTGCCGTCAGAGCGAATGTAACCCGCTTGATCCTTATCAAATGTAACGCTGCCATCCGCCTGGCTGCCTTTCACGGTATAGCTTCCCACAGGCTCATCCTGCAGCTTTACGGCAGCACCCACTCCTAAAAATTTGACAGACGACTCGTCGTCAATTATAATCGAAACGGGACCGCTCTCCGCCGGCGAGCCGTGCTCGCACAATCCGTATGCTTCCGTAGAAGCATAATTAAAAGATTCGCAGTCGATTTTGCCGCCGTCAAAGGCGCTCAAAGATTTTTCGTTTTGTTTCAGCGCAAGCCCCGCGGAAATGTCGCAGTAAGAATCTTCGGTGACGTATGCCTCAAAATTGCTCCCTTCCGACGTGACATTGTTTGAAAGACAGCCGTATGTTATTACATTCTCTCCGCCGCCTTCGCCTTCAGCGTGCACATCCGCGCCGTCACCGGCAAAAACATTGTTGACATACATGCCTATGCTCACTCCGTTTTGGGGCTCCGTTTCCTCTTCCTGAGGCTTGAGTGAAACATATCCCGAATATGCTCTTACGGCTGTACCGCGTATGCTTATATTGTCGTCTGAGCTTATACCCGCCGAAATCACAGTCGGATCCGATGCGTCGATCATATCTCCGCCTGTCGCGTATATTTTTCCTTTTCCGGATATGGATAGTGTGCCGTCGCCGCCGAGAATGCCGCTGCTCCCCATGCGCGCTCTCCTGCTTGTCACGGTAAATAAGCCGTCAATTTCAAGATTGCAGTCGCCGTTGTACACAAGAGCTGCGGAGTTCATATTATCCGGATTATCTCCGCTCATTACGCTTGCCGTTACGCCCTCCGGAACTACAAGCGTTGTGCCGGGGAACAGATATAGTCCCATTTCGCAGTTGGTTTCAAAGTGAAAATCATTCGTAAGCGTAAGGGTATCGCCTTCGCATATTGCGCCGGGGAAGTTTTCGAGCTTTTCGCCGTTATTTTTATATAACGCTCCTTCATCGGGCTTATATACAAGATAGTAGTCGGCTGCTTCTCCGCGTGTGATTTTTAAATAGTCTACGCTGGTATGGTAAGCGTACTTATACTTGTGCTCACGGGAATTGAAATACGTCACGATCGCGTTGCTGCCGTCCGTTTTGCGGCTTCCCATTACGGTCACGTTACCCGTCGGATCTTTGTACTGTGTTTTGCTGATTCCGACATCATATACGCGCCGCTGATGATAAGCGTCGTTGTTGCCTGCCGCGATTATTTCCGACGGCTCGGCGTTTTCGCTCTCGTCAACGATGAACTCCACACCTCCGTATTCTATGGTCGAGGCGTCCTCCTCGCCATAGTTGTTGTAATATTCCGCTATGCCGTATCCGAATTCGCCGTTTCCGGCGCGCGCGTAAATCGCGCTGCCGTTATCAACGGTTATTTTTCTCTTGTTTGTCCCCTCCATAATTTCGAGACCTATGGTGCGCATATCGTTGTCGGGATCTCCGTCATCGGGCGGCACGTTGCCGCCGTAGGCGTAAATTTCCGAGCCGTTTTTCGCCGATATACTGTCGGTCTGTATTCCATGTGAGAGCAGCGATGACTCGCCTCCCGCGCCAATCACAAGAGCACCGTTATCGGCGGATAAAACGCAGTTTGCGGATAAAATGTCGGGAGATTGATCATATATTACGATACCTGTGCACTGTTGAGCGTCTCTTGTCAAACATGTGCCTATAAGAGTTGCTTTATTTACACTTATCGAGCTGTAAACGTATATGCCGGCAGAAAACGTCGGCGCTTTTCCGCTTACCGCCGTGACAACTCCGTCTCCGCAAATACTCAGACTGTCCGCGATAATACCGAAGCTTGACTCCTCGGCGTGAAGATTGACAGCAGCCAGATTACCGCTGTTATTCGTGTTTATTGTCAAATTACCGCCGAAAATACTTGAGCTTTCGTTTTTCTGTGACACATTGATTATCAGTACGGACGAATTATCCGGAATGCTGATTTCGGCGTCGGACTGTAACCAAATATCCGTATCCGCCGACGTAATTAACGCCATGTCGCCCTCGGGAAATTTTATTGTGTCGGCATCGATTGTTATGCCGCCCAAATTTTCCATCGATCCGGGCTCCTCGTCCGTCTCACTGAATACCAGCTGATTATCGCCGAGATTCAGAACATTTACATCCGCGCTCTCAAGCATCGCCGCGAGCTCGTCCGCTGTCTTGTTTTCGGCGTCTGTCCAGTCAACGTCCTTAAAGCCGCCCCAGTCGGTGTCGCCCCAGTCGATCGCGTCAATGCCGCCGGTATAGTTTTCTCCGGCTTCGACAGGATTTGTTATCGACGGTCGAACGCCGCCGTCATTCGGCTCGGCAAAAGCTACCTGCGTGAAAAGCGACGCCATCATGGCCGCCGCAATAATTAATGACAGGACTTTTTTTAGCTGTTTCATAATTTTGCCTCCAATACGTTTTTATTTTAAATAATTTTTTTCATTATAATATTAACATATTGATAATTATGTTTCAATGACATTTTAAGTCGCAAAACAAGCATTTTACGCAATTGTTGCGGCGGATGATATTTATTTTCGTTAATTAGTATATGTTTTGCATGATATTTTGACATTTGTCGAGAATAAAAGGGCCTATGCCTTTTTTAATTGCGCCGCGGGACGCAAAGTATTTTTCGGAAAATATATAAATTTATATTGACAGATACGGAAATGTGTGCTAATATAATTGAAGAAATAAGTTTTTCTTCAGGGCAGGGTGCAATTCCCTACCGGCGGTACAGCCCGCGAGCCAATTTGGCATGATTCGGTGAAATTCCGAAGCCGACGGTCACAGTCCGGATGAGAGAAGGAAATTCCTTTGTAAAAACGCTCCGAAGGTTCGCCTGCGGAGTTTTTGTTTTTAATAAAGTTCCCGCCCTGAATTTCATTCGGGGCGTTTTTGATTGGAGTGATCTTATGGACGAAAAGTATATGCGCCGCGCTTTGGAGCTTGCGGCGCGGGCGAGGGGGCGGACCTCGCCAAATCCCATGGTCGGCTGCGTCATCGTGAAGGACGGCGAAATTATCGGCGAGGGGCTGCATGAGCGGTACGGCGGGCCCCACGCGGAGCGGAACGCGCTCGCGGCCTGCTCGAAGCCTGCGGCGGGCGCCGATATGTACGTCACCCTGGAGCCCTGCTGCCACCACGGCAAGACTCCGCCGTGCGCCGACGCGGTGATCGAAAGCGGAGTCAAAAGGGTGATCATCGGCTGCCTTGACCCGAACCCGAAGGTGGGCGGTATGGGCGCCGAAAAGATACGCCGCGCCGGGATCGAGGTCAACGTCGGAATGCTTGAAAAGGAGTGCAGGGATCTGAACAAGATTTTTATGCGCTACATCACAAGCGGCAGGCCGTATGTTATGCTGAAATACGCCATGACCGCGGACGGGAAAATCGCGTCCGTCTCGGGAAAATCAAAGTGGATAACCGGCGAAAAGGCGAGAGAGGACACGCACAGGGACAGGAACGCGTACTCGGCGGTCATGGTCGGCGTCGGGACCGTTCTGGCCGACGATCCGCGCCTCACATGCCGAACGGACGGCGGTTCTGACCCGGTGCGGATAGTGTGCGACACAAATCTGCGCACTCCGATCTGGGCCGAGATCGTAAAATCCGCGAGGGAAACGCCGACGATAATTGCCTCATGCCTCGCCGACAAGGAAAAACAGCGTCCGTATCTCGAGGCGGGCTGCGAAATAATTGAGGCGCCGCCGAAAGACGGACGGGTCGATCTTGATTATCTTATGGATGAGCTCGGAAGGCGGAAAATCGACAGCGTGATAGTCGAGGGCGGCGGAGAGCTCGCGTGGTCGGCGCTGAGCGCGGGAACAGTCGATTACGTCAAGTGCTACATCGCGCCCAAGATTTTCGGCGGCGCGGGCGCGAAGACCCCGGTCGGCGGACAAGGAGTTGATGAGCCGGGCGGAGCGTTTATGATAAAAAACACGAAAATCTCCCGCATCGGCGATGATTATCTGATAGAGGGTGAGATAAAATGTTCACGGGAATAATCGAGGAAGTCGGAAAGATAAAAAGCGTCAGCCGCGGCAGGGCGTCCTCAAGGCTGACGATAAGCGGAAAGAAAATATTTGACGATCTTGAGCTCGGTGACAGCGTGGCGGTCAGCGGCGTTTGCCTGACCGCTGACGAGATCGGCCCGGACCGTTTCGCTGCCGACGTTATGCATGAGACGCTGAACCGCACGATACTTGGCTCGCTGACCGTCGGCGACAGCGTCAACCTCGAGCGGGCGGTAAAACTGGGCGGCAGGCTCGGCGGCCACATAGTCACCGGCCACATAGACGGCGCGGGCGTGATCGCCGATATTAAAAAGGACGACAATGCGGTGGTATTCAAAATCAGAGTCGGCGGCGGACTCGCGCGGCAGATCGCCGAAAAGGGGTCGGTGGCAATCGACGGAATAAGCCTGACAGTGGCCTCGGCTGCGGGCGACATGTTCACGGTCTCGGTTATTCCGCACACGGCCAAAAACACTGCGCTTATCTATAAAAAGATCGGCAGCCGCGTCAATATTGAGACCGACTGCATAGCGAAGTATGTCGATAAGCTGCTGAGCGCGCCGAGATCATCGGGCATGACCCGCGAATTTCTGGCGCGGCACGGATATTGATGATTGAATGATAGGAGAATGTCTATGTTTGAGTATTCAAAAATCCCGGAGGCCCTGGAGGCGCTCCGACGGGGAGAAATAATTGTTGTCAGCGATGATGAGGACAGGGAAAACGAAGGTGACCTCATCTGCGCGGCGGAATTCGCGTCAACCGATGGGGTCAATTTTATGGCCTCGCATGCAAAGGGGCTGATATGTATGCCGATGGACGCTGCGACGGCGGCACGGCTCGGGTTCCCGCAAATGGTGGAAAACAACACCGACAATCACGAGACGGCGTTCACCGTGTCGGTTGATTATGTCGGGAACGGA
Organism: uncultured Monoglobus sp.; assembly: GCA_947624305.1. Taxonomy (GTDB): domain Bacteria; phylum Bacillota; class Clostridia; order Monoglobales; family Monoglobaceae; genus Monoglobus. The sequence continues at coordinate 1,013 of CANQKC010000019.1, read as the reverse complement.
ACCGGAATATCGGCGGCCGAGCGCGCGGCGACCGCGGCCAAGTGCGCGGAGGACGGCTCAAAGCCCGAGGATTTCCGCCGCCCAGGGCACATGTTCCCGCTGATCGCGCGAAAAAACGGGGTGCTTGAGCGGCGCGGCCACACCGAGGCGACGGTTGACCTGATGCGTCTGGCGGGGCTTAAGCCCGTGGGGCTGTGCTGCGAGATCATGCGCGATGACGGAACGATGATGCGCGGCGGCGAGCTGATCGAGTTCGCCCGAAGGTGGGGCCTGAAATTTATAACGATCGCGGCTCTCGCGGATTACCGCAAGCAGTATGACGATCTTGTGGAGCGCGTGGCGGTGACAAGGCTGCCGACGAAATACGGCGATTTCACCGCCTGCGGATATGTGAACAAGCTGAACGGCGAGCACCATGTGGCGCTGGTCAAGGGCGAGATCGGAGACGGAAAAAATCTGCTCTGCCGCGTTCATTCCGAGTGTCTGACAGGCGACGCGTTTGGCTCGCTCAGATGCGACTGCGGCAGGCAGCTCGCGGCGGCAATGACCGCGATCGAGAAAGAGGGCCGCGGCGTGCTGCTTTACATGCGCCAGGAGGGCAGAGGCATTGGCCTTATCAACAAGCTTCGCGCCTACGAGCTCCAGGACGGCGGCCTTGACACGCTTGAGGCCAACATTGCCCTCGGCTTTGAGGGCGACATGAGGGAGTATTACATCGGGGCGCAGATACTGCGCGACCTCGGGGCAAAAACTCTGAGGCTGCTCACGAATAATCCCGACAAGGTTTATCAGCTTTCGGGCTTCGGCATGGAGATCGCCGAGCGTCTGCCCATTCAGATCGAGCCGGATGAAAACGATTTGTTTTATCTGAAAACCAAAAAAACCAAAATGGGCCACATTTTGGATTTGTAGGGGAATGGCGCGGGCGGATAATATTGGAGTGGTATCATTTAAAAGGAGTCGAAAAACACCCAAAAATCTGGTATAATAAAGAATCAGAAAGGAAAGGTGTA
>CANQKC010000018.1 GCA_947624305.1 uncultured Monoglobus sp. | reverse complement strand
TTGCCAAAACACCTTTTAATTTTCGAAAAACCCAGTATTTATGCGGTGTTCAGCCGTTTCGTACATCATTCCCACTCGATTGTGGCGGGGGGTTTGGAGGTTATGTCGTAGACTATGCGGTTTACGTGGGGGACCTCGTTGACTATGCGCTTGCTTACGGTGTCGAGGACGTCATAGGGAATTCTGGCCCACTCGCCGGTCATGAAGTCGGTGGTGGTCACGGCGCGGAGCGCAACCGTATAATCGTAGGTTCGCTCGTCGCCCATTACGCCGACGCTGCGCATATCGGTTATCACCGCGAAATATTGGTTGATGTCGCGCTCAAGGCCCGCGTTCGCGATTTCCTCGCGGAAAATAGCGTCCGCCTCTTTCAGAATGTCAAGCCTCGCCTCGGTGATCTCGCCAATGCATCTTATCGCGAGCCCCGGACCCGGGAAGGGCTGGCGCCACACGAGGTTTTCGGGAATTCCCAATTCAATTCCGAGCCGGCGAACCTCGTCTTTAAACAAATTCCGCAGTGGCTCTATTATCTCTTTAAAATCCACATAATCCGGCAGACCGCCGACATTGTGATGGCTTTTGATCACTGCCGCGTCGCCGGTTCCGCTTTCAATGACATCGGGATAGATCGTGCCCTGAACGAGGTAGTCAACGGCGCCGATCTTCTTTGCCTCTTTCTCAAAAACGCGGATAAATTCCTCGCCTATTATCTTTCGCTTGGTTTCGGGCTCGGTCACGCCTTTGAGTTTTCCAAGGAAAACATCGCCGCAGTTGACGCGTATCAGATTAATGTCGAACTGCTTTGTGAAAACTTCCTCAACCTGATCGCCCTCGTCCTTTCTGAGCAGGCCGTGATCGACAAAAATACATGTCAGATTTTTGCCAACTGCCTTGTAGAGAAGCACGGCGGCAACGCTGCTGTCAACGCCGCCCGAGAGGGCGCAGAGCACCTTTTTATCGCCAATTTTATTTTTTGCAAACTCTATGTAATTCCTGGCGTAGTCCGACATTGTCCAGTCTCCGGACAGGCCGCACACGTCATATAAGAAGTTTCTGATCATTTCCGTGCCGAAGGGCGTGTGATTAACCTCAGGATGGAACTGAACGCCGAAGAATTTTTTCTCGGTGTTTTCAAAAGCCGCCATCGGGCAGTCGGCGGTCGTCGCGACAACCTTAAAGCCCTCGGGCAGACCCTCGACCTTATCGGTATGGCTCATAAGACACCGATTTTTGGCCGACAGGCCTTTGAAAAGAGTCGCGTCGGTGTCAAGCTCGATCTCGGTCACGCCGTACTCGCGCGTGTCCGCGTGATGAACAACGCCGCCGAGAGCCATGCTCATAAGCTGAGCGCCGTAGCAAATTCCGAGCACCGGCACACCGAGGTTAAACACCTCAAAATCGGGTTTGGGCGCTTTTTCGTCAAACACGCTGTTGGGCCCTCCGGTGAAAATTATGCCCTTGGGGTCCATAGCTTTTATCTTTTCGATCGATTTTGAATACGGCACAACCTCGCAGTACACGTTCGCCTCGCGCACGCGGCGGGAGATGAGCTGGTTGTACTGGCCGCCAAAGTCGATCACCACAACTGTTTCGTTTTTCATGTTATGCTCCTTTTGAACGTATTGACCCTCAATCGGTTTTGCCGACAATCTCCCATATGGAAGGCGGGACGTCGAGGGCGCCGTCCCCTACGAACGTAGTGATTAGTGATTAGCGAATAGTGATTAGAGCGGGCGGATAATATCCGCCCCTACGAACGTGGTGATTAATGATTAGCGAATAGTAAATTAGAGATTTTCTTCCTGGGGGACGCGGACGGGGTATTTGCCGGTGAAGCATGCGGCGCATCTTGAGCATTTTGAACCCTCGGCGATCTTATCGATCGCCTCTAAGGACAGGTACGCCAGCGAGTCGGCGCCTATATGCTTGCATGTTTCCTCGACCGACATCTGACACGCGATCAGCGAGTCTCTGTCAGCCACGTCAATGCCGAAATAACAGGGGTTCTTAAACGGCGGCGAGGAAATTCTGACATGCACCTCTTTGGCTCCCGCGTCGCGCAGGAGCTGGACAATTCTGCCGCAGGTCGTGCCGCGGACGATCGAGTCGTCGATCATGATAACCCGCTTGCCGCTGACCGCCTCGCGCATGGCGTTTAGCTTAATTCTGAGCGCCGATTCGCGCTCCTCCTGTGTCGGCTGGATAAATGTTCTGCCAATATACTTGTTTTTTATAAATCCCACGCCGTAGGGTATGCCCGACTCGCGGGAATATCCCAAAGCGGCGTCAAGCCCCGAATCGGGAACGCCTATAACCACGTCGGCGTCGACCGGACTTTCCTTTGCCAGAAAGCTTCCGGCCTTAAGCCGCGCCGCGTGGACGCTCACGCCGTCGATCACGCTGTCGGGCCGGGCGACATACACATACTCAAACACGCAGAGCGCGGTCTTTTCGCCGCATCTGTCGCGATATGAGTGCATGCCGTCCTTATCGACCACTATTACCTCGCCGGGCTCGACATCGCGCACGAACTCCGCGCCTATCGAGTCAAGAGCGCAGGTCTCGGACGCGAACACATATGAATTTTTGATCTTGCCTATGCAGAGCGGTCTGAAGCCCTGCGGATCGCGGACAACAACCATGCGCTTGGGCGTCATGATTATCAGCGAATAAGCGCCGCTTATCTCGCCCATAAGCCGCAAAATCGCCTCGGCAGTCGAGTCGGTCTTTATCCGTTCTTTGGCAAGAAGGTGAGCTATGATCTCACTGTCGTTATTGGTCTGGAAAATTGCGCCCTCGTCCTTAAGCTCGCGGCGCATTTTGTCAACATCAACAAGGTTGCCATTATGCACAAGCGCGAATGTTCCCTTTTGATATTTGGAAACAAGGGGCTGCGCGTTTTCGCGGCGGCTGGTGCCCGCTGTGGTGTAGCGAACATGGCCGACCGCAGCGCGGCCCTTAAGCTCGTTCAGCACAAGGTTATTGAAAACCTCCTGAACAAGCCCCATATCTTTATACTGGAGAATTTGTATCTTATCGTTCTCGTCTATACTGTTCACCGCGATACCGGCGCTTTCCTGGCCCCTGTGCTGCAAAGCGTAAAGGCCGTAATATGTAAGCCTAGAAACGTCAAGCCCGTCGCCCATATCATAAATACCTATAACTCCGCATTCCTCATGGAGGGAGTCGGAGAAAATCTCGTCATAACTGCTCAAAACAAACCTCCTTTGACGCGTATGTTAAACCGTCTCACCCATAAGGCGTCTCATAATTTCCTCATAGGCGTCCTCAACGTTGCCCATGTCGCGTCTAAATCTGTCCTTGTCAAGCTTCTCGTTAGTATCCTTGTCCCAGAATCGGCAGGTATCGGGCGAGATCTCGTCGGCAAGCACGATTGTGCCGTCGCTTGTCTTTCCGAACTCGAGCTTAAAGTCAATAAGCTTGATACCGAGGCCGAGCAGGTACTCTTTTAGTATATCGTTTACCTTAAAGGCATATTTCGTGATCGTGTCAATATCCTCTTTTGTCGCGAGGCCGAGGGCCAGCACATGGTAAGAATTGATCAGCGGATCGCCGAGGTCGTCGTCCTTATAGCTGAACTCGAGCGTGGGCGAAAGCAGTTCCTTGCCTTCCTCAACGCCGTATCTCTTTGAGAACGAGCCCGCAGCAACATTTCTGATTATTACCTCAAGCGGCACTATCGTCACCTTTTTAACCAGAGTTTCTCTGTCGGAAACTTCCTTAATAAGGTGAGTGGGCACGCCCTGCTCTTCAAGCATTTTCATCAGATGATTGGTCACACGGTTGTTGATAATGCCCTTGGACTCGATCGTGCCCTTCTTTTCACCGTTAAATGCGGTGGCATCATCCTTGTAATCAACCATCAATACTTCCGGATCATCGGTTTTGAAAACCTTTTTGGCCTTTCCCTCATAGAGCTGTTCAAGCTTTTTCATAGCAAATTCCTCCATTAAAATTTAAGCTGAAAATACAGTATTATTGTATTACATTAAATGACAAATTGCAAGCGTTAAATAAAATAAATATTTATAAAATTACGTTATTTTCCGGCACAGTTTTATGCACCACACACAAGCAAAACGCGGCCCCGCGCCCGTTTACGCGATACGGAAAAAGCGGCCCGGAAAATCCGGACCGCTTTATAATTCATGTTATTACTCGGTAACAACGCTGTTATAAAGTCTCATAACAACTGTCGCAACCTCGCCTCTTGTGGCGTCAGCCTGAGGATCGAAAGCGCCGTCGCCAACGCCGTTCATCAGACCGGCCTGTGTGCAGAAGCTTACAGCCGGTACAGCGTAGTCGGAGATAGCAGCGCTGTCGCTGTACTGAGCAACGCTCGCGCCTGTGTCGATACCCTTGAATGTAGCGTAACGATACATGAGGGCAGCCATCTGCTCACGCAGAATCAGGCCGTTGGGAGCGTACTCTGTGTCAGAATAACCTGTTACGATGCCGTTAGCCTCGCACCATGCAACCGCACTGCTGTAATACTCGCCTGCGGGAACATCTGTGAATGTTGATGTGGGCTCAACCGCGGGCTCGCCTTCAATTCTGTAAACGATTGTCGCGAACATAGCGCGGTCAACGGGAGCGTTAGGCTCGAACTCGTCAGCCGATGTGCCGTTCATCAGACCCTTCTCGTATACGAACGCAATAGCGTCAGCATACCAGTCTGTGGGAGCAACGTCAGCGAAGGGAACCTCACCGGATACTACGGGACCGGGCTCAACCTGGCCGGGAGCCGCTGTGGCGCCGGGAGCTGCCGTCGCGTTGGGATCAGCCGTTGCGCCGGGAGCCGCTGTTGCACCGGGAGCAGCTGTCGGGCTTGTGGTTGTTCCTGTGTTGAAGGAACCGCCGCCACCGCCGCTTACGGTGCCGCCGCCGCTGCTATTGCGGACTGTGGCTGTAACAGTGATGGGAGCCTCTGCCGAGCCGGCAAAGATGTTAATGTCCTGATTGTATGTAGCTGTGCCGTATACAACCTGAGTCTTAACATTACCGTCAACATATCCGCCTACGGTGTATGTTCCGTTTGACGTAACTGTTGTGTTCTCGCATGTCAGAGTGATGTCACTCAGAAGAGTATCAACGTTATCATAAAGCTGCTTAGCAGTGATGCCGTCCTTAACGTCAACAGTGATCGTCAGTGTTGATGTTCCGTCAGCGTTATCAGTGAGCACTCTGTCAGCCGCCTCTGTGTAGATACCTGTCTCGGGATCAATACCTGTGAAACCGTAGAGATTCTTACCTTCCGAGAACGCCGTGGGGATTGACATGCCCTTGGGAACATTGATAACAATCTTAAACTGACCCGAAATCTCGGTGCCTGTAACATTCTCCTCGGGAACGCCGAGAGTCTTGGCTGTTTCAAGAGCCGTCTCATAGTTCTCCTTGTAAGCGTTGCGTGCGTTTGTCAGATCCAACTTAGCCTCGTAGTCAAAGCCCTTGTATGTTGTGGTAACTGTGTCGGTGTAAAGACCGGTTGAATTTCCGGGACGAACATTAACGTCTCCCGAAACCTCAACATCAGCCGCCATAACCGCAAAAGACTGCAAAATCATGAGTGATGCTACGAGAATTCCGATTAACTTTTTCATTTTAAACCTCTCCTCTTTAATATATAATTTTTATTTTTTTCTTATGCAATTCGGGCCGCTCATTTCAATTCAAAATCAAAAAATGAACAGATTTAAGCCCAACTTAATATCATTATACCATTTAATTATTATTTGTCAAGTAAAATTGCAATAAAAATCTAAATATTTTTTATGGGAAATATAGAAATTATTGCTCTGTTCAAAAATTTGTTAATTTGAGAACCTTGACATCAATTCGGCTTTTTTAAGACTCTTTTCGTTTTCATACGAGCTTCTTATCTCGCTTATAACGCTCTGGCTTTCTCCGGCGGCCGAAAGCTCGCCGAGAAGACTTTCCATTCTGGCGTCACAGCTGCTTTCCATTGAAGCGGCAAGCGACGAATATTTTTTCATAAGCTCGCTGCGCGACATCGTGCCCGCGTCTCCCTTTGCCTGAGCGATCAACGATTCAACCGAGCCCGTAAACTCGGACTGCAGCAGATAGATCTTTCCCAAAATCGCGCTGACATTGCCGCCGGAAGCGTTCGATGAGCCGCCGGATGTTCCGCTTTCGGACGCGCCGCCTCCGGAGCCTCCCGAGGAACCGTTTTCAGCCGAGCTCGCGCCGCCCCGGTCTTCGGATGACGCTGCGCTCTCTTCCGAGCCGCCTTCTGCGGGCTGCTCAGCCGCAGCGCCGCTCTGCTCATCCGCGGGAGCATACTCTCCGCTTTGGATTTCCTCAAGCGTGGTCTCGCCGGTCACAAGAGCGATCGCCTCTTCCTCGGTGATCTCGCCGTCGGCGAGAAGCTTTGACTCTTCCTCTGTCAGCGGACGCATGGACGCGCCTGCGATCTCGCTCATCCGCTCCTGATTTTTGCGGCTGTTCTCTTCGATCTGCTCGCTTATTTCATCACTGCTGTGACCCGCGGCATATTTGAGAGCCTCTATATTGTCCTTCTGCCAATGGTAAACCGCCGCGCCGCCGCCCGCAACCGCCGCGAGGACGCAGACAACCACTATGCATATTATCAGACCCGTTTTCCTTTTCTTCTTTTTCCTGTTCGGATCATATGTTTTATAACCCATAAATTCACCTCAGTCTATTCAGTTTTATTATAGTTTAAATTTTTGTTCTTTTTGCCGGTATAATGCTTTATAAGCATCACTATCATAAATCCCAGAGCATATCCGCAGATGTCGATCATAACGTCTTTGACCGCCGGGCCTCTTCCCGTGAAAATCTGTATCGTCTCGTCAATGGCGGCCACCGGAACCGCGGCGAAGAAAATCACCAGACAGTTTTTGAGCTTGAGCCTGCCGAAAAACGATGTGAGCAAAACGCCCAGAACAAAATATTCAAAAACATGCGCGGCTTTGCGGATATAATGATCCGAAAGCGCGTCGGCGCCGCCTTTCAAATCAAAGAATTTGCTCAGAAATCCGCGGAACATTGTGCTTATCTGGTGCGACTGCTCCTGGCTGAACACCGAGTTTCCCCATATAAACGCAAGATTCAGCAAAATTATTATAACGGGCAAAAAATATCTTTTTCGCATTTATCCTCAAATCCTGTTTAATCATTCTCAGCCTTACAGATGGGCTGTTTTCAGTATATTCCCGGCGTTTATGTAAAATAACTCATCCGTCAGTCCCGGAAATTTATTTTTTGAAATGTTCCTCGCCTCAAGCATGCACGGCGGACGCGTGTCTGTGTTGTGCATATCGCTGCTCGTCACGAACTTTCCTCCGGCGGCAAATATTTTCTTAAGCCGCCTTCTTGACGAAAAGTTTAAAAACGACTCGGCGTTTACCTGAAAAATAATGTCAAGATCCCAAATTCCTATCTCGTCAAGCTCGTCTCCGTCCGCCCTCTCAACATGGGCGAGTATAGGCTTCATACCCTTTACCGATAAATTAAATATCAGCTCGGTGATCTTCTTGTCAAGCCGCCTTCTGGGAAGCTCGACCAAAATATAGTCGGTCCCGCTGATGCAAAGGCGTTCTATTCCGTCATAATTTTTCAGTATGTTGTTGTCGAGGTATACCTCTCCGCCCAGAAAAATTTCCGGAATATCGCTGCCCGCGGCGGCTGCCTTGAGTTTTTTAAAAGCCTCGCTGCGGTTCATAAGGAACCGCTCCAAATCGTCGGGTCTGTGCAAGGTGCAATGGGGAGTGGCGACACAGGTCACGACCCCCTGTCTTTTGCTTTCAGTCAGCATGCCCAAGCTTTCCTCCACGCTTTGGGAACCGTCGTCGATCCCCGGAAGAAAGTGAGAATGCAGATCAATCATCGACTCCGTAGGAGTCATATGACGAGTACGACGCGTAGTAGCCGTACTTGCCGTAGTAACTGTACTTGCCATAATAACCATATCTCTTTCTTTGTCTTTCGTTGGTAAGCATGATAAATCCCATAATTCGGGCGTTCGCTTTTTTGAGGTTGCTGATCGCGATGTCAAGTCTGTCAAGGTTCGTGACATCCTCTCTCACAACAATCGCAACGCCGGCGCAGTGTCCCGCGATAAGCGCCGCGTCGGTAACGACCGACACAGGCGGCGTGTCGATAAATATATAATCATACTTTGTGCTGAGCGCTGCCAGAAGATTTCCCATCTCGGGTGACGAGAGCATCTGCGTGGGGTTCGGCGGGATTTCGCCGACCGTCAGAACATCAACGCCCTTAAACACATTGCGGTGTATCGAGCTCGCGATGTCGTTATATCCGCACAAAACATTGGTCAGACCCACGCTGCCGTCAAGCTTAAGATAGCGGTGGATCGTGGACTTTCTCAAATCGCAGTCAATGAGCAGGACCCTCGCGCCCGACTGCGCGAAAGTTATTGCGGTGTTTATGCTGGTCGTGGTCTTGCCCTCGCCCGGCACCGAGCTTGTGATAAGGATTATCTTGCCCTTGTTGGTTTTGGTCAGGGAAAACATTATGTTGGTCCTGAGACCGTTATACGACTCGATAACACCAAAGCGCGAGTTCTCGTTGATCAGATGGTTCCCGTCAAGACCTCCGCCTTTATGCTTGCTTTTCTTTTTTGATTTTTTCTTTTTTGATAAAAAGTTCATTGCCATTGTAATACCTCAAATCAAAATTTCTATTCGTTCATGATATTGCCGAGCATCGGTATATCGTATCTGCCCTGAAGGTCGGTGTCAATGTGTACCTGCTTGTCAAACATTGCCAGCAGGAACGCCAGCAGCACACCCAGTATAAAGCCTATCGCAAAGCCTATCGCCGTTTTCTTTATAACTCCTTTGCTGTTAGGCAGCTCGGGATATACCGCCTCGTCGATGATCTCGATCGTTCCGCTCGTGAAAATGGTTCCAAGCTGCGACGGAGCCTTATTGATTATCGCTTTACATATATCATACGAGTCATCCGGGTTGTCGCTTGTAACGCTTATTGAAAGCAGCTCCGTCTCGTTGACCGAGCTTATGCTTATCATCTTCGCGATATCCTCCCAGTCATATTTGCCGCCGGTCACGTCGCTGACGTATGACAAGTAGGTTCTGGTATTAAGAAGCTCCATACATGTCGAAGCCATTATTCTCGCGGACTCGATATCCTGAAGCTCAACCGAGTAGTTGCTTGACACCATGCCCTGCATGTGGTTGCTGACATACAGCACGCCGGTCGAGGTGAACTCGTCTTCGGTGAAGAAGGCGGTCATCACGAAAAATCCCAGCGAGAACACAACAACGCACGCTATAATCAAGAATTTATACGGCAAAAGTATCCGCAGAATGTCAATGATAGATAATTCTCTTTCGTTTTCGCCCATTATTTCATCTCTCCATAATAAGTATATTAGTCGTAAAGCTTTCTGAGGTTGATCTTGCCGTTGGGGAGTATCTCGGTCACTTCAACCTTGATCACGTCGCCCTCATGAACAACATCCGTAACCTTATTGACTCTGCCCTTGGCCAGCCTTGAAATGTGAACAAGTCCGTCCGTGCCGGGCAGGATCTCAACAAACGCGCCGAAATCCATGATCTTTACGACCTTACCCTCGTATATCTCGCCCACCTCGGGCTCTTTAATAATATTCTCGATCATCTGTTTGGCCATCTGTCCGGAAGCCGGGTCAACGGCGGCGATAAACACGCGTCCGTCCTCCTCGATATCGATCTTGGCTCCGGTGTCGGCCACAATACCCTGGATAACCTTGCCGCCGCTGCCTATTACGTCGCGGATCTTGTCTACCGGGATCGTCATGTTGATGATCTTCGGAGCGTACTGCGAGATCTCATCGCGCGGCTTGTCGATTGCCTTGAGCATTACCTCGTCCAGAATATAATATCTCGCGTTTCTTGTCTGCTCGAGGGCGGTCCTGATGATCGCCGGAGTCAGACCGTCAACCTTAAGATCCATCTGGATGGCCGTGATGCCCTTCTTTGTTCCGGCAACCTTAAAGTCCATGTCGCCGAAGAAGTCCTCAAGACCCTGAATGTCAACCATGGTCAGGAAGTTGTCGTCATTTTCCGGATCGGTGATAAGTCCCACCGAAATTCCGGCAACGGGCGCCGAGATCGGAACACCCGCGTCCATGAGCGCCAGCGTCGAACCGCAGATGCTTCCCTGAGATGTTGAACCGTTTGAGCTTAAAACCTCCGAAACCACGCGGATCGCGTACGGGAAATCGTCAACGCTCGGCAGCACCGGAAGCAGCGCGCGCTCCGCGAGAGCGCCGTGTCCTATCTCACGTCTGCCCGGGCCTCTTGAAGGCCGCGTCTCGCCGACGCTGAACGACGGGAAGTTGTAGTGGTGCATATATCTCTTGCTGTCCTCAAGGCCGAGGCCGTCGATTATCTGAGCCTCGCTGACCGGCGCCAGAGTGGCGGCGGACAGACACTGTGTCTGGCCCCTTGTGAACAGTCCGCTTCCGTGCGCTCTGGGCAGCAGTCCGACCTCCGCCGAAAGCGGGCGGAGCTCTAAAATTCCTCTGCCGTCAACGCGCTTTTTGTCATACATGAGCCAGTTTCTGACAACCGTCTTCTGCAGTTTGTAAAGTGCTTCGTCAATCTGTTCTTTATATTCCTCCTGAGGATATTTTTCCTCAAAATGCATGTAAACATCCTCGTAAACAACCAGAAGTCTCGCGTCTCTGACCGTCTTGTCGTCGGTGTCAAGAGCCTGCTTCACATCATCCTCGGCGTAGGCTCTGATGTCGTCAAACAAAGCCTCATCGACCGTAATATGCTCATACTCAAACTTGGGCTTGCCTATCTCGGCGATAATCTTGTCAAGGAAAGCGCAAAGCTTTTTGATCTCCTCATGCGCGAACATGATCGCGTCATACATCTGCTTTTCGGGAACCTCGTTGGCGCCCGCCTCGATCATAACGACCTTTTTGGCAGATCCCGAAACGATGAGATTAAGATCGCTTTTTTCTCTCTGCTCAACCGTGGGGTTGAGCACAAACCTGCCGTCCACAAGACCCACATAAACCGCCGCAATCGGGCCGCTGAACGGAATGTCCGAAACGCAGACCGCGATCGAAGATCCGATCATCGCGCAAAACTCGGGCGAGTTGTCCTGCTCGACCGAAACGACCGTCGAAACGATCGAAACGTCGTTTCTCAAGTCCTTCGGGAACAAGGGGCGCATGGGTCTGTCGATAACTCTCGACGTGAGCACGGCATGCTCCGATGGCTTACCCTCGCGGCGCGTAAATCCTCCGGGGATCTTGCCGACCGAATACATTTTTTCCTCATAATCGATACTGAGCGGGAAAAAGTCGATACCGTCTCTCGGCTTGTCCGACGCAGTCGCGCATGTGATGACCGCCGTATCGCCGTAACGCACTATAACCGAGCCGTTTGCCAGTCCCGCAACCTTGCCGAACTCCAGCGAAAGCGGTCTGCCGGCAACTTGTGTTTCATAAATCTTTGACATTTTGTCCTCCTTTAAATTAATTAATATTCTTAAAAGAGAAGCTCGTTTAGCACTTAAAAACAGGCATCCGCACGCAGGATGCGTGTTTTTAACTGCTAAAGTAAGCGACTCTTTTAATTTTCAATAACTCGTGAAATAAAAACGTAAGGCAACCCGAGCCGTAAAACGGGCGCGGGCTGCCGTGTTTTTTAGTGTCTGAGACCCAGTCTCTCGATAAGCGAACGATATCTGTTGATGTCCTTCTTCTCGAGATACTTAAGGAAGCTGCGTCTTACGCCGACCATCTTAAGCAGACCGCGTCTTGAATGATGATCCTTCTTGTGCGTCTTAAGATGCTCATTCAGATGATTGATCCTGTAAGTCAGAAGCGCGACCTGAACCTCGGGCGATCCCGTGTCGCCCTCGTGAGTGGCGTATTCGTTGATGATCTGCTGCTTTATGTCCTTATCCATCCCGTTTCACCTCCATATTATATTATCCCCTTAAGGCTTAGTAAGGGGTGGTGAAGTATGATCCCGCAAACTAAGCGATAGGTTACTAACCGCTATAATAACACATTACGAAAGTCTTGTCAAGCGTTTTTTTAAAATTACACGATTAAGCCAGCATGCTCATAAGTCCGGGCTCGTCAATTACCGGGATTTTCAGCGAAACGGCCTTTTGAAGCTTGCTTCCCGCGTCCTCGCCCGCCAGCAGATAATCGGTCTTTCCGGACACGCTGCCTGTGACTTTGCCGCCGTTTTCCTCTATCAGCTTTTTCGCCTCGCTGCGCTTCATGCCGGGCAGCGTTCCGGTAATGACAAACGTCTTGCCCGCGAGCCGTCCTTCCTCCGCTTCCGTCTTTTTCTCGCAGGTCATGTCAACGCCGTGTTCTTTAAATCTGCGCACCAGCTCCTTTGAGGCGTCCTCGCCGAAAAAGTGGACAAGGCTTTGCGCCATTTTCATTCCGATGTCGGGGATTTGCGCCAGAGTTTCCGCGTCCGCGGCCATAACGCTGTCGATATCGCCGAGGTTTTCGGCAATGAGCCTCGCCGCGCGGCTGCCGATAAGCTGTATCCCCAGGGCCGACAGCACTCTCGCGAGACCGTTTGATTTTGATTTTTCAATTGAATTTATAAGATTTTCGGCCGATTTTTCGCCGAAGCCCTCAAGCCCGCTAAGCTGCTCCGCCCTGAGGTCATACAGATCAGCGCAGTTTGATATAAGTCCCTCGTCGATCAGCTTTTCCACGATAGCGGGGCCGAGGCCGTCAATGTCCATCGCGTCCTTTGAGGCGAAGTGGATTATGCTGCGAAGCTGCCGCGCGGGACAGTTTGAGTTAAGGCAGCGTGTCGCCGCCTCGCCGTCAACCCTGCCGATCGGCTCGCCGCACACAGGGCAGACGTCGGGCATCCGGTATTCCTCAAGCCCTTCCCTGCGCTTTGACATAACGACGCCGACCACCTCGGGAATAACGTCGCCCGCCTTCTGAACGGTTATATAGTCGCCTATTCTTATGTCCTTGACGCGGATATAGTCAATATTGTGCAGCGTGGCCCTCGACACCACCGAGCCCGCCACCTTCACGGGCGTGAACACCGCGTTCGGGGTCACGGCTCCGGTCCTGCCAACCTGCAGCACAATGTCAAGCAGCTCGGTCTCTTTCATTTCCGGCGGGTATTTATACGCGGTCGCCCAGCGCGGAGTCTTTGTGTTCTCGCCCATGACGGCGCGCTCGTCAAGGCTGTTCAGCTTGACCACCGCTCCGTCGATGTCAAAGCCCAGTTCGCCGCGGAGACCGCCCAATCTCTCGATCTCGGCGTAGGCCTCCTCTATCCCGTGCTGCACCCGCCGCTCGGGGATCACCTTAAACCCAAGCTTTTCCATATAATCAAGGCTTTCCTTGTGGGTCGAAAAGCTCAAGCCCTCGACCGCCTGCACGTTAAACACGAATATATCAAGGTTCCTGCGCGCCGTCACCGAGCTGTCAAGCTGGCGCAGCGAGCCTGCCGCTGCGTTCCTCGGATTGGCGAAAAGCGGCTCGCCCTCAAGCTCGCGCAGCTCGTTGAGCTTTAAAAACGCTTTTTTCGGCATAAAAACCTCGCCCCTTACCTCAAGATAAGGCACGGGCTCGGAAAGCCGCAGCGGTATGCTCCTTATTGTCTTTAAATTGTTGGTTATGTCCTCGCCGATATCGCCGTTTCCACGGGTCGAGCCGCGGAAAAACAAGCCGTCTCTGTACTCGAGCGAGACCGAAAGCCCGTCGATCTTAAGCTCGGTCACATATTCCGGGACCTCAACGTCGAGCGCGCTCCTCACGCGGCCGTCGAACTCGATCAGCTCCGCCTTGTCAAAAACATCGGTCAGGCTCTGCATCCTGACCGCGTGCTCCACGCTCTCGAACCCCTCGAGGACCTCGCCCCCGACCCTGCGCGTCGGCGAGTCGGGCGCGGCAAGCTCGGGATGCGCGGCCTCAAGCTCAATAAGCTCCCGCAGGAGCCTGTCGTACTCAAAATCGCTTATCTCCGGCGCGTCAAGCACATAATACGCGTGATTGGCGCGGTTCAGTTCCGCCGTCAGCTCGTTTATTCTTTTTTGAATATCAGTCATGTTATCACCCGAAAATTATAATCTCGGAAATATTATAACCTAAACTTCGGATAACATCAAGAAAAATTTTACAGAGCGGGAATTTCAACCGTGAACACCGCGCATCCGCCGCTGCCGCTTAGAGTTATCGTTCCCTTGTGCAGTTCGGTTATCGACTTGGCGATCGCGAGGCCAAGCCCGTAGCCGCCGCTTGAGCGGGCGCGAGACTTATCGGCGCGGTAGAACCTGTCAAACACCTTGGTTTCCTCAAGATCGCCGCTGTAAGTGTTGCTGACGGTGAGGCGGGCCTTTCCGCCGCTCTTTTTGAGCTCAAGCCTTATCTCGCCGTTTTCGCTGACGTATTTCATCGCGTTGTCAAGCAGGATCACCACAAGCTGCTTTATCTGCCCCTCGTCGCCTTTTATAAATATATCATCCTCGACATTTTCGGAAAAATTAATGTTTTTCTCATAGATCACCGCCTCGCTCACAAGTATGACGCTCTCCGCCGCCTGTGAAAACGAAACCTTTGCCGGCTCGGTCTTTTCGGCAGCCGAGTAGTCGAGCCGCGCCAGATAAAGCAGGCTGTTGGTCAGCTCCGACAGGCGCTCCGCCTCGTCTTTTATATAGCCCAGCCACTTCCGCTCCTCGTCGATCGTGCTTTCGCCGTGCGCCAGAAGCACGTCAACGTTGGTGTTGATAGTGGTCAGCGGCGTCTTGAGCTCGTGCGAGGCGTCGGCGATAAAGCGGTTCTGCTTGTCCCACGCCTCCTCTATCGGACGGATCGCGCGGTTCGCGAAAAACAGCGAGATCAAAAACACCAGAAGCAGGGCCGCGATCAGCACGGCGAGCAGAGTCAGCGCCAGATTTTTGAGCATATTGATCTGCGCGTCGGCGTTGGTGAGATTTAAAAAATAATTCGTCTCGCCGAGCTCGTTCTCGCCCTCGAATATGCGGTACTTATAATATCCGCTGTCGGTTCTGATCAGGCGGCTGTCGGTTTTTTCAATGTTCGCCAAAGCCGCGTCCGCGACATATTCATAAAACTCGTCGTCGTAATCAAGCTGGGCGCGCTTTTCAAGTATCTCTCCGCCCGGGCCGAGGCGCAGTGAAATATTCTCGATCGGCTCTGGCCGCTCCGCGTCCTCCTCATTATCCTTCGGAGGAGTGTCAACGCCGCCGGGGAAATTATCGAGCCTGCGCCCTTCGCCGCGGCCGCCGCCGAACGCGAATATATTGCGCTGTATGCGGCTGTCAAGCTCGCGGTCGGCGCTGCTGACCGAGACGGCCAGCACCAAGGCGAAGGCCGCGATAAGCAGCACTGAGGTCAGCGTCATATTGAGCGCGAGAAAATTGTTGCGAAGTTTTTTAAGCATAATAAATTTCCTTTCGGTTAAACACAAAAATTTATTTCAGCGAATAGCCCACGCCGCGCACCGTGTTGATCACCGTGCGCGAGCCCACGAACTTGAGCTTTTTGCGCAGGAACGAGACATAAACTTCGACATGATTTGCCTCAGCCGCCGAGTCAAAGCCCCACAGCTTTTCGATTATCATTTCCTTTGAAAGCACCGTGTTTTTGTTGGCCATAAAATACTCAAGCAGCTCCGACTCCTTAAGCGTCAGCTTTATGCTCCTGCCTCCGCAGCTCAGCGTAAGCGTCCGCGTGTCAAGCTCAATATCCCCGAAGGTCATGGCGTTCGGCTGCACGACCTCGCCCCGCCTCCTGCCGAGCGCGCGTATCCGCGCGAGCAGCTCGTCGGTATTGAACGGTTTTGCCAGATAGTCGTCCGCGCCGCTGTCAAGGCCGCGTATCTTGTCGCTTATCTCGCCCTTGGCGGTCAGCATGATCACCGGCGTGTCGTTGCCCTCGCGCCGCATATTTTTTATCACGTCAAGGCCGCTCATTTTGGGCAGCATAAGATCAAGCACGATAACGTCGTAAATATTGCTCATGGCATAGTCCAAGCCGTCCTCGCCGTTATAAACCGCGTCGGCGGTGTAATTCTGCTTTTTAAGCAGCGTGGCAAGCGCCTCGGCCAGATGTATCTCGTCCTCAACGACAAGTATTCTCATTTTTATCACCCCGTTTATTCATAATAATATCATACTGTAATGATCTTAGCAAACATTTCTTAAATTTTTCTTAAAAACACTTGTTAGTTTTTATCTTTAGTGTTATAATTGGTTTCAGCCGAAAATTTCGGGCATAATATTAAGTAAATACTGATATTGAAAGGATATTACATATGAAGCTTTATAACACGATGACCAACAAAAAAGAGGAGTTTGTTCCTATTAATAAAGACAAGGTAATGATGTATTCCTGCGGGCCGACGGTCTATAACTACTTCCATATCGGAAACGCGCGGCCTTTCATCATCTTTGACACTCTGCGCCGCTATCTTGAGTACCGCGGCTATAAGGTAAAGTTCGTGCAGAACTTCACCGACATTGACGACAAGATGATAAACAAGGCCAACGACCTCGGCATAACCGTTGGCGAGCTCGCCGACCGGTATATAAAGGAATATTTCACCGACGCGGACGGCCTCGGTATTCACAGAGCCACAGTCCACCCCCGCGCCACCGAGAATATCGACTCGATAATAAAAATAATCGAAAAGCTTATCGACAACGGCTATGCCTACAACGTGGACGGCGACGTGTATTATTCCACCAAAAAATTCAAGGAATACGGCAAGCTCTCGCACCAGCCGCTTGAGGACCTCGAAAGCGGCGCGAGGATCGACATAAACGAGGATAAGCGCGACCCGATGGACTTCGCGGTCTGGAAAAAGCAGAAGCCGGGCGAACCCGCGTGGGACAGTCCGTGGGGCCCGGGCAGGCCGGGCTGGCACATTGAGTGCAGCGCCATGGCCAACAAGTACCTCGCCGACACAATCGACATTCACAGCGGCGGCAGGGACCTCATCTTCCCCCACCACGAGAACGAGATCGCCCAGAGTGAGGCCGCGAACGGCTGCGCCTTCGCCAACTACTGGGTACACAACGGATATATAAATATCGACAACCAGAAGATGTCAAAATCCCTCGGCAACTTTTTCACCGTGCGCGACGTCGCGAAAGAGTTTGACTATGAGGTGATACGCTTCTTCATGCTCTCGGCCCACTACCGCAGCCCGATCAACTTCAGCAAGGACCTGATGGAGTCGTCAAAATCGGCCCTCGACCGCATCTACAACTGCCTTGAGACGCTGAAATTCCTGAGCGGAACAGCCGAAAGCGCCAGGCTCAAGGACAGCGAGAAAGTGTTTGTCGACGCCTTGAGCGCGCGCAAAGACGAGTTCATCGCCGCAATGGACGACGACCTCAATACGGCGGACGCGATCTCCGTGCTGTTTGAGATCGTGTCGGATGCGAACGTGAATTTGGCCGCCGACAAAAAGCCCTCAAAGCAGGCGGCTGACGCGGCGTATGACCTGCTCAAAGAGCTTGGCGGGGTCCTCGGCCTGCTCGAGCGCGAAAAAGAAGACAAAATTCCCGCCGAGGTCGAGGCGCTGCTTGACGAGCGCGCCGCCGCCCGCAAAGCCAAAGACTGGGCGAAGTCGGACGAGATACGCGACAAGCTCGCCGAAATGGGCTACACCGTGAAAGACACAAGACAAGGACAGCAATTAATAAAGAACTAATAAAATACCCCCTCTCAGTCAGCTTCGCTGACAGCTCTCCCCCTAAAAGGGGGCGAGCCTGATTTAGCCTCGCCCTCTGGGGAGGGAGAGGTGTCGCCAAAGGCGACGGAGAGGGAGGCGAACAAATGATTTTAAATTAAAAAGTGAATTATTATGCTAAATACAATATTGAATGAACTGAACCTGAGTAAAACCCCGCCGGGGGAATATTCGGCGCTGACACTCGCCTATCTGGGCGACTGCGTCTATGAGCTGTACGTCAGGAGCTATCTTATAAAAGACGGCAACAAAAACGTCAACACTCTTCACAAAGCCGCCACAAAATATGTGTGCTGCCGCGCCCAGGCGGAGCTCTACCGAAAAATCGAGGATAAGCTCACCGATGAGGAAAAAGCGGTTTTCCACCGCGGCAGGAACACAAAATCCCACGTTCCGAAAAATTCGGAAATGAAGGACTACCGCGACGCCACGGGCGTCGAGGCGCTTGTCGGCATGCTTTATTTAAAAGGCGAGAAGCAAAGAATTTGCGACCTGCTGAAATACATATTCATTTAATAATTTGGAGGAAAAGCTATGCGGATCGAAATTAAGCTCAAAAATATTATTCTGATACTGCTCGGCGGAGCGATAATGGGCTTCGGCCTTGAATTCTTCCTGGTCCCCGCGAAGATCGCCGCGGGCGGCGTCAGCGGTATCGCCACGGTGCTTTACCACCTGTTTAATCTGCCCGTGGGCATTATGGTTTTTGTGATAAACATTCCGATCTTTATTCTGGGCCTTATGGAGTTTAACTGGCATTTCCTGCTCACTTCAATAATAGGCACCGCCGCTCTTTCGTTCTCGGCGCAGATATTCGAGGCGGATTTCTTCCAGAGCTTTCTGCCGCTCTCGCAGGACATATTCCTTTGCTCGGTGCTGGGAGGCGCGATCTACGGCGCGGGTCTCGGATTGGTCATACTGGCCGGCGGCACCACGGGAGGCACCGATATAGTCTCTTTGGTGCTCAAGAAAAAATTTCCGACTCTCTCGGTGGGCCAGCTTATTATCGCGATAGACGGTTTGATCATATCGATCGCAGGCATAGCGTTCAAAAGCATAGAAACCCTTCTTTATTCGGCAGTTCTGCTGTTCGTCAGCTCCTATGTGCTCGACACAATCCTGGCCGGCGTGGATTTCGCCAAGATCGCCTATATAATCTCCGAGAAAAACGACGAGATCTCAAAAGCGATAAGCGAAAAGATCCGCCGCGGCTCCACATCACTGAACGCCCACTCCTACTACAGCGGAAAATCGCGCGACGTGCTTATGTGCGTCATGCGCAAGTATCAAGTCCCGCCTCTTAAAGAGCTCGTGACCGAAATCGATCCCTCCGCATTCGTAATAGTGACCGACGCCAAAGAAGTAATAGGCGAAGGCTTCAGATATGATTTGAATTCAAAAGTAAAATAAACGCCCGGCAATCAAGAACGCCTCCGGGCGTTTATGATTGCCGGAAAATATAAATATTCCCGCAGGTTTTCCCGCGGGGTTATTTTTTAAATTCTGCTATATCATATAAATCGCAATCCAATATTTCGCACAATTTATTCAACGTAAAAGTATTAACATTACCGTTTTTTCTTAGTCTGTCAAGTTGTCCTGTGCTGATTCCATAGTTTTTAATAAGACTGTATTGAGAAATATTTTTGTTTTTCATGGTGACCCAAAGCTTGTCAAAGGTTATCATACAATCACCGTCCAATCAATAAAGTAATTATAAATTATAAAAATAGTATTGACAATTGCCCGTAAACGGGCTATAATTTATGTAGATTGGAGGTATATCATTATGAAAAAAATCTTTGCCTTAATAATATGTTGTGCCATAGCATTGCCTTTTGTTCCCATTGAAACGGTAACAGCAGCGGGAACCGCTGATGATATTATTTCAATTGCGGAAGGCGAATTAGGATACAGAGAAACCGGGACAAATCATGTGAAATATTGGGATGATCTCGGCGCTTCCAACATGCAGGGACAAAGCTGGTGTGCGGCATTTATTGTCTGGTGCGCGAGAAGATGCGGAATAGGTTCGGATATTATCCCGACGTCATACAGTTGTTATGATGCAAGCAATTCAATGAAAAATTGGTTTGAAGCAAGAGGAAGATATTATACACGCGGCAGCACAACTCCGCAAAGAGGCGATTTGGTGATTTTTAAATACAGCAGCGGCGGTAAACATATAGGAATAGTTACCGGGGTCAGCGGAGATAGGGTCTACACAATTGAAGGAAACTCGTCAGATCAGGTAAAAAATAATTCTTATGCATTGACATACAGCTCCATACACGGTTATTGCCGCCCTGAATATGCGGCTCCGGCGCCGCCGGGATATTTTATTGATGATCCGGTAAATTATGGTAATGACTTTTATGCTTTCATAAAAAATACTGCATTAGAAAAATATGTGACAAACGATGGAGATAATGTGAGTTTAAGAATAGAATCGTCATCTGACAATCAAAAATGGCATTTTTTGAGGCAGAATGACGGAAGTTATAAGATAGTATCTCTAAAAGACAGCAGATGTTTGGATGTAGAATCGGCATTGCCGGATTCCGGTACAAATGTAAAAGTATATGATGATAACGGTTCGATTGCGCAAAGATGGTATATTGTACGGGAAAAGTTAAATCAAGATGAGAGACAATATTTGGTTCCTCAATGCAGTAATTGTTGTTTAGACGTCACAGGTGGATCAACGGCGGATGGAACCAATTTACAAATATTTACGAAAAATGAAACCGTTTCGCAGAAGTTTGATATAATAATTACAGCTAACGGAAATGGCCCGCAAGATTTGGGAAATAACTTTTACGCGAAAATCAAAAATACCCAATGCGGTAAAATTCTCGTCAATGATGAAGATGATAACGTAAGGTTATACAGCGATTCTTTGTCTGAACCGCTTCGTGGAATTTGGCATTTTGAAAAAACCAACGGACATTATAAAATCACATCGGCTTTTGACGAAAAATCTTTAGATGTAGATAACGCTCTTCCGGATAACGGAGTCAATGTAAAAACACATCCATGTAACGGTAATTGGGCACAAGTCTGGTACATATTGGGACATGAAAAAGAATATGCTTTGCAAAGCGGATCCGGAGCGACGGTTGTTGATTTCGAAATGGGACATACCGATGACGGAACGAATGTCTGGATGTGGGAATGGAATGATACTCCTGCTCAAAAATATGATATAGAAATAATCGGAGTCAACGGGGAACGTCCAATAAATATAGGAAATGATTTTTACGCAAAAATAAAAAGCTCCAAATGCGATAAAATTCTCGTCAATGATGAAGATAATAATGTAAGGTTATACAGTGATTCTTTGTCTGAACCGCTTCGCGGAATTTGGCATTTTGAAAAAATAAACGAACACTATAATATTACATCAGCTTTTGACGGGAAAGCATTAGATGTAGCTAACGGTCTTCCCGGCAACGGGATCAATGTACAAGCATATCAGTACAACGGCAGTTGGGCACAAAGCTGGTACATATTGGGGCATGAAAAAGAATACACCTTGCAGAGCGGATGCGCATTAACGGTTCTTGATTTTGAAATGGGATATACCGATGACGGAACAAATGTCTGGATGTGGGAATGGAATGATACTCCCGCTCAAAAATATGATATAGAAAAAATATCTGTATTACCGAATGGTTCAACGCCAACGGCAACACCGTCACCAGCATCATCGCCGACAGCAATTCCAACGGCAACGCCGACAGCAATACCCACGCCGTTGCCAACACCATCGGCAACATCTTCACCAACAGCATCGCCAACAGCATTGCCAACGACAACGCCGTCACCTACATTAACGCCGACAGCAATACCCGCACCGTTAAAAACGCCAACACCATCGGCAACACCTTCACCAACAGCGTTGCCAACAGCATTGCCAACGGCAACGCCGCCAGCAATACCCACGCCGTTGCCAACACTTATTCCGACCTCTATTCCAACACCCACGACCACAACAACGCCTACGGCGGGTCCGACAACTACTCCACTGATAAACCCCAGTGATGATCCGGAATATGTTACAAGAATTTTAACGCTTACGGACGAATCTGTTGATGTGAGTGTGAGCAATATATCCGGCTCCGGAGCTAAATTAATTGTTGTTTCTTATACAAATGACAACGTCCTGGTCGATATAAAGTCGGCCAATATTAAGACAACTCTTGGAGAAACGGATAATATCAGACTGAATTTAAATTTGAAAAACGCTTCTTATATCAAAGTATTCGTATGGAACAATCTCGATACTATAAAGCCACTTTCAGAATGCGTTGAAAACATTTACAATTAATTCTTCCCGATTGAATACGCAATAGGACGGGCGGCAGATTGCCGCCCGTCCTGATTTCTATGCGCTATTCGCTAATCGCTACGTTCCCACCTCCGTCTGCGGCAAGGCCGCAGCCACCTCCTCCCGGGAGGAGGCAAAATGGGCGGCAAATGCCGCCAGCCGGATGTAGGCATCCGGCCCTACGGATTTTGGGGCGAGACAGGCGGGCGGATAATATCCGCCCCTACGGTGTGATGAAATTCGTAGGGGACGACGACCTCGGCGTCCCGTTTTTAAATAATCAAATTTTTTACAAAAAAACTGTTGAAAACTATGCGGATATGTGGTAAAATATTTAGTCAGAAAAGAATTTATAACCAAATAAGGGGGAACTACAATGGATTTAAACGAAATCAAAGATTTAAAGATCCACGCGGCGCATGTAAGAAAAATGGCCCTCGAGGCCGTGCATGCCGCGGGCGCCGGTCATCCGGGCGGATCGCTCTCGGTTGCCGACATTCTTACATACCTGTATTTTAAAGAAATGAACGTCAAGCCCGACGACGCGAAAAATCCCGACAGAGACAGATTTGTCCTGTCAAAGGGCCACTGCTCGCCGGCTCTCTACGGAATTCTCGCCGAGGCGGGATTTATCCCAAAAGAGGACATAAAGGGCTTCAGAAGCATCGACAGCTATCTTCAGGGTCATCCCGACATGAAGAAGGTCAACGGCGTTGACATGTCCACCGGCTCGCTGGGCCAGGGCATAAGCTGCGCCAACGGCATGGCTCTCGCGGGCAAGCTTGACGGCAAAAACTACCGCGTTTACACCGCGCTCGGCGACGGCGAGATCGAGGAAGGCGAGGTCTGGGAGGCCGCTATGTTCGCGGCGCACTACAAGCTTGACAACCTGACCGCGTTCCTTGACTACAACGGTCTTCAGATCGACGGCGAGATCACCAAGGTCATGAACTCAACGCCGATCGACAAGAAGTTTGAGGCCTTCAACTGGCACGTTATTCAAATTGACGCGCACGACTTCAACCAGATCGAGACGGCCGTGAACGAGGCCAAGCAGACTAAGGGCAAGCCCACGCTTATCATGGCCAAATCGACCAAGGGCAAGGGCGTTTCCTTCATGGAAGGCCAGGCCGCATGGCACGGCGCGGCTCCCAATGACGAGCAGTACGCGCAGGCGGTCTCGGAGCTTGACGCATATATCCAATCTCTCGGAGGTGACAAATAATGAACTATAAAATAGGTGAAAACATTGCTACCAGACAGGCTTACGGCGACGCGCTCGTTGAGTACGGAAGCGATCCGCGCATTGTCGTTATGGACGCCGACCTTTCAAAGTCGACCAAGACCGACGGCTTTAAGGTTACATATCCCGAAAGATTTATCAACACGGGTATCGCCGAGGGCAACATGATGGCCACGGCTGCGGGTCTCGCGACCTGCGGCAAAATAGTGTTCGCAAGCTCGTTTGCCATGTTCGCGGCGGGCAGAGCCTTTGAGCAGATCAGAAACTCGATCGGCTATCCGCACCTGAACGTTAAGATCGGCGCGACCCACGCGGGCATCTCGGTCGGCGAGGACGGAGCCTCGCACCAGTGCCTTGAGGACATCGGCCTCATGCGCACGATCCCGGGCATGGTTATATTAAACCCCGCCGACGCGGTCGAGTCAAATCTCGCGGTCAAGGCCGCGATCGACTATGACGGCCCGGTTTATCTGAGATTTGGACGTCTGGCCGTTCCCACGATCTTTGACGAGAACTACAAGTTCGAGATCGGCAAGGGCGTTGAGCTCAGTGGCGGCACTGATGTAACGCTGATAGGCACCGGCCTGCTGGTTCCCGCCTGCACAGAGGCGAAGGAGATCCTGGCGGGCGAGGGCATCAGCGCGAGAGTTATCAATATGGCCACGATCAAGCCGATCGACAAGGATATAATCATCAAGGCCGCCAAAGAGACGGGCGCGATAGTCACCGCTGAGGAACACAACGTTATAGGCGGCCTCGGCAGCGCCGTCGCGGAGGTTCTGGTCGAGAACGCGCCGGTTCCCATGAAGCGCGTCGGCACGCAGGACGTTTTCGGACGCTCCGGCAAGCCCTATCCGCTGCTTGAGATGTACGGGCTCGACGCCAAAACGATCGCCGCGAAAGCCAAAGAAGCTATCGCAATGAAATAAAATTTAAAAACCGGGCGGCCCGGCGCAGAATAAAGCGCGGGGCCGCCCTTTTCGATTTATTCGCCGTAGAGTCCGGCGCGGTCATTGACGGTGTAGAGCCTGAGCTGATCCTCGGTGAGGTTCAGCTTTCCGTTCTCGTCGCCCTTTAAAAAGCCCTTTGTCACGAGCTTTGTGATCGTGGGAACCGCCCACGCGGGCATATTCTCGTCAACATAGTCGTAGCGCTTGAGGCTGTTCTTGATACCGTCAATATCGTTTTTGTTGTTCTGGATATCGACGCCGATCTCATTGATTATCTTGTCCTGACTGTCGTTTTTCGCCTTAAGCTCGTCATATTCTTTACTCATAAGCTCCTCCTCGCTTTCCGAATTATACTCGACCCCGAAATACTCGCACACGCCCTTGCAAATCGCAACGGCGCATTTTTCGCGGCCCGATGACGACGCCAAAAATTTGTTGTCGTCATAGTTGTCGATAAACGCCGTTTCAACCAATATCGCGGGCATGCTTGTTCGGGTCAGCACCGCGAAATTGGCGGTCTTGACGCCTCTGTCATATCTTCCGGTCTCGTCCGGCATATGGTTCTGCACAAGCCTCGCCAGCTTCCCGGCGTTCCCGCCCGTGCTGACGCAGTAGGTCTCGCAGCCGTATGCCTTGGTGTTGGCGGCGTTGCAGTGGATGCTGATAAAAATATCCGCGCCCCAGTCGTTCGCCAACTGCGCTCTGCCCGACAGACTTGCCGACAAGCCGCCCGCCACCACGTCGGTTATTTTCTCGCGGCTCATTTTGACCGAAAATCCGTTTTTTTCGAGCATCGGCTTGAGCCTCTGCGCGACAAGCACCGAAATATCCTGCTCCTTTAGCCCGAAGCCCGCGGCGCCCGTGTCGGCTCCGCTGTAATTATGCCCGGGGTCGATAAAAACCTTTGCCATTTATTTCACCTCCGATTTAAGATCCGACAAATATTTGTCCGCCTCCTTTGCCGCCGCGGTGAAGCTGTTGTTCTTCCACCACGCAGCCAGCGAGGCCGCTATCGTGAATATCAGGCTCACCGCCTGATATATATCGTCGTCGGCCACGTCGATTATCTTGTGTCCGCTCATGGTCATCGCCTGATTGAAAAGGGCGAGCGCAAGTGCGATCGTTCTCGCCACCGTGCCCGGGTTCAGATCCTTCATAAAATCACCTCCTTCGCGCTTCCACGGTTAAATTATATTTGCTTTTAAGTGCCCGCGGGTGCCGTCATTCTTGACAAACCGGCAAAAACGGAGTAAACTTAAAACGTAAATTATCAAATTATTCAGAGCATGAAACTCATAAAGGATGTGACAAAATGATGGAAAAGACTCCGCTTTCGATGCGAAAGCATATAGCCGTGCTCGGCAGCACCAACGCGGGCAAGTCCACGCTGTTCAACAAGCTTCTGGGCCGCGACGATGCGATCGTCTCGGACGTCAGCGGCACCACCACCGACCCCGTGATAAAGGCCATGGAGCTTATCCCTTACGGTCCGGTCGCGCTCATTGACACCGCGGGCCTCGGCGACACGACCGAGCTCGGCTCGGTCAGAACGGACAAAACCATGAAGGTTTTAAACCGCGCCGACTTAATATTATATGTTCGGGACATCAATTGTGATAATCGGACGGACAAAACGGATATAAACAAAAACACGCCGACAATCGACGTGTTCACAAAATGCGACTTGATTTCAGGCGAAAAACTGAAAAAAATAAAAGCCGAAAACCCCGGAGCCGTGTTTATCGGCGAAGGTTCCGACGACGACTTGAGCGGCCTCAAACAAAGAATGATCTCGGAACTCAAAAAACAGGAGCGCGACGACGGCACGATGATCGGCGATCTGCTCCCCCGTAGCAGCAGCTTGATCTTAGTCTGCCCGATCGACAGCGAGGCGCCGAAGGGCCGCCTTATCCTGCCTCAGGTCCAGCTCATACGCGACTGCCTCGACCACGGAATGAAGGCCTTCGTCGTGACTCCCGAAACTCTCGGCGAGGCGCTCGGGGAGCTCAAGCGCGTTGACCTTGTTGTTACCGACTCGCAGGCCTTTAAGGCCGTTGATGCGATCGTGCCCGAAAATATTAATCTGACCTCGTTTTCAATGCTGCTGGCCCGCTCCAAAGGAAATTTCGCGCAGCTCCGCGAGGGCGCCGAGGCGATAGACGATCTGACCGAAAGCTCAAAGGTGCTTATGCTCGAGGGCTGCACCCACAACACCTCGCACGAGGACATAGGCAGAGTCAAGATCCCGAAGCTGATCGAAAAGCATATCGGCGCGAGGCCCCGCTTTGAATACTTCACGGGCTACAGCCTGCCCGAAAGCTTTGAGGATTACAATCTTATAATCCAGTGCGGCATGTGCATGATAAACAAGCAGGAGGTGCGCTCAAGACTCGCGGCTGCCGCAGAGCAGGGCGTTCCGATAACAAACTACGGCATAGCGCTCGCCAAACTGAACGGCATTCTGAAAAGAGCCGCCGGGATACTTGCATAAAATAAAAAACCTTTCTTTTCCTTAACGGCAAAAGAAAGGTTTTTTTAACAAAAGTTTTATTCGTATGTTTTATTCAGCAGCTCGACAGCTGCGCGAATTTCTTTTATCGCTTCGGTAATAAGAACCTTATCATTTTCACTCTTTTTTGACACTTCCTCATACTGACCGACAGCGTCGCAGGCTTTTGAAATTTTATCCCGATAAAATCCGTCTAACAAATCAAAAGCTAAACGGCACATTGAGTTGTATTGAATTTCAATATTCTTATTTGCGTCGCCGCGAAGCGTCGGATATTGAGTTCTGATATTATTGAGCAAAGTATCTTTGTCCGCTTCCATCTCATTTTTGCGTATAAGACTGCCCGCAAGATCCGAAATCGCGCTGATTAACGAGTTCCCGCTAAATCTGTTTATTGCCAAAGTTATGCTGTCACCCTGAGTCCAGGTATTACTTTCAAGACGCATCGAAAAAAGCATCGGGTTTTCGTTACTGTATGAGCCGGCAAGATCTTTAGCCATTTCATCCGAGATCGCGCTCATTTTTTCAAGCAATTCCTCTCGGTGATATTCAACGCATTCATTTATACCGGCTTGCAGAATGTCAGCACAATAATAAAAATAATATTGTAAAATATTTTGAACAGCGTATTCCGAAAGGTTTTCACGCTCGATTTTATCCATAAGCATGCTCACCCATTTGACCGCGTCCGCCTTCATAATATCAATGCTGTTGTTTATGGATTTTTGCGCTTCTTTAAGATTGCTAAGCTGATTATTCTGTTCATTTGTTAATTTTTCACGTTCAGCGATAATTTGATCCTCGCTCATTTTCATGCCTTTTTCAATGTTGTCAAGATCCCCGCTGATTTCTTCCGCCATTATTCGCGCCATTCTTGACATTCGGTCAGCCGCAACCGTCGTTTTCTTTTCTTCGATCAATTCGTTCAAATCAGATCTGAACTCGTCAAATTCTTTCTCAAGCTTATGTTCGAGCGCCGGTTTCGGTCTTTCCCGACCGGTTTTTCTGCACAATTCATCAAGAGCGCTTATGAGATACGCCTTCTCGTTAGGCAAAAGCAATTTTGTCCGTTCCTGAATTGACTCCTTTACCACGCCCAACTCATTCTCGTCCGCCATTGTATCGCCAAAGTTGCCGATCAAAAACAATTTCGTGTATCTCTGCGGCAAAACAGAATACTTAAGATATAACTGCTCGCTCCGCGAAAGCGGATATTCGACGTTATACACATAAATGACCGCGTCCGCCTGCGCCATGGCGTCATCAACAATATCATCAAAGTATTCCGGCAAGTCATTCGTTCCCGGAGTATCAATAATTCTTATATTTTTTAAAATCTCAATAGGTCGGTGCAAAATCAAGCGGCGTATTTTTTCGTCAAGTTCTCCCATCAGTCTTTCGAGCGCGCTGCGCGAAAGCTCATCATCGCTTAACTCGAGCCTGCGTCCTCCCGAAAGAACCGCCTCGTTTTTATGCGGCCCGTACCTGAGCTCATTCATAGTCATTGTTTCGGGATTTACGTTTGTGATAAGAATATTTTCCTCAAGCAGCGCGTTAATAAAGCTTGATTTTCCGCGTTTGAACTCTCCCGCAACGACTATGGTAAACGGATCTTTTTTTCTGGCGCGGATATCTTTGTTCCAATTCTCTATATTGTTTACGACAGCCTCTCCGAGAAGAGCTTTATATTTTCCGTCATACTGAAATTTTGTAAAGCCGTCAAGGGCCCGTTCAAGACGAACCACAGTTTCTTCCGGCGATAACGTAATTCTGTCCGTTAAATTCATTTTACTCCTCTCTTTCTCGCCTCTTTAATTACCGCGGTATATTTTTCACATTTTTTATCGGTTTCTTCTTTGCTTTGTAAAGTCATTTCCGGATTTTTAAGCTCGGGCCGCCACTCATAGAGCAGATCGCATTTTATAAATTCTTCGCTTGCGAGTACGCGGCGTATACTTGAGGGATGAGTGTTATACAGCTCGGTAACGACCGATGCTGACACAGATAAACTTTCAAACTGTCTGCGCAGGTCTTCGGTGCTCACATCCACTTCCTTATTTAAAAAAGTGCCGAAAGCCAATTTTTTATTTACATTAACAGCGTCATCAAGATTATCGGAGCAAATTAACGCCGCGCGGTCACATGTGATCTCAGCCGCTCTGCTCCATTCATAAAACAATAAAATATTTGTCATTGACAACATTTCAAAAAGAAAACTTTTATTCGTAGACAAAAGATTTTCTATCCATAGGCATATGCTGTTATATACAATATGCTCATTATGCACATGCCCGCATTCATGCCCGATCACGCATTTAAGCTCACCGGGTGTTAAACGCTCAATTATGCCGCTGTGAATAACTATTGTCGGCGTCGACGTATCGGACGCGTATGTGTAAGCGTTCATTTCCTGATTGTGTATTATAAACACATTGGGCGGCCCTATCCTTAATCTTTTTGCACAATCTATCGTCATATCATAAATATCGGAAAACTGGCCGGGGCCGGCCTGCACGGCGCTCGCTAATTTCAACTGGCGTTCACGAGCCTCGCTGTGCTCGGCCATTTTTTTACTGAGTTTATAGAAAAACGGCAGTTTTCTCAACTGTTCGCGGAGCTTTAAATCGATCGCAAACGAATAGTCCGGAACTCCGTTTATGCGATGCTCGTTGTCCTGTTGTTTCATTTTTTCTATGTATTCTCCAAAATTAACGCGGATATGTGATAACGGATTATTATAAACCGATGAAGTCATAGCGCTTATCCCTCCTGTTGCGAAATATTTTCCACAGCCAACGACACCTTTTCCATAATAGGTTTCAATATTTCATTGACATTGTTGAGCTCTTTTTCGAGATTTTTGTATTTCTCAAGCCTTTTTTCCTTTTCCTTGCCGGATGCGCTTATATCCGCGGCGATATTCTTGAGCGTTACTTCGGTGTTTGAGATCATAACCTCCGTCTCCTTTTCGACATGGTCGGTCAATATGTTTATCTGTTCGTTCACCTGCTTTTCGGCCCAGTTTTCAAGCAGCCGCTGTTCTTTGAGGTCTCTTATCATCGGATCGACCGACTTTTTAAGCGCATCGCGTATATCTTTTATTTTATTTTCCGAAATATCCTTACGCCAAATCATTGATGTGATCAGTTTTCCGCACATAGTGCCGGCAATTCCGGTTGCAATGGCAAAGGGTAAAAACGGGACGGAACCCATGACCGCAAGCATGCATGTCGCCGTTGCCGCACTCGCCGCGAAACCTCCGGCAACGCCTGTGACCGCGCCCTTAACGCCGTTAGTTTTGTAGCCTTCAATAAGGCCTCCCAAACCGAAAAGTCCAAATCCCGCTCCCGAAAAAACTCCTATTGACGTTGCAGCCAATAAATTTGAGATCGCGTCAATTCCTATTACTCCCGCGGTCATAGCCGCGCCCTTATTGCTTATTCTCTCTCCGATTTGTATATACTTTTTGGCAAAGTCACCCATATATTCCTGAATGCGAACATTCTCATCGCCGATCTTCTCGCGCAGAAAAACATTTATCTGCTCGGTATATTCGCTCATGGCCGAAATAATTTCCTGTTTAACGCCCTCATTAATTTTTTCCTGAAGCTCGGTTTTTGTATTGTTGTTTTTCAAATCGGAAGCGGTAATTAAATAATCATCCAAAAAGTTATTAATGCGATTTTTCAATTCAGCATATTTATCGTCAAGCAAGATCTTCATCTGAGCTTTGATCTCATCGGCAACATTTCTGATGTTTTCCAATTCGTTTTTCTTGCTTTCCCTGAGCTCCATTATCTCGGCTTCCGCCTGGATCTTATTTTTTTCAAATTCTTCCGCTTCCATGTTAAGCGATTCAATTCTTGCGGCAATTGCTCCCGTTCCCTCGATAACCATGCTGTTTATCATATTTGACACGCGCGTTATTTCCATTACGCCGCGCTCCTCGGTAAGCATTTTTCTCAAACGCTCTTCAAACGCAAGTATACCGCTCTCCTCAATAAGTTCCGGTTTATTTTCTTTCCTTCCGATAAGCGCCTTAATTGCCGAAAGCGGATAGATCTGAATTCCCGCCAGTTTTTCTTCCGTATCTTTATACAGCTTTGAATTTTTTCCATGGATCGCGGCCGTTCTCTCCAGCAGTTCTTTTACGATCTTTTCTTTAATTACTTTCAGAACGCTTTGTCTGTCACTTTCGGAATAAATATTATCTATTCTGTTTACAAGGACTATCATGCGCGACACATCGCTGGTCATAAGCTTGTTTCTGACAAAGTCCGCCTCGCTGAGGCTGAAAGGCGATAATGCCGAAAGGACCATAACCACCGCGTCAAGTCTCGGAATGACCGATTCGGTAATTCTTGTCATACGCTCATCATCGTTAAGTCCGGGCGTGTCGATTATTTCCACGTTATTTTTACAAAACTGGCATGGATACTCAACTATCGCCTCTTCCACTGTTTCCGCTGTCTTTGCTGTTTCATCGTTGATCTTGGTTACATAATTCGCGATTTCGTTTACGGGCACTTCCGTCCGGTGTCCGTCGTTATAAACTATTGTCGCTTTTGGAGTTAAGCCGTATGTTATGCAATTTAACGTGGCGGTAGCGGGCTTAACGTTTGCGGGCGCGATCTCTTCTCCGAGGAGAGCGTTTATAACCGTGCTTTTTCCTCTTTTAAACTCTCCCAAAATACCTACCGAAAAAACATGTGATTTAACCCTGTTAGACAATTCTTTTGTCTGGCTCGAACGTTCCGTAAGATCCAATGCTTTCATTACGTCTCCGGTCTTTTCCAAAGCCATTGTGATATCGGCTATCATTTCCTGATAACCTATGTAACTGATCTCATTTGATTTACTCATTTTTCTCTCCTTTATAATAACTGTATTATTTTAATTTGTTTTATTTATACGCGTATTTATTAATTTGACAATATCATATGGCTGATTGCTGGCGGGGATCGGCGGGCACAACGAAAAAACGTCTCCGTCGCTCATAACAATGACCACAGTATTATAAACGCCTCCGTATTTTCCGACCCTGACCTCTGCAATATCGGAATAATATTTTATAAAATCCTTTTTCTTTGCCATTTTGTACGATATGATCGCTCCCGCCGTTCCAAACATTCCGCTTGCCGCGTTGCCGAAAAATTTTTTAAGCTCCAAACGATCATTAAAAAGCACAAGCGTACCGGTCGCTTTTGATACTCCCACAGACGGCTCCCCGTAATAAAGTGAGTAAACGGAATACTTTCTTATAACCTCGTCATTCTTACCGGACGATGCCATTCTGAAATCCGGCAGCTCCACTTTAAGCAATGTACCGCACATGTCGCAATAGCGTTGATCTTCCGTGGTTTTGAACCCGCATTTCGGACATACTCTGACAATTTCTCCTTTTGTACTCACTTCTTTTCCGCAATAGCCGCAAAATTTTACATCATCACTTATTTCTTTCCCGCAAAAACCGCATTTCAATTTAAACACTTCCTTTCTAATTTTAGCTCATATTTTTTATTTTTCAGCGATCCGCGTTATCAATTTTTTCCTCCCGCTTTATAAATTCACATATCCGTTCTATTTGCTCAACATGTCCGCGATAGTTAAACATCAAAGCGTTATAATTTAAATCAATATCCTTGATTTTGGTTTTGCAAATTTCCATTTCATCCGAAAAACTTGAATTCGGCTTACTGAAACTAAGCAGTACCGCGCGCCAATTACAAATAAATTGATTAATTCCTGTTCCGTATGCATCCAAGGAGTCCTTAAACGCTTTCATAACAAACGGCATTATATCAAAATCTCTTAAATCGTCCGTATCGATCGCAGAGCCATCGCGCCATTCAAAACGCGGAAACTCCGTAATTGCTTCGTCGATCGCGTTATACAGTTCATCATTCGGAAGGCCCGCCCTTTCGCGTATTTCTTCAAAATGTTTTTCAACACTTTCCATGTTTTGTCTTATGTCATTTTCGATCGATACACCGGCTTCCGATATTAATTCAGCAACCTCTTCCGCCGCTTTTTCAAGAGCGGCGCGTATATTCTCATTCGTGTATATTTCCGAATTCAGAGATGTCAAATGTTTAATAAAAATTTTTTGTCCTCTATGTTCAAGCTCGGAAGTATTTATTCCGTCTTCCGTCACACCGTTTTTCGCAAGCTGCAGATCCATATCTTCCAAAAAACGCACAAGACTTTTTCGCCCGTTTTCGCAATAATCCTTAAGTCCCACGACATAGTCATATAATTTAAGTCTTTCGTACTGCAAAGCATCGGCATCGTGTTTTTGCCAATTTGTTATATCCGTTTTAATGGCATTGATAATCCTCATTGTTTTAGGAAGCATATCCGCGGTCTGCGCCGCCGTCAACAAAGCCAGCAGCTCCTCCTTGAATTTTGGGAAACGGCTCTCATTGAGCAAATTCTCATCACCCGTTTTAAAGGCCTCCGAGGCCTGACGCGACGAAACACCGAAAATATTGGGAGATTTTAAAATTTTTTCCGCTTTAACGGCGTTTTCCGGATACTCGTTGATGATCCTGTTAAAAACCGTTTCGGATATGCGTTCGCAAATAAAATCTATGATCGTATCTTTATCTTCCTCGCTGTTCATGGCATCAATAAAAGTAACAACAAAAATAATATGACGTATACCCGGTTGATTGATAAGATCAACTATCAAGTCCTGTTCCGTCATACTCAAAGGCTCTTTAGCGGAAATCACCATGATCGCCGCGTCCACTTCGCCCATAACTCCCAGCGTCACAGCCGACATAGACTCATTTTCATTAAGTCCGGGAGTGTCAATTATTTCAATATGATTTTTACAAAAAGCCGAGGGGTATCTGACCTCAATATCACGCACGGAAAGAGCTGTTTTTTCCTTATCCGAATCATACTTGGTCGCATAATCAAACAATTCCCGAATAGTGCGACTCTCGATACGGCCATCCTTGTAATTAATGCTGATCTTTCTTTCTGTGTCATACACGAGTCTTGTGATCGCAGCTGTCATCGGAAGAACGTCGGTCGGCAAAATATCAGCGCCGATAATAGTGTTTATTAAGCTTGATTTTCCGCGCTTAAATTCTCCTATTACTGCCACTCTGTATTTTTTTGAGCTTATTTGCCCGGCAGTGTCTCTTATGATATTGCTGAATTCCCGTCCCTGCGAATATTGAGCCGCGATGCTTTCAAGCTCACACAACTGCTTATATAGAAAGAACTCATTCATTTTTGTCTTTCCTCCGAGATTTTCCGTTTAATTCTGCGCAAAATTAAATCGTCCGTTATTACATTCAAATAAATGTAATAATATGTATTATATATTAAATATGATAAAATGTCAATACATTTATTTGAGTGTATTATATTTCACAAAAGGTGGAGTTGTAGTGACATATTACCCTAGATTACGCGATCTGCGGGAAGATAATGATCTTACACAAGCAAAAATAGCAAAAATATTATTGATAACACAGCAGCAATATTCGCTGTATGAAAAAGGATATCGGGATATCCCCATTCCGGCGCTGATAAAACTCGCAGATCTGTACAATACATCCACCGATTATATTCTCGGCAGAACAAATGATCCGAAATTTTCAAATAACTCAAATTTTCCAAAGCAAACAAAATAAGCCGGGGGCTTCCCCGGCTTTGATTTCATAAATCAAAACGTTTATACCGCTCTGTCAACCTTACCCGATCTTAAGCATCTGGTACAAACATAAACCTTCTTAGGAGTACCGTCAACAATAGCCTTAACACGTCTGACATTGGGCTTCCACATCTTGTTGGCTCTGCGGTGCGAGTGAGACACCTTAATGCCGAAGCTTACGCCCTTTCCGCAAATTTCACACTTTGCCATGTGTATACACCTCCTTGTAAATCTATTCAAATTAATTCAACTCGAAACATTATAACAGAAAGATTTACGGATTGCAAGTATTTTTTTAATTTTTTTTGAAATTTGTTGTATTTTTACAATTTTCCTCACCGTGAACATATTTGTAACATGAATGTAACAAGAGATTAATTGATATTAAATAAATGAATGTTATAATTGTATCATAAAATCGAAAAATACAACATACAGGAGGGTTATTATGAAAAACCACAAGATATTTGCAAAAAGAACGTTATGCGGAGTCCTCTCCGCCGCGCTTGTCTCATTCGGCGCATACACCGCGGCCTTCGCGGAAAACGAGAAGGATATAACGCCGGCGGCGGAGCAGACCGAGGGAACCGCCGCTCCTTCACCCTCTCCGGAGGTAGCGACGACCGAGGCTCCCGAGGCGACTCCATCCGCCGCGCCGACCGCGGCTCCGTCAGCCACGCCCGAGGCGGCCAAGCTTACCCTGCGCGTTAACGCCAAGGTATACAAGGTCTCAAACGGCGTTTACAGAGTCGTGTTTACCACCGGCTCATCCCTGCCGTCGATAACCGGGTTTGAGTTCACCGCGCTGTTCGACGACGCGGTTGTGACCGGCTCGGATATCGGAGACAGCCTTAAAAATAACGGCGAGTTCTCGCGCTCCGTCAGAGACGACAATGAAATAACATTCACATGGAAAAACGGAGAAGCGCCGATAAGCGGAGCGGTTACGCTGTGCAGCGCCACAGTCGAGACAAAGTCAACGATAAAAGCCTCAAACCTCTCCCTGAAAGGCTTCACCGCCGTTCCCGCCGACGGCTCGCAGATCGAGATCACTCCCGACCTCGGCGTCAGC
The DNA here is from genome assembly GCA_947624305.1 of uncultured Monoglobus sp. Taxonomy (GTDB): domain Bacteria; phylum Bacillota; class Clostridia; order Monoglobales; family Monoglobaceae; genus Monoglobus. The sequence goes on along the minus strand of CANQKC010000018.1, from coordinate 20,960 downwards.
GAAGGCGCGGACGTTCCGACGCTCTCGGACGAAGAGAAAAAGGTCTATGAGAGGCTTATCGCCGTACCCGCCGCTGACTCCATGAGCTTTTTCAAAGACGACGGCACAATTTACAACGACATATCATCGCTTTATCTCGAGCCCGCCAACAGCGCTCTCACGGCTTATGACACCCTCACGGACTCGTCGCAGAACAACGTGGACAACATGCTTAAAGCTAACGGCAGCTCGATAATCTCCGTCAACGCCGCTTACAAAACAGCCGAGGCGTTAAACAGCGCTCTCGGAGTCATGAAGCTCAACGACGCGTACTACGGAATTTCGGACAGCGACACGGCGATCAATTACGAATATCTTAAGCGCACATCCGAAAAGACGGGGCTCACAGCTCCCGCTTATCTTGAGAACGCTCCCAAGGCAAACGCCCAGTTCAGCGAGGCGGTAAAAAAGATCGGCGAGAACAACAAATATGTTGAGTCGGCGCTCGCAAAAATATCAGACAGCACTTACGAAAACTATAACACGCGCATACTTTCTCTTTCAACTCAGCTCGCGTCAGCCAACCGTTTCAGCGAGCATCCATATTATGCCGAATATCTTGACGCCGTTACCGCTATCGCAAACGAGCTTTACAGCGACGTTAACACAAATTACAGCGGCTCGTACAAGGAATATATGCTTAAGTCGATCAATGATGTTTTAAGCGAAATAAAGAGCGGCAGCGAGGTCCTGAAAAACCTGCCGACGTTTGAGGCTCCAAAGAGCTTTACGATAGGCCGCGATGTTGAGGTAAAAGTGACCCGCGCCAACGCTCTGGAAAATCAGAGCGCGACCGCGTACGTTGACACCTACAAAGACGGCGCGCTTGTTCAAAGCGGCAGAGAAAAAGCGTTCGCGGACGGTTCAAGGTCCGTTGTCGTACAGGTTTCGACAAACGTTAACACCTTGGGCCGCAACGGCGGAACGGTTGTTTTCAAGGTCTATTACAAATTCGGCGAAAGATCATACTATCTCGGCGAGCAAAGTCTGACGGCATACGCGCCCATGGTTGACACCACTTTCGGCACAAACGGCAGCGGCGGAGGCACAAGCGGCTGGGGCAACGAGGGCACCGGAAGCAGCGGCGGAACCACAGTTCCCGACAACAGCGACCGACCGACCCCGGCTCCCGAATCCACTCAAAATCCCGGCTTCGCCGACGACAACCCCTACACCGACATTGACGGCTATGACTGGGCAAAAGAGGCGATAATCGGCCTGACCAACGCTGGCATAGTCAACGGCATGGGCGACGGCGAATTCAATCCCGCCGGAAACGTCACACGCGAACAGTTCTGCAAAATGGTCGTTCAGATGTACGGTCTTGACGCCACGGACACAGCCACGACGTTCAGCGACGTTGACGCCTCGGCTTGGTACGCGCCATATGTCGCGGCGGCGGTCAACGCGGGCTTTGTGCAGGGCCAGTCTGACGACTACTTCGGCATCGGAGAGTCGATCATGCGCCAGGACATGGCGACGATCCTTTACAGAGCGATCGACTTGAGCGGCGAAATGGCGGAGCTTAACTTCACCGACAACGACAGCATCGCCGGTTACGCCAAAGACGCGGTTTCGGAGCTTGTCGGCCTCGGCATAATGAACGGTTACGAGGACGGAAGCTTCAAGCCCCGCGGCAGCGCCACAAGGGCCGAGGCCGCAAAGGTGATCTGGGGAATTTACAACATAAAATAACGACAACTAAAAACGGAGGCTGAAGATCATTTCAGCCTCCGTTTTTGCGTCTTTTTTCGGGTCAAACTATATCTTTGTAAAAATACAGGCTGCCCAGAATAATCAGCGGAATATTCGCGGCTTTCGCCGCGCCGAGCGCCTTTGAGTATCCGTCCTTCACACTCAAGCACGGCTCGCCCGGAACTCCGAGCGTTTTAAAGCGTTCCGCCAGAGCCTCCGCGTCAAGCGAGCGCGGATTATCGGGCCTTATCGTGAAAACCTTTTCCGCGAGCGGAGCGATAATTTCCGTCATGCGCTCGTAGTCCTTGTCACGCATAACACCCATTAGCAGTATGACCCTGCCGCCGAAATACGCTTTCACGCTCTCGGCGGCTTTTTCCATGCCCATAGGGTTATGCGCTCCGTCATAGATCACCGTCGGGTTTTCGCCGAGCTGCTCAAACCGGCCTGGATGAGTCAGATTTTTCATTCCGTCTCTGACGGCCTCATCGCTGATCTCAATGTTTTGTCCGCGGAGCGCTTCAATCGCGGTCAGCGCCGCCGCCGCGTTGCGCGGCTGGTATGTTCCGAGCAGAGGCGTAAACACGTCGCTCAATTCTCCGAAATCAAAACGCGTTCCGCGCAAGCCGAAGCTTGTCACGCGCATTTTTTCAAGATCGGCCAAAGCGAGCAACGCGTGCCTTTGCGCGCACTCGTTTTGAACAACCTCAAGCGCCTCGGGCTCGCGCCCGCCGAACACAACAGGGCAGCCGCGCTTTATTATTCCCGCCTTTTCGCGGGCGATCTCTTTTATCGTCGGCCCCAGATACTCCGTGTGATCAAGTTCAACATCGGTTATCACCGACAAAAGCGGGTGCCTCACCACATTTGTCGCGTCAAGCCTTCCGCCCATTCCGGCCTCGATTATGACGACATCGCAGTTCCTTTCGGCAAAGCGCAAAAACGCCATAGCCGTCAGCGCCTCAAACTCGGTCGGGCCTTCGTTCATTGCCCGCTCCGCGTCACGGATCCTGCCGCAGAGCGAATAAAACTCATCTTCGGGAATGTTTTGCCCGCCTGATCTTACGCACTCGGGCGGCGAGACAATATACGGCGAGGTGAAAAGCCCGACGTTAAAGCCCGCCGCGAGAAGAATGCCCTCAAGCATCCGACAGACCGAGCCCTTGCCGTTGGTCCCGGCGACATGTATTATTCCGAGCCTGTCCTGCGGGTTTTCAAGAATTTCCAAAAGCTCTCTTATCCGCTCGAGACCGGGCCTGCTGCCTCTGCCGCCGAGGCTTTTGAAATATTCCGCGGCATTTTCGCTCATAACGATCATCACCCGCCTATCTCATTTTGTTTATCAGGCGCGCGAACGCCTTGTTTTTCATAAGCAGCCAGATTATGTAGCCCTCGACCGCTCCCGTTATTATATAAAGCGGTATTCTGAGCGCCAGAGCCGACCACGGGTGATTATAGTAAACGTGCAGACCGATCGACTTTATAACTATCGAGCCGATAAGATGCGCGAGCGCCACGCCGACAATGATCTTAAGCGTCGGACGGTCCTTAAAGCAATAGAATGACACTATTCCCGGCACGCAGCCTATCATCGCCGCCCCCGCGGTGATTATCGGATTTATCGCGAACCCCGAGATGATACAGCCGAGAATGTCGCCGACCGCGCCGGTCATGAAGCCCGCGACCGGGCCGAATATCATGCCCGACAGGATCAGCGGCAGGTTCTCAAAGCTGAAGCGGAACGGGCCCGCCGTTATGCTCAGCCGCTTGAAAACCATGCTCAGCGCGATAAGCAGCGCGATAATAAGCAGTTTTTTCAACCGTCCGCCGCTTTTGCGGTCAATGCCTGTTTTGTCTTTTTCGGAAATTTGCATAAAAATAACAGCCTCCTTTCAGCCTCACTCATATAGCAAGGAAAGAAAACTGCATATGCACAGAATTTTTACATTGCTCTATGAAGCGGGATGCAAAGCGCGAACCGCAAGCCCTCGGCTTTTCGTTCGCCGGACAACTCCCCGTCCCGGCAACACTTAACGCACGCGCTCTTACTCTTCAAATTTAATTTTAACAAATTCCGTAACTATTATATCAACGCGCCGTGGCCGTGTCAACATATTTTGTCAAAGTTTTGAATTGTTATCTGTTTTCACCATAAAACACAATATAAAGGCGCGCGATTAGTGTATTATTTCCCGTTCCCGAAATTCGCGCGGAAAAAATTTCAATCCCGCGTGTTTATTCGTCAAAATCACTTGATTTTTTTAAGGATTTGTGGTTTAATAATATAATAGGTAAAATATTGAGCTCTGTAAAACCGTTTACGGTTCTTTTACAAAATAACCGAGGTGACATTAAATGATTTATTTTGAAAAAACCGTCTCCTCAAAGGAGATTTTCAGCGGCAGAATTCTGAGGCTGAGGCTTGACGAGGTCGAGATGCCCGGCGGGAACCTGGCGGAGCGCGAGATCATCGAGCATCCGGGCGGCGTGGGAATTGTCGCGATCACGGACGACGACGAGATCATTCTAGTCAAACAGTTCCGAAAGCCGCTTGAGAAGGCTATATACGAGGTTCCCGCGGGAAAGCTTGAAAAGGGCGAGGATCACCGTCTGTGCGGCATACGGGAACTTAGCGAGGAAACGGGCTGCACGGCCGAGAACTTCGAGTATCTCGGGCACATGTACCCCTCGCCGGGGTTCGCCGACGAGGTCACGCACCTCTATCTCGCCACGGGTCTTAGGCAGGGCGAGAAACACCTTGACCCGGACGAGTATCTTGATATTGAGCGCGTAAAAACATCAAAGGTTATTGACATGATAATGAATAATGAGATCAACGACGCCAAGACAATTTTCGGAGTATTCAAGGCTCTTGAATATCTCAGGCGGCGCGGTTCTTAATCTTATGAAAAAGAGGTCGATCTAACCATGGAAACAAAAACAGACGTTAAGATCAACGGAATGGAATACACCGTTGTCAGCAACGAGCCCGAGGAATACGTTCAGCGGGTGGCGCTGCTTGTTAACAAGAAAATTTCGGAGGTAAAAAACTCGAACGGACACCTCAGCACGGCTATGCTTGCCGTCATGGCCGGAATGAATTTGGCGGACGAGCTGCTCAAGTGTGAGGACTCCGCGGCCCGCATGCGCGCCGAAATGAGCGAATATATGGATGACGCCCGCAAAAACGGCGCCGAGCTTGAGGAAAAGAAGCTCGAGGTGGAAAACCTCAAAGAGGACATGCACAAGCTTGAGATCGAGCTTGCCAAACGCGACACCGAGCTTGACAATCTGCGCATGATCAACCGCAGATCCGAGCAGCAGGCGGAGCCCGCGGGCAGGTACCAAAGCCGTCCTTCGGTCACGCAGAGCCCGTCACAGCCGACCAGACAGGTCGGGGGCTATTCGGTGAATGACCGCAGTCGCCAGGACTCCCCGCAGATAAGGGAAATGCAGGCCAAGTACGGCTCAAGCGTGATAGGCCGCGGCATGCCGAAAAAAACGACCGACTGAACGAATGAGGCAGATGACTGACGGAAAATGCGCGGCGCCCGAGCTGCTCAGTCCCGCCGGGAACCGCGAATGTTTCGACGCGGCTCTCGCCATGGGCGCCGACGCGGTTTACCTCGCGGGAAAATCCTTCGGAGCGCGGAGCTATGCAGGAAATTTTGAGCGCGGCGAGCTCGCGGAATGTGTCAGCGCCGCCCACCTCCGCGGCAAAAAGGTTTATGCCGCGGTCAACACGCTTATAGGCGACAGAGAGCTCGGCGAGCTTTCGGAATATCTTGAATTTCTGGAGGGCGCGGGCGTTGACGCGGTGATCACGCAGGATATGTCGATCCCGTATCTTGCGCGGAAGCGCGGCTTAAATCTCAGGCTCCACGCCAGCACCCAGATGACGATCCACAACCTTGCCGGGGCGAAGGCCGCGGCGGAGCTGGGATTTTCGCGGGTGGTTCTCGCCAGAGAACTGAGCTTTGACGAGATAAAATATATCTCCGAAAACTGCGGGATCGAGACCGAGATTTTTGTTCACGGCGCGATGTGCATGTCATATTCGGGACAGTGCCTCATGAGCAGCGCGCTCGGCGGCAGGAGCGGCAACCGCGGCAAATGCGCCCAGCCGTGCAGGCGGACGTATAAAACCGACCGCGGCGAAAAGCATGTTCTGAGCCTTAAGGATATGGCGCTGATCAGCGAGATCGACAAATTATACGAGTGCGGGGCCTCATCCCTCAAAATCGAGGGCAGAATGAAGGGCCCGGCATATGTGGCCGCGGTGACTTCCGCCTACCGCCGCTGCCTTGACGAGAGGCGGAAACCTACAAAGGCCGAGCTTGACGTGCTTGATCGCATATTTTTTCGCGGCGGCCAAAGCTCGGGATATTTTGACGGAAAACCCGGCAGGGATATGTTCGCGTTCGACAAGCCCGACAATCCTTACAAGCGCGGCGGCGCCGAGACCGAAAAACGCGTCCTTGACGAGGCGGCTGAGCGGGAGCGCGGGTTTAAAATCCCCTTGAGCGCGCGGCTTAAGTTCCGCGTCGGAGAGGCGCCGGTGCTTACGCTGATCTCAAAGGACGGATCGACCGCAAGCGTGAAGGGCGGTCATGATGTTCAGTCCGCCAGATCCGCTCCTATGGACGCCGGGCGCCTTAAGGCGCAGCTTTCCAAAACCGGCGGCGGTATCTTCGCGATTGAAGATATTGCGATCGACAGTAGCGGGAGCGGCTTCGCTCCGATAAGCGAGATCAACGCGCTGCGGCGTGACGCGCTTGATAAAATACAGAAAAAAATACTTGAAAATTATGATAAAAACAACCTGCAAAACACTACCCTTCCTCCTCCGCCTCCGCCGAGGAATGTTTCCGAAACGGAGCGCGGGATCACGGCGGACGTAACGAACGTTGAACAGTTCCGCTCCGTCCTTGAATTTGAGGCCGAGAGCGGGAGCCGCGCCGCTCTGATCGGCGTTCCGATCGACGAGCTCCTGCGGAACACGAAAGCCTTCGCCGCGGAACGCGGAAGAATAATGATCCTGCCGCGGGCGGTAATGCACAAAGGCGAATATGAGGAATACGAGCATAGGCTCGACGGGCTTAAAAAATCGGGGTTTTCCAAGCTCCGCGTCGAAAACATTTCGGAGCTTGGGCGCGAGGGCTTTGAGCTGTACGGCGGGCCGCGCCTCAACGTCACCAACAGTGTGTCGGCGGAGTTCCTCAAAAATTTGATGGGGCTTAAGGCCGTCGCGCTGTCGCCCGAGCTCAATCTGGCGCAGATACGCGGCATCGCGGAAAATATCCCCGCCTCTGTCACGGTTTACGGATACCAGCCGCTTATGCTGTGCGAAAACTGCGTGACAAGGAACCTCGGCCCCTGCCCCTGCGGCGGCGGAAAACACTTCCTCACCGACAGGCTCGGGAAAAAGTTCCCGATAATCCGCGACGGCGAAAGCTGCCGCTCGGTGGTGCTGAACAGCCTGCCCACCTTCATGTGCGACAAAATCGGCGAGGTAAAAAAATCGGGCGCGGCTCTGCTTAACCTGAGCTTCACGACCGAGAGCGCCGCGGAAGTCAAACGCGCGCTCGGCGCATGCTTAGGAAGCGGATTTAAACCCGCGGAATTTACGCGGCTGCATTTTAACAAAGGCGCGATAACGAATAAAACCGACAATTGAACATAATAATAAAAGGATTTGAATATATGAGAATAATATTGGCGTCGGCCTCGCCCAGACGGCGGGAGCTGATCGAAAATCTTAAAATCGACTTTGAGGTAAAAACCGCGGACTGCGAGGAGATCACGGTACCCGGAGAGCGGCCCGAGGACACGGTCAAACGGCTCTCGCTGACCAAGGCCCGCTGCGTGGCGGAGCTTGAGGGAGACGACGCGGTGGTTATCGGCGCGGACACGGTCGTTGCGATCGACGGCAAAATTTTGGGGAAGCCCGCGGACGAGAACGAGGCAGCCGAAATGCTGAGACTGCTTTCTGGCAGAACGCATCGGGTATACACCGGGCTCGCGGTCGTAGGCCGCGGCAAGACCGTGAATGAATACGTTGAGACCGAGGTCAAATTCTATGACCTGACCGACAGTCAGATCAAAAGGTATATAGCGACAGGCGAGCCGATGGACAAGGCGGGCGCCTACGGAATACAAAAATACGGCTCCCTTTTGGTGGAGGAAATTCGCGGCGATTATTTTAACGTGGTAGGTCTTCCGGTTGGCAGACTTGACCGCGTTTTGCGGGAAAATTTCGGCATTGAGCCGCTGATATAGAGCGGAGGTTAATTATGGCGATAGATTTGGGAATAGATTTGGGAACATCCGGCACACGGATATACAATCGAAAGGAAAAACGGCTTATAGCGAACGCGCCGACCGTTGTGGCGCTCAGAGGCGGCGAGATCGCCGCGGCGGGCGAAAAAGCCCTTGAGATGATCGGCAAAACGACCGACAGCCTCACGGTTATCGAACCCGTGAAGGACGGCGCGATAACTAACTTTGACGCGGCGGTTGGTCTGCTTAAGGAGCTGCTGTCGGGCGGCTTGAGCAGCGCGTTTACAAAAGTCCGCGCCGCCGTCTGCGTGCCCTCGGGCATAGGCGAGGTTGAGCGGCGCGCCGTTGAAGAGGTGGCAATATCCGCCGGAGTCAAAGACGTTTACCTGATCGAAACGCCACTGGCGGGCGCTGTCGGAGCGGGAATTGACATAAACGAGCCAAAGGGCTATGTCATTGCCGATGTGGGCGCGGGCACGACCGAGGCGGCAGTCATATCGCTGGGCGGCGTCGTTGTGTCAAAATCGGTGAAGGTTGGCGGCAGATCCCTTGACAACGACATAATTCAGCTCATAAAAAAGAAATATAACGTTGAGATCGCGGCGACCACCGCCGAGAAAGTCAAGCTGAGACTTGCAAACGCGCTGCCCTCGCTCAGCACCGACATTGTGGAGGTCAAGGGCAAGGACATGTACAGCGGAGTTCCCAAGACGGTCTCGGTCAGCTCAAACGAACTCAACAACGCTATACGGGACAGCGTCTCGAGGATAGTTGAAACAATTCGCGCCGCGCTTGAGGAAACGCCTCCCGAGCTTTCGGCCGATCTCCTGGAAACCGGAATAATCCTGACCGGAGGCGGCTCAGCTTTAAGAGGCCTCGGCAAGCTGATCAAAAGCGGCACGGGCATTAACGTCTATATGGCGGAAGACGCGCTCATCGCGAATGCGAAAGGCGCCGCCGCGGCTCTCGCGGCCAAGGGCGGACTCAAATCAGCGCTGCTCAGCACGGGAACAAGAAAACCCCATTAAACCCAAAGGATGTAGATTAATTTGAAATTCATAAACGATCATAGAACAGCCATAATAATCGGAATTTGCGCGGCTCTGATCGCCGCGCTGCTTATCCGCTTCGGGATCGACAGCAGCCGCACAGCCGCGGTTGAGGACGCGTCTCTCTCGGTCATGACGCCGGTACAGCGGTTTTTCAAGAACATAGGCGACAATGTGTACGACGTGACCCACAGTCTCGGTCTGCTGAAAGAACTTAGGGGCCGCGTTGACGAGCTTACCCTCGAAAACGCCGAATATGAAAAGGCGGCGAGCGGCGATGATCTTGCCGCCGAGAACGACCGCCTGAAACGAATGCTTGAGCTTCGGAACGACAACCCCGATCTTGATATGACCGCCGTCTCGGTGGCGGCAGATGAGCCGTCAAACTGGTTCTCGGGATTTACTATCGACAAAGGCAGAAACAGCGGTATTTCCGAGGATAATATTGTTATCTCGGGTGACGGATTTTTGATAGGAAAAGTCGTGCGCGTCGGAACCAACTGGTCAAGCGTTATGACGATAACGGACCCCGGCTTTTCGGCCGGAGTCATGGTCGAGCGCTCGCGCGATCTCGGTATCGCCGAGGGCGACACGGAGCTTCGCGAAAAAATGCAGTTCCGCCTCTCGTTCCTTTCAAGAGGCGCGGATATCCGCGAGGGCGACTATGTTACCACAACAGGCCTCGGGGGCATATTCCCCGCGGGCTTCCGCCTCGGCAAGGTGCTTGAGATCGGCGAGGACACCGTCAGCATGACGCAAAACGCGATCGTAGGCGCCGGCGCGGACCTCAGCAATCTCAGGGATGTGTTCGTAATAACCAACAACATCGACATCGTGCTTGACGAGGAAAACGCCAACATGAGCGCCGCCCGCGAAAAGGCCGAGCAGGAACAGGCCGAGATCGACCGTGCCGAGCGCGAAAAGCATGAGGCAGAAAGCAAAGACAACGACGAAAACGCCGACGAAAACTCGGACGAAAATGAGGATATTGACGGGGATACCGACGAGACAGCCGACGAGAGCGGCAGCGACGCCGACACTGAAACCGAAACGGACGAGAGCGGCGAGGGCAGCTCCGCCGACGAGGAAGAATAAATTTGTTACGGGAGACTGAAGCATGAAAACGGTTCACCACGGAGCATGGCTGATCATAGCCATAATCCTGCAAACTCTGATGTTTAACTATATAACGGTGTTCGGCGTTCATCCGAACCTGCTGCTTGTCGCCGCGCTCGCGATCGCGGTGTGCGGCGGAAAGATACAGGGCATGGTCTGCGGAATGATTTTCGGCCTTGTTTTCGATTTCATGAGCGGCAGGATGCTCGGCGCCAATATGATCGCATTCGCCGCGGCGGGATATATTACCGGCGCGATCGTCTCAGGCTATTACGCGGCGCCTCCGTTTTATATCTTTATGGCAATCGGAGCGGCAGTTACCGCCGGCGTTGAGATCATCTGCCTGATCCCATACACCGCCGGACTCGAAATAGCGGCCCCGCTGCTTTATATACTCAAGACGATAATCATTGAGGCGGTGATGAACGGCATTTTGATCGTTCCTGCCGTATGGTGCGTAAGACACACGACAAAGCTGCTTAAAATACAAAATCTTAACACATTTCGGTGATAGATATGGAATTTAACAAAAACACAATACGGGCGCTGATAATAGGAGGCTTTGTTTGTCTGCTCGCGCTCGTCTGCGCGGTGCGCCTTTACAACCTTCAGATAGTGAACGGCGAAAATTTCAGGACAATGGCGGACAACAGCTCGGTCAGGACCTATGTCAAAAAGGCCCCGAGAGGTGAGATTTTTGACAGGAACGGCGTGCCGATCGTTGAAAACAAGCCCGGCTACAGCATACAGATCTTTAAGACCGACATAACCGACGATGAGCTTAACGCCAACCTGGCAGACATAATCACTCTGCTGCACGAAAATGACTGCGACTATACCTCGTCGTTCCCGATAAGGTACAGCGCGGATACCGACGCGCCCGAATACGACTTTGAGGATACAGAGCCCGAGAGCGAGGAATATCCGCGGAAGATCGCCGAATGGGAGTCCGAGAACGACGTCAGCGGCTACGGCACATTAAGGGAGATCGTCGCGCACTACGCCGACAAATACAATATATCGGCGGAATACGGCGATGACATGACGGTTGACCTCGTCGCGGTGCGATATGAGATGGAGCAGCGCAATTTCGGCCGCCTGAACCCGTTCACCATGGCGAGCAAGGTAAATGATATAGTTCTGCAAAAAATTGAGGAAACCTATGTGCCGGCGGGCTTTGCGGGAATTGTGACCGACGCGGTAAGGACCTACGCCAGAGGAAATATGGCGGCGCATATCCTTGGCAGAACGGGAATAATATACGCCGAGGAATATGAAAAGCTCAAGGACAAGGGCTACGGCATGAACGACATAATCGGAAAGGACGGCCTTGAAGCGGTGCTTGAGCCGTATCTTAAAGGCACCGACGGCTACCGCAGCGTTCGCCTGGGAACCGACGGCAGATATGACGATGAGGTCGCCTATCGCGAGCCGCAGCCGGGCAAATATGCCGAGCTCACGATAGACGCGTCGCTTCAGGAAGCCGCCGAGAAGGCTCTGCGCACGGGCGTGACCTCGGCAGTGGGCTCAGACGGCGCGGGCGCGGTTATCGCGGTGGACCCGCACAACGGCGAAATTTTGGCGATCGCCTCATATCCGAGCTATAACCCCGAAACCTTTACCGAGGACTATGACAAACTGCTTAAAGCGGAGTCAAAACCGCTGTTTAACCGCGCGTTAAACGGCGCCTACGCCCCCGGCTCAACCTTCAAAATGCTGACGTCTGTGGCGAGTCTTGAAACCGGAATTATAACTCCGGACACATACATCACCGACCGCGGCGTTTACACCTATTATTCCGATTACCGCCCCACATGTCTGGTATATTCCTCAAGCGGCAGCACTCACGGCACTATCAACGTGTCGGAGGCGATAGGAGTGTCGTGCAACTACTTCTTCTACGACGTGGGCAGACAGACGGGAATAGACACCCTTGACGAGTACTGCGAAAAGTTCGGCCTTGGCGAGCCCACGGGCATTGAGCTCTCCGAAAGCAGCGGCATTGTCGCGGGGCCCAAGGAAAGAGAGGCCGCGGGCGGCGAATGGCATCCGGGCGACGTGCTGCAGACCGCGATCGGTCAATCGGACAACCTTTTCACGCCGGCCCAGATCGCGAGCTATGTCTGCACCATCCTCAACAAGGGAACCCGCTACAAGCTCCACCTCGTAAGGCGGATCGCGGATTACGAGACGGGCGAGGAAGCGCTGAAAAACGAGGCGGAGGTTGTTTCCGAGAACCCGATAAGCGACTCGACCTTTGACGCCGTGAAGGAAGGCATGCGCCAGGTTGTCGCCGACGGAACCGCAGCCAAGGTTTTCGGCAGTTCATCTCTTAAGGTCGGCGGCAAAACCGGAACCGCGGAGGTCTCGGACGGTGCCGACAACGTTCTGTTTACCGGCTTCGCGCCGTATGACGACCCCGAGATCGTTGTCGCGGCTGTGATAGAGCACGGCGCCACAAGCTCGTTCGCCGCGCAGATCGCCAAGGACGTGTTTGAAAGCTACATGAGCCTTTATCACGGCGCCGATACGAAAAGCTCCGATGAAACGGATAACGAAACAGACGATTATGTTGATTAACAAAATTTCAGTTAACCACACATTATTTTTGTCCAATATTAAAAAATATGACATTTTTTGACTGAAGTTAAATATTTTTAATAATTTTTTTTAAAAAAAGGCTTTACAATTTGTATATTGTGTGATATAGTTTATATGGTTGAAAATGCTTAATAATTAAGCGCCGCGCCTATGCGGCAAATGTTTGGTTGTGGTGACCGAATATATTTATATTTGTGTGCTTTTCATAGACTGCTTGATATGAATGACCGGAAAATAACTATGGAATTTGCAAGGAGGCGAAGGAAATGAATATAGCGCTCATAGCACATGACAAAAAGAAGGATTTAATGATCGACTTCTGTATTTCATACAGCGCGATCTTAAAAAAGCATAATATTTGCGCTACGGGCACAACGGGAGCTGTGGTATCCGACGCGACCGGACTTCCAATAAAGTGCTTTTTACCGGGCGTGGACGGCGGCGACCAGCAAATCGGCGCCAGAATAGCTTATAACGAAATCGACGCGGTGTTGTTCTTCCGCGACCCGCTGACTCAACAAAAATATGAGCCGAACATTGACTCGCTGTACAGGCTCTGTGATGTTCACAATGTTCCGCTGGCGACGAACATCGCCACGGCAGAGTTGCTCATCATGGGAATAGAAAACGGCGACCTTGATTGGCGCGAATATGTAAACTCAAAACGCATAGTGTAAATCAAAGCTCCGCGGAAGCGGAGCTTTTTTCATATATTATTAAAATAACGCTAAGCTCCGCTTAACACGGAACTTAGCGTTATAACTACAGCGGTTTATTTTAGATTTCCTCTCATAAGAATAGTTGCCGCTTCCGCTCTGGCAGTATAACCCGACGGGTCAAAAACACCGCCTTCTTTGCCTTGCATCAAGCCTTTTGATAAACAGAACCGAACTCCCGGAACTGCCCAATCGCTTATTGCCGCCGCATCGGAATATGTGAGCTGCTGTGTCGTTGCCACATCCTCACCGCAATACGCATAATATCCGGTAAATATCTTTGCGGCTTGCTCTCGTGTGACCAAATCATCCGGCGCAAACATATTGTTTCCGATACCGTCAACAATTCCGCTCGCCATCGCCCAAGCAATGTACGGCGCGTAATATTCGGACGGCGCAACATCCGATAACGAAACCGTTGTGTATTGTGAAACGTCAACGCCGTCGCATCTTCCGAGGACGGTTATAAGCATACCGCGGCTCATTGAAGTCTCGGGCTCAAAATGAGTTGTGTCTACACCGATCATAATATTATTTTCATACACATATTTAACACTCTCATAGAACCAATCCGATTTGTTAACGTCCGAAAACGGTAATTTATTATTTTCATCAGGTGAAACCGAAGCTTCGGGGCCGTTCGTTGACGCGGCTGTCGGCGCCGGTGTCGGCTGTGCATTGCTGCCAAAGCTTCCGCCTCCACCTCCGCCAAAGCTTCCGCCTCCGCTATTAACAAGTCTGAACTTTGCCTCGATTGAATGCGATTCGGAAATATTTTCAAAATTATACTCCAAAACCGCTCCAATTGAAACACCGTCAACCAAAACGTCATCCACAACGTATCCGTCGCTCGGATTGATTACAAAATTCATGCTGTCACCCATATGAGCGGCAATTTTTCCCGAAGGCGATATAGTACCGCCGTCCGACGATGAGGCCGTTATATAAAGTTCTTCGGTCGTTGTCTCATCAATGTTCATTAAAACATTTACGGTTACGGTCTTTGACAAATCCGTGCCATCGGCCTCAAGAATTATATCACCGCTGCCGGGAAGATTTCCGCTAAGTTTGATTTCCGCGGTGCCATCCGCTCCAACCGCCGCTTCTGTTCCTGCGGAAACGATCGCCGGCGCTGCGCTCCTGATCCTTAAAGTCGACCCTTCGACCGCGGGCGCCACCTTGACCTTCAGAACCGCTTCGGAGTTATACTTAATATCAACGCTGTCCGCCGCCTCTATTGACTTAGGCTCCAATGTAACCGGAATTTCCGTGTTGTACGGCGCGGTCATTTCCGTTCCGCTGTAGCTCTCCGCACCAGACACGACAACATCCGCGCTGCCCGAGATATTTGACTCCGGAATAAAAATGAATGTTTTGGCATACATAACACTCGGATCGTCAAACGCAAATTCCGCATCGCACGGCTGAATATCTCCCACAATGCGCTCCCCATGCGCGTTTATTGCAACACTTTCACCGTTCACCGAATCGATCCGCATATATTTACTGAAGGTAATTCTTATTTTGTCGGGATATGCCTTCACGGACATGACCTTTGGCGCCTCATGAGATACCATGGCAATATTTACCTCGGTCTGCGGCGGAGGCACTGAAAGCCATTCGGAATACGCGGTTTCATAGTTTTCTTTTTCAAATTTAACCTGCCAACTTCCCTCGGGAACATCCCAGCCGTATTCTCCGAATTTGTCTGAGATCATCGGATTTATCTGATCATAATCATTCGCGTTCCACTCGCGCGAAATTTGATTTCCGGTGGGTTCACCGAATTCATCTGTTTCATCATCCATGTAATATACGGTGGCGGTAACGCCCTCCAGCCTGTTTGACGCCACGCTCTCGCACACATATCCGGACGGGTCTGAAAGCGGGTTTTGATCCGGCAAAACCCACCGGGGATTGTTCTGTCCTCCCGCCGGCTCGAGCACGGGTCTTTCTGTCGGAATAGGATCATCATCGCAGGTACACTTTCCGCCGTTTTTAGTGCAGTCACACATTATGCATTGAAGTATCGGCCCCCAACCTTTCACCACTTCGGAATACTCTTTGATTTGACTTTCAACATATTTAGCTATAAAATTTTGGGCAATAATTCCAAGCGCACCCATCAAAATCGCAGGTATTATAGCAGCGCCGGCAGTTATTCCGGTTGCAAACAACGAACCGGCGACGGTCCCGATTGTTATGGTAGATACCGCACTTATCACCCCCAAAAACAATGCGCTTGTCGTAGCAAGAAATGCCAGAGAGTTTACAGCCTTATTGTAATCTTCGCGGTTGCAATCGGTTTCGGGCGGAAAACTTTTCCATATTTCAACCGCATTCTTTAAAGATTTAATTATTTCACATGTCACTGTTATAACTGTCAATAATTTGCCTACAAGTTTTTCTGAAATATTTAAAATTTTTTCTATGGGTTTAATCTTTTTTACAGATATTTCATGAACCTTTCGCTGCGCTTCCTGCCATGCTGCCTTATTCTTTTTGGCTAATGATATAGCTTTATACTGAAGCTTCTTGCTTGTATCCGGCGTAACCGATTTAGTTTTTTTGATCCATTTTTGAAAAGCGGCTTGTCTGTCCTTATACATTTGAAGTTCTTTTATGGCGTCATCTCTTTCGTTTTTAAATTGTTCCATTACGGGTTTATACCGTTCAATTACAAATTGATTAAGTTCATTAACAAATCCCGTTGATTTCTCGATAATATTCGTAATTATATCGATCGCGCTTGCGTCGGCAGCATTTGCGGTCTCATCAAATCCGGCCGCCAACGCGGTTATTTCTCTCGAATTCTCTAACGCACCGGTAATCTGTTCATCCGCGACACCTTTAATTATATTATAGGTATCGGTTTTGAAATCAACCATATGAACATCATTTCCATCGGCCTTAATATAGATCGCACTGCTGTCGTCTAAATCGATCTTTGTAAATCCATCGGCCTCAAGCGCTTCAGGAGTAAGACCGTCACAAGTTTTTGTGATAAAGCTCTCCGCTATAATTTTTTCAGCCTCTTCCTGTTTAGCTAATTCCTCATTCGTTTTCGCGTTTAATTCTTCTATATCTTTAATTATAGCGTCATACTCGTTCTCAAAAGAAGCTATTATTTCATCCTCGGTCATGCCGGCATATTCATCCATATTTAATGCGTCATAATCGGCCGAAGCTGCCAACACGGATTCATCGCCCAAGGAATTCTCAAACAGACGGTCAAACTCACTGTTGTATTGATCAAGCATTTTTTCATACTCGTCAAACGTGATATTATCGGCTGTCATACTGTCAAGAATACTATCCATATCATTAATAATAATCTCATCTTGGGCCGCGCTTTCCTCTATCTCCGCAATTGCCCGATCCGACTCACCCTTAATATCGCTAAACTCCTGACGCGAACCGACAGCTTTTAAATCAGGCTGTGTGAAGTCAACAGCCACATTGACGGGAGAATCGTAATAATCCTGAAAATCCGCCACTACCAGCCAAAGGTTTTTAACCTCATCATACTGCGCGTTATAGCTTCTTACCTCGCCTCTCTTGGTCTTGACGTGAAGGATCACATTTTCAACCGTGCCCGTAATGTCGATCGCAAATGTGAATTTTGGATAGCCGGGCCAAACTCTGTATGACTGAATTGTCGTGGGCGGATTTAAAAAGTTAAAAACCGTCTCGTTCTGGACCGGCTCATGCACTCCGGCGGGATGCGCCGTGTTATACATCGTGACTTTGTTAAGCTGCGCGCAGTTCTTGTCATAAATCAAAGTATAAGAGCTTGTCATGACCGTGCCGTATTCGGTTTTGACAGAAGCATATATTGTATGATAATTAACACTATATTTCTCATTCAAATTAATATTGACAGACCAAGTGCCGTTTGAGTTGCTTTTGAAACTGTCAACCGCATTATCGTCCATATATACCGTGACAACACTGTCCGCGGGCGCCTTGCCGAGAACCGTAACATTATTGAGACTTGTTCTTTCCGGAACAGTCAGGCTCAGACTCTCAACATCAAATGAAGCTGTACCGATCGGCTGCATCACGTTTTTTCCATCGACATCAAGCGAAAGATAACCATTTATTCCGTAATCGCCTTCAACTGTTGAAACAGCATAAAACTTAACCGTGCCCTCGGGTGCATCCGCATTTACATATATCTTATTTCCGACAACAGAATACGGAACCGACACACCGTTCAGCACCAAACTATTGTCAATAAATGTGACATTTTGCGGTATTTCAAAAATAAGTTTTTCGCTCGACGTTTCATGCTCCTCGCTTACTTTGTATCTGGCGATCAGCGTTACAAGGCGGCCGACAGTGTATGTGTTGTTTGCGGACATAAAATATGTATCTTCCTTGGTTGTATAATAAAGCCTTGTCTCATCAAACTCGGGAACCTCAACACTGCCGATCTCGGTCATAACCCCGCTGCTGATATTGACTTTTTTCTCTGTATAATCGACTCCCGATACCAAACCGAGATCCGCAAGGATCGAAATGTTTTCAACCGCTTGCAAAAGCCCCGCTTTTTTTATGAATATAACCGTGTACTCACCATCCGGCAGCGGATCGCTTGTAATCATTGAATTAAGATCATACTTTTTTACAAAAGTTCCGGTTGCATCAAACACAATAACCGATGCCGTTCCGTCAGATATTATTTTAGCATTAAATCTGCCGTTTTCGGTAAACTCGGCAGAGGCAAACGCTTTTTTATCATCGTCAAGGATCGCTGTCACAGGTTCGGCTTTCATGGTACCGTTCTTATCACTCAAGCTGATTATCAGCTCATCTCCGACTTCCGCCTCGGCGCTGTCAATAGTTACATCGGGGTATTGAGCCGCCAATATTCTCTGCTCTATCCCCTTCGTTTTGTTGAAAAGCTTTATGTCTATGCCGTCAAAGCTCATTATCGGTGTGGGGACTGACGACTGCCCCTGAACCACAGCTTCAATTTTACTGAGCGCCAGAGTAATTTTGGTGTCAGGCAGCTTTTCCAAGGTTAAGACGCCCGCATCATAATCGGAATTCAGCATAATTCCCGAGGTCTCCGCGCTATAATAACCGTTGGCGGAAACTTCCACCGTGGTAAATCCCGCCGGCACATTTGCCGAGAACACACCGTCCGCGCCTGTCACGATTTTTACCTCGTTTTTGAAAGAACCGTTGATTGTTTGTGAAATCAAAACATCGGCGCCGATAAACGGCTCTTCCGATTTATTCACAACCTTTCCGCTGACTTTAATTGCCGCCAATCTTTTCAACGAAGCCGCTATTTCGCTGTTTCCGCTCTCCGCCCGAACGACAGTTTCCGCCGGCTGAAGGTATTTAAGCCCAAGTTCCTCCTCAAGCACTATCTTATAGCTATATTCCTCGCCCGGAATTGCTCCGCTTAATGTCCCGCCGCTTGAAATAAGGTCTCCTGCGGCGTTATACCAATTAACAGTGTATCCGCCGATTATGGGTACGCCGTTTTCATCTGTCACCGAAAGCTTTATACTGTTCGTTGTAAACTCTGTATACTCATACGAGATGTTGTGATCGACGGCATACTGTTCGGCATATGAGCCCGGATACACCCTGAGAATTAAATTCGGGCACAGATCAAACGCATTATCGGCAATGCTTTGTATACTCTCGGGAACAGTCACGCTGTAAAGTCCCGATCTGTTGACAAATGCGTTATCTCCTATGCTAGTTATGGGTAAACCGTTAAGACTATCCGGAATTTCAACGCTTTCAACAACGCCGGCATACGCAGTCAGTGTTAAAGTTCCGTCATCGTTTTTCTTACATAAAAACGGAGATATAGGTTCTCTGCTTTCGGTGTACGCGATAGCGTAGAACGCAAGGTTCGCTGTTGATGCTATATTGACCTCGATCCCGGCAGAGATCAACATGGAATAATAAGGATAAACCCCGTTTACAGTCTCATTATTATATGACGGAATTATATCTGTCCGTTTGTTGTCACCTTGAGAAATCGTCAATTCCTGATCCCTGGAGTCGGTTCCTGCTCTGGCATAAACCGTTACTGTTCCGTCAACAGCCGGCGTAAAGCTGAACACGCGATCTTTATGATCATCATACAGCGTACTCCTGCCTTGGGTTTTCAGCTGCATAGTGTAACCGCTCCCATCAGCAAATGTTCTGACATATGAATGATACTGATACGCTCCGTATGAATCATAATCCAAGCTGTATTTCAGACCTCCGTATCTTTCGGGAGTGATTGAGTCGGTAAGCACATCGCAGCGGCTGTCATCCATTGATAAATCAATTGGAAATACGTTATAATCAGGATGTGTTCCCTCCTCGTCCGTTACCATGAACGGCGCTTCGCTGAAGTTCCAAACGCACGGATAGGCCCTGCCCGACGGATCGGCGGTCGGCAATACCGATGCGGAAAATACTTTCTCATCTGCCGTTTTCAAGTCTGCGGCGCTCTCGGAAATCGGATTAAGATCAAAATCTTCTCCCTGCGTAAGCTCCGCGGATCCGTCTTCATTCTGATCCATATCATGTGCAAACGCCGAAGCGGGAACTAATCCTCCAACCATCGCAATAATCAAAATCATTGCGGTAATGCGCATGGTTTTTTTAATCATTCTTACTCCTCCTTTAGTTTTAATAATTAATCGTGGTTGTTGATGTTTCAACATTATGTTGTAAATATTTTAATACCCTATCGCCTCCTTAATAAATACCTCAATGTATACAGTATAACATATATCGTTCTGCTTTGCAAGCAATTTTTGAACATAATATTAATTCATTATTTGACTATATATAAAGTGTTAAAAATAGGTTAGAATTGATATATCCGAGAGGAGGAAACGTAATGGATTTTATAATAAAAAAACCTCACAGTTCCAACAGAACAATAAGAATGAAAGATGATTTAATTGAAGAAATGGAAAAAATAGCCGAAAGTCAAGGTATTTCATTTAACCAATTGGTTACGCAATGCTGTGAATTTGCGCTTAAACACCTAAAACTCCCCGAAGACATAGTATAACTGATCGCCGCATAATTCATGCGGCGAATTTTTACATTGATCCGTCTTATATATTAACACGTCAAACGCATGAAAAAATAACATAACTGTAACACAAAAAATGGAAGAAATAGTGTATACTTAAATCCATAAGGGGGATGAGTATATGCTGGAAGTATTAAAGTATTTAGAATATGTAGAGGATAAACGTCAACCGTGGAAAATCAAGCACAAGGCAAGCGACTGTATCGCAATCACACTGTTTGCGACGCTTGCGAACGCCAACGAATGGACGGAAATCCAAGCATTTGCAGAAGCAAACGAGGAATTTCTGCGTCAATATTTGGAGCTGCCAAATGGGATTCCATTGGATTAATGTCAATAAAGTAGACAGAAAAAAGCGAAGAAATTATACACACATAAACATCGCCTCTTTCTGATTTG
>CANQKC010000017.1 GCA_947624305.1 uncultured Monoglobus sp. | reverse complement strand
AAGGCCCTTATTTTTGACTCCTACTATGACGCGTACAAGGGCGTCATAGTCTACGTCCGCGTTATGGACGGCAGCCTCAAGTCGGGCACGCGGATAAAAATGATGGCCACCGGCAGCGAGTTTGACGTGGTTGACGTGGGCTATCTGCTGCCGAACGGCATGCTGCCCGCGGATGAGATCTCCGCCGGAGAGGTCGGCTTCATAACCGCAAGCATCAAGAGCGTTCAGGACGTACGCGTGGGCGACACCGTGACCACGGCCTCAAACGGCGCGTCCGAGGCGCTGCCGGGCTATAAAGATGTCAAATCTATGGTGTATAGCGGAATTTATCCCGCGGACGGCGCCAGATACGACGATCTGCGCGACGCTCTCGAGAAGCTAAAGCTCAACGACGCGGCGCTTAATTTTGAGGCCGAAACCTCGATAGCGCTCGGCTTCGGCTTCAGATGCGGATTTCTGGGGCTGCTCCATATGGAGATCATTCAGGAGCGGCTTGAGCGAGAGTTTAATCTTGACCTTGTGACGACGGCTCCGTCGGTTGAGTATAAGGTGATAAAGACCGACGGCACGACGATCAGCGTGGATAACCCGACCAATATGCCCGAGCCCTCGGAGATCGACTATATGGAAGAACCCGTGGTGCGCGCCGCGATACTTACGCCGAAGGAGTATGTGGGAAGCATTATGGAGCTGTGCCAGGGCCGCCGCGGAACGTATATCGACATGGAATACCTTGACCCGAACAGGGTCCAGCTCAATTATCTGATGCCGCTCAACGAGATAATCTACGACTTTTTCGACGCTTTAAAATCCAGAACAAGAGGCTACGCGTCGTTTGACTATGAGTTTGAGAAATATCAGAAATCAAATCTCGTGAAGCTTGACATGCTGCTCAACGGCGAGGCGGTCGACGCGCTTTCGTTTATCGTTCACGCCGACAGAGCCTATCCCCGCGGCAGGAAGATGGCGGAAAAGCTCAAGGAGGTCATTCCGCGCCAGCTCTTCGAGGTGCCGATCCAGGCGGCTGTGGGTGGAAAGATCATCGCCCGCGAGACTGTGAAGGCGATGCGCAAGGACGTGCTTGCCAAGTGCTACGGCGGCGACATAAGCAGAAAGAGGAAGCTGCTCGAAAAGCAGAAGGAAGGCAAAAAGCGCATGCGCCAGGTCGGCAGCGTGGAGGTGCCGCAGGAGGCGTTTATGTCGGTGCTCAAGCTTGACGAGTAATTTGGGGGAATTATATGACCGGAATTTATGTTCACATTCCGTTTTGCGTTAAAAAGTGTTTGTACTGCGACTTTAACTCATATCCCGGGCTTCGGGATATGAGTTATTCCTATGGCGCGGCGGTCGTCCGCGAGATCGAAAACTCGCCGTTTAAGGGCGCGGACGTTGACACGGTTTATTTCGGCGGCGGGACCCCGACGTCGGTTGATACGGAAATAATTATTGACATTTTGGCGGCGCTCAGAGCCGAATTTAATATTTCCGAAAGCGCCGAGATCACGATCGAGTGTAACCCGGGAACTGCTGACCGCGCCGCGCTGCTTCTGCTCCGCGTGGCGGGCTTCAACCGCCTCAGCGTCGGCTGCCAGTCGGCGGATGACAAAATCCTTTCGCGGCTCGGCAGGATCCACACCCATTCCGAGTTTGTCGATTGTTTTAATTCCGCGCGGAGTGTGGGATTTGAGAACATTTCGGTCGATCTGATGTTCGGCCTGCCGGGTCAAAGCCCGGTAATATGGCGCGATACTCTCGAGAAGATCACGGCTCTTGAGCCTGAGCATATCTCGGCCTATTCGCTTAAAATCGAGGAAGGAACGCCGTTTTATGAGATGAAAAAGCGCGGCGCGCTTGAAATCCCCGACGACGACCAAAACCGTGCCATGTATGACGAGGCGGTGGATTTTTTAAAACGCCGCGGATATGAACGTTACGAGATCTCCAATTTTGCGAGGTCCGGATTTGAGTCGCGCCATAATCTCATATACTGGCGGCTCGGCGATTATATCGGCTTCGGGGCGGGAGCGCACTCGTTCGCAGGCAGCAGAAGGTTCTCAACCCCTTTGGGAATAGAAGAATATATTGAGACGGTCAGAAGCGGCGGGCGGATAACCGCGGAAAAAGAGAGCGCGGAGGATATGATGAGCGAGTTCATGTTCCTCGGTCTGCGCCTTGACGCGGGCGTTTCGGAAACGGAGTTTGAGCAAAGGTTCGGAACGAAAATGACCGATGTTTTCGCGAGGCCGCTGAACAAGCATCTGAACCTCACAAAGGCGCTGATAAAAGAAAACGGACGGATAAAGCTCCGCCCGGAATACGCCTATGTCTCCAACATTATTATGTCGGATTTTATTATCTGATAAATTTAGCCTCGGTATCCCGCTGCCAAGGCAAAAGCCCGTCGTCCTCAAACGCGGCATCTTCGCTCAGTAAACTGAACCGGACATTATTGTCAAAATTTTCTTCTGAATTTTTATTGACAATGTCCCCTTTCTGCGGTATACTTTTATTGTCATCAATGGACTGAACCAGCTTGGGCAATTGGAGCCCTCTGCTCGTAGTCCATTGTTGGCTTTTGTACTAACGGAGTCATTGAACCCCATATCAGAATTCATCTGGTTGGGAACTCCGTTATTTTTTTCGCCAAAATTTTTCTTGACATTCTGCTCATTCTGTGATACAGTATTATCGCTACTTGAGGTATGATAACCCGTTTTAGAGCTTAAAGCTCCAGCGGGGTTACCTTTGGTAGCTTAATTTATATTAATTTTGTATCATTTTTAATGTCTTCACTTATATTACTGTTGACATTGTCTTTTGTTTTTGATATATTAATATTATCAGAGGCCGTTCCTGTGCCACGTCCTAGGGTGTCCGTCTTTTGGCGGCCCTTATGTGGGTGAGGAACAGCCTCTTTTAATTTTGTGTCACCCATCATTGACAATTGTACACTCTGTGGCTTAAAATTTTTGTCTATGCTCTTGACAAGTCCGAATAAATCTGATATAGTGTATGTACTCCGTTGAGATGATGGGGCTAAGCTCATATTGCTGAACCCTGAACTTCTCAACGGAGTTTTGTATATATTCTGTAATTGATAACTCCTTTTATTTGTACCGTTTGTATTCGGATCATACATTTCTTCAACATACAGTTTCAGCAGATCTACCCCGTTTCCCCTGTCGGCAAGTGCGTAAAAACTGTGCATCATAACCGAATTTGGCGACTTGGTTTTGCCCATGGAATAGCTGTCAAGCAATACTGCGTTTTCCACAATAGAATTTATATAATCAAGATACGGCATTGCAGAAACATTATTTTTGCCTGCATGACGCGATTCGTTAAACACCTTACCCGACACCTGAATATTCCAGCCGGTATCGGCGTTTTGTGTAACGCCTCTGACCGCGCCCTTTTCCGTCACGATATGTATCGGCGTATTGTCGTTTTCTCTCCAATCGCCGAACCACGCTCTGAAAAACGGAGATTCAACACCCATTTCGCGGTAATATTTTTCCGCAAGAGCCGTTGTTTTTTCTCTGTCCTCAACCGTGAACATGTTTACGCTTTTCCTACCTATCGACTGCAAAATCTGTACGTCGTCTTGATTTATGGACGATTTCGCCGAATACCTTTCTCCTCCCGCGTCGGCGCTCTCGGTATAATCCGCCGCGCTGTACGCGTTCTCGGCGGCCTCGTTTGTCTCATTCCAGAAACCGTCGGCAACGTCCGAAAACCTCTCGGAATATTCGCTCATGCCCGACAGGACATCGCATACAAATTCTTCAAATATGTAGTCCTCGTTGCCGTCTGCCATTTCGTGATAATCTCTGTACAGCTCATTCACGATCCGCATTTGCTCCGCGACCGACAAGCTGTTTCTTATGATATTTGCAGCTCTGTCATACTTCGCACTGCCTGCTCTCATATGCGCCAGCTCATGGTTTATGATTTGCTCCGGCGTATATTTCGTGCTGTCGTACCTTACTGCGATCGTGTTATCATTCAGCTTAAAGCCGTTTACGCGTTTAAGCTTGCCGTGCATCCATACCTGCGCGTCTCCGACGTAGAACACAACGCGTTTCGCTCCGCGCGATACAGCTCGCCTCGCCAAAGCCCGCATATCATCATTATACGCTTCTTCGACGACAACCTCGGCCCTTATGCCGCTTATTACCTGCCGCTTGGCTTGTCCGCTTTTCCGAACAGTCTCCACGTAAACTCTGCGGGAGGCTGCGGCCTCTCGCCCTGTCTGATTTTTTCCTGCCCTTTCTCCCACTCCGAGAGCTTCGACAGCGGTACCCTCACGGTCCGCCCGCTCGCCGCCTCGGTCAGTATATACGTTTCGCTGTCCTTCGCCATTATTTGTCACTCCTTCAAAATTTGTATCATTTTTAATGTTTTCGTTTATATTACTATTGACACCGTTCCTGTTTTGTGGTATAGTAGCACTATTAAAAGTCGTATCAGCATCTACGTCTCGGGCGTGCAACTGGGGCGAGTTATCTCGCATTATCAGTGCTTGCTGCTCTGCGGCTTTATTTTTATACGCAGATACTATTTGCAGCTTATGTGCCCGGGTATCAGGTACAGCTTCAACAACGTAATAATTTCCGTTTATTCGTTTTGAATAACGCACCATCGGAGCTTTGTTTTGATTTTTGTCTATAAATTCCTGGCTTATACTACTAATCAAATCCACATTATCATAATTTTCAAGAACATAATTTATCCTCGCTATATCCCTGTCGTCAGACATAGATTTATCGGTTGTTCCGTTAATGCCGTGTCCACTGTCAATATGCCTTACCGTATTTGCGCGCATATTATGTTCAAATCCGTCAACATCAATACCTGTTAGGTTTTTTATATCCTTTGCGGCCCTGCTGCTCACTTCCGATAGCGTAATGCTTGTTTTGTTGTCGTTTTTATGCTCTCTCGCATATTTAATAAATTCAAGCAGATCGCTGTCGACCGCATTTTCGTATTCCTGTATAATACGCTGTTGCTCCGCAGTATGAGTTGATTGAGACCTGTTCTCGCTGTTCTTGATCGAAAACTTAATATCATCATACCTCGCGGCGGTTTCGGGTATTTTTCCGCTCTCGTAGTAATCAATGATGTCCCAACCCACGGCAAAAGACCGTCGTCCTCATCGCTATGTAAACTGAACCGGACATTATAGTCAAAATTTTCTTCAGAATTTTTATTGACAATGTCCTCTTTCTGCGGTATATTTTTATTGTCATCAATGGTGTCTGCCAGCTTGGACAATTGGAGCCCTCTGCTCTGCGACCTTTGCTGACTTTTATTTTATCGAAATTCCTCTTGACCCCATCATTGTTTTGTTGTATAGTATTATTAACAGATGTTACGTCTCTCTGCGAAACGATTTTTGTTTTAGGCCGGGTCTTGATAGGCGTAACATCATTTTTTATACTAAAGGTACGTTCGCAAAATTAATTACTTTTGCTCCGCCAACTCCGCGCCGATTGACTGTTGACATTGTCTTTTGTTTTTGATATATTAATATTATCAGAGGTCGTTCCTATGCTCCCGGCTATGGTGTCCGCCGTTTGGCGGCCCATATGGGGTGAGGAACAGCCTCTTTTAATTATGTATCATTTTAAATGTTTTCGCTTATATTGCTGTTGACAATACTGTTGTTTTGTGATATATTGTCAGTATTATAAGCGGTTTCAGCAGAAGCGTTTTGGACGACCTGGGCAGAGGCTTGTACATCTGCCGTCTGCTGTGCCGCGTTTTGTATATACGCAGAAACAACCGGCAAACTATGTGTTTTAGTATCGGGCACTCTCTCAAATTTTGTATCATTATGTACGAAGTCAATGCCTCGCCCGCGTCCTCGTTTCCGCTCGTACGGGTCTGAGAATAGAATTACAAAAAATCGCAGAAACGTCAGCGCGGCGTTCCTGCGATTTGTTTCCTATTCAAGGGCCTTGCTCAAGAAGCCGGCGGCGGTTTCGGCAAGCTTTTGCTCAACCTCGTTCATGCTCTTTTCGGGCTCGGCGATGAAGATGACGGTGCCGACGGGGTCCCCGTCATGCACGATGGGTGCGACAACACCCGCCTTGTATTTGTCGCTGTCGTCGATTATCTTGATGCTGCCGCCCTCGTCGGTCGAGCAGAACAGCGACTTTTTCTCCATTATGCGCTCAACCTCGCCCGAGACGCGCTTTTCCTTGAGGTCCCTCTTGCCCGCGCCGCTGGCGGCGATAACGCTGTCCTTGTCGGTGATACAGGTAAGAAGGCCTGTGGATTTGTTCAGAGTGTCGGCGTATTGCAGCGCGAACTCGCCCAGCTCGCCGATCGGCGAGTATTTTTTAAAAATTACCGCTCCGTCATTTTCGGTAAAAATTTCCAGTGGATCGCCTTCGTGTATGCGAAGAGTTCTCCTTATCTCTTTCGGTATTACTATTCTTCCCAAATCGTCAATTCTTCTGACGATGCCGGTTGCTTTCATATATATTTCGCTCCTTTATTTTTATTTTTATAAACAAATTTGGTTTTAAAACAAAATCTGTAACAATATTATCTGTAAATCACGGCATTAATATACGCATGAAAAATTTGTCGGTTTTTTTGGAATGACTTAAAAAACAGATAAAAACTGTTGACAAAATATTTAAAACGTGATATTATGCTGAAAGAGCGATGAACGAGACAGTAGCACACCGTAAAAGCTCAAAGAGAGGAAGCGCCGCGGGCTGAGAGCGTTTCCGTGCGGGCGGAGTGTGAACACCACTCGGGAGCTGCGCGCTGAAAGGGCAACCGACTAAGCGGCGCCGTCCGTCCGCGACAAGGGCATAAAAAGCGATAAATCAGGGTGGAACCGCGCGTTGACACGCGCCCCTAAGGCACGGAATTTCCGTGCTTTGGGGTGTTTTTGTTTTTAGAAATAAATTAACAATCTAATTATAGAAAGGATTTTTTTGAAATGGACGAACAACTGCAAACTTTGAGACATTCGGCGTCGCATGTTATGGCGCAGGCGATAAAGCGCCTCTGGCCCGACGTAAAGCTGGCGATAGGCCCGGCGATCGACAACGGCTTTTACTATGACTTTGACACCGAGCACACATTCACCAATGACGACCTTGAGAAGATCGAGGCCGAGATGAAAAAGATCGCCAAGGAGAACCTTAAGATCGAACGGTTCGAGCTGCCCCGTGACGAGGCGCTTGAGCTTATGAAGGATGAGCCGTACAAGATCGAGCTCATCAACGACCTGCCCGAGGGCGAGACGATCTCGTTCTACAAGCAGGGCGAGTTCACCGACCTTTGCGCGGGCCCGCATGTGAATTATACCGGAAAGGTCAAGGCGGTAAAGCTGCTGAGCGCCACCGGAGCCTACTGGCGCGGCGACGAGAAGAACAAGATGCTCCAGCGCATATACGGCACGGCGTTTAAAAACAAGACCGAGCTTAACGAGTACCTTGAGCAGATGGAGGAGGCGAGAAAGCGCGACCATAACAAGCTGGGCCGCGAGCTTGAGCTGTTCACCACGGTTGATTATATCGGTCAGGGTCTGCCTATCATGCTTCCCAAGGGCGCGAGAGTCATTCAGCTTCTTCAGAGATTTGTCGAGGACGAGGAGCAGAAGCGCGGCTGGCAGCTCACCAAAACTCCGCTGATGGCCAAGAGCGACCTATACAAAATTTCGGGCCATTGGGACCACTATAAAGACGGCATGTTTATTCTGGGCGACGAGGAAAAGGACAAGGAGGTTTACGCGCTCCGTCCTATGACCTGCCCGTTCCAGTATCAGGCGTTTCTGAACCGCGGCCGCTCGTACCGCGACCTGCCGATGCGCCTCAACGAGACCTCGACGCTGTTCAGAAACGAGTCGTCGGGCGAGATGCACGGCCTCATCAGAGTGCGCCAGTTCACGATCTCGGAGGGCCACCTGATGTGCACCCCGGAGCAGCTTGAGGACGAGTTCAAGGGCTGCCTCGAGCTGTGCAATTTCATGCTTGAGACGTTGGGGCTTGACGAGGACGTTTCTTACAGATTTTCACAGTGGGACCCGAACGACCGCGAAAAATATATAGGCACGCCCGAGCAGTGGGACGAGGCGCAGGGAGTTATGAAAACCATTCTTGATGACCTTGAGATCCCATATGTTGTGGGTGTCGGCGAGGCCGCGTTCTACGGACCCAAGCTTGACATTCAGATAAAGAATGTGTTCGGCAAGGAAGACACGCTCATCACCATTCAGATTGACCAGATGCTTGCCGAGAAGTTCGGCATGGAGTATGTGGATAAGGACGGCACAAAAAAGAACCCCTATATCATCCACAGAACCTCGATCGGCTGCTACGAGAGAACGCTGGCCCTGCTTATCGAAAAATACGCAGGCGCGTTCCCCACATGGCTTGCTCCGGTTCAGGTCAAGGTGCTGCCGATCTCGGATAAGTACATGGAGTACGCCGAGAGCGTTAAGGCCGAACTTGACAAGCGCGGAATAAGAAACGAGCTTGACACCAGAAAGGAAAAGATAGGATATAAGATCAGAGAAGCCCGCCTTGAGCGCGTGCCGTATATCCTTGTTGTGGGCGAGAAGGAGCAGGAGGAAAAGACCGTCTCCGTCCGCGACAGAAAGAACGGCGACATCGGATCAATGCCCATGGGCGAGTTTATGAGTCTTATCCTCGACAAGATAGCGACAAAAGCGAAGGATTAATAAAAAATACGCGCCGCCCGAATTCATTCGGGCGGCGCCTGTTTTTTTATTTCAGTATCTTTGGCGGACAGGCCGGGGCGAGCTTTTCATCCCACAAAAAGATTTTGATAATATCTCCGTCCGAGATGTTTAAGCTCTGCGTTATCTCTTTGACTTCGCCTTGACCCAGGTTGATGATCTTAACATCTTTGAGTATTGTGCCGTCTCCGTCGTATACCGCGGCTATGAGCAAAGCGTCTTTGCCGCTGTTGTTCAGAACGCGCGCGTTGACCGTGTTTCCGTCAAGCGTCGGCTCCGAAAGATAAATTATGCCGTTCGGAAGAGGCGTAGCCGTTGGTTCCGCTGTTGGCGTTGCGGTCGGTTCCGCAGTGGGTGCAGCTGTTGGCTCCGCGGTGGGCGTAGCGGTCGGCTCCGCTGTGGGTGTTGCGGTCGGCTCCGCGGTAGGCGTAGCGGTCGGCTCCACAGTAGGTGTTGCTGTGGGCTCCGTAGTCGGCGTAGCCGTGGGCTCCGCGGTCGGAGTTGTGGTAGGTGTTGCCGTGGGCTCCGCAGTGGGTGTAGCCGTTGGTTCCGTGGTGGGTGTAGCCGTGGGCTCCACAGTGGGTGTAGCGGTCGGTTCCGCGGTAGGCGTTGCCGTGGGTTCCGCGGTAGGAGTTGCGGTCGGCTCCGCGGTAGGTGTTGCTGTAGGCTCTGCGGTAGGCGTTGCCGTGGGTTCCGCGGTCGGAGTAGCCGTGGGCTCAACGGTAGGTGTTGCCGTCGGTTCTGCTGTGGGCGTAGCCGTTGGTTCCGCGGTAGGTGTTGCCGTAGGCTCTACGGTAGGTGTTGCCGTGGGCTCCACGGTAGGTGTTGCCGTGGGCTCTGCGGTAGGCGTTGCCGTGGGTTCCGCGGTCGGAGTTGCGGTCGGTTCCGCAGTTGGTGTCGCCGTGGGCTCCGCAGTGGGAGTTGCGGTCGGCGTAGTCGTGGGCTCCGCAGTCGGTGTAGCCGTGGGCTCCGCAGTGGGTGTTACTTCGGGTTCATCAACCACGGTTTTTACTTTGCCGATTTTTACCGGGGCCGGAATTAATGTGGGAGTGTTTGTTTGACAATTTCCGTCACCGAGCTGACCGCTATAATTTCTTCCGCATGAAAGCAGAGTGCCGTCTTCTTTTAAAATAAGCGAATGATCATATCCGGCGGCAACCGAGTTTACATTTTCCATTACTTTATGAGGCAGATTAAATGTATCAATTTTGCCGTCGCCCAGCGCTCCGCCGGCGCCCCAGCCCCAAAGCTCTCCGTTGTTTTTGACTGCAATTGTAGACCTGTGACCGAGGCTGACGCATTTTACGTCATCCAAGGCTTGGGTAAAATTTGGATTGGTTCTTTCACCTGCGTATCCAAGCTCATAATTAAGATTAGTTCCACTCATCCAGAGAGTGCCGTCATTTTTCAAGGCTGCTGTACAATCCTCGCGAATCTGAACAAACGAAACGTTGTCCAATACCTGAAGCGGGGTGAGGCTGCCATCGGTTGTTCCGTTGCCAAAATGCCCGTATCTGTTATTTCCAAAAAACCAAAGTGTGCCGTCGTCCTTTAAGGCTGCTGTGCTCCAAAATCCCGCAGATACTGCTGTCACATTGTCCATGATTTTTTTCGGAACAGATGAATTATCAGTCGTGCCGTCGCCGAGCTGACCTTTGTTATTAAGGCCCCATGTCCACAAACTTCCGTCATTTTTTATCGCCGCGGCATGTTTAAATCCGACGGCCGCGGCCTTTACGTCCGTCATAATATTTTGAGGAACAGTGGTGTTTGTTGTGTTTCCGTTGCCAAGCTGGCCAAAGTCATTTATACCCCATGTCCAAAGTTTACCGTCTTTGGTTATTGCCGCGAAAAGAGGAACGGAGATTTCATTTGACGCGTATACAGATACAACGTTATCCATTTTCTTTGTCGGTTCAATAACATAGTTGCCGTCGCTTTCCACTCCGAGGTTGCCGCTGTAATTTGATCCCCACACCATAAGTTCGCCGTCCTCGGTTATCGCTGCGGAGTAATTTTCTCCGGCGGCTATGGTCTGCGGCATATTTATTGAGCCGGTGTTACCCGCGAGCGCGACCGGTTCCGGAATTATCGCAAATAATCCGACCATCAGCGCGGCGACGCACATAAACGAGCACAATCTTTTTAAATCTTTTTTCATTTTCATTCCTCCCCGTTAATAATTTACAGCACGCAGTATTTTTCCATATAGCTTTCCATGTTTTTAAGCACGGAGGCGTATTCGCCGGACTGCTTTAGATATTCGTGTATGTCGCGGACGGTCACTATCGCGTGGACGTTTATCCCGAAGTCCTCCATGACCTCCATAACAGCCGTTTTTCCCGGGGTCCGGCCGACCTCGCAGCGATCGACCGAGATGAACATGTGCGGAATCTTCACGTCCGCCGCGGCGGTCAGGATAGGAACCGTCTCGCGTATGGCCGTGCCAGCCGTGATAACATCCTCGATAATGATCACGCGGTCACCGTCCTGCGGCTTATATCCGACCAGTGAGCCGCCCTCGCCGTGATCCTTTTCCTCTTTGCGGTTAAAGAAATACGGCTTGTCTATCCCGTGCTCGTTATACAGCGCGGCGGCAGCGGCGGCTGCGAGCGGAATGCCCTTGTAGGCCGGGCCGAACATGCAGTCAAACTCATCGCCGCACTCGTTTTTGATCAGCGCGGCGTAGAACTTCGCGAGCGTCGCGATCTGTTTTCCGGTTCTGTAATTGCCGGTGTTGACAAAATAGGGCGTGTTCCTGCCGCTCTTTGTCACAAAGTCGCCGAAGCGGAGCACGTCCGCGCTCATCATAAACTCAATAAATTCTTTTTTAGATTGCTCAAGCATATAAAAACCTCCCGTTTTCATTTGTGTTCCGATTATTATATAATTTTTTTATTATTCGTGTCAAACGCGGCTATATAAGCAGCGAGCCTA
This sequence comes from uncultured Monoglobus sp., assembly GCA_947624305.1. GTDB lineage: Bacteria > Bacillota > Clostridia > Monoglobales > Monoglobaceae > Monoglobus. The sequence goes on along the minus strand of CANQKC010000017.1, from coordinate 46,955 downwards.
TCTGATATATCAAAAATGATACGACGTATGCGAAAACCGTCTGATAGCCAAGGGCGAAGGCGGTCCATTTTTTGCTGCTCATTTCGCGGGCGATAGCGGCCATTGCGGCCACGCACGGCGCGCACAAAAGATTGAACACCAGAAACGCGAATGCCGAAACCGGCGTAAACGCGCCGGTCAGAGCCGATGCGAGATCCGCGCCGGGATAGAGCACGGCGAGAGTGCTGACCACGTTCTCCTTGGCGACAAGGCCCGAGAGCACGGCCACCGCTGCTTCGCGGGTTCCGAAGCCGAGCGGCTTAAACAGCCACGCGAAGGCCCCACCGATGTATGACAGGATCGACACCGAAAAGTCGTCGGTAAATCCGACGCGTCCGCCGCTTATTCCGATGTTTGAGAGCAGCCATATCACGATCGCCGAGAGCAGGATAACCGTACCCGCCTTTTTCACAAACGACGAGACCCTGTTCCACATGCTTTTAAACACGTTTTTCGGGATCGGCAGATGATACGGCGGGAGCTCCATGATAAAAGGCGTTGAGTCGCCTTTAAACAGCTTGAGCCGCTTTAAAATTATTCCGGATATGATTATCGCCAGCGCCCCGATGAGATACGCGGCGGGAGCGGCCCACCACGCGCCGCCGAGGAAAACGCCCGAAAACAGAGCGATCATCGGCAGCTTGGCGCTGCACGGGATAAACGTTGTCGTGATTATCGTCAGACGGCGCTCGGCTGCGTTCTCGATTGTGCGCGAGGCCATAATTCCCGGAACGCCGCAGCCGGTGCCGATTATTATCGGGATGAACGACTTGCCCGAAAGCCCGATCTTTCTGAAAATTCCGTCCATAATAAACGCCACGCGGGACATATATCCGCAGTCCTCAAGAAACGCCATGAATATGAACAGTATCATTATCTGCGGCACGAAGCTGAGCACCGAGCCCACGCCCGCGATTATGCCGTCGATTATCAGCGAGATAAGCTTCTCATGCGTGCCTATCGCGGTCAGAAACGCTCTGACGGCAACGGGCACAATTCCCGAGTCGCCGAAAATATTGTCCTCTATTATGCCCGAGAACATCGCGCCGAGCGACGTTACCGATACATAATACATAACAAACATAACCGCCGCGAAAATCGGGATCGCTGCCCAGCGGTTGGTGAGCACGCTGTCGATCTTCTCGGAAAGCGCGTCGCCGCCCGCGCGGTTTATGTAGCTGTTTTTTATTATCGAGGTTATTTTTGCGTAGCGCTCGGTGGTGATTATGCTCTCGCTGTCGTCCTCAAGCTTTTTCTCGGTTTTTTTGATTATCTCCTCGATCCCGGCGCGCTCGGGAAGCTCGCCGATAAGCTCGGAAAGCCGCTCATCGCGTTCAAAGACTTTGACCGCGAAGAACCGCCGCTGTTCCCTGCGCTGGCACGCGGGCGAGATTATTTTTTGTATCTCAAGCACAGACTCCTCAACCGGGGCCGAAAATCCGATAGGATTTGTGTTAGACGGCTTCCTTGCGAGAGCGACCGCCGCGTCAACGGCGCGGCGCAGGCCGTCTCCCTTTAAGGCCGAGACCTCAAACACAGGACAGCCGCCGAGCGCCTTTGAGAATTTCTTCAGATCTATCACGTCGCCCCGTTTTTCGAGCACGTCGGCCATGTTGATCAGAACGACCATGGGAATTCCGAGCTCCATGAGCTGGGTCGTGAGATAGAGGTTGCGCTCAATGTTGGTTCCGTCGAGAATGTTAAGGATAACATCGGGAGGCGAGGACACAAGATAGTTTCTCGCCACGACCTCCTCGGGCGTGTAGGGCGAGAGCGAATAGATGCCGGGCAGATCGGCGATCGTTATTTCGGGATCGGAAACAAGCCGCCCCTCCTTTTTCTCAACGGTGACGCCGGGCCAGTTGCCGACGTATTGCTCGGAGCCGGTGAGGGCGTTGAATATTGTGGTTTTGCCGCAGTTAGGGTTCCCCGCGAGGGCTATGGTAACAGACATAAATTTCTCCCGTTGTAAACTTTTTTCTGATTTTGTGGAACAAATCCGCGGTTTTCGTCGTCATATAAAACATAAGGACAAATTTGAAAGGATGAATTATATGAAAACGAGTTTTAAAACGGATCTATCCGCGGCGCTCAGGTCAGCGGCCGCTATCTTTATTATACTGTTTATGCCGCTCTTGTCAAGTATATGTTTCGCCGAGGGCATAAAACCCGCGGAACTGAATTTTGAGCCGGTCGGCGGCGGAAAGTTTATTTACTGCAATAATACCGAGGGCATATTCAGGGAGTATCTTTCGGACTCCTCAAATCCGAGCCCGAGATACGCGATGTCAAATCCCGATCTCAGCCCCGACAGATATTACATATATCTGACCCACATCAACTACACCTACGGATATGACGAAAACTATAACCCCGCGGGGCTCGGCTTTGACGTGGAGCTTGACCTTGAGATAACCGCGAAAGAGGACTCGGTGCTGAGGATAAACCGGGCCGCGTTTGAGACCCCGAAGGTCCGCAGGTACGTTGACGGAAGCGGGAACATGAAATACGAGTACCCCACATGGGGAGCCGAGGACGCGGTCGCCACAATGCTCGGCGGCGACATATATATGCTGAACTCCGACGTCGTGTTTAAAAACAGCGGTTATTCGCCGAAGACCGTGACGATAAAAAAGGGCGAGACCGTGTGGCTGAGCAGCTATGTTGACAATTATTCCGCCTGCGGAATGATCCTGCCGGTGTTTATGACGGCGGACACCGAACTGCTTTCGGGAAGGGTCGACATGAATGTGGTCGAGCTCCGCTCAAAGGACGGAAAACTCGGCGATCGCTCAGGTTTTGATCGGAACAAGACTGCTTTCGGCTCATATCTGCGCGACAGATGCTTAAAAGGCGTGGCCGACAGCCTGCCCGAAGTCGAGGCGGATCTTGAGTATGTGATCGACGACAGCGTTGCGGACGGCAGTTATCTTCCGGTCACCTTTAAAAATCAGTACACGCCCGAGGCCGTCACGGTCGAAAGCTGGGTCACAAATTTAAACCCGCAGGACGATATCTGGTCAAAATATATAACCGCCGAGTCCGACATGCTCGCGTTTAAATATTACGACCCCTCAAAACTTGATTATTACGGCAAAAACGTGCCGCAAAGCAAACGCGACAGCGTGTGGGTGTTTGACACGCGCCACAGCGACAGCAAGGAATATATTCCCGAAAGCGGCATGACAGCCGACAATTATTCGCCGAATTTTGAGCTTGACGTGAGCCGCGACAATCACGGCTACGGATGCAGCATGGGCAATTACGGAGTGACCGAGCGTTATAATCTGCGCATAACCAACAACGGCGACAGGACGAGGTATTTTAATTATGACGCGGCGACCTCGGCGGGAATTATAGTCACGATGAGGAACAGGGACGGCAGTCTGCGGAGCGGCACGGAGCATCCGATCATCTCAAAGGGCGGACACGGCACGAACATTGTGACCGACACCTGCGCATATGCGGAGCTTCCGCCGCATGAGACCGTGGAGTTCTCGCTTGAGACGCTGCTGCCGGTGAACTACCTCGGCGGTCTTAAAAACGCGTTCAGAATTTCCGACGAAAAGCCGGAGCTGACGTTTCTTAAGTCCGAAAAAACGCCGCTTCCCGATTATAACACCATATACAATAAGTATTACGACCGGTATATGAGTGGCGCGGACGTCGAAACAAAAGAGCTGCTCGCGGGCAACCTTGACAATTTCGAGGTCACGGAGACGGGCAAAGGATACATGCTGCGCTTTAAGGCGTGGGACGCCAATCCGAATTTTCAGGGCAATTTCCAAAACTTAGGCAGCGACATATATTTTCTTGACAATAATTTTTGCTGCGTTGGAAAAAGTCATTTTGACGCGCTGCCCTCAAAAGCGGCATGCAGCGGCGGAAAATATGTAGTGACGCTGCGAAACGGCAAAAGGCTGTTCAGCGCCGACGAGAGAAAGACATGGTGCGAGCCGTTTTGGCCCGCGTCCGAGGACGGGAATCTTGATAAAATTCTGGTAAGCCTGAACGGCGAGTTCCTTGATTTTGACGTTGACCCCATTCTGCTCAATGACAGGACACTGGTGCCGATGCGGAAAATTTTTGAGGCGCTTGGCATGACGGTGAGCTGGAACGACAGCGCGCAGACCGCGACCGCGGCGAATAAAGACACGGTGATCTCATTCACAGTCGGCAGCAATATCGCGAGGGTGAACGTTTCGGATTTTGAAATGGACACCTATCCGGTGCTGCGCGGAGACAGGACCATGATACCCCTGCGCGCGCTCAGCGAGAGCCTCGGCTACCGCGTGAGCTGGAACGATTTTTCCGAAACCGCATACATTGACGACTATCCCGAAATGCCGTCAGACGGCGGAAAATACTACGCGATATACCGCGAGGGCTATCGGGACAACAGGATAGAGCTCGTTCGGTTCAATACAAACGCCGCGGATCCGACGCTCGTGTGGGACGGCGCGGTGACGGTCGCGGGAGACGGCTCCGAGGTATTGGGCGACCGCAAATATTACCTTGACGAGGAAAGCAACTCGTGGGTGCCGTTTGAGGAAAACTACGGCACGATAAGCAACAACGCCTCAATGATCATCAAGTCCAACATCCCTGTAACACATACAGTTTCCGGGTAATCGGAAACACAACCAAAGAAAGGCCCGGATTTCGGGCTTTTCTTTTATATTATTTACATTGACAAAAGAAGGATATATATGTTAATATTTATTGATTGCAAAATTAAGTAAAGGGCAGGTAATTTAAGTGACTAAATTGAAGTTTGAAAAGGCGGCGCCCGAGAGCGTCGGAATAAGCCCCGCCGGAATTGTGGGATTTTTGAACCGCCTTGAGCGCGACGGGCTCGATATGCACAGCGTGATGATCATGCGCAGGGGAAAGCTGGTGTTTGAAGGCTATTACGCGCCCTACGGCAGAAAATCGCTGCACCGCATGTTTTCGATAAGCAAAAGTCTGACCGCGATCGCGATAGGCATGCTGATCGACGAGGGCAGGCTTTCGATTGACGATAAGATCTGCGCCCATTTTTCGGAATATGTTCCGTCCGAGGGCGCGCACCCGTATCTTGAACAGACCACGATCCGTCATATGCTGATGATGACGACGCCGCACAACGGAACCACCTATGACAAATTCAGCGGCAAGGGCTGGGTGAAAAGCTTTTTTGTAAAAACGCCGACTCACAAACCCGGAACCGTGTTCTCATATGACACAAGCGCGTCGCATGTGCTGGCGGCTCTGGTCGAGAAGCTGACCGGAAAAAAGCTCGTCGATTATGTGCGCGAAAAGGGACTGCCCATTTCGGACGAGGCCTACTTCGTGCCCGACGGCGAGGGAGTCAGTCAGGGCGGCTCGGGCCTTCTGGCTCTGCCGTATGATATTCTCGTTATTGCCGACATGCTGATGCGCGGCGGCGTCTCGGATGGCAGGCGGCTGCTGCCCGAAGGTTATGTGAGAGAGATGACCGCGTTTCAGGTCCCGAACCATGCCAAAGGATTTTTCCCGGCGGAGCAGCAGGGCTACGGCTATCATGTGTGGCGCACCCAGCGCGGCGGCTTCATGATGTACGGCATGGCGGGCCAGCTTGCGGTATGCTTCCCCGACAAGGATCTGATCTTTGTCACAACCGCCGACCTCACCGACCGCCACGGCGGAATTCAGCGAATTTTTGACGCGTTTTTCGACGAGGTTTATGACACCCTTGACTGTGATTTCGAGTCGTTTGACCTTTCGGACGTTGAGAAAAATCTCAGGGTCAAGCCGCTTATGAGCCTTGATACATACGAAAAGGACGAGGTTTTCGAGTTTGAGAATAATTCAATGGGGCTTAAGGCGCTGCGCGTGACCGCCGGAAAGAACAGCGGCGCGCTTGATCTTGAGTTTGAGGACGGAATTCAGACGATCGGCTTCGGCTTCTCCTCGATGAAGTTCGGCGGTTTTGTGAAGTATAACTGCCCATACGCCGCGTCCGCGGGCTGGAGCGGCAAGAATGTGCTTATAATAAAAGCGAACCTTATCGGCGAGTGCGCCGGAAAAATATATATCGAGCTCTCGTTTAACGAGGACGGCGGACTGACGATATTTATGCGCAAAACCGAGGAGACCTTGTTCGGCGAGTATAACGGCTTCGCGCAAAGCAAACAATAGAGTTCCAAATATAATACGGGGTGATGCAAATGATGAAAAGAATAATGCCGCTTGTTTTCTGTCTCTGCCTGATTTTGAGCGGCTGCGGAAAAACGGCCTCGGACAGCGGAAAACTGACCGAGAGCGGCCAAAGCGGAAGCAATGACGAGACGGCTTCGGCGTCAGCCGCGCCCGCGGGGGAAGCGGCGGAGGAAGAGGGCGAAAAGCTTCCGGACGGCGTTGTCGCCGTTGTTAACGGCGAGGAGCTGAGACCCGACGACTTCGGATATTATATCTGCAGCGAGGCCGTCACAAATATGTATGAGACCGATCCGAACGCGGATATATCCACGTTTGATTTTGACGAGACCGCCCGCAATGTGATTATTCTGAACGCGGTCATGGACGCGGTGGGCGACACCGCTTTCAAGCAGAAGGCCGCCGAGTGCGGCTACTCGGTCAGCGAGGCTGAAAAAACCGCCTCGGAGCTTGTGGACGACGCGGTGAGCCGCAGCGGCGAGGACGGTTTTAAGAAAACCGCGGGCGCGCTCGGCATAAGCAGCGCGGAGGACTATAAAAAGGTGTATGCTAACATCTCGGTGTTTGACGGCGTGGCCGATGATTTCCAGAAAAATCCCGACAGATATATATCCGACGCTTCGCTGCTTAACGATTACGCCGACGATAAGGGCGCGTCGGTGCGCCAGGTGCTTATTTTAAGCGGCACCGATAAGGGCGATCCACAAACCGTCGCGGCTGAGGTCAACGAGAGGGCCAAAGCGGGAGAGGACTTTGTGGCGCTTATGGACGAGTTCAACGAGGACAGCGTGACCGAGAAGGGCTATGTCTACACCTTCACCAAAGGCGAGATGGTAAAGTCATTCGAGGACGCGGCGTTCGCGCTGAAGATCGGCGAGATCAGCGACATTGTCGCATCGGACTACGGCTATCACACGATCGAGCGCGTATGCGGCGCCTATGAGCTGCGCAATTATTGGACAGCGTGTTCCGACGTGCGGATCGCGGATAACTTAAACGAGATGCTAAGCTTTGACGACGTTATAAATATGGCAAGATCGGCAGCGGAAGCCGACGGCGAATAATTATGAAAGAGGTTAAAACTATGAGCGACATTGTAAAATTTGAAATGGAAAAAGGCGGAGAATTCACGATCGAACTGTATCCGGATATGGCTCCGAAAACCGTTGAGAACTTCAAAAAGCTTGTCTCAAACGGCTTTTATGACGGGCTCACGTTCCATAGGGTGATCGACGGATTTATGGCACAGGGCGGCTGCCCAAACGGCACGGGCACGGGCGGCAGCGGCGAGAACATCCCCGGCGAGTTCGCGATGAACGGATTTGACGGCAACACACTTAGCCACACCCGCGGCGTGGTTTCGATGGCGAGAGCCATGAACCCCGACTCGGCCAGCAGCCAGTTTTTTATCTGCTATGACAATGCGGATTTTCTTGACGGACAGTACGCGGCCTTCGGCAAGGTGACCGACGGCATGGACGTCGTTGACGGATTTCTGAACGTTCGCCGCGTCGGCCCCGAGGGCGGAACGCCCACCGAACCGATCGTTATCAGCCGCGCTTATATCGTTGAATAGTGGTGCGGATAAACGTTCCCGAGCGGCTTTCAGAGATCATATCGCGCCTTGAAAAGGCGGGGCACAAGGCCTATCCCGTGGGCGGCTGCGTCCGCGACAGCTTAAGAGGCGGCGCGCCGAAGGACTGGGACGCCGCGACCTCGGCCCTGCCCGAAGAGGTTAAGGACGCGATGAGCGGAACGGGATTTAAGATAATCGAAACGGGGATTAAGCACGGCACTGTGACGATTCTCGCCCGCGGCGAGGCGTATGAGATCACCACGTTTCGGGTCGACGGCGGCTATTCCGACAACCGCCGCCCTGACTCGGTGGAGTTCGTCGCGGATATAAACGAGGATCTGTCAAGGCGGGATTTCACGATAAACGCCATAGCCTACGACTGCGAAAACGACGTGATCATCGACCCGTTCGGCGGCGCCGAGGATATTGAGCGCCGTCTTGTCCGCTGCGTGGGCGAGCCCGAAAAACGCTTTTCCGAGGACTCGCTCCGGATTTTGCGCGGGCTGCGCTTCGCGTCGGTCCTCGGCTTTGAAATTGAGGCAAGAACCGCCGCGGCGATGCGGAGGCTCGCTCCGCTGCTTAAAAACGTTTCAAGCGAGAGAGTATACGCCGAGCTTAAAATGATACTCTGCGGCGAAAATATTGAGACGGTGCTGCGGGAATACCGCGGCGTTTTCGCATGCGTCCTGCCCGAGCTTGAGCCGATGTTCGATTTTCCGCAGCAAAACCCTTATCACTGCTATGACGTGTGGGAGCACACTATCCACGCGGTTCCCGCGGTGCCGCCCGAGTCGGTTCTGCGGCTCGCGGCGCTGTTCCACGACAGCGGCAAGCCCGCCTGCCATACCCGCGAAACGCTCGCTGACGGCTCGCGGATCGACCACTTCTATGATCATGCCGCTGTTTCGGCGGAGCTTATTGCGGGCGCGCTCGAGCGCCTCAAGGCCGACAACAGGACCAAAGAGCGGGCGGAGTATCTCGTCCTGCACCACGGCGATATGATAAGCCCGACAAAAAAGAGCGTGAAGCGGCGGCTCAGCCGTATCTCGGCGGAGTTTGAAAACGGACGGGAAATGTTTGACATGCTGATCGCTCTGAAGCTTGCCGACGTTTCGGCCCAGGCCGAGCATGTGCGCGGCACACGAAAAGCCGAGCTGCGCGAGGTCGTTAAAATTGCCGACGAGATCACTGCCGAGAGCGAATGTCTGAGCATTAAGGATTTGGCAATAAGCGGATACGACGTGATGGATATGGGCTTTTCCGGCCCCGAAGTTGGAAAAGTTTTAAACTCAGTCCTTGAGGCCGTCATTTCTGAAGAAGCGGCAAACGACAGTGACTCTATAAGAGAATATATAAATAAATTATAAATTTTGTTAATTATTTGCATTTTTACTTGATTTATAATTAAAATTTATATATAATAAGACTAACAATCTCTGATAAAGGAGTGGTACCTGTGAACAAGAAATACACGATCGGCATAGACTACGGTTCACTTTCCGGAAGAGCGGTGCTTGTCGATGTTGAAAACGGCGCGGAACTGGCTTCGTCGGTGTACGAATATCCGCATGAGGTCATGTATGAATATCTGCCCGACGGCAAGACAAAGCTCGGCGTTGACTGGGCGCTCCAGCATCCGCAGGATTATCTTGACGTGCTGGCGCATACCGTGCCCGATGTTATAAAGCAGTCGGGCGTTTCAAAAGACGACATAATCGGCATCGGAATTGACTTCACCGCCTGTACGGTGCTTCCTGTCAAGGCCGACGGAACGCCGCTGTGCTTCCTCGACGAGTACAAGTCAAATCCACACGCCTACGTTAAGCTGTGGAAGCACCACGCCGCGCAGAAATACGCGAACAGGCTGAACGAGATCGCGGAAAGCTCGGGAGAGAGTTTCCTTAAAAGATACGGCGGAAAAATATCGTCCGAGTGGATGATCCCCAAGGTCTGGCAGATAGCCGAGGAGGCCCCCGAAATATATGACGCGATGGATAAGTTTATCGAGGCCGCCGACTGGATAGTGTGGCAGCTCACCGGCGTTGAGACGCGCAACAGCTGCACCGCGGGCTATAAGGCGCTCTGGAGCAAGAGCGAGGGATTTCCGTCAAAGGAATTCTTTAAATCCTTGAACCCGAAGCTTGAAAATTTTGTTGAGGAAAAAATAGGCCGCGACATAACTCCTATCGGCTCAAAAGCCGGAGAGATCACGCCAGAAATGGCCAAAATCACCGGCCTTAATGTCGGAACCTCCGTGGCGGTCGGAAATGTTGACGCGCATGTGGCTCTGCCCGCCGTGGGCGTGACCGAGCCCGGAAAGATGCTTATGATAATCGGAACCTCGACCTGCGACATACTGCTGGGCGATAAGGAAAAGCCTGTTCCCGGAATATGCGGCGTTGTTGAGGACGGAGTTATACCCGGATTTATGGGATATGAGGCGGGCCAGTCCTGCGTGGGCGACCATTTTGACTGGTTCGTAAAGACCTCGGTCCCCGAAAGCTATTACCGCGAGGCGAAGGCTCTCGGCATGAATATCCATCAGCTTTTGAGAACCAAGGCGGGCGACAAAAAGCCCGGCGAGAGCGGCCTTGTGGCCCTCGATTGGTGGAACGGGAACCGCAGTGTGCTGGTTGACGTTGATCTGACCGGAATGATCGTCGGAATGAATTTGCTGACGCGGCCCGAGGATATATACCGCGCGCTTATCGAGGCGACGGCCTACGGAACGCGCATGATCGTTGACAATTTCCGCGAAAACGGAGTGCCGGTGAACGAGCTTTACGCCGCGGGCGGCATCGCGCAGAAGGACGCGTTTATGATGCAGATCTACGCCGATGTTACAAATATGAACATAAGGATCGCCGACTCGAAACAGGCGGGCGCGCTCGGCTCGGCCATGTTCGGAGCGGTAGCCGCCGGCTCCGCGGCGGGAGGCTATGACAGCATCGCGGAATGCGCGGGGCGCATGGGCAGGGTAAAGACCCGCTACTATAAGCCCATACCCGAAAACGTTGAGATATACGACAAGCTTTACGCCGAGTATAAGGAGCTTCACGATTACTTCGGCAGAGGTGCAAACGACGTTATGAAGCGCCTCAAGGATTTGAAAAAGTCGGTAAAAGAGAAATAAACAGAGGAAAATAATTATGTATGACGAACTGAAAAAACGGGTTTACGAGGCCAACATGCTGCTGCCGAAACACGGCCTTGTGACCTTCACATGGGGCAACGCCTCGGAGGCGGACAGAAAAGCCGGAGTCGCGGCGATAAAGCCGTCGGGCGTTGAGTATGACAAATTAAAGCCCGAGCATATCGTGGTGCTCGATCTGGAAAGCGGCGAGGTCGTTGACGGAAATCTTAACCCGTCATCCGACACGCCGACGCACCTTGAGCTTTACAAGCGGTTTCCAAGCATCGGCGGCGTGGTCCACACGCACTCGCCCCACGCCACGGCATGGGCACAGGCAGGAAGGGGAATTCCGCCCTACGGCACGACACACGCGGATTATTTTTACGGCGAGATCCCCTGCGCGAGGCCGCTGACCGAGGAAGAGGTCGAGGAAGCCTACGAGCTCAACACCGGCATTGTTATCGCCGAGACCTTTGAGCAAAGAGGCATAGACCCTGACGCGGTCCCCGGCGTGCTCGCGGCGAACCACGCGCCCTTTACATGGGGAACCGACGCGAAGAACGCCGTTCACAACGCGGTGGTGCTTGAGGAGGTCGCCAAAATGGCGCTTATGTGTGAGGCGATTGAGCCGAGCGTTCGGCTTATGCCCCGATATGTTCTGGACAAGCACTATAACCGCAAGCACGGCAAGAACGCCTATTACGGGCAGGGCGGCGCTAATGGGTAAGTTTATAGTTTTCGAGGGCCTTGACGGCAGCGGCAAGTCCTCGCAGATCGAGCTGCTGAAAAAAAGCCTCACGGCGCGCGGCGAAAAGATCCATGTGACGCACGAGCCCACGGATTACGAGACGGGCGGTTATTTAAACCGTATTCTCTCGGGCAGGGAGAGCAAGGACATACATCTGCAGGCCGCGCTGTTCCTTGCTGACAGGATCGAGCACGCGACGCATCCGGAGCACGGAATAAAAAAATATTTGAGCGAGGGTTACACCGTTATATGCGACAGGTATTACTACTCGTCGCTGGCGTATCAGGGCGCCGACCCCGACTGCGATTATGAATGGGTGAAAACGCTGAATTTGGGCTGCCCCAAGCTGCCGAAGCCCGATCTTTGCATATTCCTTGACGTCAATCCCGAGACCTGCAAGGGCAGGATCGACGCGGGCCGCGACAATGTTGAGCTCTACGAGCAGAGCGCGGCGCAGATGAGCGGCATAAGGCGCGGTTTTATGACGGTGCTCGAGGACCTTAAAAATAATTACGGACATAATATAGTCATTATCGACGGAGGCGGCGATATTGACGACATATCAAAGGAGATTTTGAATTATGTATAAGAGATTATTTACATCAGAGTCGGTGACAGAGGGACATCCCGACAAGATAGCCGACCTTATTTCGGACGCGATTTTGGACGCGATTTTGGAAAAAGACCCCAAGGCGAGAGTGGCGGTCGAGGTCACGGTCACGACCGGCCTTGTGCTGGTTGTTGGCGAGATAACCACCGACACATATGTTGACATGAAAACGATTGCCCGCGAGACGATACGCGGTGTCGGCTATGACCGAGCCAAATACGGATTTGACTGCGATACCTGCGCAGTTCTGGTTGCGATCGACGAGCAGTCGGGCGACATAGCCCAAGGCGTTGACGACAGCGGTGAGGGAATAGGCGCGGGCGATCAGGGCATGATGTTCGGCTTCGCCTGCGACGAGACCGAGGAATATATGCCTCTGCCGATCTCGCTTTCCCACAAGCTGACCCGCCGCCTGACCGAGGTGCGCAAGAAAAACATTCTGAATTATCTGCGCCCTGACGGAAAAGCTCAAGTGACAGTTGAGTATAACGAGGACGGCAGCTTCAAGCGCGTTGACGCGATCGTCGTGTCAACTCAGCACAGCGAGGCCGTCTCGCAGGAGCGCCTGCATGAGGACATAAAAAAATATGTTATCGACCCGGTGATCGGCGATGATCTCAAGGATGAGGACACGACGATATATATCAATCCGACCGGACGGTTTGTTGTCGGCGGCCCCCAGGGCGACAGCGGCCACACGGGCAGAAAGATCATTGTCGACACCTACGGCGGCTACGCGAGCCACGGCGGCGGAGCGTTCTCGGGCAAGGATCCGACAAAGGTTGACAGAAGCGCGGCCTACGCCGCCAGATATGTGGCTAAAAACGTTGTCGCCGCGGGCCTCGCCAAGGCCTGCGAGATACAGCTCGCCTACGCTATCGGCGTGAGCAAGCCCGTTTCGGTCAGAGTTGACACAAGAGGCACCGGAATTATCCCGGACGGTGAGATCGCCGAAAGAGTGCTCAAGGTGTTTGACCTGACCCCCGGCGGAATTATAAAGAGCCTCGACCTTCAAAGACCGATATACAAGCAGACCGCGGCATACGGCCACTTCGGCAGAGACGACCTTGACCTCCCGTGGGAGAAAACCGACAAAGCGGAGCTGCTGAAATAGGAGAAAAATATGTCATACGACGGATTTGTAACGCGCAGCGTTGTGCGCGAGCTTAATCAAAAGCTTTTGGGCGGGAAGATCGACAAGATCTATCAGCCCGAGAGTGACGAGATCATTCTCGGCGTGCGCACCTTTGACGGAAATTACAGACTGCTGCTTTCAGCAAACGCGTCAAACGCCCGCGTTCACCTCACAACCGTGAAAAAAGAAAACCCGATGACGCCGCCCATGATGTGCATGCTGATGCGCAAGCATTTAAGCGGCGGCAGAATAACCGCGATAACGCAGCCCGGCTCCGACCGGGTTGTTCGCGTTGATGTCGAGGCTGTGACCGAGCTCGGCGACCTTGAGACAAAGTCGGTCATAACCGAGATCATGGGCCGCCACAGCAACATAATATTCATAGATAAGGACAATAAAATACTCGACAGCGCCAAGCACGTTGATTTCACGGTCAGCAAGGTGCGCCAGATCCTGCCGGGCTTTATTTACGAGCCGCCTCCGGGCCAGGACAAGCTGACCCCGGACGATTTCGAGCTCGTGAGCTTTATGAACCTTTTCGCTAGGCAGGACGGCGACATCCTGCTCGATAAGTTCCTGCTCGGCAGTCTGATGGGTATGAGCCCGCTCGTCGCGCGCGAGCTTGTGTATAAGTTCGCTGGGCATACCAAGGTTGCCAAGAGCGAGGTTGACGAGGCGAAGTTCGTCACGTTCGTCGGCTCGTTTATCGACGATATGCGCGAGGGCAGATTTGACCCGTGCGTGGTTTATGAAAAGCGGAGCGGAAAGCCGATGTCGTTTTCATGCGTCCGCCTTGAGCAGTACGGCGATATGGCGGATGTCCGCGCGGCGGAGTCGATCTCCGAGGCGATCGACGATTATTATGTCACCCGCGCGATGCGCGAGAGCATGCGCCAGCGCAGCGCCGACATTTTAAAGCTTGTGAACAACAACATAGACCGCTGCTCGAAAAAATTAGCGCTTCACAGAGACAATCTTGAAAAGTCCAAAAACCGCGACAAGTATAAGATCAAAGGCGATTTGCTGACCGCAAATATGCACAGGGTCAGCTACGGCATGAGCGAAATCACGGTCGAGAATTTTTATGACGGTAACAAGGAACTGAAAATCGCGCTCGACCCGACGATCTCGCCGGCGCAGAACGCCCAGAAATTCTATAAGAGATACAACAAGGCCAAAGTCACCGAGAAATACGCCGAGGAGCAGATCGCCGAGGCGGAGGAGGAGCTCGGCTACCTTGAGACGGTGCTTGAGAGCATTACAAAGGCCGAAACGCCGCACGATCTGGCGGAGATCAAAGAGGAGCTCCGCGAGCAGGGATATATAAAAACCGTCGGCCCCGGCGGCAAAAAGAAGAAGCGGAAAAATACCGCGTCAATGCCCATGAAGTTCACGTCAAGCGACGGTTATGAGATACTCGTGGGCAGGAACAACAAACAGAATGACGAGCTCACAGTCCGCATGTCTTACTCGACCGACATCTGGCTCCACACCAAGGAGATACCCGGTTCGCATGTGCTTATCCGCACAAACGGAACCGGCGAGGCTCCCGATCGGACGCTGCTTGAGGCGGCCCGCCTCGCGGCGTATTACAGCAAGGCGAGGGACTCCGCGCAGGTCCCGGTGGATTACACAACCGTCAAAAACGTGAGAAAGCCCAACGGCGCCAAGCCCGGCTTTGTGATCTACGAAAAAAACAGAACCCTCTACGTCGACCCATCAAATCAAATATAAATCTTTAATAAAAATCACAGAATATTTATAGTTTATTAACAATTTATATATATTTTATCGTGGTATTTGTGTTAAAATATAACAAATACCAAAAAGATAGGAGATGTGTGAAATGAAAAAGCTTAAAAAGAAAGTTTCGGTTTCGGCGGCGGCTCTGCTCTGCGTTTTATGCGTGGCCGTGGGCGGCTGCGCGGCGACCGTCATTCAGACAATTCAGGCGGAGCTCCGCCCCGATTTTACAATTGTTATCGACGGAACGGAGCGCACCTTTAAAAACGTTAACGGCGAAGTCGTTGACCCGATTTTGTATAACGGCTCGACCTATCTGCCGATAAGGGCGATAGGCGAGATAATGGGAAAGGAAGTAACGTGGTACGAGGATCAAAAGCGCGTGGAGCTTTCCGATAAAAAATCGACCGTGACCGATGCGGACAAGATAGTGACCGACGGAAGCGCGCCGACCGCGAAGCCCCAAAATCCCGCCGCGCAGACACAGCAGACAGCTCCGGTAAGCGGAGAGATCACACTTGACCGCGCCAAGGAGATCGCCCTTCAGAAGGCGGGCCTCACCGCCGCCGATGTGACGTTCACCGAAGCGAAGCGCGACCGCGACGACGGCAGGGACGTATACGACATAGAGTTCCGCCGTGGCAGGACCGAGTATTCCGCCGAGATTTCGGTAAGCGACGGCGCGATAATCTCATGGGAAGTTGACAATGATTGATAATATATTGGCCGCCGGCACAGCCGGCGGCCTTAATTATGCCAATATTTTATGTATTTCATCTTTTATCGTAGGGGACGGCTGCGGCCGGAGCCGCGAAGCGGGTTCGTGTCAATGTTTTATGTATATTACATTTTTTCGTAGGGGACGGCGCCCTCGACGTCCCGTAAGGATCCCCGAAGAGGAGCCTTAATAAATATCAGCCGTCCGCTAATATTTATTTATGATTTTATGTATTTCGCCGGCGAGGTAGAGCGAGCCGCAGACGCAGATCGTTCCGTCCGATTTTTTGAGCTCTCGCAGAGCGGCGGCGGGCGGTTTTATGACCGCGGCGCTTACGCCGCGCTTTTCAAATTCCGCCGCGAGGCTTTCGGCGGCGAGGCAGCGGGGCATGTCAAGCTCGGTCACCGTGACGGACGCGCCGCGGCTTTTGCAGAACTCCGCGATCAGCCTTGTTATTCCGTCGTGATCCTTGTCGTCCATAACCGCGGTCAGAAAGCGGACGGGCCCGCCGAGCGCCTTGAGCTCATTCAGCAGCGCGCCGACGGCTTGAGGATTGTGCGCGCCGTCAATAATAACGTTTCCGTATCGGTCCAGCCTGCCGGGGATCATGGCGCGGCCGAGGCCGGTTTTTATGTTTTCGCCGCTTATTTCAAATCCCCTTTTTGAAAGGCAGTTCGCGGCCTCAATTGCAGACGCGGCGTTCAGCGCCTGGAACCCGCCGCTCATCGCGAGAAAGTATTTCTCGCCCTTATAGAAAAACGAGCGCTCGGCGGCGTCGTATTTTTCGGGCATGTCGGGAATTATAAGCTCCGAGCCGCGCTCGGCGCACACTCTTTTCGCGTTTTCAAAAACGACCGCATCCTGCTTCGGGCAGAGCACCAGCGGCGAACCGCACTTGACTATGCCCAATTTCTCCATGGATATTTCGCCGACCGTTCCGCCGAGGTATTGGCAATGGTCAAGGCCTATGGCGGTCAGTACCGCCGCCTCGGGCTTTTCAATGACATTGGTCGCGTCGAGCCTGCCGCCGAGCCCGACCTCAAGCACTACGCAGTCGCATTTCTCCCGCGCGAAATACACCATCGCCGCGGCGGTTATAAACGCGAATTCCGAAACCTCTGCGCCGTGTTTTTCGGAAATTTTTCTGACATAGCTCACGATTTCGGCGAGGCTTTCGTCGCCGACAGGCTCGCCGTCGATCCTTATCCGCTCGTTGAAGCGCGTCAAAAACGGCGAGGTAAAAAGGCCGGTTCTGTAACCGGCGCTTTTTAATATTTCCGAGATCATTGTCGCCGTGCTTCCCTTGCCGTTGGTGCCGCCGACATGGACGAACCTGAGGCTTTTCTGCGGGTCACCGAGCCTGCCGAGCAGGACGCGCAGCAGGTCGTTGCCCAGCACGCGGCTGAACTTCGGTATAGAATGTATGTAATTTATTGATTGCTCGTAATTCATAAAATCAGCTCCGTCTAACGGGCACGCCCTCGGATTTTAAATAATCCTTAAGGTCGTTTATCTCGATCTCGCGGAAGTGGAAGAGCGAGGCGGCCAGCGCCGCGTCAGCCTTTCCGTCGGTCAGCGCGTCCTTAAAATGCTCCATGGTTCCAGCGCCGCCCGAGGCGATCACAGGTATCGAGACGCTGTCCGCTATCGTCCGCGTCAGCTCAATGTCATATCCCGCCTTGGTTCCGTCGCAGTCCATCGAGGTCAGAAGTATCTCGCCCGCGCCGAGACGTTCGGCTTTTTTGGCCCACTCGACCGCGTCGAGCCCGGTGTCGATCCTGCCGCCGCTAATATAGACGTTCCATTTTGAACACTCATCAACCCGCTTCGCGTCTATCGCGACGACCACACATTGGCTGCCGAATTTTTCCGCCGCGTCAGAGATTAGCCGCGGATTGCGTATCGCCGAGGAATTGATCGAGATCTTGTCCGCCCCCTGCAGCAGCAGCTCGCGGAAGTCCTCCACGGTTTTTATTCCCCCGCCGACCGTGAACGGAATGAACACGGTCTCCGCAACTTTCCTGGCCATTTCGATAACCGTGCCGCGCGCCTCGTGCGTGGCCGTGATGTCCAGAAAAACAAGCTCGTCTGCGCCCGCCTCGTTATAGACCTTCGCCACCTCGACCGGGTCCCCGGCGTCGATGAGATTTACAAAGTTGACGCCCTTTACGACGCGTCCGTTTTTCACGTCAAGGCACGGTATAATTCTTTTTGCAAGCATGCTATCCCTCCTATAGGCTGCCGAAATTTTTGAGTATTTTAAGTCCGTTGTCGCCGCTCTTTTCCGGGTGGAACTGGGTGGCGAAGATATTGCCGCGCCACACCGCGACCGGGATCTCCGCGCCGTAGCAAGTCGTGGCGCAAACCGCGCTCTCGTCCTCGGGCGCGATGTGATAGGAGTGGACGAAGTACATATACGGCTCTTTCCCAAGGCCGCGGAAAATGGGGCAGTTTTCGTCATAGGCGATCGAGTTCCAGCCCATGTGCGGGATCTTCAGCCCGGGCGCGGACGGGATTTTTTGGTTCCCGCCTTTAAATATCGAAAGCCCACTCGCGCCCGGCGACTCCTCGCTTGAGTCGAACAGGAGCTGCAGGCCGAGGCAGATGCCCAAAAACGGCTTGCCGTTATGTATCGCTTCCCGTATGCAGCCGTCAAGCCCCGCGGCTCTTATCGAGTCCATGCAGACGCCGAAGGCGCCCACGCCGGGAAGTATTATTTTATCGGCGGCGAGGATCTCGGCGGGCTCGGTGGAGATTTTCGCTTTAAATCCCAAGAATTCAAGCGCCTTTTCCACCGAGCGCAGGTTCCCCGCGCCGTAGTCGATTATCGCGATCATTTGTGTCACCTCGAAACTATAGTACCACAGAACCGATAAAATTGTCAATACAGCCGCCGCATTTTTGCCCGTTTACGCTCCAAAACGACCATTTCGTGTCATAAGCGTTGAAAATTGATTTTTGGTTTGGTATAGTTGTGTGCGATTAGATTGGATTATTGTGACCAGTCAGGCTCGCCCCTTGGGGAGAGCTGGCGCCGGAGGCGACTGAGAGGGGTTTGTGTTTCCAACTAGCATGGGAAACCCCTCTCCGCCCGCAAGCGGGCACCTCTCCCCAAGGGGCGAGGCAAAGCGGGCGGATAATATCCGCCCCTACGGTATGGGGCGTGGCAAAACGGGCGACTGGGGTCGTCCGCCCCTACGGGGTCTTGCGCACCATGGTCGTAGCGGACATTCGCCCTCGACGTCCCGTCGCGCCAAAGGTGCGAGGCTATAATCGGAAAATTATTAATACATACACAGACGTGATTTACTGTCAAAATTTCTCTTGATAATTATTGATTAATGTAGTATAATATATAGACATAAAAAATATAAACTGGAGAGGTATGCATGAAAGTACTTTTTATGGGCACTCCGGACTTTGCCGTGCCGTCGCTTGAGGCGATAGCCGCGGCGGGGCACGAGGTTGTTGCGGCGGTGTCTCAGCCTGACAGACCGAAGGGCAGGGGACACAAGCTTAAGCCGACCGAGGTCAAGGCCGCTGCCGAAAGGCTGGGCATTCCGGTGTATCAGCCCGAGACCCTCAAAAACAACGCGTTTCTTGATAAATTAAACGAGCTTGATCCGGATATAATTATAGTGGCGGCCTACGGCAAGATACTGCCCGGCTATATACTCGACTTTCCGAAATACGGCTGCGTTAACGTCCACGGCTCGCTGCTTCCCAAATACCGCGGCGCCGCGCCAATTCAGCGCTGCGTCATAAACGGAGACAGCGTGACGGGCGTTACCACGATGTATATGGACAGGACGCTCGACACCGGCGACATGATCTTCGCCGAAAAGACCGAGATAGGAAAAACCGAGACGGCGGGCGAGCTGTTCGACCGTCTGGCCGCGCTGGGCGGTGAGCTTATCGTCAGAACCATAAAGGCCATTGAAAACGGAACCGCGCCGAGAATTAAGCAGGACGACTCCGAGGCAACCTACGCCGCGATGCTTGACAAAAGCACCGGGCGGATCGACTGGACAAGATCGCCGGTCGAGATAATTAATCTGATACGCGGCGCCAATCCGTGGCCGCTCGCGCACTCGGAATATAAGGGCGAGATCATGAAGATATTCGCCGCCGAGGCGGGAAGCGGAGCGGGCGAACCGGGCGAGATCCTGGGCGTTCGCGGAAAGAAGCTTGAGATCGCCTGCGGAGACGGAAGCGTGCTCGTCGGCGAGATACAGATGAAGGGCGGCAAGCGCATGACCGTCGCAAGCTATCTGAACGGCCACGAAATCGAAACAGGCGAGATAATGAAATAGAAATTCAAACGGTTCGCGCGCAAACGGTTCGCGGGAACAACACAAAGATTTTATGAATTTTATGTACGCGTATTCACTATTCGCTAATCACTACGTTAGGAGGATTTTTATGTATTTTGGTTATTTTGACCCGACAGTTATTTTGCTCATTCCGGCGATCATATTCGGAATGTGGGCGCAGGCCAGGGTGTCAAGCACGTTTAATAAATATTCAAAGGTAATAAACGCCCGCGGGCTGACGGGCGCGGACGCGGCGCGGCTCATTCTCGACCGCAACGGCCTTCGGAATGTGCGCGTCCAGCATATCTCGGGCAGCCTCACCGACAATTTTGACCCGAGAACAAACGTTGTCAGCCTGTCCGACGCGACCTACGCGAGCAACAGCATCGGCGCGATAGGCGTCGCGGCCCACGAGTGCGGCCACGCTGTGCAGTACGCCACGGGCTACGCGCCGATCCGCGTCAGGAACGGAATATATCCGGTTGTGAATGTCTGCAGCAAGCTGTCGATGCCGATTATTTTGGTCGGATTTATAATGACGGCGTTCGCGGGCTTCGCGCCGGTTATCATAGACTTCGGTATTCTGCTCTATTGCGGAGTTGTTGTTTTTCAGCTTATAACCCTGCCGGTCGAGTTTAACGCCAGCAACCGGGCGCTTAAAACGCTTGAGTCATACGACATGCTTTCGGGGGACGAGTTGACGGGCGCCAAAAAGGTTCTGTCCGCGGCGGCCATGACATATGTCGCGGCGGCCCTCAGCGCGCTGCTGTCGCTGCTGCGTCTGATCTTGATCTCGCGCAGCACAAGGGACGACTGATGGGATCGGGAGCGAGAGAGGCGGCGTTTAAGGCGCTGCTCGGATTTGACAGAGACGGCGCGTATATAAACAGCGCGCTAAACGGCGCGATGCGCGGACTTGACGCCCGCGACAGGGCTTTCGCGACCGAACTTTGTTACGGATGCCTAAAGAACCGCGCGCTGCTTGATTATATAATTTCCCGTTTCTCGAAGATAAGGATAAAAAAGATGTCATATCAGGTGCGGATCATTCTGGAGCTCGGCGCCTATCAGATAATGATGACGGACAGGGTGCCCGACTCCGCCGCCTGCGACGAGAGCGTGAAGCTCGCGAAAAAATACGCGAACCGCTCGCGCGGGTTTGTGAACGGTGTGCTTCGCGGTCTGTGCCGCGGGAAGGAAGGCATAGCCTATCCCGACCGCGCCGACGGCGAGGCGGAATATCTTTCGATTATGTTCTCGTTTCCGCTGTGGGCGGTAAAGCGGCTTATTGATGATTACGGCGCGGAGGAGTGCGAAAAAATCCTCGCCGCAGCAAACCGCGCTTATCCACCGTATATCAGGGAAAACCGCCTCAAGAAAACCGACGGCTTTTTTAAGGCTCTTGAAGATGACGGCATAAAGGCCGAGCCCGACGGAATTATTGAGGGATGCTATAAGATAATCGGCGCTCTTGACATTGCCGCGTCGAATACATACAAAAGCGGACTGTTCACGGTCCAGAACCGCAGCTCTCAGCTTGCGGCAATAACGCTTGACCCGAAGCCCGGAATGCTCGCGGTTGACATGTGCGCCGCTCCGGGCGGCAAGACCACGCACATGGCGGAGCTTATGGAAAACCGCGGCGAGATACGCGCGTTTGATATTCACGCACATAAGATAGCGCTGATTGAGGCGGCGGCAAAACGTCTGGGGATTGATATAATAAAGGCCGAGGCGAGAGACGCCGCGGAGCCTGTCGAGGAGCTTATCGGAAGGGCTGACCGCGTGCTTCTGGATGCGCCCTGCTCGGGCCTCGGGGTCACCCACTCAAAGCCCGACATCCGCCTGAGGCGGAAAGAGGAGGACATCGCGGAGCTTATAGAAATTCAGCGCGGGCTTTTAGGCACAGCGGCGCTTTATGTGAAGCCGGGCGGAATTTTGGTTTACAGCACCTGCACCCTGCTCAAGGCTGAAAACGGCGGGCAGATCAAGGAATTTCTCAAATCGCGTGACGGTTTTGAGCTTGTGTCGGAGCAGACGCTGATGACTCACGAGACCGGCGGCAGCGGATTTTATATAGCGAAGCTATTAAGAAAGTGATTTTTATGGAAAAGATTAAGCTTAAGGATTTTTCAAAGCAGGAGCTTGAAAAATATATTGTCTCGTTGGGCGAGCCGAAGTTCAGAGCGAAGCAGATATACAAATGGCTATATGAGAAAATCTCGGATTTTGACCAAATGACAAATATTCCGAAGGCTCTGCGCGGGCGGCTCAAAGAGGAATGTGTGATAAACACGCTAATAATTGAAAAAAGATTTGTCTCAAGACTTGACGGAACGCGCAGATATTTGTTAAAATTAGGTGACGGCAATTATATCGAGTCGGTGCTTATGAAATACATACACGGCTACTCGATATGCGTTTCGAGCCAGGTCGGCTGCGCCATGGGCTGCAAATTCTGCGCCTCGACGATCGGCGGCAAGCGCCGCGATCTCACTCCGGGCGAGATCATTGACCAGATAATAACCGTTGAGCGGGACCTGGGAGAGCGTATTTCAAACATTGTGATGATGGGTGTGGGCGAGCCGCTTGACAATTTTGAAAACGTCACGGCATTCATTAAAAACGTTAACGACCCGGACGGTATGAATATCGGTCAAAGGCATATCACGCTGTCTACCTGCGGAATTGTGCCGCGGATATACGAGCTCGCGGATATGCGCCTTCAGATAACTCTGGCGGTCTCGCTGCACGAGGCGGACAATGAGGCGCGGAGCCGTATTATGCCGATAAACAGGAAATATAATATAAAAGAGCTTATGAAAGCATGCGGGTATTACGCCAAAAAAACGGGCAGGCGGATAACCTTTGAATACACCCTGATAAAGGGCGTGACCGACGGGCCCGCGGCGGCGGAAAAGCTCGCCGCGCTGCTTCGGGGAATGCTTTGCCACGTTAATCTGATACCGGTGAACGCCGTTGAGGGCACGGGCTTTTCGCCCTCGGACAGCGGCGGAGTGGAAGAGTTTTTAAACAGACTGAACGCGCGCGGGATCTCCGCCACGGTCCGCCGCGAGATGGGAAGCGACATCTCGGCGGCCTGCGGGCAGCTTCGCGCGTCGCGCGGTACATAACGAGCGGACGGAATATATAAAGATAGGAGGAGAATGGACATTGAAATTTGACGTTTACGGAGTGACCGACATAGGCTGCGCGAGGCAGCTCAATGAGGACTCCTATTCGGTGCGCGGATTTAAAGACGGCAGCGAGCCGGGCTTTTGCGTTGTCGCCGACGGAATGGGCGGGCACAATGCGGGCGAGGTCGCCAGCAAGCTCGCCGTGGACTTTATAACAAAGTCTCTTGACGACATTTTGACCTGCGAGGGCGACCCGGATATTCCGAGGCGGATCAATGACGCTCTGACCAACGCCAACAGCAGCATTTTTGAAATGGCGCGCGAGGATATAAGCAGGAGTGGCATGGGCACGACGACGGTCGTCTGCGCCTTTTCCGGGGGCGAGGGTTATATCGCCAACGTGGGCGACAGCCGCGTTTACGCGTGCCGCGAAAGCGAGATATATCAGATAACCGTTGACCATTCCGTTGTTGAGGAAATGGTCGCCAGCGGCTCGATAACAAGAGAAGAGGCGAGGAACCATCCGCAGAAGAACATAATCACGCGGGCGGTCGGCAGCGAGGAGGATATCAAAGCCGACATATTTGAATATGAGTACAAGTCGGGCGACAGCATGGTAATGTGCAGTGACGGACTGTCGGGAATGATCGAGGACAGCGTGATACTCGAAACGGTCAGGAACGGGAAAGACTCAAAAGAGACCGCTGAAAAGCTTGTGGAGCTTGCCAAGGAAAACGGCGGGCTTGACAACATCACGGTTATTGTTATACGAATTGTTGAGGAGGAAAGCGGCAAATGAATATGATCGGAAAACTCATTGACGGAAGATATGAAATAATTGAAGAGATAGGAAAGGGCGGAATGGCGCGCGTGTATAAGTCGCGCGACAAGGCTCTTAACAGATATGTGGCGGTGAAGATCCTTAAGGAAGATTATAAAGATGACAAAGAGTTCGTGCGCAGGTTCAACACCGAGGCGCAGGCCGCCGCGAGCCTTTCAAACCCGCACATAGTTTCGATCTATGACGTGGGCTGCGAGGACGGCATGTATTATATCGTTATGGAATATATCGAGGGCGAGACCTTAAAGTCGTACATTGACAGGGTCGGCGTTATCCAGTGGCGCAAAGCCGCCGAATTTTCGCTCCAGATATGCGAGGGCATCGAGGAAGCCCACAACAACTCGGTTATCCACAGGGATATAAAGCCCCAGAATATAATAATGACGCCAGACGGCGTGCTTAAGATCACCGACTTCGGCATTGCCCGCGCCGCGACCCAGGCCACGACGACAATGGCCAGCAACAACACGATCGGCACGGCGCATTATCTCTCGCCCGAGCAGGCGCGCGGCGGTTATACCGACGAGCGCACGGATATTTATTCCATGGGCGTGGTTATGTATGAGATGCTGACCGGAGTGCTGCCTTTTGACGACAGCACCGCGGTGGCTATCGCGCTTAAGCATATCCAGGAGACGCCCACGCCGATAACCGAGATCAATCCCGATGTTCCAAAATCGCTTGAGCAGGTTGTTATGAAAGCGATGACCAAGGAGCAGAACAGCAGATATTCGTCGATAACCGACATGA
The DNA here is from genome assembly GCA_947624305.1 of uncultured Monoglobus sp. Classification (GTDB taxonomy): domain Bacteria; phylum Bacillota; class Clostridia; order Monoglobales; family Monoglobaceae; genus Monoglobus. The sequence continues at coordinate 22,035 of CANQKC010000017.1, read as the reverse complement.
TTTCGGATATTAACAAGGTGCTTATCGACCCCGGCCTTGAGATAACCGGCGGAAGAAGAAACAGAACTATCTCATCGGACGGCGGCGCTAACACGATAAAGCTTCCCAAGATCGAGGAAGACAACAGCCTCGGCAAAAGAATACCGGGGATAGATATTGACGATTACGACGAGCAGGAAGCGGAGTATGAGGCCATGGAAAGACTTAATGAAAAACGCGCCAGACGAATTAAAAAGAAAAAGGAACGCAAGATCGCGTTTGTGGCTTTCCTGTCGGCGCTCGCGGTGCTGGCGGCGGGCATAGCTATCTCTTTTGCCGTGACCGACGGCTTCGGAATATTCGGAACCGATGAGGACACGGTAAAAATACCCTCGCTTGTCGGAACCACGCTTAAAGACGCGCAGAAAGAATACGGTCAGACGTTCAGCATTCTGGAGCAGAGCAAGACGGAGAGCACACAGCCTGTCGGCACAATACTCGAGCAGACACCCGCGGGCGGAACGGTGCTCGCGAACCGAGACAATATAATCATCCGCGTTATAACCAGTTCGGGAAGCTCATCTATCACTCTCAAGGATTATTCGGGCATGAATTATGACGATGCCAAAAAAGAGTTAGAAAAGCTCGGCCTCACCTGCGGACGCATTGAAAAAGTAAATCCCGAAATTGCCGAGAATGTCGTGTTTGAACAGTCTCCGGCCCCGGGAAGCGCGGTCGCCGCGGGAGATATGATAAATCTGACGGTAAGCTCGGGTCCCGAGAAAACACCCGAGCCCACCACGGCAAAATCGGAAAACAAAAATACAAGTTCAAGCGGCTCGCCCGACAGAGATTATTCCGAAAGCAGTTCGGGCGGCTCGTCCGGCAGGGACAATCCAGAAAGCAGCTCGAGCGGATCGTCTTCGAGCAGCGAAAGCTCGTCCGGAAGCGGCTCATCGCATGACGACGACAGCGGAAGCTCATCTTTGGGAAGCGGAAGCTCATCGGGCGGCTCGTCCCATGATGACGGCGGAAGCTCATCTTCGGGCGGCGGCTCTTCCGAAAGCGGCGGCGGCTCCGAAGACTCCGGCGGTTCGGAAAGCATAACCGCGGAAGGCCTTGAGGACTAAGGCGGATGATAATTCAGGGCAGAATAATCAAGGGCGTCGGAGGGTTTTACTATATTAAACCCTCCGCCTCGGACACTGTTTTTGAGTGCCGCGCGCGCGGCAGGTTCCGCAAGGACGGAATAACGCCGCTTGTGGGCGACATAGTGAACTGCAATATTGACGCTGCCTCGGGCACCGGGCTCATAAGCGAGATACTGCCGAGGAGCAATTCGCTGATAAGGCCCCCGGTGGCCAATGTCTCGAGGATCGCGATCGTGTTTTCGGTAGTGCTGCCAAAGCCCAATCTTTTCACGGTGGACAAGCTTATCACTTCCGCGATGTACGCGGGGATAAGGCCTATCATATGCATAAACAAAACCGATCTGGAAAGCGGCGGCGAGTATTTTAAGACATATTCCGGCGCAGGGTTTGACACGCTTTGCGTGAGCGCGGAAACCGGAGAGAACATCGACAGGCTTTCGGAGATGCTGCGGGGCGAGCTCACGGTATTCGCTGGAAACTCGGGCGTCGGGAAATCCAGCATTTTGAACCGCGTATTAATGGGCGCCGAGCTCGCGACCGGAGAGGTCAGCGGCAGAGTGGAGCGCGGAAAGCACACCACCCGCCACAGCGAGCTGATGCCTCTTGACGGCGGCGATGGATATATAATCGACACGCCCGGCTTCAGTTCATTCTCGGTTGCGGATATGGATGAAAAAGAGCTTTGCCGCCTGTTCCCGGAATTCGCGCCGTATATTGATAAGTGCGGCTTCGCCGACTGCAGCCACACGGTTGAAAAGGGCTGCGCGGTGCTTGAGGCCTTAAAAGGCGGAAAGATAAGCGCTTCGCGCCACGAAAGCTACAAAGCGCAATACAAAGAAATTCTTGACAACAAAACGTATTGAATTATGAAAGGAATTTTCGATGCCATACATTAAAATTTCTCCCTCAATCCTCGCGGCGGATCCCGCCAATCTCGAGCGGGACGTGAAAAGAGTCGAGGCGGCCGGGGCCGACTATCTGCACATTGACATAATGGACGGGCATTTTGTCCCGAATTTGAGCTATTCGTCCTCGGTGGTGAGGGCGCTCAGGAACAAAACAGCCCTTGTGTTTGACGTGCATCTCATGGTCACGGACCCCGAGGAGTTTATCGACGATTTCGCGGCGGCGGGCGCGGATATTATCACCGTGCACCAGGAGGCCGTCCGCGACCTGCGCGAAACGCTTAAGTATATAAAAAAGCTCGGCTTAAAAGCCGGAGTCAGCATAAAACCCGGGACCGACATAAGCAAAATAACCGATGCGCTCGATATTGTCGATCAGGTGCTTATTATGACGGTTGAGCCCGGCTTCGGCGGGCAGGATTATATGTGCTCGGTCGACGACAAGATCGCCGAGCTTTACGGCATAATAAAAGAGCGGGGCCTCAGCGTTGATATTGAGGTTGACGGCGGAATTACCGAGGGAAATATAGATGAGGCAACAAGCGCGGGAGCCAATGTCATAGTCTCGGGCTCGTCAATTTTCCATTCGGAAAATTACAGAGACACAATACATAATATGCGGTTCCGCGCGGTGCAGGGGGTTGAAAAGCGTGAAGGCGATAATATTCAGCAGCGCGGCGATCACGGATTACAGCTATCTTGAGGAGCGCGATTTCGGCGGAAGTCTGATAATCTGCGCGGACGGCGGTTATAAGCACGCGCGGCGTCTCAGCATCGTTCCGGATATTTTTCTCGGAGACAACGATTCGTTCGCCGCGGAAATTCCAGATGGGGTTGAGCGCGTTATATATCCGCCCGAGAAGGATAAGACCGACACCAATATAGCGGTCGATTACGCGATCGGACGCGGAGCTGACGAGATCGTGCTGATAGGCGGCATCGGCGGCAGGATAGATCAGGAGTTCACTCACTTTTGCCTTATGGAATACGCCTTAAAGCGCGGCGTTAGACTAAAAATGATAGATGATATAAACGAGATATGGATGGAGAGCGAGCCGTTTACGCTGAAAAAATCGGACTGCCGAAAGAAATACGTCTCGTTTTTTGCGTATGGAGGAAGGGTCGAAAACTTTTCGGTGAAAGGCCTTAAGTATGAGGCCGAGGGCATGAGCCTCGATCCTGGGCTCGTTCAGGCCTCAAGCAACGAGTTTGCGGAGGCGGAGACGGCGGAAATCGGTTTTGACTCTGGCACGGTGCTTGTTATGCTGTGCGACGACAGGTGATCGGCGGTTAAACAGGGGGAAATGATGAGAAGGATCATAAAAAGCTTTGCGTTGATATTAACGGTCACGGCCTTCGCCGCCGCGCTTTTCGGCTGCGGTGACGAGCCCGCGCCCGCGCGGACTGAATATTCGCCCGACGCGTCCTTTGCCGACGTGTTCTATGAGTTCGGCGAGATCCGCGCGGCGGCTGACAAAATGCTTGACGCGGAGCTTAACGACAACTGGTGGCAGGCGTTTGACTCGGTATATGACAATGTTGAGGCGACGTATCTGGCCAACAAAAAAATGGTCGGTTCGGATAAGCTGAACGAGACCGACCGCGCGCTAAGCGGAGTGCTTAACGAGGTCCTCGGCGCTTACAGAGGCGCGTTTGAGATCATGGCTGCCGCCCGCGGCAATACCGACCCCGAAATTATAAAATATTCATATAACGACTTTACCGCGAAGATAATAAGCGCCGACGTTATGTGGGACAACGCCCTGTCAGGCGCCGCCCAGCAGTCTCCCGACCAGCAGCAGTGAGGGGTAAATGATCGGTCGGTGAAGTATGTAAATTATAAGGGAATGTCTGCCGAAGAAGCCGACAACCGGGATGTTCGGCTTTTCCAGTAACTTGAGCAGCCCGAGCTTCTTCATAAGCCCGTAAGCGAAATATCCGGAGAGATAGAGGAAGTACCACGGAAGCAAAGAAAAATAGTCAGCCGAGAAAAAACCGTTGAACGGAAATCCGAAAAACGCGGTTATGTAATTCGCATAAAGCTGCGTCGGCAGCGGAAACGACAGAATGTAACCTTTATTTATTTTATATGTGATAACAAATAGAATTAAAGCGGAAATCAGCCCGAAAGCCGGACTGATTTTTTTTAGCGGCGGGCTGAAAAGCGCGGTCAGCAGCGCCGCGCAGCCCATAAAAGTGAGTATGCCGAAAACTATTTTATCCTTCGGGAAAAACAGCGCGGTCACGGCGGTAATGACACCGCCCCACAGCAACAGAATAAATCCGTTTTTCACGGGTCTTCCGCTCAATGAAAAACAGAACCCGGAAACGAGTATAAACGTGACGCAGATGCTGCGCTGCCAGATAATGCAGGCGGGGGAGACGGTCATGTTGACCGAAATCAAGCCGAAGCTTGAAAGGTCGCGGCAGAAGTGATATATGATCATGCTTATAAGCGCCGCGCCCCGCGCCGCGTCGATCACGCAAAGACGTGTTTTTCCGCTTGTCATTTTATTTCACCGCGATGACCTCAACCTCAACCAGCGCGCCTTTGGGCAGAGACTTTACCGCCACGCAGGAGCGGGCCGGCTTTGAGGAAAAGTACTCGCCGTATATCGCGTTGAATTCGGCGAAGTCGTTGATGTCGGCCAGAAAGCATGTGGTCTTGACCGCGTTGGCGCACGAGCTTCCGGCAGCCTCAAGAACCGCGGTCAGGTTTTCCATGACCTGTTTGGTCTGGCCCTTGATGTCCGCGGCCTCGATCTCGCCGCTTTTGGGGTCGATCGCGATCTGGCCCGAGGTGTATATTGTTCCGCCGGCCTCAACTGCCTGAGAATACGGGCCGATCGCCTCGGGAGCGTTGATTGTGTGTATCTTGTTCATAAATATTACCTCCGATTGACTTATTATCTTAGTTTAAAACCGCTCTTTGTCAGGGCGTTTGTTATTTCGTTAAGATGCTCGCGGTTCCTCGTCTCGATAGAGATGCGCAGGATGCAGTCGTTGATGTCTATGTGTCTGTCGCCGCGGTTGTGGTCAAGCTCCACAACATTCGCCCCGTAGGATGAGATTATTTCCGAAACTGTCAGAAGCTGGCCCGGCTTGTCTGTTAGTTCAATGACAAGCTCAGTCAGGCGGCCTGTCATCTGAAGGCCGCGGTTTATCACCCTCGAGAGGATAGTAACGTCAATGTTTCCGCCCGAGACAAGTGCGACGACGTTTTTTCCCTTGACCGGCAGCTTGTCAAACATTATCGCCGCGACCGAGGCCGCGCCCGCTCCCTCGGCGATAACCTTTTCGCGCTCGATAAGCTCAAGAATGGCGGTTGAGATCTCGTCGTCGGTCACGGTCACAATATCGTCAACATAATTCTTGCATATGTCAAAGGTGAGTTCGCCGGGGGTCTTTACGGCAATACCGTCGGCGATCGTGTGAACGCCGCTCAGCGTTTCGATCTTATCGTCATTTATCGCGTCGCGCATCGAGGGCGCGCCCTCCGCCTGAACGCCGTACACCTTGATTTTCGGGTCAAGGGATTTTAGCGTGAACGCCACGCCGGATATAAGGCCTCCGCCGCCGACCGGAACAACAACCGCGTCCACGCCCTCAAGCTGGTCGATGATCTCAAGACCGATCGAGCCTTGACCCGCTATGACCAGCTCGTCGTCAAACGGGTGGATGAAGGTCGCCCCGGTTTCCTTAACCAGCTTTAACGCGTGCTCGTAGGCGTCGTCATAAACGCCCTTTACCAGAACCACATCCGCGCCGTAGCTTTTGGTGGCCTCGACCTTTGAGATAGGCGCGCCGTCGGGAATACAGATCGTGGCCTTGATCCCGTGCATAGATGCCGCGAGAGCCACTCCCTGAGCGTGGTTGCCCGCCGAGCAGGCGATAACTCCGTTTTTGCGCTCCTCCTCGCTGAGCTGCGAGATCTTATAATACGCGCCTCTTACCTTAAACGAGCCCGTGACCTGAAGGTTCTCGTTTTTAAGATAAAGATTGCAGTCGGGGCACATCCTTGCCGCTCTTATGAGCTCGGTGGGCCGCAGGACCTGCTTCAGAACATGGGCGCCGTGATAGATTTTGTCAAGTGAAATCATTGCTTTCTCCTTATGTGAATATATTATCCCTATAATTATAATAGCTTTCCGCGGTAATTGCAAGTTAAAAATATACAAAAATACTAAGATACAGGCCCGTAATTTGTTGTTGAAATAACGGAATATATGTGGTAAAATTTATGCATATGTTTAAGTTTAAAGGTTTTCAGAAAGGATGAGAATGATGACAATAACCTATGAGCTGGGGAATTCGCTTTATGTTAACATAACCAACCGCTGCTCCAACGCGTGCGAATTCTGTCTGCGGAGCAAGCATGACAACGTGAACGGACGCGACAATCTGTGGCTTGACCGTGAGCCGACGATTGACGAGATAATGGCGGATTTTGGAAAGCGTGATCTCTCAAAATATGACGCGGTGGTGTTCTGCGGCTACGGAGAGCCGACCGAGCGCTTTGACGATATGATAAAGATCGCGAAGCGGCTTAAGGCGGATCATAATATCACGGTCCGCGTCAACACCAACGGACAGGCAAATCTGATAAACGGACGCGACGTGACGCCCGAGCTTGAGGGCGCGATTGATGTCGTTTCGATCAGCCTCAACGCCCCGAACGCCGGGGCATATCAGGCGGTCTGCCACAGCAGATACGGCGAGGAGGCTTTCGAGGCGATCAAAGATTTCGCGGCGAAAGCAAAGCCTTATGTTAAAGAAGTGGTTTTCAGCGTGGTCGACAAAACAATGCCGCCCGAGGACATCGAGCGCTGCCGCAAGATCGCCGAGAGCTGCGGCGTGAGATTCAGAGTGCGCGAGTATATTGATTAATATAGCCGTGATTATTCCGTAAAAACACATTTTTGGAGGCAGCTATGATATTAAAATCATATAGAAAAATTATTTCATTATTTCTTGCCGCGGCGATGCTCGCGGCAATATTCGCGGGTATTCCGACAGCAAGCGTTTCGGCGGTCGAGGCTGTGTATAACTTCTCGGAGCTGACAAACGAGCAGTATGCCGGAAAAAATAAGACCGAGCAGGTGTTCGGCGGAGAACTGACGCTGGGCAGCACATCCGAAAGTGCCAAGCCTCACGCGGTCAGCGCGTCGGCTGCGGCGCCGGACGGAGGAACCGCAAGTTTCACGAGCGCGCTTTTGGGCAAGCAGCTCGCTGTGACCGTGACGCTTGAAGCGGGCGAGACGCTTGTTGAGTATTATACCGGAAGCGACTCGAAATACACAAAAGGCAATAATCTTGACATGCAGATCGTTGACTTAAACAATAATGTTGTCGCCGACGAGGCCAATAATGAAAAAGATGAGCTTAAACCTTATTCAATTTCATACACGTCGCAAAACGGAGGAACTTACACTGTCAGAGAGCCGTCAGCCGATACAGTAAGAACGGTCGTTTTCGCGGTTATAGTGACAAAGGACGCGTCATTTGTGCCCGGCGGAGGCGCGAACCCTTCAGAAACCGCCGTTCCCGGCGGAAGCGCTGCTCCCGAGACAGCTCAGCCGGGCGGCGGAGCGGCAATGGCTGAGCCGACCAAAATGCCCGCTCCGAACCAAACCGCCGACCCGTCCGGAGTCTCGGACATAACAATTCAATCCGAGAGCGGCGACCTTGAAAACGCGGCGGTCACGTGGAAGAACACCGCGGATGTTGATAAATATAATGTTTATTACAAAAAGCAGGGCGGCGAATATGTCAAGCTTGACGACGAGCTTGTGCGCCTTTATCCCGGCTATTACAGGGCCGACGCCATGGGCGTATCCGCCGGAACATACACAATGAAGATCGAGGCGGTTATCGGCGGAAATGTTATCCAGTCCGTCGAGAGCGGCGAGATCACCGTGCTGCCGCACCGCAGAGAAGGCTTCGCCTTCAAAGGCCCGGAGGTCCCGGGCGGTTATAACGCCGACGGAACGCCGAAGAGCGGCGCGAGAGTTTTGTATGTTGACGCGCAAAATGTGAACTCAGTTACGCTGAACGTCAAGACCGGCAGCAACAAATATGCCGATTATTCGGGCCTTTGTAATATAATTAAGAATTATAAGAATGACACGCGCCCGCTTATCATACGCATGATAGGCGCGTTTGACGGTTCAGCCATAAGCGGCGTCGATAAGGGCTTTATACTGCTTCAGGATCTCTCGAATATTACCATTGAGGGAGTCGGAAACGACGCGCTGCTCCACGGCGTCGGAATACGCGTAAAAGGCTGCACCGGCGTTGAGGTAAGCAACTTCGGAATAAAGGAATTCCCTGATGACGGAGTGGGCGTTGAAGCCGATAACAAATATATATGGATCCATAACAACGATTTGTTTTACGGCGCTGTCGGCAGCGACGCGGACCAGTATAAAGGCGACGGATCGATCGATATAAAAAATAATACAACATACTGCACTATTTCATATAATCATTTCTGGGACAGCGGAAAGTGCTCTCTTGTTCAGTCAAGCGCCAAGACGCAAAACGGCGATCTGACCGATTATCTGACCTATCATCACAATTGGTTCGATCATTCCGACTCACGCCACCCGCGTATAAGATATTCCACCGTCCATATGTACAATAACTATTTCGACGGCGTCGCAAAATACGGAACGGGCGTCACATCGGGCGCGTCCGCGTTCGTTGAAAAGAACGTGTTCAGGAACTGCAAATACCCGATGCTTTCGTCGATGCAGGGCAGCGACTCCGGAACGTTCAGCAAAGAGGCGGGCGGCATTATCAAGGCTTATGACAATCAGATAACCGGCGGAACGGTGAAATATTACTCATCGGGCAGTGACTTTGACGCGTATCTTGCGAAAACAAGGGATGAGAAGGTCCCCGACACCGTAAAGACAAAGCAGAATACATATAGTTCTATAACATTTAAGAATACCTACAATAATTTTGACACCGACCCGGGTATTATGTATTCATATACTCCCGACAATAAGGAGAATGTGGTTGCGGATGTTGAAAAATACGCGGGCAGAATCGAGGGCGGAGACATTAAATTTGAGTTTGACGACTCAAAGGATGACAGCGCCGACGCGATAAACACAGCCCTCGAAAAGACGATCGACAGCTATAAGAGTGTTCTTGAACGGGATTATTTACGCGCGGGCGCGTATCCGCGCACCGATGAGCCCGATCCGAATACCACGCCAAGGCCGACAGCGACACCGACAGCGACACCGACGGCCATGCCTACGGTAACACCAACCGCAACACCCACGGCGACACCGGCCGCAACGCCTACAGCGACACCGACCGCAACGCCCACGGATGCACCTACCGCGACACCAACTGCAACTCCGACCGCAACGCCCGCAGATGCACCGACCGCGACGCCCACGGCGACACCGGCGTCAACGCCAATTGTAACGCCAACAGCTGCACCGACGCCGCTGCCCGGTGAGGTTTGGGCCGAGCCGACCGTGTGGGATTTCGGCAAAGCTCCGTTCACGGTGAGCGAAAACGGCGGAGCTCATCCGGATATGGCGTATTTTCCTCAAGGTGATAATGTCAGCGGAAAAACGCGCTATAATTTAAAGACAGACTCGATCACGCCCGAGAATTTTGGCGGCCTTAAGCACACTGTGGGGAAAAATACATTAAACCAATATCAGTCAAGCTCCGCGAAGTTTGAGGACGGATTTCAGGGCACATGGCAGATAAAATCCGATGGCGGCTCGTTTGAATTTACTCCGTCCGTTCCGGGAACCATAAAGTTATACGCGAGGCACGGAAGCTCAGATGCGAGCAGGCCCGATGATAATGTGTCAATAACGCAGGGCGCGAATTCCAAATCAGAGGCGATCAAGCCGGGCGCGTCCGCACCCTATCCGGTTCTTGAGATGAAGGTGGAAGCGGGCGCAGCGGTTACTATCAAAGGCAGTCAAAACACCGGTTATTACGGCATAGCGTATATTGCCGATGAAGCTCTGCCTACTTTGGTTCCTGCTGCAATGGCCACGCCGACTGCTACACCCACGGCCGCGCCAACGGCGACCCCGACAGCGACGCCTATCGTGGCACCAACGGCCACGCCTACCGCAACACCCACGGCCACACCGACTGCAACTCCAACAGCCACTCCTACCGCGATACCGACGGCAACTCCAACGGCAACACCCACGGCAACGCCGACTGTCAACCCAACAGCGATACCGACCGCAATACCTACGGTCACGTCAACGCCAACACCGACTGTGACACCGACTGCAATACCTACATTGAAGCCGGCGACGCCAACGGCAACACCTACGGCCACGCCAACGGCGACGCCTACGAACAGACCCACGGCCACGCCGACTGCGACTCCAATGGCCACGCCTACCGCAATACCTGTGGCAACACCTACGTCGACACCCACGACGACACCGACCGCAACACCCACGGCCACGCCAACGGCAACACCAACAGCAACACCTATGGCGACGCCCACGGCAAGACCTACGGCCATGCCAACGGCAACACCTACGGCGACTCCAACCGCCACACCAACGGCAATACCTATGGTCACACCAACGGCAATACCTACGGCCACGCCGACTGCGACTCCAATGGCCACACCTACAGCCACGCCTACCGCAACACCTGTGGCAACACCTACGTCGACACCCACGGCAATGCCGACTGAGACTCCTACTGCGACGCCTGCCGCAGAACCTTCGGATTACCTTTATAAGATCGAGAGTTATGAGTTCGGACAGGATGGAAAACTTAAGATCGATCTTAAGTATAACGGAGACGGCGGCGATAAGGCAAAGCTTATAATCGCGTCTTATAACGACGGCGGAATTCTGAGCGGAGCCGAAATGTTTGACATAACGGGCGGCGACATTTCGGGGCTTGATTACGACAAGCCGCGCGGCGGGTATATAAAGATTTTTATATGGGATTTTGATACCTTAAAACCGCTTGCCGAAAGCAGATAACAGACAAAAGACCCGCTTTTGCGGGTCTTTTAGTGTGACCAAAAAATGAAGAAACGACAAAAAATTAAAGTTTTAAATAATTGCATGGTAAAATATTGGTGTGCAGATAATTGAACAAATCCAAGCAAAAAAGCGTAAATTTAAAGTTTAAACAGCCAAAAATACAAAAATAATAGACAAAAATTGCTGTACGGATTAAAAGTGTGGTTTTTTGTTTTCGTTTACAGGTTATTTTACTCTCTCTTGAAAAATACTTGAATTTTGAGAAAGATTATATTAATATATAAATTAGAAAATAATAATATAAATTCAAGGAGGTTTTTTGTTATGCTTAAATTAAGAGCATTAAAAAAATCCACCGCAATGCTGATAAGCATCGCGATGATAGTGACCTTGTTTGCGGGTCTGACAATGACAAGCGTATCCGCGGCGGGCACTGAAACGATTTACAATTTGTCATCTTTAAGCGAGATTCCAAATTATAAGGGTGATACGCTTTTTGATGGCGCGGTTGAGTACAAAGCGGCCGAAAGCGGAAGCTTTGGTGATATTGACGGAGTTGCGGTCACAACTCCGGGCGGACAGCAGCTTGCTCTCAGCCAGTCGATTCGCGCAAAGGGTGTTGAGGCGACAGTTTCTTTGGCTGCCAACGAGACAATGGTTGCTTACTATAGAGGCGCTGATTCAAAGGGTGCCGGTAAGGATATCAGTATGGTTATCAAGTCGGGCACTCAGACTGTTGCGACCGAGTCCAACACGGAAAACAAGAGCAGCGATGTTTTTGCTATCGCGCATAAGGCATCTGTTGCCGGTAAATACACGGTTAAGGCGGAAAACTACGGTACAACCAGAACCGAGCTTTACGCTATCGTTGTAACGCCTTATGACTACGTTGATCCCGGCGCTGCCGAAAAGCTTCCTCCCGCGGATATAGGCAATTTTGCAGCCGAGGCGGGAGACGGCATGGCTATCCTCACATGGGATCCGGTTGCTTACGCCGAATCCTACAGGTTATATGAGGGCGCCGATGCCGAACCGTTCGCGAAGGACATCACCGAGACTACATACACGGTCGCGGGTCTTGACAACGGAACTCAGTACACATTCACTCTTGAGGCTGTCAACACGGTCGGAACAAAGAAAAAGACCGTGACAGTCACACCCAAGGAGTCGACCGAACCTCCACAGGCGTTTACCCTTACGGGAAGCGGCAGAGATCAGGCGGTCGGCCTCACATGGACGCCCTCCAAAAACGCGAAAACTTATGACGTTTACAGAAACGGCACTAAAATAGCGTCTGGTTTGACAACGCTCACATATTCGGACACCGGCCTCACCAACGGCACCGAATACACTTATAAAGTTGTTGCAAACAACAATTATGACCACGCTGATTCAAACGAGGTAAAGGTTACACCCGCGGCTCCCCCGCCGTCCGAGGTAACGATCGTCGATACGGCGGGCTGGCTCGAGAGCGCGTTTGTAAAATGGACAAATACCGCCGAAGTCGACAAATATAATGTTTATGTTGCGCCCTCGGGCGGAGCGTATACCAAGATCGACGATCAGTTGGTACGCTACTACGGCAATTACTACAGAGCCGATGCTCTCGGACTTAAGGCGGGCAAGTATCAGATGAAGGTCGTTCCCGTTGTAAACGGAAAGGAAGAAGCGGGCGCCGAGACAAAAGAACTTGACGTTGCGGCTCACACAAGAGAAGGCTTCGCGTTTGATCCCAACCCCGAATCCGGCTACGAGTCGCATTATCATGCCGAAGGCATAGGCGCGTACAAGATGGATGGAACCCTCAAAGACGACGCTCAGATCCTTTACATAGACGATAAAAACAAGGACACGGTCGAGTTCACGGTTGATATCAAAGGCAAACCGACAACAGCTAAGGGCCTTGTAAACATACTGGCTCTGCGCGAGAAGAACGGCGCCGAGGACACGCCTCTGGCTATCCGCATGATTGGCCAGGTCGAGAGCCCTGAGGGCAAGAACAGCGCGGGCTATGTTCAGCTCAAGGCCTGCAAGAACATCACGTTCGAGGGCGTGGGCGACGACGCGACAACGTTCCATTGGTCGTTCCTTCTGAGATCGGCCGAGAACGTTGAGGTTAGAAATCTGGCCGTTATGGAGTTCTATGACGACGGTATTTCTCTCGACACCGAAAACTACAACTGCTGGATACACAACTGCGATATATTCTACGGTCAGGACAGAGGCGGCGACCAGAAGAAGGGCGACGGTTCTCTGGACGTTAAGTCGGGTTCCGACTACTGCACATTCTCATACAACCATTTCTGGGACAGCGGAAAATCGTCCCTCTGCGGTATGAAAGTAGACTCGAATAAGGGTTATCATATGACCTATCACCACAACTGGTTTGACCATTCAGATTCACGTCATCCCAGAATAAGAGGCGATCAGGTGCATATTTACAATAACTACTACGACGGCAACTCCAAGTACGGCGTGGGAGCCTGCACCGGCAGCAGTGCGTTCGTTGAGAAAAACGTGTTCAGAAACGTTAAGTACCCCATGCTGATCTCAATGCAGGCCAGCGACGTTCACGGCTCGAACGAGGGAACATTCTCGGGCGAGGACGGCGGAATGATCAAGGCTTTTGACAACGATATTCAGAGAGGCTCTCAGTCTCAGACATACTTCACGCAGAACAATCCCGAGTCGGACGGCACTATCGACGCCTATGAAGTAACGAATAAGTCGGAACAGGTACCCAAGACATACACGAGCAAGCAGGGCGGCAACACCTACAGCAACTTTGACACAGCTTCAAGTATGTATAAGTATGAGGCAGATCCCGTAAACGCGGTTGTCGCAAAAGTACAGACATACGCCGGCAGAGTTCAGGGCGGCGATTTCAAGTATGATTTCAACGACGCCGTAGAGGACTCGGATTATGACCGTATTCCGGAGCTTGGAAACAGACTGAAGAACTACAAGACGACTCTTAAGTACAGCTATACCACACCGGCGTCATATCCTGCGACTGACGGTTCGGCTGTTGATCCCGGCCCCACAACGCAGCCTATCCCGACAGCCGGCCCCACTTTGAAGCCCGGCGAGACTGCCGCGCCCGCACCCACAGCGGCGCCCACTCAGGCTCCCGTAATGGCTAATCCCACTACTTGGGACTTCGGCCAGGCTCCGTTCACGGTAACGGAAGGCGACGCTTCGCATCCCGACACCAAATACTTCCCCGCGGGCGGCAAAGACAGCAAGGGAAATCAGCGCTACAGCTTAAAGAGCGACTCGATCACACCCGAAAACTTTGGCGGACTCAAGCACACAACAGGCAAGACCACCGAGGATCAGTATCAGTCGAGCAGCGCCGAGTTTGCCGACGGCTTCAAGGGAACATGGCAGATCAAATCAAACGGCGGCTCGTTCAGCTTTATTCCGGTTGTTGACGGAACCGTAAAGGTTTACGCGAAGCACGGAAGCTCAACAAGCACCGATCCCGATAATATAACGATAGCTCAGGGTTCAAAGTCCGAAAAGATATCCGTGGCGTCATCCGCGACCAAGCCTTTTGAGGTTCTCACTATGGAAGTTGTCGCAAATCAGACGGTAACGATCTCAGCGGATCAGAATACAAGCTACTACGGCATAGCTTACACAAGCGACAAGCCTGTTCCCACAAATCCGCCGGTTAATCCCACAAATCCGCCGGCGCCCACAGCTCCGCCCGCGAACTATGATTATTCAATAACAGGCACAGAGGTAAGCGGCAGCGGACTTGACGTGACCGTAGCATACAGCGGCGCGGCTCCCGCTCCCGAAGGAGTTCTGCTTGCGGCAAAGTATGACGATGCCGAGGCTCTGACAGAGTTTAAGCAGGGACCGAAGGTAAGCGGCGCGGGAACCTATAAAATTGACGGATTTACGCCGAAAACGGGCGACAAATATTGGATTTATATCTGGGACAGCGTTGACGGAATGAAGCCTTTGTGCGAAAAGTATGTCGCTACGACAAGCATCGTGCCTCCGGATCCCACGCAGGAGCCGGCTCAGCCGACAGAGAAACCGACTGAACCCACAAATCCCCCGGCAAATCCCGGACAGGAGATACTTTGGAACAACATCAGCGGCACCGGAACAATAACCGGAACGGTCGATTTGGGCAACGGTTTAACGTTTATCGCAGGTACAAAATCAGAATATGATAAGGGTGCCGAGATCGACGGAATTACTTTTGCCGGCAGAATTAAGCTTGGCGGCAAGTCGGTATTCGATGATGAGAACACATTGTTTAAGTTTACGCCTCCGTCCGCCGGACTGCTGACAATCTATTTTGTTCACGGTTCGCCCAAGAACATTGCGGAGAGCGTGAGAACCTTGACGGTATATCAAGGCGGAACCGATACGCCTATCTTATCCGAGCCTTCCGCGGACAAAGGAAAATCCGCGTCTGTGAAGGTTGCGGCGGGCACACCAGTTTTGATCGGCTGCCCGGAGAATAATATCGGTTTCTACGGCTTTAAGTTCACTCCCGGAAACTAAAATCGGCGAGTGCGCCAAAAAAACGTTTAATAATTTTAATAATTATTAATAGATTTCTTCCCAAGAGAAAGGCGGGGCCAACACCCCGCCTTTCCGCTGTTTTGAATTATTACAGATTTTTAAATACTGCATATTATAACACATCTTTTGCTTTAATTCAGCAACGGAGCCCGTGCGAGCGGAAGGTCAAATCGTCAGTGCCAAGGTAGTTGACAAAACTCATAACATTGGTATAATAGTAAAAAGATAAAGCAAACTTAGTGCAAAAGGAGCGGCTGTATGAAAAAAACTGTGTTAAAGGGCAATATTATACTTATGCTGACCGCTGTGATATGGGGCGTATCGTTCGTATCGCAGCGCGTCGGAATGGAATACATAAAGCCGAACACCTTTAACGGTATCCGCACAATACTCGGCGCGTTCATTTTGGTGCCGTTTATTTTTGTGCGCGGCAAAACAGGCAAAAGCAGACCGTCCGACGGGAAAAAGCTCCTTGTTGGCGGCATTGTTTGCGGTGCGCTGCTGTGCGCGGCCGGCACGCTTCAGACATGGGGAATGGTATACACGACATCCGGCAAAAGCGGATTTATAACGGCAATGTATATGATTTTTGTGCCGGTCATCGGGCTTTTCATGGGTAAAAAAATACGCGCCGCGACAGCAGTCGGCGTTGTTCTTGCCGTAGTTGGAATGTATATGCTGTCGATCGGCGGAACGGATATTACGGTTAACAAGGGCGACGTTATAACGCTTGCGTGCGCGTTTATTTTCGCGTTTCACATTATGGCGATCGACCGCTTTTCGGGCGAGGTTGACTGCGTAAAACTTGCGTGCCTGCAATTTTTTGTTTGCGGCACGATCAATATAATACTTATGTTCCTGTTTGAGCATCCCGATTGGGAGCTTGTGCGCGCGTGCGCAGTGCCGATTTTGTATTCGGGCATTATGAGCTGCGGCGTGGCATACACGCTGCAGATAGTCGGCCAGCAATACGCCGAACCGACAATCGCTTCGATCATAATGAGCCTCGAATCGGTTTTCGCCGCGCTTGCAGGCTGGGCGGTTCTTAACGAAACGCTTACGCTTAGAGAAGCGTTTGGCTGCATACTCATGTTCGCCGCGATTATTATCGTGCAGCTTCCGCAAAAAATGAGGAAGTAAAACTGCCGATTTGGTAAAACAAAAGCGATCGGGATCGCGCCGTGCATATAAAGCAGCGGTGCGGCCCCGATAATACTCGCGGAAATTTGCCGAATGCGCCGAGGCGCTTATCTTGAATTACCGTCATCATTGTTTGGAATTTGATTTTAACAATGCTCTGATTTTTCCTTTTGGGTCTTTTATGAGCAGGGCGATAAGCCATATAACAAGCCCGAGCGCCGCGACCGAAAGCCCGAGATACGCGTCGTTTAACATATCGGTCGGCGCGGGAGTGAAATACTCAGCGCCGATCTCAATGTACTCCGCGACCGCGTCAACGAGCCACATAAGCGCCGCGCCCCAATACATCAGCGCGAGAAAGCCGAGCTTCATGTCGCTCGTGGTGTTGTACCAAATGACTGTCACCACCACAGCCGCGAAAACCGTTATTAAAAGCGTCATTTCGTCTGTACCTGCAATTCTCCGCTTATCGGGCGTTTTGCTATTGAGTTTGTCACGGCGACAATTCCGGCCCATACCGCGGTAACCGCCGCGGCCATAGCAACTCCGGCTGTCGCCATTTCCTGAACAGCTGATACTCCGTTTGTCAAAAACGGCGCCCACGGCACGATCTCACCGTGCCAGACGTGCTCAAACGCAAGGAGAGCGCTGCCGCCCCAAAGCATATTGTTAAGCCAGTTAAGTCTTTTAAGGAACGGATTTTTTATCTCAATCTTTTTCTTGTCAGCCGATTTGTCGGCGCTCTTTTTTACGATCGTCGTTACGATCGCTTCGGTTGTGGGTACTAAAAAACATGCCATTTTGTTTTCCTCCTTAAATATTTTATTTATTATATCTTTTTAAAATTCCAGACTGCATGCACGGACAAGCGGTCTTTGCTTGCCGTCCCACAGCATCGCCTTAACGGTCGCGCCGTTTTCGGCTTCGATCTCGGCTTCAAACTGTTTATCTCCCGTTACCGTTTCGTTTATAAATTTCACGCTCTGTAATACGTCGTCTTTGTATACCGCTAAGATGAATACCGCTTCCCGCTCGTTTCCGTCGGGAACATACATATGAATTGACGCTTTCGCCTTTGCCGGAGAACCGTTTGACGCGGGTATTTTTTCCATAGTGATTTCTTTATCTACGGTGATTTCGTTCGGTTCGGGCGTTGCCGTAGCTGTCGGAGTCGGTGTTGATGTAGGTGTTGCAGTTGGTTCTGTTGTCGGCGTCGCAGTTGGTTCTACTGTTGGCGTCGGTGCTGCCGTTGGCGTTGCAGTTGGTTCTGCCGTTGGCGTCGGTCCTGACGTTGGCGTTGCAGTTGGTGTCACCGTAGGTGTTGGTTCTGTCGTTGGGGTCACAGTTGGTTCTACCGTTGGTGTTGGTGCCGTCGTTGGCGTTGCAGTTGGTGTCACGGTAGGCGTTGCCGTAGGTGCTGCCGTTGGCATTGCGGTTGGTGTCGGTGTTGCCGTTGGCGTCGGAGTAGGCTGTTCGGGCGTTGCCGTAGGTACTATTGTCGGCGCCGCAGTTGGTTCTACAGTTGCCGTCGCAGTTGGTGTCGCCGTGGGCGTAGCTGTTGGCGTTACTGTAGGTGTTGCGGTAGGCGTTGCCGTGGGTGTGGCAGTTGGTTCTACCGTTGGCGTTGGTGTCATCGTCGGTGTGGCGGTAGGCGTTGCCGTGGGAGTTACCGTAGGTGTCGCCGTGGGCGTAGCCGTAGGAGCCGGACTTGGCGGTTCGGGTGCTGTCGTCGGTGCTGCCGTAGGCATTGTCGTCGGTGTTGGCGTCGCGGTCGGCGTTGATGTAGGTATTGCCGTCGGCGTTGGTGTCGGTGTCGCAGTTGGTTCTGCCGTTGGCGTTGTATACGGAAGCGGATCCCACTGGGCCTTTAGGTATACTTCGTCGTCATCAAAAAGCACCAGATCGCTGCGCGGGTCGAAGCGCTCGCTGAAGCCCTTCGTTGTGCACCAGCCAAAAAAGCTGAACCCGCTGAGGACGGGGTCGGGGATCTCCTGCGAGATACGCGTGTTTTTCCGCGCCTTTACCACAATTTCATCTTCGCCGTTGTCAGGATCAAAATGAATGGTTATCTCCTTACCGGGCAGATCGCTCCAATGGGCGTACACGGTGTGATCCTCGCCGTCTATTATCCGCTGTTCCGCGGTGACTTTTTCGCCTCCGTCAGCCCGGGTGTACCAACCTAAAAATACCCGCTCCGACCGGGTCGGTTCGGCAGGCATAATTTCGCCGTAGCGCGAATACTGTTCCGCCGTTTTTCTGCTTGGCGGCGTAGCTCCGTCATCATTATAATCAAAGGATACAGTCAGCTCCTTTTCCGGGCCGTCGTCCCAAAGTGAATAGCCGTCCATAACCTTCATTCGTATGCGTTTGAACGCCTTGCTGCGCTCGGGGCAAAGGATCATAAGCGCCCGCCGCCAGTCCTGCTTGGTATAGCCGGTAAAATAAAAACGGCAAAATTCGGCAAAGTCCTCCAGGCTGCTCGTATGGGAATAGTCGGAGACCGAATAACAATCGGATGCCATGGCGTTTTTCCATTCAGATCTCGTCGAATACCGTGAATATCCGTAGTCGGAGTAATACCAGCAGTCGATGCTGTGCCCCAGCTCGTGCGCTATGCTCTCTATCATGGTATAGACGGACGATGTAGTCGCGAGTATTATATTAAGATGCGTTGCGCTGCATTGATATACCCCACTGCCGGGGGTCGGGCTTTTGTAACATGTGGCGTCTTTAATATGACTTCTGAGCTCATAGGGAATGTGCGCCAGCACCTCTCCGAAGGTGTAGGCGTTTTTCCGTCCGACGATACTGTCCTCAATGGATATTTTTATGGTTTGCACGCGCTCGCCGCCCGCGGCGTCCTTATCATAGACCTCGAGGATATACGGATATCGCGTTGTTCCGTTATCCTCGTTGGCGAAAGGCTCTCTTTCGGGGTAAAGCTTATAATACGCGCCCTCGGTTCCGGGAAGATCCATGCGCACATTGTAGCCGGAAAGAAGCTGCAAGGTCACATAGGAAAAACCGGCGGAATTGTTAAATCTCCAGGTAATACTGTTGTGAAATTCCTCCTCGCTCATGTTCTTATCCTTGATTTTTTCATAATAATAGTTGTCGATCGCCGCGCGAGGCGTCTTCTTTTCACCGTCCGCGTAAGGGCTGCATGTCTCAAACACGTCTCCCGCGACGCTCTCGTACACGCGCTCTATCTGCGTACGTTGATTTTCCGGCAGCGTGTCATATCCGGGCTGCAAGGAAAGCAGATAAAGCGGACTTTCATCGGGAACAGGCTCGAATGTGATCTCCGCTTTTTGTTCCTTGTCCACCGCGGTCAATTCTTCGCCGTTTTCCGATACGCCCATGTAAAGCTCGTTATCAAGGCTTTTCAGATAATATATATCCGTATTGTCCTTTCGCTCCAAAATCCAATGCTGTGTATTGTCGTCAAGCCCCGCAAAATCGTCCGGGCTTCCCGTTAGCGACTTGCGGATATTATAAAGCGTTGCCGGCAAGGCTTCGTTTTCCTCCGCCTTCGCTATGCGTCTTTCGGTTTTTTTGTTTTCAAACGCGTAGCTGTCGTCGCCCATATAACGCGGCAGGAATAAATCGCTCAAATCGGAGGTCGGGCTGTCCGTCAAAATAAACCTATCGTCTTTTTGACATACCGTTTTATTGTTTATGCAGATTTTCTGATAGATACCCGCAAATCCGTTATAAGCTCCGACCGTCTCCTCCGCCTTTGCGTTTGCGGGCAATACGGACAAGAACAGGCAAAGTATTATCACCGCGCAAATTTGACTTTTTATGCGAAAGCCGTTTTGAATCATCCCGATCACCTCTTGCCTTTATGGAAATTATATATTTATCATAGCACAACAGCTTCAAAAAATCAATAATATCCATCAATACTTTTTAGAAAAAAATCAACCGGAATTATCAACGAAATTTCCTCACCCGACGCGGCGCGCTTATACGTGTGCAGATAATCAATCCATATAGGTCTGATAATTGTTTTTCGTATGGTATGTGACGGCTTCCCGCATAGCAGCCGTGACGTCAAACGCACCGCCGATCTTCTCGGTCTGCGCTGTGTAATCTCCCGTTTCAAATGCCCGGTCATAGGCGCTGCGGAAGCTCTTGTAGTAGTTCAGCTCCGCGCAGAAGGTGGGGTCGGGCTGGATCAACATACTGTTATACGCCCGGATGATGCCGGACACGGGAACGCCGTAGGCATTATCGTCCGGGGCGGACCAGTCGCTGCAGCGGTACTTCCAGGTCTCCCGGTATTTTCCTTTCATTTCGGCCAGAGCCTGTTTTTCTCCATCGGTGAGGGGCTTGAAGTCCTGCATATAGCCGGTGTTGTCCTCCACCTGGGCGAGATTGCTCATGCCGGAGAGGACAACAAGCACACCTTCCTGCGAGGCGGCAAAGCGGATCGCAAAGCCGGCAGGTGAGGCGTCAGGGTCAATATTTTGAAAGATATTTTCCGCGCCGGCCGGGACTTTGGCCAGCATGCCGCCCTTTACCGGCTCCATGACGATGACCTGCTTGCCGTGCTTGCGAATGACCTCATAGCACTTTTTCGACTGGATAAACGGCTCTTCCCAGTCGTAGTAGTTCAGAACGATCTGAACGGCGTCCACCTCCGGGTGCTCGGTCAAAATCTGATCCAGATGGGAAGCATCATCATGATAAGAGAATGCGATGTGGCGAATCTTGCCCTGTTCCTTCCACTGCTTCATGTGGTCAAACAGATGGGCATCCCGGACTTCCGTGGCATAGATGTAGCGGTTCAGGTTGTGGAGCAGGTAGTAGTCAAAATATTCCACCCCGCATTTGTCAAGCTGCTCCCGGAAAATGGCTTCAACCTTGTCCTCGGCAGGCATCTGGAAGGTTGGAAATTTCGACACCAGCAGGAAGCTCTCCCGCGGATGGCGTTTGACAAGGGCTTCCCTGATCGCTGTTTCAGAAGCTCCGTCATGATACACATAAGACGTATCAAAGTAGGTAAATCCCCGCTCCAGGAAAAGATCTACCATCTGCTTGAACTGTTCCATGTCAATGTCTGCTTCATTGTTGCTTTTTTTGGGAAGGCGCATCAGCCCAAATCCCAATTTCTTGATCTCACTCATTGTTGGTTCCTCCTTTTTTATTTTTCGCTCCTTCAATTTTAATGATTGCTCTCGCTTACATAAGGCTGCATCATAGCCGGTAAAAATAGACTGCAAAATTCTTTTGTTCGTTCCTCAAAGCTGTATGCCCCGCCGGACATATCCCAGCACAGCATTTCGCCGTAGATCACATCTACCA
>CANQKC010000016.1 GCA_947624305.1 uncultured Monoglobus sp. | reverse complement strand
AAAAATTTCAAAAAAAGAACCAAGTCCTTTTTTCTGAACTTGGTTCTTTGCTCTCTTTCTTAACTTAATGACATTGGGCAAAAGGGCAATTTGTTACAAGAAAACTTATTTAATTTCTAAATTTTGCGCAATTTTAATAATTTCATCCTTTTCTATGTCGCCTTGTATTATACATATTTTGTTGTTATTATAAAGCACTAAAGAAATTCCTTTTTCGTTTTCAATATAATAACAATCTGTTCCGTTAATCTCGATCCTTTGTATTTCAGCGTTTTCGGTGTCTATCGTGTCCTTGCCGTATTCATCAACAACGATCACACTAAAATATTGCTTATTGTTACTAAACTTCAATTCTGCAATTGTATTACCTGCATATTTGTTCTCCAGTGAAAAGCCATACGGGATATAATTCAATGTAATATTCTCATCGCTGTAAGTTTCTTCGGTCAATTCATTGCTAATTCCTATTTTAGCATTTGTTTCTTCTATATTATGAATAAAATTCAAAATCCTGTTTCTGACCGCGCCGACGCTCATGGCTGTTATTCCGAGAAGCAATATCAACACGGCGGCGCATATCGCTGCGCGTTTGACATTATTGCGGAACATCAGCTTTCTTTCGCGCTTCTTTGCCCGGTTGAAAATTTGTTCTATCTTATTCTTATGTTCTTCCGAAAACTCCACCGGCTCATCATCGGGCAATTCCGGATCAGGCTCCGCCGCCATTTTGGCAAGCGCGCTGTCAAGCACGTTATCAAACATTTTTTCAAATAATTCTTTATTTTCATGCTTATTGTTATTATTCATTTTCATCACCCTTTTTGAGCTTTTCCTTCAGCTTCTCGATTCCGCGTTTCATACGGTATTTTATTGTGCGCTCCGGCACTCCCAATATATCCGAGATCTCTTTTATGTTGTATTTATAGATCCTGCTTAAAATCAACGGATCGCTGTATTTTGTGCCTAAATTTTTTAATTCGTTGATTATTTTATCCACGCTTTCGTTGGTTATCACATATTCTTCGGGATCGGACTCCGGCGAGTCATCGGGGATCCCGTCATTTTCCTCGCAGCTTTCCTCGGCTATTTTGTTATGTTTATTATATACGTTGATCGCAGTGTTTCTCGCGATTGCCGCGATATAGTTTCTTTCCTGCTCGCCCTTGAAATCTTTGACTCTGTCGCAGTACTTCATGATCTTATACGCGGTTTCCTGCGACGCGTCCTCGGCAAGATATTTATCTTTCAAAATATCCAAAGAAATTTTAAATATCATATTTTCATATTTATGATACAGGCGCTCGGTATATAATTTTTTATTGCGCGTCTTGTTCTTTTTCAACATAACAAATCGACCTCTTAATTTCAATCTGTAGCAACATTATACTATATAAGCCGACAAATATCAACATGCTTTTTATTACTGCCCTTTTATGGAAAAACGCATACCGCGATTTGCATGACAAAACCGCCGGCGGGTGCCGGCGGTTCTGTTGCTTTATTATTCCGCGGAAGTAACCGTAAATCCGCTCTCGGTCGCGTCGACCTTTGCTGTCTCGCCGGGCTTTATTTTGCCCTCGAGCATGCTTTCGGCGATCATGTCCTCAATTCCCGACTGGATCGCTCTGCGCAGCGGACGAGCGCCGTAGTTGTCGTCAAATCCGTTCTCGGCTATTTTGTCGATCGCCGCGTCGGTGAACTCGGCCTTGATGCCGCTTTCCTCAAGCCGCGCCGACAGAGTTTTGAGCATCATGCCCGCGATCTTTTTGATGTCATCCTTGGTGAGCTTGCGGAACACGATTATCTCGTCGATCCTGTTCAGGAACTCGGGCCTGAACGCCTGCTTGAGCTCGCCCAGCACGCTTTCCTTGATCTTGTCATAGTCCTTCTCGTCCTGCTTGTCATCATCCGCGGCGGCGAAGCCGAGCGACTTTGTTCCGCCGGTTATCAGCCGCGCGCCCAAATTCGAGGTCATAATGATGATCGTGTTGCGAAAGTCTACCCTGCGGCCCTGACTGTCGGTCAGAATTCCGTCCTCCAATATCTGGAGCATGATGTTGAACACGTCGGGGTGGGCCTTTTCGATCTCGTCAAACAGAATAACCGAGTAGGGCTTGGTCCTCACCTTGTCGGTGAGCTGGCCGCCCTCGTCATAACCCACATATCCCGGAGGCGAACCCACAAGTCTTGACACCGAATGTTTCTCCATATACTCCGACATGTCAACGCGGATAACCGCGTCCTCGTCTCCGAACATCGCCTCGGCCAAAGCCTTTGAAAGCTCGGTCTTGCCCACGCCCGTGGGGCCCAGGAATATGAACGAGCCAATCGGACGCTTGGGATCCTTAAGGCCGACTCTGCCGCGGCGGATCGCCTTGGCGACCGCGCTTACGGCCTCGTCCTGGCCGACCACTCTGCCGTGAAGTATCTCCTCAAGACGGAGCAGACGCTCGCTCTCGGTCTCCTCGAGGGTCTTGACCGGCACGCCCGTCCAGAGCGACACGATCTCGGCTATCTCGTTCTCGGTAACGACCGCCTGAGTGCCCGAGCTGCCCTGCGCCCAGCTCTCCTTGGTCTCTTTAAGCTTTTCGCGGAGCTCGCGCTCCTTGTCGCGGAGCTGCGCCGCCTTCTCATATTCCTGAGTGGTGATCGCCGACTCCTTCTCGGCCTTGACGGCCTCGACCTGCTCCTCAAGGCTGCGCACGTCGGGCGGCGCGGTCATGTTCTTGAGCTTGAGCCGCGACGCCGCCTCGTCAACGAGGTCTATCGCCTTGTCGGGCAGGAAACGGTCCGAAATGTAACGCGTGGACAGCGACACCGCCGCCTCCAGAGCCTTGTCCGAGATCTTCACGCGGTGGTGGGCCTCGTACTTGTCGCGGATACCCTTAAGGATCGCCAGAGTCTCCTCCTGGGTCGGCTCGTCCAGCGTTATGGGCTGGAACCTGCGCTCCAGAGCCGCGTCCTTTTCGATATACTTTCTGTATTCGCCAAGGGTGGTTGCGCCCACGATCTGTATCTCGCCTCTTGACAGGGCGGGCTTTAAGATATTCGCCGCGTCGATCGCGCCCTCCGCGGCGCCCGCGCCGATTATCGTGTGTATCTCGTCAATGAAAAGGATGACCTTTCCCGACTTGCGCACCTCGTCCATCGCCTTTTTAAGACGCTCCTCAAATTCGCCGCGGTATTTCGCGCCCGCCAGCATTGACGACATTTCAAGCGTGACGATACTCTTGTCCTTGAGTATCTCGGGTACCTGACCCGACGCTATCTTCTGCGCCAGGCCCTCGGCCACCGCGGTCTTGCCGACGCCGGGCTCGCCGATCAGGCAGGGGTTGTTTTTCGAGCGGCGGCTCAGTATCTGGATAACGCGCTCGATCGCCTTGTCGCGGCCTATGACCGGATCAAGCTTGCTCTCGCGCGCCATCTGCGTCAGGTCCTTGCCGAACTTCATCAGCGTGGGGCAGTCGTTTTTGCCCCTTCTGCCGCCCGAATGTCCGCCGCGCGGCATTCCGCCGTAAGCTGCCGAACCGACAGCCTCGTCCTCGTCGCTGTCGCTGAGCATGTTCATTATGTCGCTGTAAAGCTTCTGGGGATTGGCGTTCAGCGTTATCAATATTTTGGCCGCTATGCTGCTGCTCTCGCGGAGCAGAGCGATAAGCAGATGCTCGGTTCCCACATAGTTGTGGCCCAGCCTTGCAGCCTCGGCCGCGCTGCGCTCGATCACATACTTTGTTCTCGGAGTGAAGCCGCCGGGGAGCTCGTCAAGAGGCTCGCCGACATTGAGTATCTCATGGATAACCCCGCTCACGCTGTCCTCGGTTATGTCGTTTGACTCGAGGATCTTCGCCGCGACGCCGTCGCCCTCTTTGATCAGACCGAGCAGCATATGCTCGGTTCCCACATAGTTGTGGCCAAGATCGCGGGCGCTCTCCGCCGCCAAATTTATAGCCCTCTGGGCGCTTTCCGTAAATCTGCTTTCAAACATCATGTTCAGCACATCCTTTCCTTTATGATCTCGCTGCGCTTTAAGTCGCGCGAGAGCTCGTTTGCCGTATTATGGTTTTTTATAATATTCGCCGGCAGTATCGAATATGTAACCTCGTTCAGCGTCTCGGGCTCCACGTCGCTGATAATTCCCAGCGCGACGCCGAGGCGCACATCGGACAGACGCTTCATGGCCTCGTCGGTCGACATGATGACCGCCGATCTCAGCGTTCCCAGTGAGCGCATGATCCTGTCCTCTATCCTGTACTTATCGTTCTTGAGGAGAAGCTGCCTTAGGTCGCGCTCGTTTGCAATGACCTCCGACACGATCTGCTTTAAGCGGTCGATTATGTCCTGTTCGGTCATGCCGAGAGTGAGCTGATTGGAGATCTGGAATATATTCCCGAGCCCCTTGCTTCCCTCGCCGTAAATGCCGCGGACTGTCAAACCGAGCTGCGACAGGCTGCCGGCGAGCTCGTTAAACTTCCCGGTCAGCACATAGCCCGGCAGGTGGACCATTACCGAGGCCCGAAGTCCCGTGCCCGCGTTTGTGGGGCAGCAGGTCAGATAACCGAAGTCCTTGTCAAACGCGTAGTCAAGCTTTTCCTCGGCCAGATCGTCGATCAGATTGGCCGTCTCGAGGCACTTGTCAAGCTCAAAGCCCGCCTCCATGCACTGTATGCGCAGGTGGTCCTCCTCGTTGACCATAACGCTCACGCGGCTGTCGGCGCTGAGGATAAGGCCCCGCTTCACGCTTGCGTCAATAAGCTGGGGGCTTATCAGGTGGCACTCGGCGATCGCGCGCTTTTCAACATCGCTCATGTTCGCCATGTCGATGTAGTTAAGCCCCATCGCCTTTACCTTTTCGGCTCTCGGGCCGTCGGTGCGTCCGACCAGTGCCGCGCGGCACTTTTCGATAACCTCGGCCTGCTGCTTCGCCTTCGCCGAAGCCGGAAACGGCAGACCGCTTATGTTTCTGGCGAGGCGGACTCTTGATGAGAGAACCACGTCGCCCTCTTTTCCGTTTTCGTAATACCACATATCAGTTTTCCCCCTTTAACGCCTTGATCTCGTCGCGGAGCTCGGCCGCCTTTTCAAATTCCTGCTCGCGCACGGCCCTGTCGAGCCTCATCTTGAGCTCCTCGAGCCTGCGCGAGTTTTTGAGCTCGCCGCCGCACCGCTCGGGGATTTTTCCCACATGCTCATAGGTGCCGTGGATCTGCTTGAGCGGTCTGAGCAGGCGGTCGTGGAACGTTTTGTAGCACTCACCGCAGCCCAGCTTGCCCTTGGCCGCGAAGCTGTCGTAGGTCGTTCCGCAGACCGGGCACTTGTTCACCGCCTTCAGGATCTCCGGCCCGCCCGCGCTCTGGGCGTGGGCCCCGGTCAGCCCGTAAAGCGCCGAGGCCAGATTGCCGAGCCCCGCCGTCTCGTAAAGCGAGCCGCCCGTCGGGAAGATCTGCCCCGCTATTTTCTTGGCGCAGCTCGGGCAGACCATCATGGCGCTTTTCTTTCCGTTAATATTAAGATGCAATTGTTCAACGGCCTCGTTTTTGCCGCATATTTGACATTTCATTTTTATCATCCTTTCTCATATCGCAAAATCCCGCGTTTTCCCATGCCGTCGGCATCGGTCCGTCATATCAGGCCAGACATACCAGCATGTTTTTCAATAGTCTCGCCCTTATTCTGTCCTGCTCCGGCTGCTTTAAGGGCAGAGACTTTTCGCTGAGTGCGCTTGTAATGATTTTTGCCTCTCTTTCCGTAATCAAATCATAATCAAAGCAATTTTTCACTATCGCCTCGGCGCTTCCCGCGCCTATGGCGTCTCCGACGGAGTTGATCACATGCATCAGCTTCGCGCCTCTGCTGTCGTACGACACGCGGCTTATCCTGATGTAGCCCCCGCCTCCGCGGCGGCTCTCGACCAGATAGCCCTTCTCGGGCGAAAACCTCGTTGATATAACATAGTTGATCTGCGAGGGAACGCAGCTGAACCTGTCAGCCAGTTCCTTGCGCCTCAACTCGATCTCGCCGGCCTCGGCCTCGCGCAGCATGTCGTTAATAAAATCCTCAATAATATTGCTCAGTTTCACTTTTTAATCACTTCCTGACATTTTAATTTGACTTTGACTTTCTTTGACTTACGATATTATTATAGCACGTTTTTTTCATTTGTCAATAGTTTTTTCAAAAAAAGTCAAAAAATTTTTTCGCCGAAAAACGACGTATTTTCGCGGGTTTTAAGAAACCGCCTTAAAATTGGTCAAAAAATTTTTATTTTTCTTGAAATATTTTAAATATGTGATACAATAGAGACATCACTATTTACGGGGAAATAACCGGAGCCAAAAAGGAGAGATGAGCATGCGGACATTTTTAAGCAGGCAACATAAATTTTCGGCGCTCGCGCTGTGCCTTATTCTGGCGCTGTCCGCGTTTCCGCGGTGCGCGTTGGCTGCTGAGCAACCGACCGCGCTCTATCAAGGCTTCGCGGGGCAGTACCAGCATATCTATGCCGACGGGCAAAAGCTGAGAGACGACGGCGGAGCGATCGTTGCCGACAATTCAGAGATCAATGATATGAGTGACCAATTCCTGCCGCGCGATATGGGCGACGGCGGCTACGCGTTTGAGTCGCGCTCGTCAAATCAGCCGCATATCGAAAAACAGTTAGTTGAGGTTTATGACGAATATTATGACGAATGGACATACGAATATAAGGACGTCGAGGTGTGGAACGGGTACACCCGCAGAATAGCCGCCGCGGAACAGGGCGCCTCACTTCCCGCGTCGAACTATGTATTCGGCAAGAGCGAGGATTTTGACGGAATGAACGACGACACTCAGCACTGGATCCGCGTGAAAAGCGAAAACTACACTGACAGCGCGCCCTCGTATTATTTAAAGAGCATGCGGAACGGGCTTTATTTGGGTCTGTCATCGGACGGCAGGATTATCGCAGCCGACTATGATCACAAGGCGGCAATCACCTTCGAGGCCTTGAGCGATCAAAGCCCGCTGTACCTGCTTTCGCAAACCGACGCGTATGCCGCGCTCACCGTCGAACAGCGGGCACGGATCGAGCGTGTCTATGAATCGGTCGCGGGCGACGCTTTTGAGCGCAACGGCGCCGTCATGGCCGAGAACGCGTCTCCCAGAGGGCGCTTGGACGCGATTTACAAAAACTCAAAAAATCAATATTCATACCAGCTTTTGCAGGCCCTCAACGGCTATATCTCGATCGGCGGCGGATACGCGACCATGCACCGAAGCTCCACATATCACGTCAGCCTTGACCTGCCCGGGAGCGATGGAGTCAGCGCGAGCCGCGGAACCGCGTCAATATATTACGGACACCCGAACTGGTACCATTGGGCCAAAAACAGCTCCAGAAAATTCTCGGTCTATGA
This sequence comes from uncultured Monoglobus sp., assembly GCA_947624305.1. Classification (GTDB taxonomy): domain Bacteria; phylum Bacillota; class Clostridia; order Monoglobales; family Monoglobaceae; genus Monoglobus. The sequence goes on along the minus strand of CANQKC010000016.1, from coordinate 52,458 downwards.
CCTTACGATAAACGGCCCGGACGGAGAATTTCAGCAGACAATAACAATGTGGGTCCAGGACGGAGACGCGAGCTGCGCCGCCAACGCCGAACGATTTGAGGAAATCGTGACGGATATACCGTTTGTTTATCGAAAAGGAATCACAAATTTGCTGATCGAGAACGACTCCGTAAATTCTTATTTCAGCGCCGGACAATATCTTTACATAAGATTGAACCATCCCAACTCCGCGCAGTCGATACTTGACTATTTGATCCACGAGATGGGCCACAGCCTTGACGCGAAAAAAGGAGGAGGCAACAACTGGTCGGTAAACGCGGGCGAATGGGAACAGGCGCGGCAGGCGGATATGTTTTCGATGTCGAGCTACGGCGCGAATGTTAACGAAACTTATAACGCGGAGGATTTTGCGGAGTTCTGCCGGTTTTATTTCAGCTGCTTCGGCAATCGTGACAGACAGCGGGCGATACAGATCCTGTGTCCCAACCGATATAAGCTGCTCAAGGAAATAAGAGATGAATATCTGGAAGGCCTGTCGCTGTGGGAGGACGGGATCACACTGCCGCTTGACACTCTACCCGATCCGACTCCCACCACGGAGCCCACGGCTACACCGACTGTGACACTTACTCCAGCTCCAACAGCAGAGCCTACTCCTACTCCCACTGTGGAACCCACTGCCACTCCAACGGCAACTCCCACGGTTGAACCGACTGTGACACCTACAGTGGAACCGACTGCAACGCCGACTACGGAACCTACGGCCATACCAACTGTGGAACCAACCGCCACACCAACGGCAGAACCAACTGCCGCTCCTGCAACGAAACCGACGGCTACACCTACCGCGGAACCCACTGCTACTCCGACTGCGGAACCCACTGCCGCACCAACGGCGGAACCCACTGCCGCACCAACGGCAGAACCAACTGCCGCTCCTGCAACGAAACCGACGGCTACACCTACCGCGGAACCCACTGCTACTCCGACTGCAGAACCAACCGCCGCACCAACGGCAGAACCAACTGCCGCTCCCACAACGGAACCGACGGCTACTCCTACCGCGGAACCCACTGCTACTCCGACTGCGGAACCAACCGCCACTCCAACCACAGAGCCCACGACTACACCGACTTCGGAACCTACTCCAACGCCGACTGTGGAACCAACCGCCGTTCCTACTGCTACTCCGACTGCGGAACCAACTGCCGCACCAACATCCGCGCCGACCGCCATACCTACCGCCACGCCCACTACAACGCCTACTGTTAATAATAAGTTTATTATTAATAAATTAGAATTAACCGACGGCGCGCTCATAGCGGACATAACGGCGGCGGACGGCAAAAGCGCGGTATTGATCGCCGCGGCTTACACCGAGGACGGATTTTTGGCCGACATAGCTTTCGCCGACATTGACGCAGACGGAACATTCGCCTTGGATCTGAACACCGACGGCGCCGCTCAAATCTCGGCTTTTATATGGGACTCCCTCTCCAGCGCCCGCCCGCTGTGCGATAAATATATTCTCAATTTACCTTAAAAAACATAAAATCACCCCTCGGCTTAAAGCGGGCCGAGGGGTAAATATTGTTAAGAATGACTTAGCTTGCTCATTTTCTTTTCAAGACGGGTCCTGATTACAATGAAGCAGCCGAGGTGAACAAGGAACGTGATCAGCCATGAGATCGGATAGGAGGAATAGAGCACCTCGATAGTGTGGAACCGCTCGATCCCGAACACCGTGAATATCCAGCCTATGCGAATTCCGCACACGCCGATGAGCGAAACGACCATTGGCATAAACGAGTAGCCGATGCCGCGCAGAGCGCCCACCATAACATCCATCATTCCGGCGGTCGCCTGTGTGCGGGCGACGATCGAGAGTCTGTCGATGCCCGCCCTTATCACGTCGGGATTTGAGGAATAGATCCCCACAAGCTGCTGTCCGAACAGACAGACCAGATTGCCGAGCAGCACGCCGACTATGGTCACGCAAACCTCGGAGTAAACCGCGATCCTGTTTATCCTCTTCCACTGCAAGGCACCGAAATTCTGGCTGGTGAACGTGACGGCGGCCTGATGAAACGCGTTCATTGCTATGTAGACAAACGATTCAAGGTTCTGCGCCGCCGCGTTGCCCGCCATGACTATCGGGCCGAACGAGTTTATCGACGACTGGATGATAACGTTTGAGATCGAGAACATCACGCCCTGAAATCCCGCGGGCAGGCCGATCTTGAATATCATCGCGGTCTTGCTCTTGTCAAGTCGCATGTTTGAAGGCCTGAAGCGGATCGCGCCCTTTTCCTTCATAAGGCAGCGAGTCACCAGAAACGCCGAAATACACTGCGAGATCACGGTGGCCAGCGCGACGCCCGCCACGTCCATTTTGAACACTATAACGAAAATTAGATTAAGCGCCACGTTGATAACGCCCGAAATAATGAGATAATAGAGCGGGCGGCGGGTGTCGCCCACGCCGCGGAGAATGGCGCTGCCGAAGTTATAGATCATTGTGGCGGTCATGCCCAAAAAGTATATCCGAAGATAAAGCACCGCGAGCGGCAGGACTTCGGCGGGCGTCTGCATAAGCTCCAATATCCATTTGGCGCCGCCCACGCCGATTATCGTAAGCAAAACGCCGCTCAGCAAACTGAGCAGCATCGAGGTGTGGACGGTACGCGTTACCGATTTTGTGTCCCTGGCCCCGTAAAATCTGGCCACAAGCACATTTGCGGCGATCGAGAGGCCCAGAAACAGATTGGTGATAAGGCCGATGATAGACGTGTTTGAGCCCACGGCGGCAAGCGAGTTGTCGCCCGCGAACTGCCCCACCACCACTATGTCCATAGCGTTGAACATGAGCTGCAGCACGCCGCTCGCCATAAGCGGCAGCGAATACATCAGCATTTTTTGCAGTATAGGGCCGCTGCACATGTCCATTTCATATTTTTTTGTTGTCGTTTTATTCAAATTTACACCTTCCAACGTAATTTTCAAACATTAACTATCGCCCTCCGCTTAAAACCGTCACAGAGGGCCCGCAGTCTTTTTCTCCTCCGCATCGAAGTATTCCGTCGCGGCCCGCTTGTCGCGCTCGAGCTGCGCCTTGAGCCCGTCTATGCTTTCAAATTTTATTATCGGGCGCAGATAATGTCTGAACTCGATCTCGATCTCTTTGCCGTACAGGTCGCCTTTGTGCCCGAAAATATAGGTTTCGATGCTCGGCTTGTCGCTGCCCACAGTGGGCTTTCCGCCGACGTTTGTCACCGCTCTGTGCCACTTTCCGTTGAGCTTGGCGCGGGTAATGTAGACGCCGAACTTCGGCACTACATGAAAATCCGGAAGCTCAATATTGGCCGTGGGGAAGCCGATCCTGTGCCCGAGCCCCGCTCCGCGCTCCACGCGCCGCGTGACCGAAAAATATCTGCCGAGGTAGACCGCCGCCTCCTCCATCTCGCCCGAAGCGATGAGCTGGCGTATCAGCGTGCTCGAGACCGGGCAGTCAAGACTTTTGCACTCGGCGATATGGACTTTTATTCCGCGCTCCGCGCACAGCTCCTTGAGATTTTCTGTGTTTCCCTTGCCCCGGAAACCGTAGTGAAAATTAAAGCCAGCGCACACGAATTTCGCGCCGAATTTTTCGACCAGATATTTGTCAACAAACTCGGTATAGGGGATCTTCATATAATCCGTGGTGAACCGCTCGGCGATGACTATGTCCACGCCTCTGTCATAAAGTATGCGCAGCCGCTTTTTGAACAGGTTCACATTTTTTATATCGGTATTGGTTATCACGCTTTTGGGAATGTTGCGGAACATATACACCGCCGATTTGAGCCCGTTTTCACGGGCGTATCTGACAACCGTGTCAACTATCTCAAGGTGTCCCAAATGCATAGCGTCAAAGACACCGAGGGCAACCGCGGTGTCCTTTAGTTTTAAATTGTCAAGATCATGTCGGTTGAATAACTCATCCTGAGCATAGTATTCCATATATGTTCTCCTAACGCGGCGATAATCAAAAATCCTCAAGCCTTCGCTAATAAAAGGTTTTTATTATCGTCATTCTGTCGTTCTCGCGCTTTGAAACCGTGAGAAACGCGCCGTCTTTGTCATACACTCTGTAAATTCCGCCCTCGCGGGTGTTTTTCGGTGCGCGGACGCGCACCCCGTTTTTCACCATTGCGGCGTTTCTCTCGTCAAGAGTTATCGCGCCGTATTCGTCAAAAACGCTGTCTGTCGGGATCAGAAACGAGAAGTCCCCCGCCTCCGCCATTTCGGCGATCATGTCCAAGGTATAGCTGCCGCTTTGGCCGAACCGTCCGCTTCGGGTGCGGACAAGGCCCGACATATGCGCATGGCAGCCCAGCTTTTCGCCCAGATCCGAGCAAAGAGAGCGGATATAGGTGCCCTTCGAGCAGGCGACCGCCGCCGAAAACTCCCGCACGGAACCGTCGCCCGGCGCGCAATCGAAGATCTCTATTTTGTCAATGCGGACGCGGCGCGGCTCGCGCTCGATCTCTATCCCCTTGCGGGCGAGCTCGTAGAGCTTTTTGCCCCCAACCTTTATCGCCGAATACATCGGCGGGACCTGCATGATCTCGCCCAAAAACTCCTCGGCGGCTTTTTCGATATCGCCTTTGCCGATCACGATCTCGTCCATATCGACCGAGCTTATGATTTTTCCCGAAGCGTCGCCGGTGTCGGTGGCGCTGCCGAGCGTCACTCTCGCCGTGTATTCCTTGTCTGTGGCTGTGAGCATATCCGCGGCCTTGGTGGCCTTTCCCACGCAAATCGGAAGCACACCCTCGGCGTCGGGGTCAAGGGTGCCGGTGTGTCCGATTTTTCTGATGCCCAAAATTTTTCTCATGCGGCCCACAACGTCGTGGGAAGTCATGCCGACGGGCTTATACACATTTACTATCCCGCTCAGCTCCGCCATCTTTTGTTCAGCTCCGTTTCAAGCTCGCCGATTATCTCTTCAACCGTTTTGTCAAACACGCTGTAACCGCTGGCGTGTATATGTCCGCCGCCGCCAAAGCATGACGCGATCTCCGCGACATCCATATACTCGCTGGAGCGCAGACTGACCTTGAACTCGCCGCTTGAACGCTTTCTTATGTAGGCCCCGACCTCAACGCCCTCTATGCTACCGGGGATCGTAACAATCGCGTTGGCCTCCTCCTCGGTTATTCCCGCGTTATGCAGGTCCTCGTCAGATATATAAAGCACCGCGGCCCTGCCGCCGCATATAAATTTCAGCTTTTCGATAGCGGAGTGCATCAGCCTGTAATAGCCCATAGGCTTTACCGTGAACAATATCCGCGACATGCGCGAAAAGTCAATGCCCGTATCTATCAGAGCCGCGCCCACGCGCAGCGTGTTGCCCGTCACGTTGGAATATTTCAGATTTCCGGTATCGGTCACAAGACCTATATACAGGTTCGCCGCAATGTCGCGGGTTATCTCCTCGCCCATTTCGCGGAGCAGCATATAAACAAGTTCGCAGGTCGAGGAAATTTCCATGAACACCGTGCCCGACCTCGCAAAGACCTTATGCGTCACATGGTGGTCGATCGCGATCGTGTTGCCGTGGGCGAGAAAGGCGTCCTTATAAACGCCCAGCCGGTTTGAATCGGCGCAGTCAAGAGCGATAAGCAGATCGCAGCCGCTTATCTCAAGATTTTCGTCGTTGTCCATGATAATAAGCGACCGCGCCTGAGCGTCGGGACAGTCCTCCAAAAACACCCGAGTACGCTTGCCCATATTGTTAAGCGCGAGGGCCAGCGCGCACGCGCTGCCCATTGCGTCGCCGTCGGGGTGGGTATGTCCGAACAGGCCCACCGTCGACGCGTCTTTGATAATCGGTATCAGTTTTTCAAACATTTGTCTACCTCGCTAATTTACAAATCCCGCATCAGCTTCTGAATATGGGCTCCGTATTCAATACTGTCATCCTCCACAAATGTGAATTCGGGCGTCTGCCTGAGGTTCAGTCGGCGGCTTATCTCTTTTCTGATAAACCCGCCCGCGCTCTTGAGCGCCGCAAAGGCATCCTTTTTTGTTTTATCGTCACCGTAAACGCTTATATTCGCTTTGGCATATTTCAAATCCTTTGTGACCCGAACCGAAACCACGGAAATCATCTGCGGGATTCGCGGGTCCTTAAGTTCGCGTATCACCGACGAAAGCTCCCGCTTTACCTCCTCGGAAACCCTGTCGGTCCTGCTGTAGTTTGCCATAATTTTATCCTCCGGTCAATCAAAATTACTCGGGATCCACCTGCGCCATTATATACGCCTCAATAACGTCGCCGTCCTTGATGTCGTTATAATTGCTTATGCTGAGACCGCACTCATAACCGCTGTTGACCTCGCGCACGTCGTCTTTGAACCTCTTGAGCGAGCCGAGCTCGCCCTCATGGATAACAATTCCGTCGCGCACAACGCGGACAAGGCTGTCGCGGCGTATCTTTCCGTCGGTAACATAAGCGCCGCCGATCGTGCCCACGCCCGAAACCTTGAACGTTGTTCTGATCTCAACGTGGCCCGTTACCTCCTCGCGGAAGGTGGGCTCAAGCATACCCTTCATGGCCTTTTCAATATCCTCTATCGCGTCATAGATCACGCGGTACATGCGCAGATCGACGTCCGCGTCCGCCGCCGCGTCGCTGGCGCCCGCCGTGGGACGCACGTTAAAGCCGACGATTATCGCGTTTGACGCGCTTGCCAGCATAACATCCGACTCGGTTATGGCGCCAACCGCGCCGTGAATAACCGAAACGCGCACCTCGTCGTTTGAAATTCTCTCGAGCGACTGCTTAACCGCCTCGACGCTTCCCTGAACGTCGGCCTTGACGATTATATTGAGCTCCTTCATCTTGCCGGCCTCGATATGCTCAAACAGATTTTCAAGCGACACGGCTCCCGCGGACTTCTGCCGCTCCTGCTTCTCCTTGAATTTTCTGTTCGCCACGACCGAGCGCGCGAGACGCTCGTCGGTCACGACATAGAACTCGTCGCCGCCCTCGGGAACCTCGGACAGGCCGAGAATTTCAACCGGGATCGACGGGCCGGCTTTTTTGACGTTCTTTCCCTTGTCGTTGCTCATAGCGCGAACCCTGCCCACGGCTGTTCCGGCAACGACAATATCGCCGACGCGCAAAGTTCCGTTCTGCACCAGAACCGTGGCGACCGGGCCGCGGCCCTTATCGAGCTGCGACTCGATAACCGTGCCCTTGGCCTTTCTGTCGGGATTGGCCTTGAGCTCCTTCATTTCGGCCACAAGCAGCACCATCTCAAGAAGCTGCTTGATGTTCTGCTTCTTTTTGGCGGAGATCTCAACGCAGATCGTGTCGCCGCCCCATTCCTCGGGAACCAGGTTGTGCTCCATGAGCTCCTGCTTAACGCGGTCGGGGTTCGCGCCCTCTTTGTCTATCTTGTTTATCGCGACTATTATCGAAACGTTCGCGGCCTTGGCATGGTTTATCGCCTCGACCGTCTGCGGCATAATACCGTCGTCCGCCGCGACGACCAGTATGGCTATGTCGGTCACAAGCGCGCCTCTCGCGCGCATCGCGGTGAACGCCTCATGGCCCGGCGTGTCAAGGAAGGTTATCTTCTTTTCGCCCACGCGGACGCGGTGCGCGCCGATGTGCTGGGTAATTCCGCCGAACTCGCCCTCGGTCACGTTGGTGTGCCTTATCGCGTCAAGCAGCGAGGTCTTTCCGTGATCGACATGGCCCATAACAACAACGACCGGCGAGCGGGGCTTGAGCTGCTCGGGTGTATCCTCAAAGTCCTCAAATAGTTTATCCTCTTCCGTGAGAATTATTTCTTTTTCATAGGTTCCGCCCATTTCCTCAACGATAAGCGAGGCGGTGTCAAAGTCAAGCGTCTCGTTGACCGTGGCCATTATGCCCAAAAGCATGAGCTTTTTGATTATCTCGGCCGGAGACTTCTTCATTCTGGACGCCAGCTCGCCCACGGTTATCTCGCCCGGGATGAGCACATGGATCGGCTCTTCCTTTTTCTTTTTCTTCTCGACCTTTTTGAAAACGTTTTCGGGCTTGCGCTTCTGCTTTGTGCTGTGCTGCTGGCGCTGCTGCTGTTTTTTCTTTTGGTTTATCTTCTGCTTCTTGTCGCCCTGCTTAACGTTCTCGGGAATAAGGTCCTCGATCTTTTCGTCGTCTATTCGGTCAAGGTCCACATTGTTGACGCGTGTGTCGACCGTGCGGGTCTTTCTGCCCACAACGACCTCGTTCGCGTCGGTGAACTCCCTCTCGACCTCCTGAGCCTCGCCCTTTTCTCTCTTTTTGCGCGGGGCCTGCTCGTGCTTTTTCTTCTTTTCCAAAATCGAAAAGTCATTCGCCGAGTTTCTCTGGGTAAGATATTCAAAAATCACGTCCAATTCATACTCGTTCAGGACGCTCATATGGTTCTTGGTCGAAACGCCGTAATCGTGCAGCACCTTCACGATGTCCTTGCTCGGAAATCCGAATATTTTGGACAGCTCATAAGCTCGTATTTTTTCCATTGTTTACATCAACCCTTTCTGATTTTTCTCGCCGCCGGCTGCGGCATTGGGCGTCGGGATGCGCCGCCCGCGAATTTATGTCAATTTTCCTCCGCCTCGCGGATAATTCTCTCGTATACCTCGGGCTCTACTCTGCGTTTAAAGACCCGCTCGAGCGCCCTTTTCTTTTGGGCCGTTCCCAGACAGTCGCCGCAGATATACGCGCCGCGGCACTGGGCCTTGCCCGTTTTGTCGAGGCGGATCTCGCCGTCGCCGCCGCATATCACGCGGCTGAGTTCCGCTTTTTCAAAGCGGCCCCTGCATACCACGCACATTCTCACAGGCATGGCTTAATCCTCTCTGGCCAAGATCTCGGCGACCTCTCTCTGCATATCCTCCTCGGTCGGCTCGTCGGCCGCCGCGTCGCTCGTTTCTCCGATCTGCTCGTCGGGCAGCGCGCTCAGGTCTATCTTCCATCCCGTCAGTCTGGCGGCAAGGCGCACATTCTGGCCCTCTCTGCCGATCGCCAGCGAGAGCTGGCTCTCGGGAACCACGACCTTGCACATCTTCTGATCGGGAATAACGTTTATCGAAACCACGTCCGCAGGGCTGAGCGCGTTTGAAACGAACTCCGCCGGGTCGTCGCTGTATCTTATAATGTCTATCTTCTCGCCGCGCAGCTCGTTGATAACGTTCTGCACTCTCATACCCTTGGGGCCTATGCAGGTTCCCACCGGGTCAACGTTGCGCACCGTTGAGGCGACCGCGATCTTGGAGCGCGATCCCGCCTCGCGGGAGATGCCCTTGAATTCTATAATTCCCTGCGAGATCTCGGGAACCTCAAGCTCAAACAGGCAGCGCACCAGTCCGGGGTGCGAGCGCGAAACGACAAGATGCACGCCCTTGACGCTGTCCGCGACCTCGACCACGAACACCTTGTAGCGCTCGCCGACCTTATAATTGTCGTGCCTTACCTGCTCATTCGACATCAGCACCGACTCGGTGCCGTCAATGTCAAGCATAACGTTGCGGCGGTCGATCTTTCTGACAACCGCGTTGGCTATGTTGTTCTCGCGGCCGCTGTACTCGTCGACCATCTTCTCGCGCTCCGCCTCGCGTATTCTCTGGAACACGACCTGACGGGCGGTCTGCGCAGCTATCCTGCCGAAGGCGGCGGGTGTCACCTCAAACTCAACAATATCGCCCACCTCATACTCGGGCTTAATGTCGCGGGCGTCGAGCACCGAAATCTGCGTCTCTCTGTCCTCGACCTCCTCAACAACCATCTTTCTGGCATAGATCTTGATCTCTCCGTCCTCCGAAAACTTAACGTTTATATCGGAAACGGCGCCGAAATTCTTCTTGTAAGCGGAAATCAGCGCGCTCTCAAGAGCGTCCAGCACGATATCCTTGCTTATGCCTTTTTCCTCCTCGATCTCATCCAACAAGTTAAAAAGCTCTGAACTCATTTTTCTAAAGACTCCTCTCTGTTATTTGCGCCCGGCTTAAAAATCAAAATGAATATTGACTCTCGCCGCCGCGCTTTGGGGAATTGTTGCCGTCTCCCCGTCCGTCTCAATTGTTATATTATTTTCATCATCAATTTCGGTTAAAATACCGGTCAGCGTCTTTGAGCCGCCGACCGCCTTATAGAGGTGGACGTCGACCGTCTCGCCGACCGCTTTTTCAAAATGCTCCCGATGTCTGAGCCTGCGCTCAATGCCCGGAGACGACACCTCAAGGTAATAGTTCTGCGGGATCGGGTCCTTCCTGTCAAGCAGCTCCCCTATCACGCGCGAAAATTCCTCGCACTCGTTAATATTCACGCCGCCGCTCTTGTCAAGAAATATCCTCAGAAAGCGGGCGCCGCCCTCTTTCACGAACTCGACGTCGTAAACCTCAAGCCCCGCCTCGGCGGCGGGCCCGACCGCCATGTCATAAACAATTTTTTCAGTTTTGCTCAACCGCAAGCTTATCAACTCCCAACGCAGTCATTGACATGCCCCGCCGCGCGGGGCGTCATAAACATTTAAAACCAAAGAGTGAGGTTTCCCTCACTCTTCAGCCGATATTCTACATGTTACTTAAATATTCTACCACCAAATATTTGATTTGTCAAGGGTTTTTGCCGAATTTTTCAAAAAAACCGGCCTTTATCCGCGTTTCTCGGAAAGCTTTTTGAGCTCCTCCTGGAACGTCTCGATGTCCTTGAACTGTTTATAGACCGAGGCGAAGCGAACATATGCCACCTCGTCAATTTCCCGCAGCATATCCATGACCATTTCGCCTATCTTCTCGCTTGAGACCTCGCGCTGGAGGCTGTTGTGAAGGCTGCTCTCTATCTCGGTTATCATGGAATCTATCGTCTGGAGCGGGACCGGGCGGCTGGCGCAGGCGTTCAGAATTCCGCGCTCAAGCTTGTCGCGGTCAAAGCTCTGGCGCGACTTGTCCTTTTTAACAACGATTATCGGAACGCTTTCGACCTTCTCATATGTGGTGAAGCGCTTTCCGCAGTTTAAGCACTCGCGGCGCCGTCTGATGGCGGTTCCGTCATCCGTCGAGCGGGAGTCCACCACTTTGCTGTCGAGCGAGCCGCAATACATACAACGCATACTTATCCTCTCCCGAGTTAAATTTTTAACACGATAATTATATATTAATTTATTATAAATGTAAACAAACTAAACAGATTTGTCACAAAACCGTAAAGTATTTTTAAATTTTAAGGAATAATTTTTATCCCGCGGGAAAAACTGTAAACGGAGGTGATAACATGACGACAAAAGAGCTTTTATACGTTGAGGACGCTCTCGGCCACGAGCAGTTTTTTGAGACGAACTGCCGCGCGATAGCGGCGAGGCTTCGGGACCCCGACCTGCAGAGCTATGTGAACAAGCTGGTCGAGCAGCACAAGGAGACATTTCAGAATTTTTACGGCCTGTTGGGCTAAGCGGAAAGGAGTGATTTTATGAGCGCGAACACACAGGAAACAAATATGTCGGACAAAGATTTGATGGAGAACGTTCTGCAGCTTGAAAAAGGAGTGTGCGACCTGTTTCTCCACGGCACGATCGAATCGTCGAGCGAGGACGTTCACAAGGCGTTCTGCATGGCGCTGAACAGCTCGCTCGCGACGCAGGACACTATCTACAACCGCATGGCGGAAAAAGGCTGGTACCCCACAGAGCAGGCGGAGCAAACCAAGGTGGACAGTGTTAAGCAGAAGTTCAGCGAAAAAATGTCGGCTTAACGGCGGCGCCAAAAAACATAATCGGAAATTTGACCAATAAAACTCGGCTCCGAGTCAAATATTTGTTAAATATTCGTTTTATTTCGGTTGACAAATTCGCATAAAGGTTGTATAATACAAACAAGAGCAAAGGCGCTCACCTTATTTAAGGTGCGCGCCTTTTGTTTTCCGGCCGTTTGCGGTTCCCTAAGGTTCTCGATACCGCTTAAGCAGAACCGCTAAAAAATGTATAATTATTATACACTTTCTCCTTTACAAAACAATTACCAAACAAATATGTGCCCCGCAAACGACCGGTATAAATCAAAAGCGCCTCCGCCTCCGCGGAGACGCTTTTTGATTTCTAAAGAGATTTTCGGAGCCGTCCGCGTCAATCAAATATCTTATAATACAGCTTCAGCCAGTCGCGGACTATGCGGCTCTCGGAATAGGTCTCGATCGCTCTCTCGTAAGCCTCAAGCGTGGTGTTGCGGAAAACACCGCCCCTTGAGATCTCGTAATGGTTATCCTTTGAATATTTATTCGTGTCGATCGCGTAGCCGTATGTAAAATATCTTTTCGCCTGCCGCAGTACCTCGTCGTTGAAATAGCCTCCGGGGTACGACAGAACCGTGACGTTTTTTCCGGTTATCTTCGCGAGCGACGCGCAGGACGCCCTGAATTCCGCGTCAAGCTCGTCCGCGCTCATGTCGGCAAGATTGACGTGGTGGGCCGTGTGGCTCTGAACGCTGACATAACCGCTTTTCGCCATTTCGCGGATCTGTTCGGAGCTTAAATATCCTTTTTTGTCGATATAATCGCCCACCATGAATATCGTCGCCTTAAAGTTATACTTTTTAAGCAGCGGATAGAGCTCGGTGTAGCAGTCCTCATATCCGTCGTCGAAGGTGAGTATTATCGGCTTTTTAACGTCATACGCCTGCTCATACTCCTCGGCGAACAATGTCGTATAGCCCTCGCGCTTGAGATAGTCAAACTGTTCCACAAGCTGATCGGGGCGGCAATAGAGATTTTCATCGCCGCTCCTCGGCTCCTCGGACACGCAGTGATACATAAGCACCGGCACGCCCGGCTCCAGACAGTAGGGCACAACAAAAGCCGCAAGCACCGCGATTATCACGAGAATGAGTATGATCCTGCGCCGTCTCCTTTTCTTTCTCTGCCTGTATCTGTTCATAATAACCCTTTCACAGCGCCGTTTTATTTAACGACCACGTTTATAAGCTTCTTGGGCACGGCGATGCATTTTACGATCTGTTTGCCCTCGGTCAGCTCTTTTATTTTGTCGTTGCTCACGGCCAGCTCGACCATCTCGTCGCGGGTCAAATCGGGGCTGATCTTTATTTTGTCTCTGATCCTGCCGTTTATCTGGAGCACGATCTCGATCTCGTCAACAACCAGCGCGCTCTCGTCATACTCGGGCCACTTCACGGTGGCAAGGTTCGATGTCTCGCCGATTATCTGCCACATCTCGGACGCGATATGCGGCACAAAAGGCGAGAGCAGCAGGATAAGCGAGCGCAGCGCCTCGGAAATGACCGGACGGCTAAGTGCCTCCTTCGCCGTATGCTCCTTATAGTAATACAGGGCGTTCACCATCTCCATGATCGCGCTTATCGCGGTGTTGAAGCTAAATCTGTCGCAGTCGGCTGTGACTTTTTTGATCGCGCTGTGAACCGCGAGGCGCAGCTTTCTCTCCTCGCCCGAAACGTTTCCGGGCTTCTCGTCGGTCATCAGGTCCTTGAGCTCCTCGACCGCTCTCCATACGCGGTTCAAAAATCTGTAAGAGCCCTCGACCGCCGTGTCGTTCCAGTCAAGGTCGCGCTCGGGCGGAGCCGCGAACAGGATAAACAGACGCGCGGTGTCAGCGCCGTATTTATTGATAATCTCCTCGGGACTCACAACATTGCCCAGGGACTTTGACATCTTTGTTCCGTCCTTTAAGACCATGCCCTGCGTCAGCAGATTTTCAAACGGCTCGTCACAGCTCACATAGCCGAAATCATGCAGCGCCTTTGTGAAAAATCTCGCGTATAGCAGATGAAGTATCGCGTGCTCGACGCCGCCGATATACTGATCGACGTTCATCCAGTAATCTGTCTTGGCCTTGTCAAACGGCATTTCGGTATTGTGCGGATCGCAGTATCTCAGGAAGTACCACGACGAGCAGACAAACGTGTCCATCGTGTCGGTCTCGCGTCTGGCGGGGCCGCCGCACTTGGGGCAGGTCGTGTGAACAAATTCCTCACACTCGCTGAGCGGCGACTGGCCCTTGCCCGTGAACTTAACGTTCTGCGGCAGGATCACCGGAAGCTGATCGTCGGGAACCAATACCTCGCCGCACTTGTCGCAGTAAACGACCGGTATCGGCGCGCCCCAGTAGCGCTGTCTTGAGATCAGCCAGTCCCTTAAGCGGAAGTTGACCTTGCCGCGACCGATCCCCAGCTCTTCGAGCCGCTTCGTTATGGCCTTGATCGCGTCTTTGTTGTTCATGCCGTCAAACTCGCCGGAATTTTCCATAATTCCCTCGGCTGCGAAAGCCTCGGTCATGTCCTCGGACTTCATGTCCTGCCCTTCGGGCTGAATAACTATCGTGATTGGCAGATCGTACTTCTTGGCGAACTCAAAGTCGCGCTGGTCGTGGGCGGCAACGCCCATAACAATTCCCGTGCCGTAGTCAAGCAGGACATAGTTCGCGAGATACAGCGGTATCTTCGCGCCTGTGAACGGGTGAATGAGATACGTTCCTGTGAACACGCCCTCTTTTTCGGTGTCGGTCGCGGAGCGCACGATCTCGCTCTGGTGCTGTACCTTTTTGATAAAGGCGCGGCACTCGGCCTCGGTCTCGCTGCCCGCAATAAGCTTTTCGACCAGCGGGTGCTCGGGCGCGATAACCATGTAGCTCACGCCGAATATCGTGTCGGGACGGGTAGTGTAGACCGTCAGAGTCTCGTCGCTGCCGTCGATCTTAAAATCGACCTCGGCGCCCTCGCTGCGGCCTATCCAGTTTGTCTGCATAAGCTTTACCTTGTCGGGCCAGCCCTTTAATTTGTCTATGTCATCAAGCAGCCTCTGCGCGTAGTCTGTGATCTTGAAGAACCACTGCTCAAGATCCTTTTTGCCGACCTCGCTCTTGCAGCGCTCGCACTTGCCGTTAACGACCTGCTCGTTCGCCAGAACCGTGGCGCACGAGGGGCACCAGTTAACGTATGATTTCTTTTTGTACGCCAGCCCGTGCTTGTAGAGCTGCGCGAACATCCACTGCGTAAATTTATAATACTCGGGCTTGGCGGTGGCGACCTCTCTGTCCCAGTCATAGCTCAGTCCTATGCGCTTGAGCTGTCTGCGCATGTTGTCGATATTCGACCATGTCCAATCCGCCGGGTCCGCGCCGTGCTTTATCGCCGCGTTCTCGGCCGGGAGGCCGAAGCTGTCCCAGCCCATCGGGTGCAGCACGTTAAAGCCCTGCATCTTTTTATAGCGGGCGACAACATCGCCTATCGCGTAGTTCCTCACATGGCCCATGTGCAGGTTGCCCGAGGGATAGGGAAACATCTCAAGAGCGTAATACTTCGGCTTTTCGGTATCCTCGGAAATGTCGAACTCGCCGGTCTCCTCCCATATTTTCTGCCATTTTTCCTCAATTGTCTTAAAATCGTACTTCAAATTCTTATCCTCTTTTCTTTATACTTTTCGCAGATAGCTGCGTCGGTTTCTGAAATCACGGCGGCCCGCTTACGAGACAATGTCCGAAACGTCCACCTTCACGCCGTCCTTCCAAATGCGCTCAAGGCCGTAAAACTCTCTGGTCTCGGCAAGGAAAATATGCACAACCGCGTCGTCATATCCCAGCAATATCCACTGGGCGGTGCGGTAGCCCTCCTTGTTGGTCGGGGTCAGGCCGTCCTTTTCAAGCTCCTCCTCCACGCTGTCGCACAGCGCCTTTACCTGCGTGTCGGAGCCGCCCGTCACGATTATAAAATAATCCGTCATGGTCGTGAGTTCCGAAATATCAATAACCTCAATATCTCTGCCCTTTTTGTCGTCAAGCACCTTGACTATCCTGTTAACGGTCTCGTTTTTGCTCGCCATAGTAATCTCCTTTCAATTTTTATGTATCGCGGCTTAACATATTACTAATGCCTGAAATTTTCGTCTATAAGCTCCTCGGTTTCGTCCTCGTCGCAGATGAAGTATGAAACTCCGCCACGGTAGCCCGGCTCGCCCGGAAGCTGATATATGTTTATGTTATTTTTGCCTATCTTGAACACGCGGAACATGAGCTGCCGCACCTCGCGGTTGTTTAAGTCGGTTGTGGTGTTTTCCATGACCGCGCCGTATATGAACGGAGCCTTCAAAACCCCAATCGGGCTCATGGTCTTTTTCATGACCGCGGAATAAAACTCAGCCTGCGCCTTGTTCCGGTCAATGTCGCCCATCGGATAGCCCGTGCCGTCGTCGTTCTTGCGGAAGCGCATGAACATCATCGCCTCCTCGCCGCTGAGCTTCTGCCGTCCGGCCTTAAGCTCGATCGTAAGGCCCTGAACGGGGTCGTGATAGTTCATGTCTATCGGCACGTCGATTTTAACTCCGCCAAGCGCGTCGACTATCTCCTTGAACGCGTCAAAGGTTATCGTGGCAAAAAAGTCGGTATAAAGACCGGTCACGCTCCTGACCTCTTTTTTGAGCGTGTCAATGCCCGAAAAATACGCCGAGTTTATCTTTTTGTCGTTTCTGTTGTTGCTCACGCGCGTGTCGCGCGGAATTTGCAGAACGCTCACTTTGTTGTCTATTGTGTTCACCTGAACCATCAGAATAAGATCTGTCCTGTAACCGTCCACGTCCACGCCCGCCACAAGAATATTTGTGACGTCGGTCAGACGCGACGGCGCGTTGTCGCCGATAAACAGCCGCCCGGCGTTAAAGCCGATCACAATGAACGCGATCAGCACAACAGCCGACAGCACTCTGATTACGGGTGATTTTTTTCTCATAATCCTTCTCCTTTTCGTGCCTTTCGCGCGGGATGCGCCCGATTTTTTTAAGCCCTTTTCATAATAAGATCATTGCGGGCGCTCATCGTGTCGGGATGGATAACGAGGCCGCGCCTTATCAGGTCCTTTATAGTCTCGTCAATGCCGTATATGATCGCCTCGTCAATGTTGTCATACGCCATCTCCCTCAGCTTGTCCACGCCGTCAAAGTCACGGTTCGGCTCGATATAGTCGGCTATGTAAATTATCTTTGTCAAAAGACGCATGCCGCCCTTTCCGGTTGTGTGGTACCTCACCGCGTCAAGGATATCCGGATCATAGATCCCGAACTTGCGCTGCGCGTCGCATGCGCCCAGCGGGCCGTGCAGGATCTTCGGCATTATCCTCGACATCGAATCCGCGGCCACGCCGTATTCGGTCTTCAATATTTTCTCCATTTCGGCGGGGTCATACTCCTTGGCGCAGTCGTGAACAAGCCCCGCCAGGTACGCCTTTTCGGGATCAGCCCCGTAGCGCCGCGCGAGCTTTTCGGCCTCGCCCGCGACGCCCAGCGAATGAATGTAACGGTGCTTGCTGAGAATTTTCCGAAGCTCGGTCTTGATCTCGTCAATGCTCGCAATACTTAAAGCTTCAGCCATTTTATCCACCTCCGTATAAATTGTGCTTGTTTATATACTCTATAACGCTGTCGTGGGTCAGATATCTGATCGAGCGCCCCTCTCCCGCCATTTCCCGAAGCATGGTGGATGAAACGTCGATCATCGGCATGGAAAGGCGGATGATCTTCGCGCCGAATTTTTCGCTCAGGAGCTTTATCTTATTTTCGACCTCATCGCTCGAAAATCCGCGCCGCTCCGCCACAGCGACGGTGCACAGGCTGAAAACGACATCGGGCCTGTACCACTTGTCCATGTAGTCAAGCGAGTCGGCGCCGACCAGAAAATAAAGCTCCGCATCCTTATATTCGCCCTCCTTGAGGCGCGTCAAAGTGTCGGCGGTGTATGAGGTCCCGCTCCGTTTGAGTTCGGTATCCGATAGTTCAAAATCCGGATTGCTGTCAATCACGGATTTGAGCATATTAAATCTGTGGCGGCCGTCAGCCTCGCCGCAGGTGTCTTTATAGACAATTTTGCCGGTCGGGATAAAAAGCACCTTCCCGAGGCCCAGCGCCTCAAACGCCGTCTGGGCTATCACAAAATGTCCGAAATGGGGCGGATCAAAAGTTCCGCCCATTATTCCGATTTTTTCCGCTGTGTCCTTTTTCATAAGCCGGTTTTTATACAAATCAGTAAGATATTACCTCGGTTACGTCCTCGTCCACGGACCTCGCTTTTTTGCCGTCGTCGCGGGTGCGGAACAGCTCAAACGGGGTCTCTCCGCCGCCGCTGTTATAATAAATTATGTCGCCGCTGCCCTTGAGCCCGTATGAGCTTACGCCCTTGACGACCTCGCGCGTTTTGCCCTTGTTGCTTACGCAGTAAACGTCGCCGGTGCGGGTCTCAAGGCTGTAATTCTTGGCGTAGACCGTGTAGTTTCCGTTCTTGTCAAACGTGAACGCGCCCGCGCCCACCTCGTTCGCAAGCTCCGTGACCTTGCCGTTGTTCCACGCGTTGAGCGTCACAAGGTTCCATGTTATGTCATAGTTGTCCGCGTATCTGATGATCTGTCCGTCGGGGGTAATGCTGCACGAATACGCGGTGTCGCTGATCTTGGTGTCGCTTCCCACGACCCCGTTGCTTATCGCGATGGCAAACAGCGCGCCGCTCTCGCGGGCCTTGTCATAGCCCTGAATAAACGCCGCCTTTGTGAAATCGTCGCTGATCTCAAACTGCGAAACGCGCTTGTGGTCCTCATCGTCAAGCACGGTTATATTTGACGCCATGAGCTGGCCGTCGGTGCCAGCCATGCCCGCGTAGTAATAATCAAACGCTGTGCCCTCGGCGTTGGCCTTGCGGAATATCACCGCCTGCTCATCCGCGCTCATCTTTACCAACTCGGTCAGACTGCCCGCGAGCTTTTCCTTCTCGCCGTCCGCGAGGCTCACATAGTAGAGCGACTGATAATATTCCTCGGTCTCGCCGTAACCTCCGCCGGCGTACATACCGTCGGACAGCTTGCAGAATATCGGCTCGCACCTTGAGCCGCCGGTCACCATGACCTTCTCGTCGGAGCCGCTCTTTTGCAGATACAGATCAAAGCACTGATTTTCGTCGTTATAGTTTTTCGCGTAAACGACCGCTCCGCCTCCCGGATTTGTTCCGAAAACGTCGTACACGTCCGAATCGACCATCTGCGTTCCCGTTATCTCTCCGTTCGAAACGGCAGCCATGTGCAGATTTCCCACGTTGTACTCGCTGTTATACTCGTTGATATAAAGCAGGCTGTTCGTGTTCTGTCCGAACACGAAATGCTCGGGCAGCACGCCGGGAGCCAGCTCCGAGGCCGTCTTTGTGACCGACGACCAGAACCAGAGGGTTCCGCCGCCGCCGTACTTGTCGGCTCCGGTCAGGTACATAACGCCCGTGCCGTCGTCGGACACGAGAATGTCCGAATAAACATCGTCGGCGATCTTGACCGTGCCGCGGCGCTTGCCGCTCTCGCTGTAGTTGAGAGTGCCGCGGTTGTTGTTAAAGTCCGCGTTGTCAATGAAATATGTGCCAAGGCCGTCGGCCGTGTATGTCACAAGGTCCTTCTCGCGCGGAGGATAGTATTCCGGCTCGGGAGTCGGCGTCGCCTCGTCCTCGTCATCGTCGTCATTCCGTCTTGACGGAGTCGCCGACGGCTGCGAGGGCTCCACATACTCGCTTGCCACAAAATTTTGGCTTATCTCGATCTCTTTGCCGTCATAGGATGAATAAAGCGTGTTGCCCTTGGCGTAAACCGTCGGAGTCTCGGGCATCTCGACCTTGACCTTGGTGGCCATGTTTATCGAAGCGATAACCACGGCGATAACCAGCACCGCCAACACGCAGCCCGCTATAAGGCCGACCTTGGCCGACGGCTTAAAGCTCTTTTTCTTTTTGCGGGCGGGACGCTCGCTCTTTTCGGACGCATTTCCCCTGCGCTCGAAAACCTTGTTCTCGCCGGGCTTGGGCAGATTTGCGTCCTTACCTTCGGCTGCGGCGCCGCGGCGCTTGGGCGCGGGCCTATCCTTTTTGTCCGATTTCAATGAAGCGAATACGCCGCCCTCCGCCTTTTTCTGCATCTTGCGGTCGCGCTTTTCCTTTCTCGCGAGCCTTGCCGCCTCAAGCGCCTTGAGCTTCTCGTCGTCGCTCATGTTGGCGAAGCTCTCGTCGTATCTCGCCTCGCGCTTTTTGCGAAGCTCCTCGTCGATCTGATATTTATTCTCGTCCGTATCCTTTTTGTCAAAAGTCATCGAATAGCGCTTGTCGAAATCGCTGTCCTCTTTCGCAGCGCTCTCCGTCTTGGCCGCGCTTTCCGCGGGCCCCGGCGCAAAACCGCACTCGGGGCATGCCTTCGCGCCCTCCGGGAATTCCGCGCCGCATTTTTCACATTTCATAGTCTCCTGACCACCTTTCAGCCTGATTGTATATTCTTGACAAATCAATTGCGAATTAATTATACAGTAATAATTTTACCACAATAAAAGACAAAAAACAACTGTTTTGTGAAAATTTATTTATAAAATTATTATAAAATAAAACCGCCGTTTTTCCCGCGGCGCAAAACGCCCCGGGCGGCAGTTTTATTTTTCTTTTTTCAGTTTTTCCACGAGTTCGCGCTCGGCGTCGGTCAGGTTCGCGCGGTTTAGCATGCCGCGGCGCTTTTTGAACGTCGTCATGACCGCCTGTTCGCGCTTCCACGCCTCGATATTTTTGTGGTGGCCGCTGAGCAGGACTTCGGGCACCCGCCTGCCATGCCATAGCTCGGGGCGGGTGTACTGCGGGTACTCAAGCAGACCGCCGTAATGCGACTCCTCGGAGAACGCCTCCTCCGACTTGAGAACCCCGGGCAGCAGCCGCGCCACACAGTCCACAAGCGCCATGGCCGCGATCTCGCCGCCCGTCAGCACGAAATCCCCCAGCGAGATCTCGGCGTCGACGATCTCGTCAAGTACGCGCTGGTCCACACCCTCGTAGTGGCCGCAGAGAATGACCACATGCTCATATTTTTTCGCTATGCGCTTTGCCATGCCCTGCCTGAGCGTTTTCCCCTGCGGCGACATATAGACCGTGAACGGCTTTTTTTCAAGCCCCTTCGCGACGCTCTCATACGCCAGAAAAATCGGCTCGGCCTGCATGACCATGCCCTGTCCGCCGCCGTAAGGGTAATGATCGACCCGCCTGTGCTTGTTGAACGCGAAGTCGCGTATCTGCACAAAATTCAGCTCGATCAGGCCTTTCGCGGCGGCTCTGCCGATTATGCTCCCGCCGAGCACCGCCTCGAACATCTCGGGAAAAAGCGTGAGTATATCGAACCTCATTCGTCGATCAGACCCTTCATAAGGCGGACCGTGACATAGCCGCCGTCAATATTCGTCTCAAGCACCACATCGCCGAGCACCGGGATTAATATCTGCTTTTTGTTAAACGTGTTTTTGAGCACATAAACATCATTGCTTCCGGTCTTTATCACGTCGCCGACCTCGCCTAAGACGCGGCCGTTTTCCTCGCGGACCTCAAGACCGAGAACGTCAGCCACAAAATATCTGCCCTCGGGCAGCGGCATATTCTCGCGCTCAACATGCGCGATCTTGTTTTTGAGCAGCTCGGCGGCGTTCATGTCGTCGACCCCCTCAAGCTTCACTATCTGGCAGGTCTTGTGAAATCTGTTGCGCTCGATAAAATACTCGTCGCCGTCGATTATCAGCGACTCAAGCTCGTCAAACACATAAGGATCGTCGCACCAGGGCTGAATTTTGATCTCGCCGCGTATTCCGTGGGTGTTGACTATTTTTCCTATCTCAAGCAAATTGTCCATTAACAACTCTCCAAATCATTCGCGTTTATCCTCTGACAAAAATTCAGACATCCGCGGCGCGCGGACATCTGAACTTGGCCGTGTTTAAACAATGTCAACAACCACTTTTTTGTTAACGCGGTTGCCGGCACTTTTGATTACGGTTCTTATAGCCTTGGCGATGCGGCCCTGCTTGCCGATCACCTTGCCCATATCGCCCTCGGCGACATGGAGCTTCAGCACTGTCAGGTTCTCTTTCTCGACAACCTCGACCTCAACGGCGTCGGGCTCGCTTACCAAAGATTTGGCTATAAAAGTGAGCAATTCCTTCATAATTGAAACTCTCCTTTTTGGCGGAGCATTAGTCGATAATGCCCTTGTTCTTTAAAAGTCTCTTAACGGTGTCGGTGGGCTGAGCGCCGTTCTTGATCCACTTCTGGATCTTTTCCGCGTCAAACTCAACGGCGGCGGGCTCAACCATGGGGTTGTATGTTCCTACCTGCTCGATAAATCTGCCGTCTCTCGGAAATCTGGAATCCGCCACTACCACACGGTAAAACGGAGCCTTCTTCGCGCCCATTCTCTTTAAACGAATTTTTACTGCCATTTTTTAAATCCTCCAAAAAATTTATATTTATTTAATTAATTTTCATATTTTGCCTTTTGTCAAAAGGCTGCCCGGCGGGCGGATAATATCCGCATGCATAACCCCTCTCCGTCTGCGGCAGGCCGCAGCCACCTCTCCCCAAGGGGCGAGGCAGACGCATCCCGCGGGGATACATGAACATTTTTCGCCGTACTGTTTCCGCGCAGTCCCTAGATCCTATTCCCTATTCCCTACATAAACATTCCGGGCGGGAAACCGCCGCGGCCCATTTTTTTCATCTTTTTGTTCATATTTCCGCCCGAAAGCTGCTTCATCATTTTCTGCATCTGGTCAAACTGCTTGAGCAGCGAGTTGACCTCGACTATCGAAACTCCGCTTCCCCTGGCGATCCTCTCCTTGCGCGAGGGAGTCAGCTTATCCTTAAGCTCCCTCTCGTTCGGGGTCATCGACTTGATTATAGCCTCGATATGCGCCATTTTTTTCTCATCGACCTGAGCGTTTTTCAGCGCCTTGGCGTTGATGCCCGGTATCATGCCCAGCACGTTCTGTATCGGGCCCATGTTCTTCATCTGATCCATCTGGTCAAGGAAATCGGTAAACGTGAAACGCTGCGTCCTGAGCTTCTTTTCAAGCTCCTCGGCCTTTTTCATATCAAGAGCCTGTTCGGCCCTTTCGATAAGGCTGAGCATGTCGCCCATGCCGAGGATCCTCGACGCCATGCGGTCAGGGTGGAACTGCTCAAGATCGGTCAGCTTCTCGCCCATTCCGCAGAACTTGATCGGCTTTCCGGTAACGGAACGCACGGAAAGCGCCGCTCCGCCTCGGGTGTCGCCGTCAAGCTTGGTGAGGACCACGCCCGAGATCTCAAGCTCGCTGTTGAACTTGTCTGCCACGTTGACCGCGTCCTGTCCGGTCATGGCGTCGACCACGAGCAAAATCTCGTCGGGCTCGACCTTTACCTCGATCTGCTTGAGCTCGTCCATAAGCTCCTCGTCAATATGCAGACGGCCCGCCGTGTCTATAATAAGCACGTCGTTTGAGTGACGGCGCGCATGTTCAAGGCCGCGGCAGGCGATCCCCACCGCGTCGGTCACGCCCTCCTCGGCGTACACCGGAAGGTCAAGCTGACCGCCCACGACCTGGAGCTGCTTCACTGCCGCGGGTCTGTAAACGTCACAGGCGCAGAGCAGCGGGCGCTTGCCCTGCTTTTTGAGCATGCCGCCCAGCTTCGCCGCTGTCGTGGTCTTGCCGGCGCCCTGAAGGCCGGCCATCATTATCACCGTGGGCGGCTTTGACGAGATATTCAGCTTTTCGGCCTCGCCGCCCATGAGCTTTACAAGCTCCTCGTTAACTATTTTTATTACCTGCTGGGCGGGGGTCAGCGACTCCATTACCTCGGCGCCGCCCGCCCGCTCGGAAACGTCCTTCACAAAGCTTTTCACAACTCTGAAGTTAACGTCCGCCTCAAGCAGAGCCAGCTTTACCTCGCGCATTGCGGCCTTAAGGTCCTTCTCGGAGACCTTGCCCTTGCCGCGAAGCTTTTTAAAAGTGTTTTGCAGCTTTTCGGATAAGCTTTCAAATGCCATAAATACACCTCGTGTTAATCGTTAAGACCGTTGATTTCCTGTATGATCATAAGTATATCGTTTATTTTGTGTTTCATGCTGTCGGATAAGCTCCTGTTTTCGGGCGACGCCTCGATCTCTCTTATGATCTCGTCAATCCGCTCAAGGTCGCCGCGGATGCTGAGGAACCGCGAGGCGAGCCCGAGCTTTTCCTCGGCGTCAAGCAGAACGCCCTCGGCGCGCTTGATGTTGTCACGCACGCCCTGGCGGGTTATGCCCATATTATTCCCGATCTCCGCCAGAGACAGATCCTCGTTGTAATACAGGTCAATGCTCTCGGCCTGCCGCTCGGTCAGCAGGTTTTTGTAAAAATCAAACAACAGAGAAATTTTAACATTTTTTTCCATAGTATAACACCCGTTTCAAAGTTCCGCATGCATAACCCCTCTCCGTCTGCGGCAAGCCGCAGCCACCTCTCCCCAAGGGGCGAGGCAGACGCAAATTTCAACGTTCCGTATGCCGCCGCGGGCGGATAATATCCGCCCCTACAGACGTGAGGGTTTACGCAGCATTCTGCATTCATTTAATCCGCAATGAGCGAGGCAGGCGTGAGGGTTTACGCCGCGTTCTGCAATCATTTAATTTCCAAAGGACGAAGCAAGCGCGGGAACACATGAACATTTTCCGCAAAATTATTTCCGCGTATTCGCTATTCGCTAATCCCTAATCACTACGTTAGTAAAGCCGTTCCACTTTACAGCTTTTATATTTTAAACCATTTCACATAATTTGTCAAGCGTTTTATCGGAGTTTTTTGCAAAAAAATACGGGCGCCGGGCGCCCGATTTTTGTCTTAATTGCTTAGTCGAGGAAGTAAATGTTAACGTTGCGTCTGCCGAACTCATAGCACTGAGATCTCGACCAGTAGAAAAGGTCTACTCTGTGGCCCTTGATAGCTCCGCCGCAGTCGCCCGCGATAGCGTAACCGTAAACATACTTACCGTCGCACGACTCGATATACATCCTGGTTCCGTAGGGGATAACCGTGGGGTCAACGGCTATAACGCCGTATCCCATCGTCATTCCGGTCGACGTAACGCCCGCCCAGGGGCCGTTGTCCGCCGGGGACGCGTCATAGGCGGTCGCCTCGAAAACTTCCATTCTTGAATAATTTGTGGGGCGCGAAGCGGGAATCTTGCCTACCTCGAACGGCTCCTGCGGAGAATACTCTATTATCTCATCGGTGGGCTCGGCCAGAACGACCTCGCCTATTCTCTGTCTTGAAACCTCGGCGCCGTCGCTGTACTTAATGCTGTAGGTTATCTCGCGCTCGCCGTCGGCTCCGCTCTGAACGACAACTCTCTCGCCGGGAGCGAGCGAAGCGTTCGCGCGCTCAACGGTGTTATAGGGAATAACCTCCGAAACCGCGACGATCTGGCTGTCCTCACGGTTGATCACGATCTCGTCGCCCGACTCGATAACATCGGTCATGCGGGGCGTAACCTGATCCTCTTCCGCCGTTATGCCTATCTCGGCCAAAACGTCGGCCACAAGCTTCTTCGTCGTTGTGTACTGCGTCGAAACGCCGTTCAGCGTGATCGTAACGGGCATGGCTCTGTAGATCTCGATCACAGAATCACCCGAAACCTTCTGATTAAGAGCGATGCTGGTCTTGTCTCCCTCGTTCAGCTGAATTCCCTGCTTTGAGAGAACAGTCTGAACGCTGGCGCCCGCGGTCTTAACCGTGATCGGCGCGCTGCCTGAGTCATATATTGTAACGGTGCCGGGAGTGGCGTAAGCGAAGCCGCTTCCAACCGCCGCGACCAGAGTCGCGCTCAGCGCCGCCGCAATCAAATTGTGGGCTGATAAGTTTAATTTTCTCATCAGTCGTGTAAACATCAAATCACCTCAAATAAATTTTTGCCCGGAAAAATCCGGTTAAACTTCGTTGTTACATGAGCTATTATATAGTCTTTCCCGGGATACGTCAAAAAATCGAAATCGTCTGAACCACTTTAAAATCGATTTAATCCAAAATTAGGCGCAAAATAAGGTCAAATCTCTTTAATTCTATTAATTATAACGTTTTTCTTTGAATTGCTCAACTTTTTTGCCAACACACCCCAAATTTGGTTATTGTGCTCAATGCGTTTTTCTGTTATACTTGTTTTATGGCATTATATCAGGAATTTAGCGCGAAAAAACTAATATTTTGCTTTGTAACAAAAATGTAACACAAATGTAACAATAAAAATATTTTAGGCCAAAAACCGCCGAAAAGTCCGAGATTACGTTGTTTTCATTTTGTAACAAAGCGGGGCGGAAAGCCCGGTTTATGCAATTTGCACAATAAAATTATATTTTCATTATATACTTTTAACATATGAATAATTTGTGAACACAAACCTTTAAATATGAACAAAATATGAACGAAAACAGAGGGAATATGACATGAAAAACACGGATATCAATGAAAACGAGAGAATAGACGACCTGAATTTGGGCGGTCTTAGGATAATTCAGGACCCGAAGCAGTTCTGTTTCGGGATCGACGCGGTGCTTCTGGCCGACTTCGCGGCGGGCGCCGTAAAAAAAGGCGCAAAGGTTCTTGACATGTGCGCCGGCAACGGAATAATCACCCTGCTGCTGACCCACAAGACCCGCGCGGAGTCCATAACCGGCCTTGAAATTCAAAAGTCCGCGGCGGAAATGGCGGAGCGCTCGATCGCGCTGAGCGGCGTCGGCGGCCGCGCGAAGATGGTATGCGGCGACCTCAAGGATGCGGCGGACATTTTCGGAAAGGGCGTGTTTAACAACATAGTCTGCAACCCGCCGTACAAGGAATACGGCGGCGGATACATAAGCTGCGGCGAGGCCGCGGCGATAGCCCGACACGAGATCATGTGTACCCTCGAGGACGTTATCGCCTCGGCTGCGGCGCTGCTGAGGCCGCTCGGCAAGCTGTCAATGATACACCGCCCCGAACGGCTGGCGGACATCATATCATTAATGAGGAAATATAAGATCGAGCCGAAGCGGCTGCGCTCGGTGTATCCGTCATACAAAAAGGCCGCGTCGATGGTCCTTATCGAGGGCGCCCGCGGGGGAAGGCCGAAGCTGATCTGCGAGCCGCCGCTTTATATATATGAAGAAAACGGAAAATACTCCGACGAGATCAATATAATATATGAAAGAAAAATTTGAGGAGATCATTATGGAAAGCAAAACCGGAAAACTGTATCTTTGCCCCACTCCGATCGGAAATCTGGGGGATATAACCGAGCGGACGCTTGAGACCCTGCGAAGCGTCGATCTTATCGCGGCAGAGGACACGCGCGTCAGCGTGAAGCTGCTTAATCACTTCGGCATAAAAAAGCCGCTCACCAGCTATTACGAGCACAACAAGCGCGAAAAAGGCGGCTATCTGCTCAAAAAGCTGCTCGGCGGCGAGAATATCGCGCTTGTGACCGACGCGGGAATGCCGGGCATTTCCGACCCCGGCGAGGACATAGTGAGACAGTGCGCCGAGCGCGGAATTGAGATCGAGGCCCTGCCGGGGCCCTGCGCGTTCGCGACGGCGCTTGTGGCCTCGAGCCTGCCCACGGGACGGTTCTGCTTTGAGGGCTTTTTGTCGGTAAACAAAAAAAGCCGCCGCGAGCGGCTCGAAAGCTTAAAGGACGAGACAAGAACAATGATATTTTACGAGGCGCCCCACAAGCTCAAATACACGCTGGCCGACATGGCCGAGGCGTTCGGCGGCGAACGCGAGCTTGTCATCGCCCGCGAGATAACCAAAAAGCACGAGGAGTATCTGCGCCTGACCTTGAGCGAGGCCGCGGCTCTCTATGACGAGACGCCGCCGAAGGGCGAGTTCGTGCTGATAATACGCGGCGCGGAGCCCACACCCGGAAACGAAACGGGAACGGCCGGGGCCGAGGCGCTGATCGACGCCCTGATCCGTGAAAATATAAAGGGTAAGTCCGCGGCGCGGATAGTTTCCGCCGCCCTGGACATACCCAAAAACAAAGCGTATGAAATTTATCTCAGCCGAAGCGGCTCTACATGCTGAGCTTGTTTAAAAACGCCCGCGTGCGCTCGTGCTTCGGATTGTCGATCACCTCTTCGGGCGCGCCCTGCTCGACGATCACGCCCTCGGACATGAACACGATCTTATCCGCCACGTTTCTGGCGAACTCGATCTCGTGCGTGACGATAACCATGGTCTTGTGCTCCGCCGCGAGGCTTCTTATTATTTTAAGCACCTCGCCGGTGAGCTCGGGGTCAAGGGCCGACGTCGGCTCGTCGAAAAACAATATCTTCGGGTCCTGGGCCATGGCGCGCGCTATTGACACGCGCTGCTGCTGGCCGCCCGAAAGCTCGCACGGATAATTCTGCATCTTGTCCTTAAGCCCCACGTCCTCAAGCAGCGCGGCGGCGTTTTTTTCGATCTCGTCAAAGATCGCGGCCTTATTCCGCTTAAAATCCGCCCGCTCCTTCGCCAGAAGCTTGGGCGCGAGCATCACGTTCTCAAGCGCGCTGTACTGCGGGAATAAATTGAACGACTGGAAAACCAGACCGAAATTGAGCTGCCGCTCGCGGATCTCGGCCCTTGTGGGCTTCTGCTTGTTGTCCGCGTCGAAAATAAGGCGCCCGTCAACGAAAATTTGGCCCTTGTCAGCCGTCTCCAAAAAGTTAAGGCAGCGCAGCAGCGTGGTCTTTCCGCTGCCCGACGAGCCGAGGATAACCAGAACCTCGCCGCGCTCCATGGTGAAATCCACGCCGCGCAAAACCTCGGTTCTGCCGAAGCTCTTGTGTATGTTTTTAACCTCAAGTATTGACACAGCCTTCACCCCTTATCCTTTGTAATAATCAAGCTTTTTCTCTATGTAACCGAACAGCAGCGTCAGTATTCCGCAGAACGCAAGGAAGAACAGACCCGTTGAGAACAGCGGCCATATAAGGCCCTGCTTGGTGAACCGCTCGGCGCACATGATGATCTCGGTAACTCCGATGATACGCGCCAGAGACGTGTCCTTGACCAAAGTTATGATCTCGTTGCCCATCGCGGGGACAACGCGCTTTATAACCTGGAACAGCACCACCTTAAAGAAAACCTGCGTCTTTGTGAGGCCGAGCACCTGACCCGCCTCATACTGTCCCTTCGGTATGCTCTCTATGCCGCCACGGTAAATTTCCGAAAAATACGCCGCGTAGTTTATGACAAACGCGATAAGCACGGCGGTCATGCGCGATTTTATCGGTATGTCAAACAGCAGGCCCGGCGCGTAGAGCACCACGAAAAGCTGAAGCATCAGCGGCGTTCCCCTTATGATCCACACAAATGTTTTCGACACCCACTTGAGCGGCTTAAAGCCCGACATCGAGCCGAACGTTATCACCAGTCCCAGCGGAACGGCCATAACCAGCGTGCAGAAAAATATTATACAGTTATACTCAAAGCCGCCGACAAGCGACGACGCAACTTCGGATAATCTGTCCATTGCTAACTCCTTTAACTCAAAATACAAAACTAATAGGCTAAACGCCGCTCAAAGCGCGGCGCTTAGCCTATAAAAATCAAGCGATTACTCGACGGTAATCAGATCCTGCAAGCCGTATTTCTCAGCGATCGTCGCGAGAGTGCCGTCCTGCGAAACCTCTTTCATAGCCTCCGTAACAGCCTCGGCCGCGTCGCTGCCCTTTCTGAAGGCAACTCCGTACTCGTCGCCGGGGAACTCGTTGGGAGCCACTACCAGATCGGCGTAATCCGTGCCCTCGCCGATAGAGCCGATCGACGAAACATAGTCAACAACAGCCGCGTCGGATGTGCCGGCGGCAACGTCCATCAGAGCCTTGGCCTGCGAGTCGACCGCGGTAACGTTCGCGTTCGCGAAGAACTCGTCATCCTCGATGAGCTCATAGCCCGTGGAGTCAACCTCGGCGATAACGTCAAGATTGTCAACATTGCTCGAGTACGCGTCAACGTTCTCGGCCTTAACGATCATAACCTGTCTGTTGTTCATGTAAGGCTCGGTGATCGCCATGTTTTCCTTTCTCTCGTCCGTGATCGTCAGGCCGTTCCAGATGCAGTCGATGTTCTTCGAGTTGAGCTCGATCTCCTTTGAATCCCAGTTGATCTCCTGGAACTTGGGCGTAACGCCGAGCTTTTCGCAAACGGCGGTGGCGAACTCGGTCTCAAATCCTACAAGCTCCTCGCCCTCGTAGTAGTTCATGGGCTCGAACAGCGTGATGCCGATAACCATCTCGCCCTTGTCCTGAATGTAAGCGAGATCGGAGTCGGCAGATGTGTCGGCGGCGGTATCCGCCGCCTTGTCTGTCGTGTCGGCCGGCGCGCTTCCGCAGGCCGCGAGCACAGTCACCGCCAGCATGAGAGCCAGCACTAACGCTAAAATTTTCTTCAGTTTCATAATTAAACCTCCCGTTTGGTAATATTTGTTCACAAAGATATTATCACAATTTTTCGGATATGTCAATATAAAACAGCGAATAATATGTTTACAGAATGTTTAAAATACTCAAATTGCGCTTGACAAACTTTTTTCGGAATAGTATTATTATTTAATAATGGTAATGGGTGCGCCGTTATAATTTATATTATAATGAAAGGACAGAGCCTAATGAAGTTCGGAGAAAAAGTCAGAAAACTCAGAAAAGAAAAGGGTCTGACTCAGAGCGAGCTTGCGGAGGAACTTAAAATAACTCTCCGCACCGTTCAGAATTATGAGTCGGGCGCCGTGCACCCGAAAAGCAGAGAAACCTATTATCGTTTAGCCGATATATTCGACGTTGACAGCAACTACCTGATGACCGAGGATGAGGAGATCATCCGCGACGCCTATGAAAAGGGCGGCAGCAGATCCGCGGCGGATGTAGAGGAGCTGATCGACGGCATCTGCGGCCTGTTCGCGGGCGGCTCCCTGCCCGAGGAGGACATGGACTCCGCCATGAAGGCGATTTCGGACGCGTATTTCTCGGTAAAGGAAGAGAACAAAAAGTACGCGCCGAAAAAATACAGACAATGATTTTGCAAGATTGCGCAAAACTCAAAATCTTTTCAGCGAGGCGGGTGACGCGGTGTTTGCCGAGAATATTCACAACATGGCGCGGGAACTGATAAAAACCCACGGCGAGAACCCCTTCGATATCGCGGAGGGTCTTGGGATCAAGCTTATTTTGAACTATGACTTCAAAAAACTGTACGGAATGTACGCCGTGATAAAGCGCAAACGCGTCATTATCTTAAACGGAAATCTGGGCCGCGGCATGCAAAGAACGGTTCTCGCCCACGAGCTCGGGCACGACCGTCTGCACAGGGACCTGGCCTCAAACCGCGTTGTGCACGACGTTATGCTCTATGACATGACCGCGCGGCCCGAGTATGAGGCCAACATGTTCGCCGCCGAACTTCTGATCGGCGACGCGGACATTTTCGATCTGATGCGCGGCTACGGCTACAGCACGGAGCAGACAGCCGCGAGGCTGGGCGTCTCTCCGGAGCTTATCACGATAAAGCTGCTCTCGATGCAGCAGCGGGGCCTCGATATCCCCGGAGTCATAATTCCCGAAAACAATCTGTTTGAAAAGGCGGCCAAGTAAGGCCGCCTTTGTGTTATTTTTAATTAATAATCGACTTACAGAACGCCCGCGGCCTCGGTGCACATGATGAGGAACGCGCCCGCTCCGTGCAGGTCGTTCTCGCCGGTGCCTCTGGCGCAGTAGTGATCATAATCGCCGACGCCCGTGCCGACGCAGATGTTGTCAATAATTATGTCGCCCTTGTCGTCATAGCGCAAACGGTTTATTATGCCGGTATATCCCTTTTTGGCATACTCAAGATAAGACTCATCCAGAAATCCGTTCTTGACCGCCTTGCATATCGCGCCCACAAACAGAC
Organism: uncultured Monoglobus sp.; assembly: GCA_947624305.1. Taxonomy (GTDB): domain Bacteria; phylum Bacillota; class Clostridia; order Monoglobales; family Monoglobaceae; genus Monoglobus. The sequence goes on along the minus strand of CANQKC010000016.1, from coordinate 20,687 downwards.
AGGTGCAGGACGACTCGAGCCAGTTTTTCGGATCGTCGCCCTTGTCGAGTACCTGGTACCACAGTCCCGTCTCGGGATCCTGATACTTAACGACCGCCTTAAGCAGATCGCAGGCGGCGCTGATCATCGCGTCTCTGTCCTTGTGATCCTCGGGGAAGCTGTCGAGCTCCTCCAAAACAGCCACCGGCACCCAGCCTACCGAGCGGCCCCAGAATTCGGGCGATCTGCCGGTCTCGGGATCGGCCCACGGCTGAACCTTGGCGTAGTCCCATGCGTGGTACCAAAGGCCGGTTTTCTCGTCTTTGGTCTTTTCCTGCATCATCAGCGCCTGGAACGCGCACAGGTCAAACAGCTCGGGATCGTCAAACGTCTTGGCGTACTCGGCGCAGATAGGGCCGGCCATATACAGGCCGTCAAGCCACATCTGCTCGGGATACCTGCCCTTGTGCCAGAAACCGCCCTCGGGGTTTTTGGGGAAGTCCTTAATAAGCGGGATCAGCGTGTCAAGCGCCTTCTTGTAGCGGGGATCCTTGGTTCTGTTATAGAACAGATACAGGAGCACGCCGGGCTGCATATCGTCAAGCTGGGTCGTGTCGAACTTCGTGATATTTCCGTCCTTGTCGATTATCGAGTCGACCCATGCCTTCGCGTAGTCATAATACTTCTCGTTCTTGTCAAGCAGATATGTATGCTGAACTCCCGAAAGGAACACGCCCTGATGATAATGGAAGCGTCCTTTGGGCGGCAGATCCTCGGGAGCGAACTTGTGCATCAGCGCGTCGCAGGCCATCTCGGCATACTCAAGAGCGCTGTGGCCGTTTACGATTAAATCATTCATAATATTATCCTCCGTTTCATATTTTTTAGGTAAATAAATTATACCAAAAAAATAAACCCCTGTCAATGAATATTTGTGCAAAATAAAGGCGCGAAAACGCTTTGGCCTTTTCTTCTCCGCTTAATCCGCCAATCTGTTCATTCTTAATCGCCGATCGCTGTGCCGCGGCAAAACAACGATTAGTCAGTGACATATAAAAAATGTCAATAAATTATAATCAAATGATTGCATTTGTTTATAATTTGTGATATAATAAATATATAACATCTTACGATAGGAGTGATAAATCATGGCTAATACTTTGGTACAATTCCGCGCGGATGAGACATCCCGAATAAAAGCCGTAGACATTTGCGAAAGGCTCGGCATTGATTTGCAAACATATCTTCGCATGTGCGTTTCAAGGCTTATACAGGAAAACGGTATTCCGTTCAGTATGAAGCTGGACGCGGAGCAAGAAAACCGCGGTATAAACGCAATGAAAGCCGCCGCCCGCATCGCCGCCGAAAACGGAATTTCCGATATGACCCTGGATGAGATCAACGCTGAAATATCAGCCGCAAGGGAGTGAGGCGGATATATGAGATACTATGCGGTTATAGATACAAACGTTCTGGTATCCGCTATGCTGAAATGGGACTCGGTTCCGGGCAATGTGCTTGAGCTTGCCTACGGAGGAACAATAATACCGTTATTAAATAATCGGATCGTTAAAGAATACAGAGATGTTCTTTTGCGTCCTAAATTTCATTTAACGCAAAAAATCGTTGATGACGCAGTCGGCGAGCTTGAACGGATCGGAATTTATGTTGACGCAGAAGAAACGGATATTCAGCTTCCCGACCCGAATGACAAGGTGTTTTACGAAATTGTGGCAGAAAAAAGAAAATCGGAAGAAGCATATTTAATAACCGGAAACATAAAACATTTTCCCAAAAAATCATTTATAATCACACCGAGAGAAATGATAGATATTATTTTAAACGATACCAATTCTATAACAAACAGAGGCGCGAATTAAATCGCGCCTCTGTTTTTGCGGCTCCGCGCTTATTGAAACGCGGGTTCTTTGAAGTTGGAATTCTTGAACGGGTTATCCTCGGGCGAGGGCTCGGAGAGGCTGAAATACATTCTCGCCGCCTCGGTGGTGCCGAAGTCGCGGTTCGACCCGCTGTGCTGCACCTTGTTGAACGCCTCGCGGAACATGGCGTTATGCGCCTCCTCGCGGTTCAAGAGAAAATCTATCGTCTCTTTAACCTTCTTGTCGTCGATCTGCCGGTACAGATACTCATACACGACCTTGGCGCGCTGCTCGGACGCGATGTTTGAAAGCAGATCCGCGCACAGGTCGCCGGTCACGCTGACATAGTCGCCCGTCCACGAATAGCCCGACGCGTTGATAAGCCCGGGATTGAGCCCCAGCAGAACATGGGTCTCGATCTCACCGACCTTTGTCTGATCATAGTCCACATCATGGCCGTTGAGCAGGTTGATCGTCTGCGCGACCATTTCCATGTGGCCGAGTTCCTCGGCCGCTATGTCGAGGAACAGGTCTTTGATCTCCTGATTTTTGATCCTGAAGCTCTGCGACATATACTGCATGGCGGCCTTGAGCTCACCGTTGGCTCCGCCGAGCTGCTCCTGCATCAGCGCCGCGTACTGCGGATTTGGCCTTTCCACTTCTACCGGGTGAAAGAGCTGTTTTTCGTGCTTAAACATATTTGACACTCCTTTGTATATAAGATATATACAGTTTGCGCCAAATTTAAAAAATTATTCAAATCTCCGACCGGTAAACCGGAACCAGAATGAGGTCGGTCAGATCGAACTGATAATAGTTCCCGTCGTTTTCGTTGAGCCACGTCAGGGAATTTCCGTCCGGACTCACCTTAAAGCCGGAAGCCGCCGAAATATCGCCGCCGAAGTCGCGGATAAGGTCGCCCACGGGAACAACGAGGCCGCTCAAGTATATCTTATACGGCTTGCCGCCGCTGACTGCGACCGAATAATCGTCGCCGAAATAAATTATCGAGCCGCCCTTCGCGAGGACCGCGTCACGCTGATCCGCGTACGACGGAAATCCCGCTCCCGCGGTGTCAATGCTCAGCGAGCCGTCGGCGCCCTTTTCGGCGGATATTCCGCAGCACGGCGAATACTCGCTGAATGGCCCGTTTTTCAGGTTGTCCACTCTGATTATCGTCAAATCCTCGGAATGCATGGTCTCGCATTTAACGCCGTTGACATAGACCGTCGGCGAACCGGCTGCCGCGCCGAGCGCCGAAGACTTGTGCCCGTCCGGCGGGTTCCCGGAGCCGACGCCCTTTTTGACCAGCATTATTATGTTTTCATTCCTTTCGGTTTCCTCAAAGCCGAATGCTTTCAGCGTCTCTATGTCGAGATATGTGGCGGCGCCGATCCGATAAAAATCGACCGGAACCCCGTCCACCGTGACATCAGCGCACGCCGCGCCGAAAGCGGACGAGCCTCCCCCGCCGCCGGAACCGTTGGGTTCCGCCGATGATCGCGGAGAAGCCTCGGGTTCCGCACTTGGAGTCGCGCTCGTCGGAGCGGCGCTCGATTGAGCCGCGCTTGACGGAGTTATATCCGACGACGACGCGCCTGACGCGGCGGCATCCGATTGGGCGGCGTTGTCCAGCGTGAGCAGCCGTTTGCCGTCGTCATAAGCGCAGACCATGCCGTATTTCAGCGGATCGCCCAGCTCCTCAACAATAACAGCCATGCGGCCGTCTATCGCGTAAGCCCCTACGGGCTCGCCGTTAAAAATCACCTTTATGTCGGTCTCGTATGTATATCCCGCGACTCCACCGACTCTGCCGCGGAGTATCGAGGGCATATTTTTCTTGGCCTCGCCGCCGCGGTTAACATAAAGCGTGCGGACGCTGTCGTCATAAACGACCGTAAAGCCGTAATCCCGCAGATCCTCCATCGCGATAAGCGTCCTGCCCTCTATGCTGAACGAGGCTATATCCGCGCCGTTGACGCGGGTCAGTATATCGGTAGTGTAGATCGTGTCGGCTATGTCGCCCACCTTCGCCTGCGCGGGGCACACCGCGAAAACGGCCAGCGCCGCCAAAAACAATATTTTTTTAATAAAGCTCTTAAGCATCATTATCCGCACACTCCTTAAAAGCAGATATTTCCGAATTCTGTCCTTATATTATTATACTACATTATTTAGACGATTACAATACCCCATTTGTTCCCAATTTTTTGAAAATTTTTCATGAAATTTATCTTCATATTTCGTATTGACAAACGCAGATTTTTTTCGTATAATAGATATACACGAAAGTAACTTTCACATAATATTTTTCTCGGAGATGTTTTTATGAGACCAGGATCAAAAGAAAAAATAATACTGCACAGCGACATGAACAATTTTTACGCCTCGGTGGAATGCACGCTGAACCCCGAGCTCCGCGACAAATATGTCGCGGTCTGCGGCAGGCAGAAGGACCGCCACGGGATCGTGCTGGCCAAAAACGAAAAGGCGAAGGCGATGGGCGTCCAGACCGGCGAGCCCGTGTGGCAGGCGCTTCAGAAGTGCCCGCGGCTCGTGACCGTCGACCCGCATTTTGATATTTATATGAAATACTCGCGTATGGCCCGGGAAATTTATGGCCGCTATACCGATCTGATCGAGCCATTCGGCCTTGACGAGTGCTGGCTCGACGTCAGCGGCAGCACGCTGCTGTTCGGCCCCGGCCCCGAGATCGCCGACAGGATCAGAAACGACATAAAGCGTGAGCTGGGTCTGACCGTTTCGGTGGGCGTGTCGTTCAACAAAATATTCGCCAAGCTCGGCTCGGACATGAAAAAGCCCGACGCCGTGACCGTGATAAACCGCGCGGACTTCCGCGAAAAGGTGTGGCCGCTGCCCGCCTCCGACCTGCTCGGCGTTGGCAGAGCCACAACAAAGGCGCTGGCGAGGCACGGGATATACACGATAGGGCAGCTCGCGGAGGCTGACCCGGAACATCTCAGAAACTGGCTCGGGATAAACGGCGTAAAGCTGTGGAACTCGGCCCGCGGCGAGGGAAGCGCGAACGTGGCGCCCGCAGATTTCCGCCCGCCGATCAAGTCGATCGGCCACGGCATAACCTGCACCGCCGACCTCGGCAGCGACGCCGAGGTGCGCAAGGTCATGTTCGCGCTCTGCCGCGACATATCCCACAGGCTCCGCAAGCACGGCTTTAAGGCGAGGGGCGTCGCCGTCTCGATCAAGGACACCGAGCTCCGCAGCCGCGAATATCAAAGATCGTCGCAGAAGCCCGTCCGCAGTTCATCGGAGCTGACGAGCCAGAGCTTCGCGCTGTTCCGCGAAAACTACGACTGGAGGCTCCAGGTGCGGGCCGTGTCGGTCCGCGCCATATCCCTGACCGGCGAGGACGAGCCGGTGCAGTTAAGCATGTTCGACAATCTGAACCGCGAGCTCAAGCGCGACAAAATAGAGCAGTCCATGGAAGAGATCCGCGCCGTGTACGGCAAGCGCGCGGTCTCGTTCGCGGGACTTATGTATGGCCTCAAGCTCCCCGGCGAGGAAAATATCAACCCCGTAATGCCAAACGTCATGCGGGTATAACGAATTTGCCCGCGCCGCATTTATGCAGCACGGGCAAAATTTTTGCGCGATCCGTTGATCCCGTATTAATTTATATTCGCCGACTGCGTCCGGTTAGCACGAGCGGCCCGCCTCTCAAAAATTGGTTGGTTGAAATTTTCGCGTTGATTAAATAAATATTTAATTTTAAAGCGTCTGACATAGGTCAGAGTTTGAGTCGACGGACGCGCTCGGGCTGACCCGCCGCAGTCGACGGTTTATGCGGTGCTTCACCCATTTATTCGTAGGGGACGACGACCTCGGCGTCCCGCAGAGCGGCGCTATGCGTCGCTCGTTTGCCTCCCCCTCGGGGGAGGTGGATTTCCGCCAACGGCGGAAAGACGGAGAGGGGCCAACGTAGCGATTAGTAATTAGTGAATAGCGAATAGGCCTCCCTCTCAGTCAGCTTCGCTGCCAGCTCCCCCTCCTAAAGGAAGGGGAGCCGGGCGGCCGGGTCGTCCGCCCCTACGACATTTCGCGCACCTTCTCCGTAGGGGCGGATATTATCCGCCCGTTTGTCTCTCATCGTTGTAGGGCGGCTGCGGCCGGAGCCGCGGAGCGGGTGCGTTGCACCACGATATTCCGTTTCAGCAAATAAACGAGGCCACAAATCATTAACGTTTGCGAACATTTGCCCACAAGCCGCCGGCGCCGGCCGGATGTGGGCATCCGGCCCTACACCACCGGTGGCGGAACAGGCCCGAACGGGCCTGTTCCCAAAACTCACCAAATTAATTACTTGTAAATTTCGCCCCACTTAGCGTTGGTTGTTGTGCGAACATATGTATGGGTCGAATCGTCTGTTATACTTGTTTTCAGCGAGTCCGCGCTCACTGTTATTACGTCCGCGCACTCAAACTCGGTCACTTGCGCCAACGGCGCTTTATATTCTTTTAAATCTCTCATAATTATCTTAACTCCTTTCATGATCGTCGGTAAAACTCACACTATTCCGCGGGCGCCGCGTCGGGATTTTTTACCCAATGTTCCGAATCAACTTTTGCTCCTCCGTCGGGACCAACCGGACCGTAGATCGGGCTGCCGCCATTTATGCATACATAAGGCAAAGCGTAAAACGGGCCATTATAACCTTCTTCCTCGATTTCCGTCAGGTCTCCGTAGAAGCCGCCAACTAAATCATTCCATCCTTCGGCTCCGCTCATGTGCGTGGTCTTTTTCACAACGCCGTCTTGATCAACAAAGTAAAATCCGTACTCGGTAACACCCGCGCCGTCATATTTCTGTAAAAATCTGATAATTCCCTTTTCGGTATCCTTTTTTCCATTATCATCGTTTTCATAATACACGCCCGAGTCGGTTTCCATTGTGCCAAAACCTGAATTTGTATCATAACCGATCTCAATCAGATTCAAGGTCGTTCCATCTGCGCCGATGTAATATAATTTGTCCGCTTTAAGCTTAAATGTTGACTCCGCCGCTCTGTATGCGGTTTCACTTCCCCCGTCCTGTGGAATTGCCTTTGAGCTCGCGGTGAACGAAGCTGCTTTGATCCGTGTACCTTGATCATCAAAGACCCTTATATCTTTACCGTCGAAGCTTTTATAACTGTTTGTTCCGTCTTCCTGACGTCTGTATATGGTATACAGAGTCAAATCTTTTTTCGGTTTTACAACCAATACTGTTGCTCCGTCTCGCGGTTTAAAAATTCTTCCCGACACGCTTCCATATCTCACATTCAGATAATTACTATAAGTTTTATTATTTTCCTCATATGAAAGGTTGGGGCTGTAGCTGCCGATGTTTCCGGCGAACATTGTGTTTATTGAAATATCATCGTTATATATCAAATACTGATTTTCTTTAACAGCAGCCGAAGCAGTCCAAGGTGATTTATTCGCGGTTTCGCCGCTGCCGTCCTTCACATGTACGGTGCATGTTTCGCTAACGTTGTTCAAAGTCGCCTTGACCGTAATATCTTTAGGAGCACTAACCGTTTTCGCCACATCAACAATTCCGTAAGGCGCGGTTTGGTTCACAATTGAAACGTCTTGAACGGAAGGCTCGATTGACCACTCAATATTGTCGGCTGTTATATCCGCGGCGAAATCCTTGGGGTCCGGAATTATGGTTCCGGTCGATCCGGGATAAACTGTTATTTCTTCCGGAAGATTGATTTTGGGATCAACTACCGTGACCTCGCAGGTCTTTTCAAGCGATTGCGAAAAATTCTCACCCGAAACCGTGGCCTTGATCGTGGCCTTATCACCCGCGTCAGATTCGGCAGCACTAATGGTGACCTCATTGCCGGTGCTTTCGCCGTCAATTTTTATTTTGTCTCCGATTATGTTCGCAACACTCCATGTAATTGTATTATTACCCGGTGCATGCGCTAAGGTCGCGCTTATCTTGGCAGTTCCGCCTTTGCCTATCGAAAGCTCCGACGCGCTCAAAGTCATATCCGGATCGGTCGACTCGGGAGTAAAAGTAATACTGTTTAGTCTGAAGTTTGCATCACTGGAACCAAAAATTAAATATTCAACACCACTCGTTAAGTTTTCGGTCATTTTTACTGCAGGTGTATCACCCATGCCGCTAACGTCTTCCTGAAGAGTTTCTTGAGTATCACCCTTATATAATTTCAATTTTTTTGAATTAGTTCCCAGTGTTTTACCTGTCGCCGCTGAAACTGTTATTGACAAGGTACCGTTTTTCTTTGGCTTTAAATATACAAAAGCTCCATCCTTTGCTTGAAGAGTTAACAAATCATTACCTTTTTTGCTCGAATCAATACTGCTATCATAACGATTTTTAATACCTTTTTCATCAGCGGTTACATCTGCATTAACCAATACAGTAATATCAGCATTACCATAATCTTTTTCAGGATTTGAAACAGAAGTTGATTTACTGTATGATTTATTAGTACCCGCAAATGTCAATGTAAATGGTTCCGCCGCGCTTGCGGTCAGTGGTACCGCTACTAACATTGTTGCCATTACTGCCACTGCCAGCAACAGCGATAAAATTCTTCTTTTTCTCATTTTAAATCCCTTTCTTTCTTTTAGATTTTTATATGATTATTTTATTTTTTCGTTGGTTTGTGCCCCTCGGGGGAGTCTTACACCTCATCAGTCAGCTTCGCTGACAGCTTCCCCTCAAGGGGAAGCCTTGGCAATAGTGCCTTCCCCTTGAGGGGAAGGTGGGTTTTTGCCCGGACGGGCAAAAAGTCGGATGAGGTGTAGGCGTAGTGATTAGCGATTAGTGAATAGTGATTAGGCCGTGACAGCCACATCTTACGGCTCCCTCCGGGAGGGAGCTGTCGCCGAAGGCGACTGAGGGAGATCGACGCGCCTACTCCCTCCACCGCTATCGCGGTCCCCCTCCCTCAAAGAGGGAGGTGTTTTTTTGTCACTCAAGGGGAAGCCTATCGGGCGGATAATATCCGCCCCTACGGGGTGCGGGGCCTAGGTCCTAGATCCTATTCCCTAGTCCCTACGTTAAAAACGGCATAGGGACGCAATGGTCCCTATGCCGTTATAATTCTGTTTTCGCGCGCAGCCAAATTGCGGATCAGGCTGCCCGCGTTTTCGGATATATTAAAATCAGAACCCCCCCCCGTTTACGGAAGGACGTATATTCTGCTTATAATTTACATGTTTTGCCAATCTCATCATTTTGAATACCTTCTCTTTATTCAATTTGATTTTTTAAACAAAAAACGCACCAAACGCTTATCCGGATCATAAAAATCCAAATAAAGCTTTGATACGCAAAAACATCAATCATTTCCAACCGTATATATTATATCATCAACAATTATTCATGTCAACAATTTTATCTTCATAAAAAATATAATCACAAAAAAACTGTAATCATGGCAAAAATCAATGTGTATCTTTCAAAAACTTAAAAAAATTGACTGCCCGTAAAAACAGCGGCGCAGCCGAAGCCGCGCCGCCGGATTTTTTATTTCAGGTGCCAGATCTCTCTGTTGTAGTCCTCGATCGTTCTGTCGCTGCTGAAGAAGCCCGCTTTGGCGGTATTGATTATCGCCTTTCTGTTCCAGTCGTCGGGGTGGTCCCTGTAAACCCTGTTGGCGTCATGGCAGGTGTGGATGTAGGACTCAAGGTCGGGCAGTAGCAGGTAGGGATCGGCAAATCCGCCGTGGCTCTGAACCAGCGAGCGATAGATGTCATAGAACATGTTGTGATCGTCGCCCGAGAATGTTCCGTCGATCAGCGTGTCAACGATATTCTTGATACCCATGTTGGTCGCGTACAGCTCGGGGCTGGGCGAGTGGTTCCTCGCGTAGAGGCCGAGGACCTCGTCGGAGCTCATGCCGAAGATGAAGATGTTGTCGTCTCCGACCTGCTCGCGGATCTCGACGTTGGCGCCGTCCATTGTTCCGATAGTCAGCGCGCCGTTGAGCATGAGCTTCATGTTGCCCGTGCCGGAGGCTTCCTTGCTGGCGGTTGAGATCTGCTCGCTCAGGTTGGCCGCCGCGACGATCCTCTCGGCGATCGAAACGTTGTAGTTCTCGATAAACACGACCTTTAAGATGCCCTTGGTCCTCGGGTCGTTGTTAACGACCTTGGCGACCTTGTTGATAAACTTGATTATATTCTTGGCCATATAGTAGCCGGGAGCCGCCTTGGCCGCGAAGATAAACGTCTCGGGCATCATGTTGGCGGTCTCGGGCGTCTCGATTATCGACTTATATCTGTAGATAATATGGAACACCTTGAGGAGCTGTCTCTTGTACTCGTGCAGTCTCTTTATCTGCACATCGAAGATCGACTCGGGGTCAACTACGATGTCGTTGTGCTTCTTGATATACTCGGCGAGATTTTTCTTGTTGTCAAGCTTGATCTTTGCGAACTTCTCTCTGAACGCCGCGTCGTCGGCGAAGGGCAGCAGGTTCTCAAGCTGCGTGTAATCCTTTACCCAGCCGTCGCCGATAGAGTCGCAGATGAGCTTTGAAAGCTCGGGGTTCGCCTTATACAGCCATCTTCTGAACGTGATGCCGTTGGTCATGTTCTTGAACTTATAGGGATAAATGCTGTAATAATCCTTAAAAGTCTCTTTTTTCAAGATCTCGGTGTGCAGCGCCGCCACGCCGTTTATGCTGTGGCAGGCGGTGAGGCAGAGGTTCGACATGCTGACCTGACCGTTGTCATGGATGACCGCCATGTACTCGATCTTGCCGTAGTCGCCGGGGAAGCGCTCGCTTAACGCTATTCTCTGGCGTCTGTCGATCTCGTGTATTATCTGGCCTATTCTGGGAAGCAGAGTGTCGACCATTTCCATGGGCCACTTCTCAAGCGCCTCGGCCAGAATCGTGTGGTTGGTGTAGGCGAATGTCCTCTGAACAATGCTCCACGCGTCATCCCAGCCCAGACCTTCCTCGTCCATCAAAATTCTCATCAGCTCGGGGATGGCCGTGGTGGGGTGCGTGTCGTTAATGTGTATCTGCATATACTCGGGTATGTCCATGATCGAGAGATGCTTCTGCTTGTGCTTGGCGATTATCCACTGCATCGTCGCGGACACGAAGAAATACTGCTGCTTGAGTCTCAGCAGCTTGCCCTCGTAATGGTTATCCTCGGGATAGAGTATCTTCGAGATAACCTCGGCCAGCGCCCTGTTCTCGTTCGCCTTGGCGTAGTCGCCGCGGTTGAAGTGGGTCATGTCGATCTCCTCGGGCGAGCACGCTCTCCAAAGTCTCAGCGTGTTTACCGTGTCGGAGTCAAAGCCGGTTATCGGCATATCATACGGCTCGGCGATAACGGTGTTATAGTCCACATGCTCAAACTTCATGTGGCCGTCCTCCCACCTCTCGACGATCCTGCCGTTGAAGTGTACCTCTTTCACGTCCTCGGGTCTCGCGATGTCCCAGACGTTGCCGCTCATGAGCCACGGGTCGGGCATCTCTATCTGCTCGCCGTCAACGATCTTCTGCTTGAACAGACCGTACTCGTATCTTATTCCGCAGCCGAACGCGGGCAGGTCGAGATTTGTCAGCGAGTCAAGGAAGCAGGCCGCGAGTCTGCCCAGGCCGCCGTTGCCGAGGCCCGCGTCGGTCTCGACTTCCTCAATGTCGCTCAGGTCATAGCCGAGCTCCTTGAGCGCCTCTCTGTAAACCTCGGTCTCCATTATGTTCATGAGGTTGTTTCCCATCGCGCGTCCCATGAGGAACTCGAACGACAGATAATAAAGCTCCTTCTGGGGCTTTTTGTCCATCTTATCCTGATAATTCACATATTTTTCCATTATCTCGTCGCGAATGGTGAGAGCCGTGGCTCTGTAAACCTCAAGCTTCGCGGCCTTCTCAATGGTCTTGCCGTAATAGCGCTTGACCTTGCCCGTGATCTCGGATTTTATAAACTTTTTCTTTTTCTCAAAAGCGGCCGTTCCGGGCTTTAACTGAGTATGCTTTTTCTTAGCGCCGGTCTTGGCTGCCGCTGTTTTAGTGCTTGCCATTTTATTACCTCCAATTAGTTTTTATATTGGCTAACATTCATATTGTTATATTTTACCCCAATTTTACGCTTTTATCAAGTGAAAACAATGCAATCTTTGATCCGCGGACGGAATTTTATTATATTTAACCATTCGACGCCCCGATTTGCCGTAAAAATATGTGCAACCGCACAGTTAAGCGCGGCTGCACTGTTACAATTTTGTTACACAAAAATCGACAAATTAATTTGTTTTGTTTATTATTTCTGCATATTATCCATGAGCGTCATTATCCTCTGAACAAACAGCGCGAACTCTATGCGGGTCGCGAAGTCCTTCGGCCTTATCGTTCCGTCGCCGTAGCCGCCCATGAGGTTGTTTTCAACGCAGGCCGCTATCGCGTCTCTGGCGTAGAAATCAATGTCACTCCAGTCGTAATAATTGTTGAGGGCTTTAGCGGTGTTGGGGATCGCCGTCACGATCTGCCGTCCGCGCATTACCCTGTATGCCAGAGTCGCCATGTCCTGTCGGAGCATTGTGCCCTCGGGCTCAAACAGGTTGTCTCCGACTCCCCACGCGACGCCCGTGGCCTTCGCCTGGCCTATCTCGTTATAATAATACTTGTCGGGCGTAACGTCGGCAAAATTATCCGTGAACTCTATGTCCGCCTCCTTGAGCACGCGGTAGAGCAGCGCGGTGGCATCGGCCCTTGAGATATATATATCGGGGCCGAACTGCGTCTCGCTTATTCCGTGAACAATTCCGCGGCTCACGAGCTCGTCGATCGCGGGCATCGCCCAGTCGTACTCGCCCATGTCGGTGAACTTATATGCTGTTCCGACCGCGGGAGCCTGAGTCGGCTGCTCCGGAGTCGGCTGCGCCGGAGCCTGAGGCTCGGCGGGAGTCTGCGGCTCGGCAGGAGTCTGCGGCTCGGCGGGAGTCTGCGGCGTTATCGGAACCGCTCCGCCGACCGTGGGAGCCGCGGCGGGGGCCGCGTTCAGGTTCTTTATCATGTCGCGCAGCGCCGAGTCCTCCATAAACGACGAGTACGCGAACATGCAGTATCCGCCGACATACACGCTGTTCCGCCCCATGTTCACATGAGTCGAAAGCTCGTTGACTCCGTTCTGGCCTCTCCATGCCGCGTCGGAATCAGCCGCAGCCTTATATGCCGCCTCGCCGATATAGAGCTTAACGTTCGTGGGCGCGCAAACGCCCGCCCACCAGTTGAGCAGAGTGTTGTAATCCGCGCCGCTCTGGCCGTTGTACCAATAGAGCTGCGGCATGATGTAGTCAAGGAAGCCGCTCTCCACCCAGTACTTGGTGTCGGCGTACAGGCTGTGGTACGAGCTGCTGCCGTTGGTATTGCTGCCGCCGGGAGTGTCCGCGTTCGCCCAAATTCCGCTCGGGCTCACGCCGAACATGCAGGTCGGGTCGATCTCCTTGACCGCCTCCATAGCGCATGAGATCAGGGTGTTTACCATGCTGCGCCGCCAGTCGGCCTTGTCGGGGTACTGGTCCTGATATTTGTAATAGGCCGCCGAATCGTCAAATCCGCTGCTCGGATAGAAATAATCATCAAGATGAATTCCGTCAACGTCATAGTTGCGGACGATCTCTCTTATGCCCTCAAGGATTATGTCGATCGAATCGGCCTCGCCGGGGTTCAGATACATCTTGCCCGAGCTGTCGGTCAGCACCAGATCGGGGCGGAGCACCGCGGGGTTATTGGAAGCCAAACGATCATTGTCCGCCGAGGAGTTTGTCACTCTGTAAGGGTTGATCCACGCGTGGAGCTGCATGCCGCGCTTGTGCGCCTCGTTCACCGCGTATTCGAGCGGGTCAAAGCCGTCGCTCGGCGCGACGCCCTGCGTTCCCGTCAGGTACCTTGACCAAGGGTAGATCGACGAGTTATAAAGCGCGTCGCCCGAGGGCCGAACCTGAAAGAACACGGCGTTGAAGCCCATATCCTGGCAGTTGTCAAGCACGGCGTCAAGCTCGGTCCTGAGCTGCCACGCGTCGGTCGTGCCGCTTGACGGATAGTCAAGATTGGCCACAGTCGCGACCCACACGCCGCGAAGCTCGGTGTCCTCAGCCTCTACCACGTTGTTTCCGGAAAAGTAAAACAGATTTATAGCGATGACCGCGCAGATGACGTAGGCTATAAGTCTGAAACCAAAATCGTGTTTCTTCATCATATTTCCTCCTATGTATCTTTTCGTCCTAAGCTTTTGTTTCCATTCGCCTTAATTATTATATGAAACGATTAGGTATTATAGCACATAAAATCAACTTTGTCAATTTGGCCCCGAATAAGTTAACAAAAATTTAAAAGGCCCTTAATTTTTATTTTCAAAAATTACAAATATAGTATTGACAAACAATTACAAATGTATTATAATGCTCATATAAGCTTTACAGATGTAATATTACATTTAGAACTTAGGTGGATCAAAAATATAAATTTCTTAAACGGAGGGAAAATTTATGAAAAAATTGTTGAGTTTGGTTCTGGCGGCGCTTATGGTTTTCGCTGTTTCGGTCTCGTTTGCGGAGGAGCCCCCGATCGCGCAGACCGTGACGCTCGAGCCGCCGACGCCCGACATCGAAAGCGGCTCCGCGCTCCCGTTCGGCACGGTAGTGACGCTTAAACGATATGACGGCAACAAATACACTTACTCCAAAAGCGACGAGCTGTCGCCGTATAATCTCTGCTGGTTCGACAAACAGTTTATAATCACCGGCGACACCGTTATCAAGGCGAGCTCGGTCTATGACAGCATTAAGCCGGACGGCACATACGACTTTGACACCGAGTATATCACGCCGGAGGCGGAATACAAATATTCGGTTCTGCCGCAGACCGAGCCCGCGATTTACGCGGCGCAAAATTTAAACCCAAATCTGTCCTCCTCATATCCCGACAACGCGTCGGTCATGATCAGCACGGTGTTCGGAGGCGGCGCCGATAACAAAACGTTTGAAAACACCGAATGGTTCAGGGTCCCGCTGCTTGACGGAGACGCGGATCTGAGCGCGCTCTATGAACAAAACAAGGACAGAGCCGAAACAGTTAAAATTAAAACGGACGAAAGCGGCATAAACCACTGCGAGATCCCCGCGAGTCTGAACGGCACCTACATAATCAGCGCAGTGCCAAACCCCGGCGGCGAAAGGCTTTTCGCCCGCTGCGACGTGACACAGATCGCGCACGAGCGGCCAAGGGTGTCGATGAACTTTGATCTGACCGGCGATTTTTCGGCGGATGTGATAGGCACGGCAAAGGTCAATGTGCTCGACGCGGGAGACAGCTATGACATAAAAAGCATAACGCTCGTGAAGGGCTATCTGCTGCCGCCCGGATCGGAAGTCGGCTCGCTGCCCCCGGAATACCGCGACGAGCAGCACGACATCAGCGAAAGCAGGATAAGAGACCTCTTTGTGAGGTCAGGCCTTGAGATCAAGCCTGACGAAAACGGGGTATATAACATCAAATATCCCAGCGAATATTACGCGTTCGTC
Source organism: uncultured Monoglobus sp. (assembly GCA_947624305.1). Classification (GTDB taxonomy): domain Bacteria; phylum Bacillota; class Clostridia; order Monoglobales; family Monoglobaceae; genus Monoglobus. The sequence continues at coordinate 5,286 of CANQKC010000016.1, read as the reverse complement.
GAGAACACTAATGGCGGCATCAGCACGCTGATCGCGCGGACCCCGGGTTATGACTCCGGCAGCACCGGGCCCAAGATCGAGTATGAGATAACAAAGCCGAAAACCGACAGTGAGCCCGCCGAAATAAAAATCGACATCAGCGACAGCAGCGGGATCGCCCGCGCCGAATACGCGGATATTCTCACAAAGCCGATAGGCCCTTCGCTCAACGGTACCGACGAGTTCTATCTCGCGGACAGCACGACAAAGATCGAAAACGGAACGATAACGACCTACCGCTCGGTTATCGTCCGCGCGGTCAACACATACGGAAAGTCGAGCTTTGAGCGGATCGAGATACCCGAAGTCCCCGTTGACGCGACGCCCGAGCCGTCTCCCACCGACGCGCCCGACATTGATTATCCGTACGAAATAGGCGGCCTGTCGATACTCACGCAGTCGGGCGAAGCTCTCGATGCGCCGCCCGAAAACGGAAGCTTTGAGGCGGAGGTCACGCTCAAAAAGCTGAAGAACGAAAGCTCAAAGGACTATGTCTTTGTCGCGGTATACAGCGAAGACGGCATGCTGCTTAATCTCGACTACGTCCGCGCCGACTTCGCGCCAGATTATGAATATTCGTTCGGCTTTAACATTCCGCCTCAGGCGCAGAAAATCGGCTCGATAAAAGCCTTCGTCTGGAACGGTTTCAATTCCGCGAAGCCTTTGGCCGAGCCGAAAGAACTAACATTCGCAAACTGAAACACCAAAGATTTCTTCCCGATAAACATGCTCCCCTTCACAAACGAAGGGGAGCATGCGCTTTTATTTTATCGCTATAATCGCGATCTGGCGACCAGTGTGTTCTTTGTGCGTTCTGTATGAATAGTACTTGTCGGAATTGCAGATCGTGCACTCTTCCGAAATATAAATATTTTCCGTCGGCACGCCCTCGTCGGCGATCATGTCGCGGTTGGCGGCCCACAGGTCGACATGGAACTTGTCGTTCGGCTTCGGAATTCTGTATTTTTCGGCAAAATTTTCCGCCGTGCCGCGGTCGACCTCAAAGCAGCACGGGCCGATGCTCGGGCCGATCGCCGCGATAATATCCATCGGGTCGGAGCCGAATTTTTCCGCCATGAACCTCACGGTCCTGCCGCCTATATTCTGCGCGGTGCCGCGCCAGCCCGCGTGTGACGCCGCGGCGACCCCCTTGACGGGGTCGCAAAACAGAAGCGGCACGCAGTCGGCGGTGAAGATGATAAGCGCTATTCCCTTTTCGTTCGTTATCAGACCATCAATATCGCGGATATCGCTGTCCACCTGAAATATGCCCTTGCCGCAGTCGGCGCTCGTCACTATTCTTATGTTGCTCGTGTGGGTCTGCCGCGCGCACACGGCGCGGCTCAAATCAAAGCCGAGGTCGTCAGCGAGGAGCCTGTAATTTTTGAGCACGTTTTCGGGATCGTCGCCCACGCGGAAGCCGAAGTTAAAGCCCTCGATCTTCCCTCGGCTCGCTCCGCCGCTCCGCCTTGAAAATCCGCATATAAACCCCGCGTCGCTCATTTTTTTGAGCGCGATATAGCTTCTGTCGGACTTTTGTATCTCATAAAAATTTCCGTTCATGCCTAAAGCTCTCCTTCAATATTCACCCTTGTCAGCGCCGTGACCTTTTTGCTGCCGTCGTCAACATCAAAAATACAGCCGCAAAGGCGCACGTCGCCCTCGGTCTCTTTCATAAATTTAGCGCGCTTGACCGCTCCGTAAAAATAATCGAGCACGATCTCTTTTTTGGTGCCGATTATCGAGTCCTTGACCCCCGTCATGCCGAGGTCGGAGATATATCCGGTGCCTTTCGGCAATATCTGCTCGTCGGCGGTCTGCACATGCGTGTGCGTTCCGAACACGATCTGAACTCTGCCGTCCAGAAAATGCCCCATCGCCAGTCTCTCGCTGGTCGCCTCGGCGTGCATGTCTACGATTATAATATCGCTGTCGATTTTTTTAAGCGCGGCGTTCACCGCGTGGAACGGGCAGTCCGCCGGGCCCATGTTTATCCTGCCGACCAGATTGATCACCGCGATCGAGGCAACTCCCGTGTCGACCTCGACATAACCGCGGCCCGCCAGCTCGGGCGGATAGTTGAGCGGGCGCACCAGCCTCGGATTGTCCTCCATGGCAATGTCGCCGTTTTTGCAGCTGAACGTATGGTTGCCCATTGTTATTATGTCAACGCCGCGCTCGATCAGGCGGTCGGCGATCTCGGGGTTTATGCCGTTGGTCTCGGCGGCGTTCTCGCCGTTTGCCACCACAAAATCTATATCATATTTTTCGCATATCTTGTTCAGGTTCCGCATGACGTATTCCCTGCCGCGCCTGCCCACAATATCTCCGATCGCGAGTATTCTCATAATCATCTCTCCTGTTTCATAATTCTGCGCCGCGCCGCCTCATAAAGCAGGACGCCCGCGGCAACCGACGCGTTGAGCGACTCGATCTCGCCGAGCATCGGGATCTTCACCAAATAATCACACTTCTCGCGGACCACGCGGCTCATGCCCGCGCCCTCGCTGCCGATGACTATCCCCAACGGGCCCGAAAGATCGCAGTCAAAATGGCTCTGCTTAGCCGAAAGGTCGGTCCCGGCGATCCACAGCCCGCGCTTTTTCAGCTTGTCGATCGCGGCCGAGATGTTCGCCACCTTTGCCACGAGGGTGTATTCCACCGCCCCCGCGCTGACCTTCGCCACGGTCGAAGTAAGCTGCGCGCTGCGGTTTTTTGAAATAACCACTCCGTGCGCGCCCGCCGCGTTGGCCGTCCTGATTATGCTCCCCAGATTGTGCGGGTCGGTAATTCCGTCACAAATCACGACAAGCGGAGGTTCGCCGCGGCTCTCGGCGCGGCTTAAAATATCCTCAAGCTCGGCGTAGGCATGCGCCGCGGCGAGAGCCGCGACCCCCTGGTGATTGCCCCCGCCGCACAGCTTGTCAAGCCTGCGCGCGTCGGCAAAGTCGTACCTCACGCCGTTTTCCTTGGCGAGGTTCCGGATCTTTCCTATGACCGGATGATTGAGCTGGTCCTGAATATATATCCTGTCAATTGCCCGCCCGGCAGTCAGCGCCTCGATAACCGGGTTCCTGCCGTAAATTACGTCGGCTCTCTCGCCCCCGCCGTTGTTTTGATTTTTCATTATATGACCTCGATTCTTATTATAATAATAAGTATAACACAAACCCGCAAACATTTCAATACCGCCGAATTAATTTTTAACATCAAAAAGGCGGATATTATCCGCCCGTGCCTATCTTGAAACATATTCCCTTATCGCCTGTTCCACGGTCGAGTTCAATGTTCTGTTATGAGCCGCTGCGTAGACCGCCAAACTTTTATGGAGCGCGGGTGATATCCTGACATTGAAGCTTCCCTTGTAAGTTTTTTGCGGCTCTTCACCGCTTTCCTCGCACATTAAAAGATAATCGTCGACCGCGTCCTCAAAATCGGCCTTGAGCTCGGAAACGCTCTCGCCTTCATAAGAGATCAGACCGTTTATCCCGATAACCTTTCCGAATAAAATGTTATCATCAGCCGAATACTCAACCGTTCCGTAATAATCCTTATATTCTAAAATATTATTCATATCAGATCCTCCTTCTCAAGAATTTCAATAATCTGCTTAATTTGATATTTAAGAAGCTCATTTCTCGGGTGCGGCTTGTGAAGCATAACAGGAATTCCGTTTCTGACAAATTTGACCCTTGAACCGCCGGTCTTTCCCTTATTGCTCATTTTAAAGCCGAGCAGTTCAAGAAGCGTCCGCATTTCTTCAAACGTGAAATCGGCCGGCATACTTTTAAGCCTTATGATTAATTTTTCTTTCTTGCTCATTTTCATTCCTCCGCTTTTATTATATCACATTAAAACGCAAAAAGCAACTAAAAATTAGTTGCTTTTTGCTCAATAGATTTATAACCCCAAATATTTGGTTCCGATCGTCTGAAGCGGGTAATATACCCCCGTCCATTAATATCGCTCCTTTATCCGTTTCCACCATCATAGGCACATCAACGGCGTTTGCCGTCATTGTCATCATTTCGCCGCGGGAGCATATTTTGCCGCCGTCTTTGTCGATGTCAATATTTAAGCCGTCCAGGGTTCCGTTTTTCGAGGCGGTAAAAAGACATCCCCGGGGATAGCCGCCCGTTTGCTCGGCTTGAGCCCAAAAGCCAGACAAAGTGATAAGCATTTTTGCCACATCTCCGTATGTCACTTTGTTATCCGGACTGAATGTTCCGTCGCCGTTGCCGCTGATTATTCCGTTCCGTACGCCGTATCAATATACCCGGAAGCCCAATGTTCCGTCGGAACATCACTAAAAACCGTGGCTTTGTTTGAAATTTCCTTCATTCCCAGAAGTCTGCATACGACCGCCGCCATTTCGGCGCGCGTCAGACTGTCGTCAAGGTGTAAATTCCCGTCCGGATCGCCGCTTATAATTCCAAGCCCCTGTAATCTTTCAGCCGCTGTTTCAGCGTTCAATATAGTATCCGGAGTTTCGTCCGCAAAGACAGCCATAAAATTAAACATACAGAATATCAATGTTACAGCGGTTAAAATTAATATATTATTTCTAAACCTCATGTAAATCACCTCAAATTAGTATTTATATTTATTCGCAATAATTAACATATTATAAAAACTTTTAAAATTGCGGTTTTTTAATCTATATTCTTTTTGACATTTAATTAAAAGCCCATTGAAATCACCTCCTTCTTTTTTATTTGGGTCGTTGATGTTTTCGTTTCTCTACACCGTGTAGCATGTATATATTCTACATCATATAGAAATATTTGTCAAGGGGTTTTTGAAAAATTTTCTTGTAAAATAAAAAACGGCGCGCATCACACGCACCGCCGCGACATTTGCCGCGCGTTTGCCTCTCCCTCGGGGATAATCAGCGCGCGGAGCGTGCGGGTTCAAAGCGACCTTTCAAAATCGCTTGCAATTTTGACCAAGCGCTTCCTTAGAGGTGGATTTCCGCCGTAAGGCGGAAAGACAGAGAAGGGCCAACGTAGTGATTAGGGATTAGTAAATAGCGAATAGTAATTAGAATACCCCTCTCAGTCAGCTTCGCTGACAGCTCCCCCCAAGGGGAGCCAAACGGGCGGCCGGGATCGGCCGCCCCTACGGGTTTCATCACACCGTAGGGGCGGATATTATCCGCCCGCGGAACGTCGGGGCGCCGTCCCCTTGTATTATATAAATATAGCTGATTTTCCATTTTCGTGGATATATGCTATACTGTAGTTAGAT
>CANQKC010000015.1 GCA_947624305.1 uncultured Monoglobus sp. | reverse complement strand
ACCAAATCAGAAAGAGGCGATGTTTATGTGTGTATAATTCTTCGCTTTTTTCTGTCTACTTTATTGACATTAATCCACTTTTTTGAATGACCGTTCCGGCTGTTGTTCACTTCTTTGCTGCGATAGTCATACTTAGAGTAACCAAGCTGTTCATCAAGCTCGGCTTCAAGTCCTCCGTCTATAACTGCGCCGATCATCATTTTGTAAACGTCGTGCAGATCCTCGATCCCCTCAGCACCCATTTCGTGCACAAAATTGAGTATTTTTTCTCGTCTTTCCTTCTCCGCCGCTCGCTCAGCAGCACTCTTTTTGTAACGTGGCATAATTAAAAACCTCCAATTTGATATTTTTATTATATACCATCTTGGAGGTTTAAACAACTTACTTTACACAAAATCTGGGATTGTCTCCGCAAGACCGCTCCGGTTGCTCTTCAGCAGAGCCGTACCCCGCCTTACGGCAAAAGCCAATATATGATTATTGGCACATTAACCTAAGTTTAAACCCATGATTTTCACCATGTCGATGTCTGTCGTTTACTACCTACACATCTTTTTCCGCAGAGCCCAGCGTTTCCTAATCGCTAATCACTAATCACTGCGTCACAATGCGCGCCGCTTATCAAAAAAATCGCAGGCGATTTTTTCTTATCGCTCTGCGATTGTTCCTTTTCCCGCAAAGTGCACTTCGTTGGCGCTTTGCGGAAGCCCTATTCGCTAATCGCTAATCACTAATCACTAATCACTATGTTGACACCTCATCCGACTTTTTGCCCGTTCGGGCAAAAACCCACCTTTAAGGAAGCTCTTGGTCAAAATCGCTTGCGATTTTGAAAGGTCGCTTTGAACCCGCACGCTCCGCTGGCGCTTTGCGGGAGCCCTGCGCGCTTCGCGCGCGTTCCGGCTCGCCCCTTGGGGAGAGCTGTCGCCGAAGGCGACTGAGAGGGGTTAACGTAGTTATTAGCGATTAGCGAATAGTGATTAGGACCGGGCGGCCTCAGTTTGCCTCCCCTTGGTTCGTAGGGGACGGCGCCCTCGACGTCCCGCGGCGGCATGTGGGCATGCCGCCCTACACCGTAGGGGCGGATATTATCCGCCCGCTCTGCCTCCTCCTCGGAGGAAGTGGCTGCGGCTCGCCGCAGACGTAGGTGGGAACATAGGGACTGGCAATTAGTGAATAGCAAATAGCACGCAAACTACCGTAGGGGCGGACGACCCCGGCCGCCCGGCTCCCATTCCTTTAGGAGGGGGGTAGGCGGATGCGGAAGATAAATCAGCGGTTTCGGTTTCCCGAAGCCGCTTCAGACGTTTTTCGACAAACAAGGGCCGCGTTTCGCGGCCCTGATTTTTTGGCTTGTAAAGAAGTGTGAAGTGTATTATTTGTTGTAAATATCGCTCCAGCTCTTACCGCCGGCGTTTACATATGTTCTGTCTGAAACTCCTTTTGGTGCCTTATCAAGCGGCGCAGCGCTCTCGGTGATAATATCCGCGCACTCAAACTCGGTGATCTCCGCGACGGGAGTTTTATATTCTTTTATATTTCTCATAATTATCATCTCTCCTCTTATAAATAATTTATTCTGCCGGCAATACCCATTCGTCCTCATGTTGTACCCATTTTTCGCCATCAACTTTTCCTACTATAGACGTATTTGAGAAAACAGTGTATCCGTCTACCGAAACATAGGGCACGGCAATAACATTACTGTCAAATTGATCGGAAGCTATATTATATACATCGCCATAAAAGCCTTGACCAATAGACAGATCCGAATTGCTTTTTACTATCCTGCCGCTGCTAAAGTTTGTGCTGATAATTTCGCCTTCTGCATTGAGAAACACAAATCCGTATCCGTCAACGGCGGCATCGTTCTCATAGCTCTGGAAAAATCTGATTACGCCAAGTTTTTCGGTATCAGGCACTGCTGCAGCATCGTTTTTGGTGTAATATCCGGAAACATAATCGTTCTTCGTTGTCGAAAGTGTAACATCCGTTGGCGCGTCGGCAGATTTATGATAGTCGATAGACACGCTGAATAAATCAGCTTTATCTGAAAATGTTAATTTCAAATCTTTATATGTTAAGTTTTTAAATATAACTTCATCTGGTATGTCTGTACGGCCATTTCCATCCAGTGTATCAGTATATGACGTTGAGTAGGTTTCATTACCAGTTTCTGTTGAATCCGAAACGGTTAATGTTTCATTTCTTTTATTACCATCATAGTTGTACACTACAATCAAGTCATAACTATTAAAAGTACTGGTATCCGGCAATGCGTTTGTAATTGTAAAGTAATTATCACTGCTGTTATCAATTTTTAAAACTCTACCTTTATCAGCATGATGATCGTGGTGATTATGAGGCAAATCAAATTCAGGCAATGCAGAACTGTAAGAATAATTACCAACTTTGCTACAATTAATCTCCGGTTTAGTTCCCAAATCAGTCGCAGAACCGCCAAATGTTCTGTAATCAGTGTTTAATTTTGCTTCCTCAATTGATGATTGATGAAAAAGCCAATCAACATAGTTTGGATTTGTAGACGTAAATGGTAGTGTATATCCTTCGGTTATGACTTTACTGTCAACTTCCGCGGCTGATGCCGTCAGGGGCAGCGCCATAATCATTGTTGCTGTTACTGTTATTGCCAACAGCAGTGATAAAATTCTTTTTGTTCTCATTTTTAATCCCTTTCTTTTTATATAATTCTAATTATTTTCTTAATCTTATAGCGGTAGCAGAGGCAGGATGTGTCACGTTTTACCCACCCGTATTGAGACCGTGTCGTTTCTTGTTCCAAATCACCGCGTTAATACAACATATGATGTATTTGAACCTCATAAAAATACCGTGCTTTTGCACGAAAATACATCATATGTTGTATTTTATAATAATTGTACATCAACACCGCATTAAAGTCAATAGTTTTATGAACATAAAGATAAAATAACAGTGTATTTCACAAAAATAAATAATATTTCTGTAATATATAAAAAACAACAGGACCGCAAACGCGATCCTGTTGTTAAACTTACATATGTATTACTTAGTCGGTTAAACCGGATTTCCAAGTTTTTGATCCAACAGACACATATGATTTTGTTCCCTTATATTCTTTGGGCGCAGTCATGAGACTTGTGGTTATAACATCGGCGCACTCAAACTCGATGACCTCCGCTTGCGGCTGCGGAACCGGAACTTTATGTTATCTACACGGGCGACAAGAAGGTTGAGGAAAAAGAGACCAGGTTGAGTGAGGAATATTTCGGCGGCGACGCGACGGTGTTTGACATGAGAGTCAAAGTGATCACGGACAGTCGCGAGAGAGCCATAATAAACCGGTATGAATGCGTGTTATGTGCCAGCGGGCGGATAATATCCGCCCCTACGGTGTGATGAAACCTGTAGGGGCGGCAATCTGCCGCCCGTCCTATTTGCTAATCACCATGTTGAGGAAACCGGCATATAAGCACCCCTCTCCGTCTTTCCGCCTTACGGCGGAAATCCACCTCTCCCCAAGGGGCGAGGCAGACGTGGGGAGTGCGGTCTCGACGTCCTATGGCGGCACCTCTAAGGAAGCTCTTGGTCAAGATCGCAAGCGATTTTGAAAGATGGCTTTGAATCCGCAAGCTCTGAGCGCTGATTATCCCCAAGGGGATAGGCGGATGCGTAAGATAAAACAGCGGCTTCGGGAACCCGAAGCCGCTGTTTTTGTTGTTAATTGTTGCCGAAACCGTCGACCCAGCTTGACGCGCCCACACGCACATAAGTCTTTCCGTCCGTAACTCCGGATTTGGGAGCTTTTATTAAATCATTTGATGCGGTAATAACGTCCGCGCATTCAAACTCGGTGATCTCCGCAAGCGGCGTTTTGTATTCTCTTTTATTTATCATATCACATATACCTCCAAATTATTATTTATAATCATAACTAACGGTCGGTTACTGTGCCGAATCCGGCTTATCTACCCACTTGGGATTGTCGCCGACCGATCCTTTGATCGCGGCACCGTAAATAGGTTCACTGACACCGGAAATCTTTACGTAAGGCTTTGCGTAGAAATCTGTTCCGAAATCCTCGTTTTTAATTCCCATAAAGTCGCCGTACATTCCCTCAACGGTATCATATTCTATATTGCCTTGTTCAAAGGCTCTGAAACTATTATTAATTTCACCATTCTCGCTGTCGATAAAGTAGAAGCCGTATTCCGCAACTTCCGTGCTTCCGGCAAACGACTGGAAAAATCTGATAACGCCGAGTTTTTGATCATTAGAAGCAGCCTGCTCACCGCTTTCGGTATAATAACCCGAGTCGGTATCTGTTGTGGTGCCGAAGATTGCGGGGGTTTCGACTTTAATATAAGAAAGATAATTGCCCTTTGTTACATTTAACTCAACATATCCCTGTTGAATTTCTTCACTGCTTGGAGTGTAGGTCACAGTTTTATCGGTTGTTTTATCATGTGCTCCCAATGTGTATTCGGCATTGTGGTCATTGCCGTTATTTGAATAATTTTCAACAGTAATTTTGCTGCCGACCGTTACCGGTATTTTAAGAGACGCGTATGTATTAATCTGGAAATCATTACTTCTTCCCACGCAGTCTATTTTAGCATCATCTTCGTTATGGGTTGTGTTTGCCAACAAATAAACCTTGCTGTCGGCATCCTCGTTTTCTCCTTTTGCTGATCCGGCTATAGGGGTTGTGCCGTCTGCTGCTTTTTTTGCAAGAGTAATATAATTAAATGATGCGGGTTTTGAGCCGCCATCAAATCCCCATGTTATAGCGTTGCCAACAAGAGCGTTATAAACCTCATTGGTAAAGTCAACGCCTTTCTTTACTTCCGAACTTCCGACTGTATAGCTTGTCGGTGAACCTTTACCAACAGTGATCTGAGGTGGTTGGGTTTGCTGAAAATTCGTGTATGTAGTCGTTGCAACATTGGTCAATACCACATCATATGTTCCGTAAGGCACTTCTTCAAATACAATATTTTTATTTTTGGGGTCAGATGTATATTTAGTAACGCCGTCCTGTTTTAATTCAACTTTGTTTCCTAAACCGGCATCTATTGTTAAAGTCTTTGTGTCTTTTACAATAACTTTGCATTCCGCCTTAGTTTTATTGTCAGACGCGGTAGCTGTGATTTTTGCCTCTCCTTTTGCTTCACCTGTAATCACGCCGCCTTGAACGGAGGCAATTGAAGGGTGATCCGATTCCCATTTTACTGTTTCTGTGTCGGCAAGATTTTTAACTGTTGCGGTTATGGTTTCGCTGTCGCCAACGCATAATGTTAAATTATCCTTGCTTAATGTGATTTTAGGGTCAGTACTTATAAGGTTGTAGTCCACTGATACCGCTTCTACCATGCACTGAGTTCCAGTAATAATAATATTGATTTTGGGTGTTGTTAAACCTTTAAGGGTGTAGTATTCAGGTGAGCCTGTATTTGGCGGAGTATTAAATGAGTCGTTGCCGGCATTTAATTGTTCGCCACTACCCTCAGCGTTTTTTACATTGATCGTAGCATTTGCTGCTGAAGCACCAGTATTATAAATTAAAATACCCAAATCATAAGAATCGTACTTTTCTGCGTTAAATGCAGTGTCAAGAATCAGACCTCTGCTTCCATTATTTGATGTCTTCAAAACAGTAGCTGACGTCGTATCGTGAGTTTTATGCCATGACGTAAAAGCTCGTTTATTATTGCCTTGGGTTGCCCATGCGCCTCCCTTGCTATCAAATAATGCTGACAAAGACGGTGTGCTGCCATCGAGATTATTTTGAAGATTGGTGCTTATCTCTCTATAATTATTTAAATTGTCGGTTTTTTGGCTTGTGTCAATTTTTAAGTCGCTACCAGTGAAGAACCATTCCGCATAATGTGTGTTTTCGGACGTACCCGCCGCGCTTGCGGTCAGTGGTACCGCTACTAACATTGTTGCCATTACTGCCACTGCCAGCAACAGCGATAAAATTCTTCTTTTTCTCATTTTTGAATCCCTTTCTTTCTTTTAGATTTTTATGTTATTAATTTATTTTTTCGGTGGTTTGTGTACCCCTCGGGGGAGTCTTACACCTCATCAGTCAGCTTCGCTGACAGCTTCCCCTCAAGGGGAAGCCTTGGGCCGCAGTGCCTTCCCCTTGAGGGGAAGGTGGGTTTTTGCCCGGACGGGCAAAAAGTCGGATGAGGTGTTTCACGGGCGGATAATATCCGCCCCTACATGGCTACGCCTGACAGCTCTAAGGAAGCACTTGGTCAAAATCGCAAGCGATTTTGAAAGGTCGCTTTGAACCCGCACGCTGATTATCCCCAAGGGGAGCCAAGCGGGCGGCCGGGTCGTCCGCCCCTACGAACGTAGTGATTAGTGAATAGTGATTAGAGTTCCTTCCCTCAGTCAGCTTCGCTGACAGCTCTCCCCAAGGGGCGAGGCGGGACGTCGAGGCGCCGTCCCCTACGGTGTTTTGCATACTTTGGTGTAGGGCGGCATGCCTACATGCCGCCGCGGGCGGATAATATCCGCCCCTACAGTGTGGCGGGGCCTAGTTCCTAGATCCTATTCTCTAGTCTCTACGTTAATACAACATATGATGTATTTTCGGTGTAAAAATAAAAACTTGTTGTATTATAGTTACATACCAAACATAAATAGGTGGAGACAATTATGGTTGGTTGATTAACGTTGATTAATATTTTCGGGCTGAAAACGGAAATTTTATTGAGAAGGGAAATCTCCGATTTTTTAAACACCCGAGCTGTATTAAATTTGTTAATAATTGCCTCCAGCTATTTATGTTTCAGCCTCAAAATACATCATTTGTTGTATTTTCTTTATAATTATAACCTAATTAAAGTGACGTGTCAATAATTTTTTAAATATTTTTTATAGATTTTTTGTGAAAAAAGCATTAAAAATAGAATATGGAGGCAAATTTTATGGCGTATTACAGAAGGCTGAGAGATTTGAGAGAGGACAAGGACCTGACGCAGGATCAGCTTGTGAAAATTCTGGGGATACATAAGACGACATACACCAATTATGAGCAGGGAAAGCGCGAGATACCGTTCGCGCTTGTGATAAGGCTCGCCAAGTTTTATAACGTGTCGATCGACTTTATCGCGGACCTGATCCCGAAGCCGCGCGAGCTTGAAGATGAAAAAAGCGCGGTCCACAATGCGTGAACCGCGCTTATATATCTAAATTCTATCGAGACGCTCCCGCAGGCCCTCAAAAATCTGTTCCGCGATCTCGTCATAGTCCTCGTCGGGCGCGTCGTCGATCTTCTTTTTGAGGCTGCCTCCGATATGGGTGAGGGCTTTCAGCAGGTCGGGGTTGAACGCTCCGCACTCGCCGCCGGTTATCATCGTGATCGCCTTTTCGTGGCTGTATGCCGCCTTGTAGACCCTTTCGCTGGTCAGCGCGTCATACACGTCCGCGAGGGCCACGACCTGGGCGGGAATGGGTATCTCATCACCCTTGAGACCGTCGGGATAGCCGTTGCCGTCCCAACGCTCGTGGTGCCAGCGGCAGATCTGCTTGGCCGCCTCGATCAATGGCGAGTGGTGCCAGTTGAGGTGGTCAAGAATTTCATAGCCGTAAACGGAGTGTTTCTTCATTATATTATATTCCTCGTCGGTGAGCCTTCCGGGCTTGTTGAGGATCTTGTCGTCGATCGCGATCTTGCCTATGTCGTGCATGGCCGAGGCGGTCGCCCACATCGCCACGTCCTGCGGGGGCATGACGTATTTTGAGTCGAGCCGCGCAAGTTCTTTAAGCAGCAGCTCGGTAAGGCGGCGGATGTGCAGCACATGGGGGCCGGATTCGCCGTTCCTGAACTCAACGACCGAGCTGAGCACGTCGATGAGCATGCTGTTGTTTTCCTCCCGCTCCGAGATCTGCTCTTTGATAAGCGCGGTCAGCACGTTCTGTTTGGCGTAAAGCATAACAACGTTGCTGAGGCGGCGATGAACAATGTTCGGGTCAAACGGCCTGCCGATATAATCGACAACGCCGAGGTCGTAACCGCGGGCTATGTATTCCGGCGAGTTCTCTGCCGAGATCATAATAACCGGTATGTTCTCCAGAAGGCCGCGGCGCGAGAGTATCTTAAGCACCTCGAAGCCGTCAAGGTCGGGCATCATCGCGTCAAGCAGCACCGCCGAGATCTTGTCCGAGTTTTCCCGGATAATTTTTATTGCCTCGTTTCCGCCGGACGCTTCCATAGTGACAAAGTCGGGCGACAGAATGTCATTAAGCATTATCCGGTTCATTTCCATATCGTCCACAATAAGCACTGTGGGTTTTGCTCTGCTCATATTTTTCCTCCGGTCTGAAATGTCATAAGTATTATACGATTATACGGCAAAATCCGCTTCCGCGCAAGGCGTGTTCCGCCCGTTTATGTCGAAATCGGGGCGTTTCACGCTATTCAATGCATTTGTCAAGGGCCGCGGCGACTTTTGCGTACTCGACCTTGATAGGGGCGTAAAGCTGATTTAAGTCATACTCCCCGCCGCGGACCGCGTCAACAAGATTTGAGCACGCGGTGCCTAAGTTTATAAGGCCGAGGTTGAAGCACATGCCTTTAAGCGAGTGCGCGGCGCGCAGAGCGTCTTCGGCGCTGCCCGCTTCCACGGCGCTTGTTAAAGCCTCGTATGTGGTGTCGTTTTTGAACATTGTGAGATATTTTAAAACAAGGTTTTCCTTGCCCATAAGGCGGCTGAGCACCGCGTCGTAATTCTCGTTAAGCTCCGAGTAAGCCTCCGCAACAGTAATCATTTTTTTGTTCTCCTGCCAATAGTATTTTTTAATATTATATTATATATAAAAACAAAATGCAAGTAGTTTTTATAATCTATTTTGAACTTCATTATCAATTAGAGCGCAAACGCCCTCAAAATTTTTGTCGACGTCGATATTAAGTATTCTGATAACGTGAATTCCGTGTTCGGACAGCTTATTTGTTCGGGCATTATCATACGACAGAGCTTCTTCGGTATAATGTTGTGTTCCGTCGACTTCTATTGCCAGCTTTGCGCGGTGGCAGTAAAAATCTATTATATAATTACCAATGGTTTTTTGACGTTGAAATCTGACCGGGTAATGAGACAAAAAATTATACCATAATAGATGCTCTTGCGGCGTCATGTTTTTGCGCAGTGTTTTTGCGGTTTTAATTAATTTTTTGTTGTATGGAAGCGACATCTGTTATCTCCGTATTTTTGTATTTTTTATTAGCCGAAACGCCTCACTCTTTGAGGGACCGTAAACTGTGATACATTGCGTTTTGACGGTTATTCGCTGAGTTATGCTGTTTTGGCAGTCTTCACAAACGCCTCCCTCTTTGAGGGAGGGGGACCGTGGCCGGAGCTGCGTAGCGGGTTCGTTGCGCCACGGTATTCCGTTTCTATGGATAAACGGGGCCGCAAATCATTAACGTGAGCGGATATGTAGCGAAAGCGGTGGAAGGAGTAAGCGCGCCGATCTCCCTCAGTCGCCTTCGGCGACAGCTCCCTCCCGGAGGGAGCCGTTGTTTGCGGCACTTTGTGTTTGGACGGTTATCCGCTGAGTTATACTGTTTTGATAGCTTTTACAAACGCCTCCCTCTTTGAGGGAGGGGGACCGCGATAGCGGTGGAGGGAGTAAGCGCGCCGATCTCCCTCAGTCGCCTTCGGCGACAGCTCCCTCCCGGAGGGAGCCGTAAGTTAGGGCCGTTACGATCTAATCGCTAATAACTATGTTGATAGCGGTGGAGGGAGTTGGTCACCAGGCTTTTTCGAGTTTTTTTATCGCGTCTTCGATTTCGGCGAGGTTCAGGCCGGCGTAGCCGAAAACAAAGGCTCCGTGCTCAATGCCCGGGTTGGGAGCGAGCAGAAATTTGCTCATCTCAAAAATTTTCACGCCCTCGTCATAGGCGGCGCGGGTCAGCTCCGGCCCGCTTTTTTCGCTCTGTATCATCCCAAGAAAGTTCATGCCCGCGTCGGCGTTCAGCGCGGTGAATCTTTCGCCGAGCTTGGAATTTTTGAGACCGGATATAAGAAAATCCCGCTTTTCTTTCATAAGCTTATTATTTTTTGATATGAGCCGCCTCAGGTGGCCGTCGTTTATCAGATTTGAGTAAAGAAGCTGCTCGTATATCGTGACCGACGGCGAGTACATCTCAAGCCGCTTTATGACCGAATCCATGCTCTCGGGCGGCATCACCATAAACGATGTTTTCACGTTGGACGCTATGGTGTGCTCAAGGCTTTCGACGTATATGACATTCGCGCCGCCCGACAGGGTGTAGATCGTGCTTATCTTTTTGCCCGCGTAGTTGAGATTGCCGTCGGAGGCGACCTCGATCACATATTTGCCCTTGCCCGAGGCGCACCATTCCGCGAGCGCGCGGCGCTCCTTGAGCTCCATTCTGCGCCCGGTCGGGAGTTGGTTCTCGGGCATGAGAAACATAACGTCTATCCCGGCCTCGTCAAGGGCGGCGGGAGTCACGGGCTTTTCGGCTGAAATATTCAAAAGCTTAATGTTCGCTCCCAGGTTTTTGAGCCACACATACATTTTATAATCGGTGGGGTTTTCAAAGCCGTACACTCTGTCGCGGCCCAGTATCATAACGATAACCGTCAGAAGATATTGAATTCCCGCGCCAACGATAATGTCGCCGATCGTGCAGTCTATTCCGCGCGTTTCGCTCAGATACTTCGAGAGGGATATTCTGAAAGCGCTTTCGCCGCGCTTGTCCCCGTGCCCGAAAAAAGAGGACGCGATCCCGCCCGAGTCTCGGATGAATTTTTCCGCAGGTCTCGCGCAGTATTCCTTGAACGAGGCGCTTTCGCAGTTGTTGTAGCTGAAATTATATTTATAATCCGCGCTGGCTTCCCATTTGACGTCGTCATAGATCTCGGCGGAAATGTCCGAGGCCTTGACGTAAAAGCCGCTTCGGTCAACAGTGACCGCATAGCCGTCGTCAACAAGCGCCTGATACGCGTTGTTTATCGTTGTGGTGCTGAGACCCAGTTCACGCGCGAGTCTGCGGCGCGAGGGCAGCTTCTGCATATTGTCATATTTGCCAGACTTAATATCGTCGGTCAGCGCCCGCTGAAGCTGGCGGTAGACCGGCACTCCGTTATCCTTGGCAATAAAACTGTAAACCGACATAAAATCCATCTCCGTTTTCATATGGCGTTTACCCGCAAATACATAATAATTATACCACAAATCCGAAAAAAGTTCAAGATTACATATTATATTTTTACAAAATTTACAGAATGGCAAAAACTTTATTAATATTATTGTTGCGAAAAGAATTTTGTTGTGCTATAATGTATAAATATATTGGCAAATAGGAGGGGTATAATGCTTTGCTGCAGATGCCATAAAAATATTGCTGTTGTGTTTATTTCAAAAATAAGCCCGGACGGTTCCCAGCGCAACGAGGGCTACTGCCTGTCGTGCGCGAAGGAGCTGAACCTGGGCCCGATAGATAATATTCTGAGCAAAATGGGAATAGACGCCGAGGAAATGGACCGCCTCAACGGAGAGATGAAGGACGTGCTCGACGAGATGGGCGACGATTTTGACATAGGCGAGAGCATAAACATGCTGCGCCAGGAGCTCAGCGGCGACGCGGATATTGTCTCGATGGAGGCGGCGGACGACGAGGCGGATGACGACAAAAGCGGCGAGGAGCCGATGAGCCGCAGCAGGCAGCGCAATCCGTTCAGTCTGTTCGGAAGCTTTATGGGCGGCCCCCGGCAGGAGCCGCAGGGCGACAGCCGCGGCGGGCCGAGAAAGGGTGTCAGAGAAAAGCAGCGCAAAAAGAACCGCATGCTCGACACCTATGGCGTGAACCTTACCGCCAAGGCCGCAGCCGGCGGGATCGACGCAGTTATCGGCAGAGACACCGAGATCGAGCGGACAATTCAGATACTCAACCGCCGCACCAAGAACAATCCCTGCCTGATCGGCGAGCCCGGCGTGGGAAAGACCGCGATCGCCGAGGGCCTCGCGCTGAGGATAGCAAACGGCGAGGTCCCGCACAAGCTTATGAACACCGAGATATACCTGCTCGACATGACATCGGTCATCGCGGGCACACAGTTCCGCGGCCAGTTCGAGTCAAGGCTCAAGAACATTATTGAAGAAGTAAAACGTGCGGGCAATATCGTGCTTGTGATCGACGAGATACACACGATCGCCTCCGCCGGAGACGCCGAGGGCGGCATGAACGCCGGAAATATCTTAAAGCCCGCGCTTTCAAAGGGCGAGATCCAGGTTATCGGCGCGACCACGATCGACGAGTACAGAAAGCATATCGAGAAGGACTCGGCCTTAGAGCGCAGGTTCCAGACCGTTATGATCGACGAGCCGACGGTCGACGAGACGATCGAGATTTTAAAGGGAATAAAGAATTATTACGAAAGCTATCACAAGGTGAAGATCACCGACGAGATAATAAGAACCGCGGCGGTGCTTTCCGAGCGGTATATTCAGGACAGATTTCTGCCCGACAAGGCGATCGACGTCATTGACGAGGCGGCCAGCAAGGTGAACCTCAACAACCGCGAGCTTATCGAGCTTGAGAGGCTGAACGCCGAGCTCGGGGAAACCATCTCCAAAAAGGACGCCGCGGCTGAGGCCGATAATTATCAGGAGGCCGCCGACCTTAAGGTGCATGAGCTGCAGCTTAAGGCGAAGATCGCCGAGGTTGAGAAGTCGGCCGTGAA
Source organism: uncultured Monoglobus sp. (assembly GCA_947624305.1). Lineage (GTDB taxonomy): Bacteria > Bacillota > Clostridia > Monoglobales > Monoglobaceae > Monoglobus. Next base: position 50,959 of record CANQKC010000015.1, on the reverse strand, counting down.
ATATCTCGAGCCCGAGGATATCGCGGCGGTTATCGAAAACTGGACCAAAATTCCGGTGAAGCACATCACAGAGTATGAGTCCGAGCGGCTCACGGATCTTGAGAACCGCCTGCACAAGGGCGTTATCGGACAGGACGAGGCTGTGAGCGGCGCGGCCAACGCCATAAGGCGCAAGAGGGCCGGAATAAATCTGAAGCGCAGGCCGGTATCGTTTATTTTCGTGGGCCCCACGGGAGTCGGAAAGACCGAGCTCGCCAAGCAGATCGCGCGTGAGGTGTTCGACGGCGAGGAGTCGCTGATACGCCTTGACATGTCGGAATACATGGAAAAGCACTCGGTTTCAAAAATAATCGGCTCGCCTCCGGGCTATGTCGGCTATGACGAGGCGGGGCAGCTCACCGAGAAGATCCGCCGCAGGCCTTACAGCGTGGTGCTGCTTGACGAGATCGAGAAGGCGCACGAGGACGTGTTCAACATTCTGCTGCAAATCCTCGACGACGGCAGGATCACCGACAGCCACGGCAAGGTCGTGTCGTTTGAAAACACGATAATAATTATGACCTCAAACGCCGGAAGCGACAACAAGTCAAACGTGGTCGGCTTCAACGAGGCCGAGGAGGCAACCCGCATCAAGATCGAGCGGGCGCTTAAACAGCTTTTCAGACCCGAATTTTTGAACCGCGTTGACGATGTGATCATTTTCAGCGAGCTTAAAAAAGAGGAGCTTGTGGACATTGTTGATCTGATGCTCGACGATCTCCGCGCGGGGCTCCGCGAAAAGGAGATCACGCTTGATGTTTCGGAAAACGCGAAGGCGCTGGTCGTTGAAAAGTCGTACGACAGGCTTTACGGCGCGCGCCCGATGCGCAGATATATTGAAAAGAACATTGAGGATGAGCTGGCGCGGCTGCTTATCGGCGGAAAGCTCACTCACGGCATGACCGCCCGCGTGGACGCGCGCGATGACAGGATAAGCGTGGAGCTTCTCGGGGATTGACGCGTAATTCCGCAAAATATTTATTCGGAGAATAAAACATGATATTAAAAAGCATTGAGATGCAGGGCTTTAAGTCCTTCGCCGACAAGATTTATCTGGATTTCAACTCGGGGATCACCGCGATAGTGGGCCCGAACGGCTCGGGAAAGAGCAATATTTCGGACGCGATCCGCTGGGTAATGGGCGAGCAGAGCATAAAGTCCCTTCGCGGCAGCCGCATGGAGGACGTAATATTCGCGGGAACCGAAAGCCGAAAGGCTTTGGGCTTTGCCGAGGTCGTCCTTAATCTCGACAACGAGAGCGGTATATTCAATATCGACTTTCCCGAGATACGGGTCTCGCGGCGCCTTTACCGCAGCGGCGAGAGCGAGTATTACATAAACAAGACCCTGTGCCGCTTAAAGGACGTGCACGAGCTGTTTATGGACACGGGTCTCGGACGCGACGGATACTCGATCATCGGTCAGGGCCAGATCGACAATATCCTGAGCACCAAGTCGGAGGATCGCCGCCATATCTTTGAGGAAGCGTCGGGAATTTCAAAATATAAGTACAGAAAGATCGAGGCGGAGCGCAAGCTTGAGCGCACCGCCGACAACATAACGAGGATCGAGGATATTTTGGGCGAGCTTGAAAATCAGCTTGAGCCCCTCAGACGGCAGTCCGAGAAGGCGAAAAAATATCTGGTCCTGCGCGACGAGATGAAGGACCTTGAGATCAATGCCTCGGTCATCAATATCGAGAAAAAGCGCGAGGCAATGAAAAAGCTCGCCGCCGATATTGAGATCTATGAGGGCCAGATGGAAAAAATGCGCGGAGAGATCGCCGACAACGACAAAAAGGTCGAGGCGCTATATTCCGAGATGGAAAAGATCGACGCGGACACCGAGAAGGGCCGCGAGACAGAAAAGGCCCTCACCGCGGAGGGGCACGAGATACGCGGAAAAATAAGCCTGGCCGAAAACGAGATAAGCCACTCCGAGGGCACGATCGATCGCCTGAAAAACGAGATAAGCGGCGGCGACAAACGCGCGATGGAGCTGGACAAGCAGATCGAGGAACTGAAATCCGCGCTTGAGTCTTTGGGCTCGCAAAGCGTTGCGCTTGAGAAAAGCGCGGAGGAACTTTCGGAAAAGTCGCGCAAATCGGGGCTTGACGTCAGCGAGGAGAGCAAGGCGCTTGAGGAGCTGCGCGCCGAAATTATCGAAAAGACCGCCGAGGCGGGCGGCAAACGGAGCGAGATCTCAAGCAGGCAGATCCTTCTGGACAGCTTTGTGTCCCGTGCGGACGTGATAAAAGACGAGCTTGAAAACAAGAGCTCGTCTTTGAACGAGATGAAAAATCGGCTCGGCGAGCTTGACGGCGAGATCAAAAAAACCGAGGCTTATGCCGAGACGTTGAAGGTCGAGACCAATAAATCGGACGAGCTCTACGGCGCCAAAAACGCCGAGATGCAGAAGATGATCAACCGCAAAAACCAAAGCACGCTGAAGCTCGGCGAAATATCGTCAAGAAAGAAAATGCTTGAGACTATGGAGCGCGATCTGGAGGGTTACAGCCGCGGCGTCAGAGGGGTCATGGCCGCCTTTAAGAGCGGCAGGCTCAGCGCAGGGATACACGGCCCGCTGTCTCAGCTCATCAAGACCGAAAGGAAGTACATAACGGCAATAGAGACCGCGCTGGGCAGCGCGGCCCAGAACATAGTCACCGACGACGCCGAGGACGCGAAGCGCGCGATAAAATATCTGAAAGACCGTCGGCTGGGACGCGCGACGTTCCTTCCGATTTCCAACATCCGCGGACGCGGCCTTGAGGATAAAAAGGCGGAAAAGCTGCCGGGCTTTATTGGCACAGCCGAGTCGCTGGTGGAGCATGACGAGAAATATTCCGAGATCGTGAGCAATATCCTCGGGCCGGTTGTGATCGTTGACAACATCGACAACGCCGCCGCAATGGGCAAAAAGTGCGGCTATAAGTTCAGGATCGTCACGTTGGGCGGAGACGTTGTTCAGCCGGGCGGCGCCATGACCGGCGGCAGCGCGCTGAAATCGATCGGCTCGCTGTCAAGAGTGAGCGAGATAACCGAGCTTGAGGAAAAAATAAAATCCGCCGAAAAGGATATCGCAAATCAGGCCAAGAGCATAAACAAGCTGTCGATCGAGGCGGCTGACCTGCTTGAGGATATCAAGAACAACAACAGCAGGCTTTCGGAATGCGGCGAGGAGCTGGCGAGACTCACCTCGGAGCGCGGACATTTGAGCAGCGTTATCGAGTCGAGCGGCGCGGACCGCGAAAAAATGGCGGCTGAGCTTGAGGAGCTGAACAAAAGCATCGCCTCGGTAAAAAAAGAAATCAGCGAGGCCTCACTGATTGCGGACAAGCTTGAGACGGAGACCGAGGAACTGAGCAGAGCGGCTGACAAGCGCGAGAAATCATACGCTTTATTGAGCGGTGAGAACGAAAAGATCAGCCGCGCCCTTCTGGATCTGACGATCAGGCGCAATTCGGTGATAAAGGATATAGAGCAGACAAACGATAAGATCCGAAGCGTGAACAACGAGAAGGCGCAGATCATTTCATCGACCGCCTCGCGGCTTGACGAGATACGCGGCCTTGAAAAACATATAGAGAAAACCGCCGCCGAGATCAAAAGCCTTGAGGCGAGCGCCGAGAGCAACGAGGAGGCTCTTAAGAATTTGGCCGGGTCTTTGAGCGGCATGACGGAAAAGCGCCGCGAGACCGAAAGCCGCGTCAAGCGGCAGCAGGAGGCGGTCAACGACGTGCGCGACAGTCTTATGGAGCTTTCAAACGTCCACACCAAGGCCCGCTCGGGCTATGAAAATATCGACTCAGAGCTTGAGAGCATAATCAACCGCCTTTGGGAGGAATACGAGCTGACCTACAGCGACGCTAAGGAAGGCCGCGACCTCAGCGGTTTTGACTTTGAGGCCGCGACAAAGCGCGTCAACACGCTGAGACGGCAGATAAGGAACCTCGGCAGCATAAACGTCGAGGCCATAGAGGAGTATAAGAGCGTTAAGGAGCGCGCCGATTTCCTGACCGCGCAGGTCGACGACCTCAACAAATCCAAAAAGGAGCTTAAAAAAATCATCGCCGAGATGATGAGCATAATGAAAACGCAGTTCGCGGAGCAGTTCGTTAAGATAAACGAGAACTTCAACAAGGTGTTCGCCAGTCTGTTCGGCGGCGGACGCGCGAAGCTCACGCTGTCCGACCCGGACAACGTGCTTGAGAGCGGAATAGAGATCGAGGCGCAGCCGCCGGGCAAAAAGCTCCAGAGTCTGACGCTGCTTTCGGGCGGCGAGAAGGCGCTGTCCGCGATCGCGCTGCTGTTCGCGATCTTAAACGTGCGGCCCACGCCGTTCTGCATACTCGACGAGGTCGAGGCCGCGCTTGACGACGTTAACGTTTATCGTTTCGCGGCGTATCTCAAGCGGTACAGCGAAAAGACGCAGTTTATCGTCGTTACCCACAAGAGGGGAACTATGGAGGCCGCCAATGTGCTTTACGGCGTGACCATGCAGGAAAAAGGCGTGTCCAAATTATTATCATTAAATATTGACGAGGTGAGCGAGTAATGGGATTATTCAACAAATTAAAAAACAGTTTAAGCAAGACAAGAGACTCGATCAACGATAAGTTCAACACGGTCATAAAATCGTTCAGAAAGATCGACGACGATCTGTTCGACGAGCTCGAGGAGGCGCTGATAACGGCGGACCTGGGTGTCAATACCTCGATGGATATAATCGAGAGGCTGCGCGAGGCCGCGGAGGAAAAGACCCTGCGCGACAGCGGCGAGCTCCGCGGAGAGCTCAACCGCATAATGGCCGAGATACTCACCGAGGGCGACAACTCGGTCGAGCTCTGCGGCGCACCCGCGGTCATTATGGTTATCGGCGTTAACGGCGTGGGCAAGACCACATCGATCGGCAAGCTGGCGAACATGTATAAAAATCAGGGCAAGTCGGTGCTCATCGCGGCAGCCGACACCTTCCGCGCCGCGGCGATCGAGCAGCTTGAAGTCTGGGCCGACAGAGCCGGCGTCGGCATTATAAAGCAGCAGGAGGGCTCGGACCCCGCCGCGGTCATATTCGACGCGGTAAACGCGGCAAAGGCCAGAGGAATTGACGTGCTGCTGTGCGACACAGCGGGACGGCTGCACAACAAAAAGAACCTCATGGCCGAGCTTAAAAAGATATACCGCATACTTGACCGCGAGCTTCCGGAGTCAAGCAAAGAGGTCCTGCTTGTGCTTGACGCCACGACCGGTCAGAACGCCGTTCAGCAGGCCGAGCAGTTCAAAGAGGCCGCCGACATAACCGGCATAATCCTCACGAAGCTCGACGGAACGGCCAAGGGCGGTATAGTTCTGGCGATCAAGAACGACTATAATATTCCGGTAAAGTTCATCGGCGTCGGCGAGAAGATCGACGATATAGAGCCGTTTGACCCGCTGGAATTTGTGAACGCGATAATATCGCCCGAGGATGAGGAAGAATAGTTTATTTTTCACAACTTGGGCAAAATCATCATGAGTAATTTTGGTTAATTTAATCGAAAATTATATTTTTCGCAAAAAAACTTGCACTTTTACCGAATATATGTTACTATAATATAGTTAATATCAGACAGTCCGCTGTCCCTTCGGGCATGAATGTCTAAGAATGGTATAATAGAAAGGATTTTTTTAATGGACATTTTACAGCAAATCACACAGGAACAAATCAGAACGGATCTGCCCAAGCTTGCGATAGGCGACACGGTTCGCGTTTACGTTAAGGTAAAAGAGGGCAACAGAGAAAGAGTTCAGATGTTTGAGGGCGCCGTTATCAAGAAGAACCACGGCGGCATTCAGGAGACATTCACCGTAAGACGTATTTCATACGGCGTCGGCGTTGAGAGGACATTCCCCGTCAACTCGCCCAAGATCGACCGTATCGAGGTCGTAAGACACGGTAGAGTAAGACGCGCCAAGCTTTACTATCTGCGCGACAGAGCGGGTAAAGCTGCCAAGATCAAGGAAAAGCTTTAATAGTCAAAACGCGGTGGTGGTTATTTTTAATCACCACTCTTTGGCATTTTAGCAAGTGAAAAACAGGGGTAATTATTATGGATAATAACAACAGAAATTCCGCCGGAGGAAACAGCGCTGATCTGGACAGAATTTTAGACGAGGCGGCGAGCAAAGCCTCGCGGTCATCCTCCCCGGTTGATCCGACAATCGAAAAGGCGCGTTCGGAAATAAACGCCCGGGCCGACTCAATGCTGAAGGAGATTGAGGAGCGCCGCGCGCGGCGACAGGCCCGTCAGCTTGAGATACAGCAGCAGCTTGCGGCCGAGGAAGAGGCGAAGGCAAGACGCATGGCGAGGATCAGAGCGAGCGAGGCGGCGGCGCAGACGGCGCGTCCGTCCGCGGGATCACAGGCGCGGAAGCCCGTTCCTACGGTTTCGTCAAGCGACAGCGTTTTCAGCAATCAGCAAAGACCGTCGGCGCAGACGGCGCGTGCGGCCCGACCGACGGAGGACAGACCCGTTCGGCGCAGACCCGCAGAAGCGCCCGCTCAAAGCGCGGACAGGCCTTCAAGGCGGCAGACGATAAAGCCCGGCCAGACCCAGGTGATGCCAAAGATCACCGAGGCGGTTCCACAGAGGCCCTCGGCCCCGAAGGATAACAAGGCTGCGCCGCAGCGCGGAGCCGCGGCCCGGCAGGATAAGGATGTTTTCGGATCAAGGAACCCCTCCCGGAGCGGCGGCAGCGCCCCGAGGCAAAACGCGGGACGGAACGTGTCCGTTCCCGAAAAAAGTCCGAAAAAGAAGGCAAAGACCAAAAAGAAGGATGGAGAAATTAATATGCTTAAAGAGATCAGAGACTGGGTTGTGGCGATTGCCATAGCGATTGTTCTGGCTTTGCTTATCAGAAACTTTGTGTTCACGCTGGTAAAGGTTCAGGGCGCGTCGATGCAGCCCACGCTTCATGAGAACGACAGACTTTATGTGAACCGCTTTTTCTATAAGCCCGAAAAGGGAGACGTTGTGATTTTCGAGCCGGCGAGCGACCCCGACAGACCGTATGTCAAGAGAGTCATAGCCACCGAGGGCGACACGGTTTATATTGATTTTGAAACGGGCGACGTTTACGTTAACGATCAGCTTCTTGACGAGCCGTATATCAAAGAGAAAACAACCCACACGGGCTCGTATATCATGGAGCTTATAGCGAGCGGCCAGTACAGCAAGGACAACCCGATCGTTGTTGAGAAGGATAAAATCTTTGTAATGGGAGACAACAGAAACAACAGCAAGGACAGCCGCGAGCTCGGACAGGTGCCCGAGGACGAGATCATCGGCGGAGCGGTGTTCAGATTTTGGCCGATAGGCGATTTCGGCTCCGTGGCTTATCCGATCGAGACCTCGTATCTCGTTGAGGATAAGGATCATAACTTTACATTTGTTTCTTAAAAACGAGGACTGTATCACCGGCGAACAGTGTGATACAGTCCGTTTTTGTAAAATTGAGCGAAAACAAGGAGAAAACGTATGGAAAATCAATATCAGCTTCAGTGGTTCCCGGGTCATATGTCAAAGACCCGCCGCATGATAAAGGATAATTTGAGGCTTGTGGACGTGGTGATCGAGCTTGTTGACGCCCGCATCCCGCTGTCGTCGCGCAATCCGGAGACCGATAAAATAACCGCCTCAAAGCCGAGAGTCGTCGTGCTTAACAAGGCGGACATCGCCGACAGGGCCGCCACCGACAAGTGGCTCAAATATTTCGGCGGTCTGGGGCTGACCGCGGTTGCGGCAGACAGCCGCTCGGGCAAAGGGCTCAGAAAAAGTCTTGACGGCGCGATCGAGACCGTGCTGCGCGATAAGTTCCTGCGCGACGAGAAGCGGGGCATACAGCGCCACGCGGTAAAAATGATGGTGATAGGCATACCAAACGTGGGCAAATCGTCGTTCATAAACCGTCTGTCGGGCAGAGCCGCCGCGAAAACCGGGGACCGCCCGGGCATAACCCAGACCAAGCAGTGGATAAAAATCGCGGGCAGATATGAGCTTCTTGACACTCCGGGTATTTTATGGCCCAAGTTTGAGAGCGAGGACGTTGCGAGAAAAATCGCGTTCACGGGCGGCATAAAAGACGAGATACTCGACGTTGAGGATCTGGCGTACGAGCTTTTGGGCTACCTTAAAGAAAATTATTTTGAGAGCCTCAAGACGGTGTATAAGCTTGACGGCAAAGCCGACGAGGCGGATAAATACGAGCTTCTCGAGCTGATCGGAAGAAAACGCGGCTGCGTCGTGTCCGGCGGTGAGATCGACGCGTTCCGCGCGGCGAATATAGTTTTAAACGACTTCCGGGGCGCGCGCCTCGGCAACATCACGCTTGAGACGCCCGGGGATTAACGCGAAACGGGGGGAAAACTATGAATATGCTGGAAATTGAAACCGAATTGTATGATTTGGGTACAAAGCTGATATGCGGAATTGACGAGGCGGGACGCGGCCCTTTGGCCGGACCCGTGTGCGCGGCCGCCGTTATCCTGCCCGAGGGCTTGGTGATTGACGGGATAAACGACTCGAAAAAGCTTTCCGAAAAAAAGCGCGAGGCGCTTTTTGACGTGATTTGCGAAAAGGCTCTTGCCTATTCGGTAAGCCTTGTGCCCGAGAGCGTGATCGACGAGATCAATATCCGCCGCGCGACGCACGAGGCCATGCAGAACGCGGTGAACGGGCTTGGGATCAGGCCCGACATTCTGCTTGTTGACGGCAATGACGGAATTCCGTTTGACAATTTCGAGAGCCGCTACATAGTAAAAGGCGACGCGAAGTCGCAGACGATCGCCGCGGCGTCTATTCTGGCCAAGGTGACAAGGGACAGGTACATGGTCGAGCTTTCGGAAAAATATCCGGGCTACGGATTTGAAAAACACAAGGGCTACGGGACCAAGGCGCACTGCGAGGCGATACGCGCGCTCGGCGTAAGCGAGGTTCACAGAAAAACCTTTATGACCGACAAGGTGCTGGGGATCGCGAAATGAGCAGATACAAGAAAAATATGGGCGATTTCGGCGAGAACGCTGCCGAGGAAATGCTCCGTTCCAAAGGGTACCGTATTCTGGAGCGGCAGTACCGCACAAAATTCGGCGAGCTTGATATAATAGCAGTAACGCCGGACGAAAGCGCGGTGGTGTTTGCCGAGGTCAAGACGCGCAGGAACATCGAGCACGGACTTGCCGCCGAGAGCGTAAGCAGGACCAAGGTCGCAAGAATGGTAAAGTCCGCGCAGCAGTACCTGTTTGAAAATCCGATCGAGGCGGACTTTAGGTTCGACGTGATCGAGGTCTACACCGACCTTGCGGAGCTTGAGATAAATCACATTGAAAACGCGTTCCCGGATGTCGGCGAGTTTATTGATTTTTAAGAATGTTGTAAAATAGTCTCGCAAGTATGCAAATTTTGTTGAATATAACCTTGCATTTTGCGGGTCAATATATTAAAATATTAACAGTTAATTTATATAGGAGGTTGATTATGTCACTGTATATTTCTGAAAAAGCTAAAAAGATTTCTCCTTCACCCACACTCGCCATTGACGCGAGATATAAGGAAATGAAAAAAGAGGGCATCCCGGTTGTAGGTTTCGGAGCGGGCGAGCCCGATTTTGACACCCCCGAAAACGTAAAACAAGCGGGAATTAAGGCCATTAACGACAACTTCACGAGATACACCCCCGCCTCCGGAACGCTCGAGCTCAAGCGCGCGATCTGCCGCAAGATCAAGCGCGACACGGGTCTTGACTATGACGTTTCAAACATAGTTGTCAGCAACGGCGGAAAGCACGCGCTGTCAAACGTGTTTATCTGCATATGCGATCCCGGCGACGAGGTTATTCTGCCCGCGCCGTATTGGGTAAGCTATCCCGAGATGATAAAGATCGCGGACGCTGTTCCGGTTTACATCGACACCACCGAGGAGAACGAGTTCAAGTTCACTCCCGACCAGCTTCGGGCGGCGATCACTCCGAAGACGAGGGCGCTTGTCCTCAACACCCCGAGCAACCCAACGGGCATGCTTTACACCAAAGCGGAGCTTGAGGAGATCGCTAAGATATGCGTCGAGCATAATATCTATGTTGTGTTTGACGAGATATATGAAAAGCTGGCCTATGAGGGAGAGCATGTTAATATCGCGACTCTGGGCGATGATATAAGAAAGCTGACGATAATCGTGAACGGAATGGCAAAGGCCTACTGCATGACCGGCTGGAGAATAGGCTATATCGCCGCCGAGCCCGAGATCGCCAAGGCTGTGTCGAATATTCAGAGCCACATGACCTCTAACCCCTGCTCGATCGCGCAGGTTGCCTCGGTCGAGGCGCTTGACGGCGATCAGAGCGTGATCGACGACATGAGACGCGAATACATATCCCGCCGCGACTACATGGTGAAGCGTATCAATTCGATCGACGGCGTAAGCTGCCTCAATCCCCACGGCGCGTTTTATATTTTTATGAACGTGCGCGATTCTCTGGGCAAGGAGCATTACGGAAAGATGATCAACACCGCCAACGAGTTCTGCGCCGACGTGCTTGACAAGGCGCTGGTGGCCATGGTGCCCAGCGAGGGCTTCGGAATTGACGGCTATGTCCGCCTGTCCTACGCCACCTCAATGGAGAATATCAAAACCGGACTTGACCGTCTGGAGAAGTATTTAAAAGGAGAATGTAAATGAGCAAGGATATATACGAAAGCCCGTTAAGCTCGCGTTACGCGAGCAGCGAGATGAAGTATCTCTTCTCGCCCGACAAAAAATTTAAAACATGGCGCAGACTGTGGGTCGCTCTGGCCGAGTCCGAAATGGAGCTGGGCCTTAACGTGACCCGTGAGCAGGTCGACGAGCTCAAGGCCAATATGGACAACATAAATTACGCCGAGGCTGAAGCCCGTGAAAAAGAGGTGCGCCATGACGTTATGTCCCATGTTTACGCCTACGGTCTGCAGTGCCCCAAAGCGAAGGGCATAATTCACCTCGGCGCCACATCGTGCTATGTGGGCGACAACACCGACCTTATTATCATGAACGAGGCGCTTGAACTTATCCGCGGCAAGGTGGTCAAGGTGATCTCGATGCTGCGCGATTTCGCGCTTAAATATAAGGCGTTGCCCACGCTCGGATTTACTCATTTTCAGGCGGCGCAGCTCACGACCGTGGGCAAGCGCGCGTCGCTGTGGATATGGGAGCTTTTGATGGACCTTGAGAATATCGACTTTCAGCTTTCGCGCAAGGCTCTGCTCGGCTGCAAGGGCACGACCGGGACCCAGGCCAGCTTTATGGAGCTGTTTGACAACGATATAGAGAAGGTCAAGGAGCTTGACAAAAAGATTTGCGAGAAGATGGGATATGACAAATTCTATCCGGTTTCTGGACAGACCTATTCGAGAAAGGTCGATTATCACATGCTGTCGGTGCTGAGCGACATAGCGCAGAGCGCGTATAAGTTCGCCAACGACATACGTCTGCTCCAGCACCTCAAGGAGATCGAGGAGCCGTTTGAAAAATCGCAGATCGGCTCGTCGGCAATGGCGTACAAGCGCAACCCGATGCGCAGCGAGCGCATATGCTCGCTGGCCCGCTATGTGCTGGTTGACGCGGTGAACCCCGCCATAACCTCGTCCACGCAGTGGTTCGAGCGCACTCTCGACGACTCGGCAAACAAACGCCTGAGCGTCGCCGAGGGATTTCTGGCGGTTGACGCGATACTCAATATTTACATGAACGTCGCCTCGGGGCTTGTGGTTTATCCCAAAGTGATACGCAACAGGATCATGTCGGAGCTGCCGTTTATGGCCACCGAAAACATTCTTATGGACGCGGTCAAGGCGGGCGGGGACCGTCAGGAGCTTCACGAGCTTATCCGCGAGCATTCCATGGAGGCCGGAAAGGTCGTTAAAGAGCAGGGCGGCGCCAACGATCTGATCGAGCGCATAATCGCCGACCCGGCGTTTAATTTAAGCAGAGACGATATTGAGGGCATATTAAAGCCCGAAAACTTTATAGGCAGAAGCGAAAGTCAGGTGACCGAGTTTATCGCCGAATACGTTGATCCGGTTCTCGCCGGAAGCGCCGCGGCGGACGAGGTTGAGCTGACGGTATAATAGCGAGGGCGGATCTGATCCGCCCGTTCCGTTTTATTAAGATTGGAGAGATAATTATGACTATCGGATTTATCGGCGGCGGCAACATGGCCACCGCGCTGATCAAAGGCTTTATTTCATCCGGAAAGGTTCCGGCAAAAGATATCGTTGTGTTTGACACCGATGCGGAAAAGCTCGGAGCGATGGCTGAAAGCGAGGGTATAACCCCCGCGGGCTCGGCCGTCGGGATCGAGGACGCGGCTGACATTGTCGTCCTCGCGGTCAAGCCGAACGTCATGCCGGCTGTTTTGAATGAACTTAGCGGCAAAGACGGCAGGATATATGTTTCGATCGCCGCGGGAATAAGCCTTGAGACCTTGGAAAAATCGATCGGAGAAGATAAAAAAATTATCCGCACCATGCCCAATACCCCCGCGCTTGTGGGCTGCGGCATGACGGTTATAACGCCGAACAAGAACATAAGCGGCGAGGAGCTTAAAATAATCGGGGATCTGCTTGAGGGAATAGGCGAGACGGTAATTCTTGAGGAGAAATACATGAACGCCGCGATCGCTCTTCACAGCAGCAGCCCGGCCTATATCTACATGCTGATCGACGCGATGGCCGACAGCGGCGTGAAATACGGAATTCCCAAAGCGTTGGCGCTTAAGCTTGCGGCCAAGGCGGTTGAGGGCAGCGCGAAAATGGTTCTTGAGACAGGAGTTCATCCCGAACAGCTCAAGGACAACGTGTGCAGCCCCGGCGGCACCACGATCGCGGCGGTGTGCGAGCTTGAGAGAACGGGCTTCAGATCGTCGGTGCAGAGCGCGATCGACGCCTGCGTCAGCAAAGCGGACGCGTTATAATTTGCAATTGCTTCATCCGTCGGGCATGCCCGGCGGATAGATTTCAGGAGGTCGTTCCATGAATGTATGCGGAGTGGTCTGTGAATTCAATCCGTTCCACAACGGCCACAAGTATCTGATCGACATATTGAAAAACGAGTACGGCTTTGACGCCGTTGTCGGCGTTATGAGCGGAAATTATATGCAGCGCGGCGACATAGCGGTTTTTGATAAAAGCATACGCGCCCGGGCCGCGCTCAAATGCGGAATGGATCTGGTGCTTGAGCTGCCCGCCGTCCACGCCGTGCAGACGGCGGAACGGTTCGCGCGCAGCGCCGTTTATGTTCTGGACAGCCTCGGCGTGATCGACAGCCTCGCTTTCGGAACCGAGGCGGCGGACACGGAGCTGCTTAAAAAAACCGCTGAGCTGCTGGCGTTTGAGCCGCCGCGTTTTAAGGACGCGCTGAAGTCGGAGCTTGATTTCGGAAAGCCGTTTTTCACCGCGCGGGCCGTGGCGGTCGGACGTATGCTCGGCGGACGCGCGGCGGAGCTTATCTCGGGCCCAAACAATATTCTCGCGGTCGAGTATATCAAAGCGCTGCTGCGCTTTGAGAGCGGAATGAAGCCGATAGCCGTGAAGCGGCATGTGTCCGAGCATGACGACGGCGTGATAAACGGAAAATTCGCGTCCGCGTCAGCCGTGCGGAAAGTGCTGCTCAGCGGCGGAGAAAAAGCCTTTGACGCGGTGCCCGAAAATCTTGAAAGGCTTTATAAAAACGCCGAAATTCATGATATTGAAAGCTTGAGCGCCGCGATTATCTCAAAGCTGCTGCTCTCAAGCCCGGGCGAGCTGAAAAACATTGCCGACATTGCCGAGGGTCTTGAAAACAAGCTGATCGCAGCGGCCCGCGTATCGCGGTCATTCGCCGAGCTCTGCGATAATATAAAATCCAAGCGATACGCCCACAGCAGAATAAGACGCGTTGTGTTAAGCGCGTTTCTGGGGATCACCCGCGCCGACGCGGCGGCCCCGCCACGATATATTAAAATTCTTGATTTTAACGACCGAGGCCGCGGTCTGCTTCACGAAGCGAAAAAAACCGCCTCGCTGCCGCTCGCCAAAAACCGCAGCAGCGTAAAAGACGATTTTGAAGCGGTTAAGATATGGGACAGGGAGCTTGTATATGACGCGATATATGATTTGACGTAAGATTAAAGCCGGGTTTGCCTCATGGCGCCTCCGGCTTTTTTATTATGTAAAAACTCACCAAAGCTCTTACATATTAAGTATAACCCCGCGCGTTTTTATATGGTCGCCCCGCGGGCGACTTTTTAACACGAATTGAAAACCCGCATATAATAAATCGGGTGATTGCTATGAAACGGCGTTTCGGGAGGCTGAGGGGAAGATTTGCCGCAAAAAAGAGGAAAAGACCGCGCAGGCCGCGCGGAGATTTTAAGAAAGCGAAAAAGAGGATTAAATTAATTGTTGCGCTGATACTGACCGCCGCGGCTTTAGCGTATACGTTTTCGGGGATCGAGCGGCGGATCGATCCGCTTGTGCGGGATATGGCGCTTTCAAATCTGAGCAGTATTGTTATCAGGGAATGTAATGACGCGGTAATCGACGCGGTGGAAAACGGCGGCGTTGATTATGACGCGCTCGTGAAAAAGGAGACGGACAGCCGCGGGAGGATATTGAGCCTTTCGGTAAATTACAAGAGCTTTAACGCATTCAAGTCGCGGCTGACTCAAGATATTCAAAACAGGATCGACAGAATAAACAGCGTTGAGGTTTTTATCCCGATCATGTCGATGTTTTCCGAACGGTTTTATTCCGCGCTGGGATTTCCGGTAAAAATCAAGGTTATGACCGACGAGAATATACATATAGATTTCAGCGACTCGTTTGAGGCGGCGGGGATCAATCAGACCCGCCACCTGATAAGCGTGAAGGTGACCGCGGAGATGGGCGTTAACACTCCCGTGCGCGCGAGCGGGGACGACATAGTGACCGAGATCCCAATAGCAGAAACGATAATAGTCGGGGACACGCCGCTGGCTGCGATCGGCGGAGGTCAGAGTTCCGAAAGATAATGAAAATATTGATTTAAAACAATATTTTTGTAAAATTATATAAATTTTAAATATATTTTTCTTGCATTTTTGTTTTTGTTGTTATATAATTATTCTATAGAGTAATTTTAAGGGGGTCAGAGTATGGACGTTAACGCTTTCGGAGATTATGTGACCGTTCTCGCAGAGGAGGACGGGGTCACGATCATCGGCCTCACGCGCGGCAGAGACACGAAGTTTCATCACACCGAGAAGCTTGACAAGGGCGAGGCGTATATCGCCCAGTTCACCGAGAACACGTCGGCGATAAAAATCAGAGGAAAAGCAAAACTATATACGAAAACAGGAGTAATAAACGTAGGGGAGGTATAAAAAACATGACAAGAAAAACAAAAATCATCTGCACCTTAGGTCCCGCCACCGACGATCCCGAGGTGCTGAGAAAACTTATGCTGGGCGGAATGAACTGCGCCAGAATTAACTTTTCGCACGGTACGCACGAGGAGCATCTTGTGCGCATAAACGCGGTAAAGAAAATGCGCGAGGAGCTTAATCTGCCGATCGCGCTGCTGCTTGACACCAAGGGCCCCGAGGTCAGGACCGGTGACTTTAAAGACGGCGGTATAATGCTTGAGACCGGTCAGATGTTCACCTTGACGCCCAAAAAGATTTTGGGTGACCAAAAGCGCACAATGATCACATACAAGCACCTTGCCGAGGACGTGCGCCCGGGCGACAGAATTCTGATCGACGACGGCCTGATCGAGATGGTCGTGGCGAACGTCAAGGGCGGCGACGTGGTCTGCGAGGTAATGAACGGCGGTCCGGTAAGCAACCACAAGAGCATCAACATTCCGGGAATTGAGCTCAGCATGGAGTATATGAGCGAGAAGGATGAGGCCGACATTAAGTTCGGCATTGAGCAGGACTTTGACTTTATCGCCGCGTCGTTCGTGCGCTCGGCGTTTGACGTGCTTGAGATCAAGAGAATTCTTGAACAGAACGGCGGAGAGGATATCCAGATCATCTCAAAGATAGAGAACAAGCAGGGCGTTGACAACGTTGAGTCGATCTTAAAGGTCAGCGACGGCATCATGGTCGCCAGAGGCGACATGGGCGTTGAGATCTCGTTCGACGAGCTGCCCGCGATCCAGAAAAAGCTTATTCATCAGTGTTACAGCGCTGGCAAGATGGTTGTCACCGCGACGCAGATGCTCGAGAGCATAACCCACAATCCGCGCCCGACCCGCGCGGAGATCTCCGACGTCGCGAACGCTGTTTATGACGGCACCTCGATCGTTATGCTGTCCGGGGAGACGGCGGTCGGCAAATATCCCGTCCGCGCGCTCAAGACAATGGCGCAGATCTGCAACAAGACCGAGGAAAAGATAGATTACATAGCTCAGTTCGAGTCGCGCCACATTGAGCAGTCGCCCAGCGTTTCAAACGCTATAAGCCATTCGTCATGCACCACCGCTCATGATCTTGGAGCCACGGCGATCATCACGGTTTCAAAGTCGGGCTACACCCCGCGTCAAATCGCCGCGTACCGTCCGAGCTGCCCGATCATCGCGGGAACCATGAGCAAAAAGGCGTGGCGCCAGCTTAATCTGAGCTGGGGCATTACGCCGATACTGACCGAAATGAAGAACACCAGCGACGAGCTGTTCACCCACGCGGTCGATTGCGCCGTTGAGGAGACCGATATAGTCAAAAAGGGCGACGTTGTCGTTCTGACTGGCGGATCGCCGCTCGGCATCAGCGGAACCACAAACGTGCTCAAGGTTCAGCTTGTCGGAGATATGCTGGCCGCGGGCCAGAGCTTCTCGACCAATTCGGTCAGCGGCAAGGTTTGCGTCGCGGCAAGCAATAACGACGCGCTCAAGAACTTTGAGGATGGAGACATTCTGGTTATCCACGAGACGAATAACGAGCTTATTTCGCTGTGCAGACGCGCCTCGGCCATTATCACCGAGGTTGGCGGCGCCACGTCTCACGCGGCCGTTGTGGGAATGACTTTGGATATTCCGGTTCTTGTCGGCGTTGACGGAGCGACCAAAATACTCAAGAACGGCACGACCGTGACGATTGACGGCCCGAGAGGCCAGGTATATTCCGGCGTGGCCAAGATAATGTAATGTTCAGAACAAAGATAACGGTGCGCTACGCCGAGACCGACAGCATGGGCGTGGTGCACCACTCGAGATATTTTCCGTGGTTCGAGGTCGGAAGAACCGAGTTTTTCAAAACCTGCGGAATGTCATATCGCGAAGTGGAGGAGCGGGGCGTGCTGCTGCCGCTCCTTGACTGCTACGCGAAATTTATCGAGGGCGCGCGCTATCAGGACGACGTGTGGATCGAGGTGCGCCTGAGCCGCCTCGGTGTCGCGAAATGCGGATTTGAATATAAAATAATCCGCTGCGCTGACGACGCGCTGCTTGCCGAGGGTTATACCACCCACGGCTTCACCGACAAAAACTTCAGGCCTCTTAACCTTAAGAAAAAATATCCGGAAATATATGAGGCGTTAAAAACGCTGCTTTAACAGACAGGGCCGCTTTGCGGCCCTGTTTTCGTATTCTCATCTGTATCTGTCAACATCGCTCAGCGTTATCCCCTCGTTTACGGCTATGTTTATTCCGTTCGCGACCACCGAGGATATGTCGTCGATTATCGTGTCAACGTCCTTCGGCGCGACGATAAAGCTGCCGAACTCGGGGCGTATGACCTCGCGTATCAGATCGTATTTTTCGTCGGCCATGTCGCCTATGATTTTTAAAATTTTCGCGGTGGGCTTGTCCTTTATTTTGCTGTCGCCGCCCGCCGCGTCAACGAGCATGTCGAGAGTGTCGCCGGCTATGGTCGCCGCGTCCACCACTGTCGGCACACCGATTGCTATGACCGGAACGCCGAGCGTGTCGCGGTTTAAGCCCTTGCGCTTGTTGCCGACGCCCTCGCCGGGCGTTATTCCCGTGTCGGCGATCTGAATGGTGGTGTTTACCCTTTCCATTTTGCGAGAGCACAGCGCGTCTATCGCGATAACGAGCTTCGGCTTTATTCTGTCGGTCACGCCCTGGATTATCTCGCCGGTCTCGATCCCGGTCAGGCCCAGCACACCGGGCACAATCCCGCAGACCGAGCGCACTCCCTTCTGGATTTCGTCGGGAACATATTCCTTAAGGTGCCTCGTTATCATCAGCGACGAGATCACCTTCGGCCCCAGCGCGTCCGCTGTGATGTTCTGGTTGCCGAGCCCCACAACGAGGACAACGTCGTCGTCGCCGCTTAAAAACTTGTCGGTCAGCGTCTTGAGCTCTTTGGCGCACACGCGGCACATTTCCTCGTATATCTTTTGCTCGCCGTAAAACCTGCTCGGCATCTCGATCGTTATATAATCTCCGATCGGCTTGCCGAGGCTTTCCTCACCCTTTGAGTTGTGGATGATGACCCGCGTGACTTTTATTATATCCTGCTCGGAGTATTCCCTGACGCTGATGCCGCTCATATCGGGCTCCTGCTCGACGCTCTCGGAATACAGCTCCTTTGCCTCAAGCGCGAGATCGCATCTTATCTGTTCTTTCATAAAATCACCTCAATATTGCTTAGAATAACCAAAAATGCCCCGGCATATGTGCCGGGGCAAAAAGTTTATGCTTTAGTCACCGAAGCAAATTCCCATCTGGCGGGCGGTTACGACCTCGTTGCAGTCGGGGGTCACGACCTTGAGCTTACCCGCAACGTCCTTCAGCGGAACGGGAACGATCTCGTTGTCCTTGAGGGCTATCATGTAGCCGTATTTTTTCTTAGCGATAAGCTGCGCCGCGCTTGTGCCTATGCGGGTCGTCAGGACTCTGTCATAGGGGCAGGGGCTGCCGCCGCGCTGAAAGTGGCCCGGAACGCACACGCGTATCTCATTCGGGTGCTTGTCGCGCAGCTCGTCGGCCACGCGGTAGGCGATCGAGGGCTGCTTCATCTTGGCGCGGTGCTTTTTGAACTCTTTTTTGCTCATTGCGGCTTCCTCTTTCGAGATCGCGCCCTCGGCGACCGCGATTATAGAGAAGCTTTTTCCGATGCTGGCGCGCTTGGCGAGCTCGCGGTTGACGCTGTCGATGTCATAGGGGATCTCGGGCAGGAGTATAACGTCCGCGCCTCCGGCAATTCCCGCGTAGAGCGTGAGCCAGCCGACCTTGTGGCCCATTATCTCAACGATGAACACGCGGCTGTGCGATGTCGCGGTGGTGTGTATGCGGTCGATAACGTCGGTCGCGACGTTCAGCGCGCTGTAAAAACCGAAGGTCATGTCGGTGCCCCAAAGGTCGTTGTCTATCGTTTTCGGCAGACCGATAACGTTAAGGCCCTCCTCGCTGAGCAGGTTGGCGGTCTTGTGCGTTCCGTTTCCGCCAAGAACGACCAGACAGTCGAGCTTCATCTTTTTGTAGTTCTTTTTCATCTTCTCAACTTTTGTCACACCGTCCTTGTCCTTGTCCTGCATAGTCTTGAAGGGCTGGCGCGACGTGCCGAGGATCGTGCCGCCGCGGATAAGCAGGCCCGAGAAATCTATCGGCTCCATTTTGCGGTAAATGCCGTTGATGAGGCCGTGATAACCGTTCTTAATTCCGTAGATCTCAAGGTCAGCCCCGAAGTGCTCGTAGAGCGCCTTCGCGACGCCTCTGATCGCCGAGTTAAGGCCCTGGCAGTCGCCGCCGCTCGTGAGAATACCAATTCTTTTCATCTTGTTACCTCCTGTATATGAATTTTACTTAAATATTTTCGGGTTGTTTTTGTCGTAAAGTATTTTGATTCGGTGGATATTGTATCCCGCGGCGTCAGGGCCGCGGTTTGATCTCAGATATTTGATCAGGGCCTCAACGGCTATCTCGGGCTTTAAGTTTTTCTGTCCGCCCGCCGACAGCGTGAGATAAAATTCTATTCCCTCGTCCGTGATTTTCGGGGTCTCGGCGCCGATGACAAAATCCATAAGGTTCATCTCCTGCTCGCCCTTTTTCTTGGTGCGCTTGATTATCGCGACCTCGGGCTGCGCGAAAAAATTGTCGACTGCCCGCGCCGCGTTCCCGTCGGGATCATCGCAAAGCAGCGTCACTCTGTATTCCGCCGCGAAAATGTCGTTGGCGGAAATTTTCGGGTCGCCGACCGATAAAATTCTGATGTCGGGAGGCAGGCTCGCGTTAAGGCGCTCCATAATTTCGGCGTCCGCGATCCCGTCGCGGAATTCAATGTCCGCGCACTCGCAGCCGCTTGTGACTCCGACGGACAGAGGGAGTGAAAACGTCATTTTCTGGTGCGGATTGAAGCCTTGGCTGTAAACCACCGGCAGCTCCGCCCGCATGATCGAGCGGGTGAAGCAGCGCAGCAGGTCAAGGTGGGAGATATATTTCGCCATGCCGAGCTTTGAAAACATCAGCCGTCTTTTACTCAAAGCACACACCTCCCCCGAATGACGCCGCGCCGCAGCCGCTGCATTTCTCGCGGCAGCCGGGCGTGGTTCTGCCCTCATACGCCTTTTTGTGCTCTTTTATCAAAAACGATTTCGGAACGCCGATGTCGGCATAGTCCCAAGGCAGGATCTCGTCGTACGGAATTCTGCGATTCGCGTAAAACGCGGGGTTGATATTGTGTATCTTAAACGCCTCGAGCCACTTATCATAGTCGAAAAAGTCGCTCCAGCCGTCAAATTTGCAGCCCAGCTTCTGCGCGGTTATCAGCACCTCCGACAGCCGTCTGTCGCCCTTGGCGAACACCGCCTCAAGCAGGCTGATGTCGCTGTTGTGCCAGTTGTACACGATTTTTTTTGAGCGGATATTTTCCTTTAAGAACCTTGCCTTGTCCTCCATTTCGGAAATAAGGTTCTGCGGTTCCCACTGGAACGGGGTGAACGGCTTTGGTACAAAAAACGAGGTGCTCACCGTTATGCTGACGCTCCTGCCCCTGCGCTCCTCGGGCGGGATCGAGAAAAATCCCTCGTCGATAACCTTTTTGGCAAGGTCGGCAATGCCCTTCACATCGTCGTATGTCTCAGTGGGCAGGCCCAGCATGAAGTAAAGCTTTATCCTGTTATAGCCGCCGCCGAAAGCGATTTTTGAGGTCCTTATCAGGTCGCTCTCGACCACGTTTTTGTTGATAACGTCCCTGAGGCGCTGAGTCCCCGCCTCGGGAGCGAACGTGAGGCCGCTCTTTTTCACCTTCTGCACCTTTTCCATAAGCTCCATTGAAAAGTTGTCCACTCTGAGCGAGGGCAGCGAAAGGTTGATCCGTTTGTCCACGGTCAGCTCAAGCAGGCTGTCGATAAGCTCCTGCAAATTTCGGTAGTCGCTGGTCGAAAGCGACGTCATTGACATTTCGTCATAGCCGGTGTTTTTTATGCAGCTTTCGGCGATCTTGGTCAGGCGCTCCACGCCGCGCTCGCGGACGGGGCGGTAGATATATCCCGCCTGACAGAAGCGGCAGCCGCGGATGCAGCCGCGGAACAGCTCGAGCTGAATTCTGTCATGCACCGTCTCCATAAACGGCACGATCAGCTTCTCGGGCGCATAGCATTTGTCAAAGTCGAGTATGATACGCTTCCTGACCCGCTTCGGAACGCCGGGGCGGTTGGGCTCAAAACGCTTTATCGTGTTGTCGTCGTTAAACTCCACGTCGTAAAATTTCGGCACATAGACTCCGCCCAAAGCGACTATGGAGAGCAGAAAATCGTCGCGGCTCCCGCCGCTGCCACGCCACTTTTTGTACGCGTCCATGATCTCGTTGTTGACTTCCTCGCCCTCGCCGAGAATGAAGAAATCCACAAGCTCCGCGAGCGGCTCCGCGTGGTAGGCGCAGGGGCCGCCGCAGCAGACGAACGGGTCGCCCGCGCCGCGCTCGCTTGTCCTCAGCGGGATCCCCGCGAGGTCGAGCATGTTTACAACGTTTGAATAGCTCATCTCGTATTGCAGAGTAAAGCCGACGATATCAAACTCACGGACCGGGGTATAGCTTTCCATCGAAAGCAGGGGTATGGCGCGGCCGCGCATCTCGTCCTCCATATCGCCCCAGGGGGCGAAAACGCGCTCGCACACCGTGTCGTCGCGCTCGTTGAGCATGTGATAGAGGATCTTCATTCCCAAATGCGACATGCCGACCTCGTACACATCCGGAAAGCAGAACGCGAACGACATCATATCGTCGGTTTTTTCCTTATGCACACTGCCGAACTCGTTGCCGATATAGCGCGCGGGCTTCTGCACCCGCCGCAGACAGTCCTCGTATTGTGTTTTAAAGTTTGCCATTTGTTACCTCATTTGCGTAAATTATTTTTTAAACAGTTCGGATTCATTCTCGATCAAATCGTTTGCGAGATATTTAAAATCCATATTCTCAATTCCGTATGAGCCGTCATTAATTTGCCGCGCAAGCCTGCTTTTGTAATAAATATTCAAAGCGTCTCGCAGAGAAATATTTTTTATTTTCGCGACCTGTGTTATAATGTCATCCTCTAAATTCTGTTTGTATATAGAATTTCTATCATTCATGTTATTCACCAACCTTATACGCTCCGACATAATTCAGCGCAGTGTCGAGCACGGCTTGATTTACAAAGCAGATTTGATCATTCATTTTGTAAAACCTCAATTCTTCAAGGACTTTGGATTTGTCCCATATGCCGCGCGTGTACATATCTATGGTTTTAAACACATCATCATCGGCAACTTTGCCGATTATCACGTCATAATTTTTATATGTTTCACTGCCCTTGCGACAGTCGCATACAAAGTCGAGCCAATCTTCATTCTCGTTTTCAAATTTCAGTACATTGATATTATTGTCCGAAATATCCATTTCATAAATGTTAACAACGGGAGAGCGCCGCAGTCTGATCGACTTGCGTTTTGCCCATCTTTCGGCTTGATCTTTATAGGTCGTAACATAGAAGCCCGAGCCAAAATCCAGAAATTTTTTAGAAAATACGGTATTCGGTTTTTCTATTTTTAAAACGGAACCGTGATACACTATCATAGCGACGCACCCCGCTCTCTGACAAATTCGGTTATATCTTCCACGAGGCATTCGCTTCCCAATGTGTGAAGCGTGTCATAACACGAAATAATATAGTCGTCAAATATTCCCGTTGAATTTAAAATATGATAAACCTCCGACGGGGCAATTTTCCAGCTTTCGGCTAAAATATATATTAAAAATAAAGAAAATTTAAGTTCTTTGTCTGTAAACACGTTCATCACCGATTTCTTTTATTTTGTTAAATATAGCATAGCATAAATTTTTTGGAAAATCAATATAATTCGGGCTGTTTTTTGTTGCAAACATTAAAAAAGAATGGTATTATTATATGCATGGAGGATCAATATGTCTGTTCAAATTCATCCGATACCGCCGGTATTTGACGAAAACTCAAAAATACTTATTCTCGGCAGCTTTCCGTCGGTCAAGTCGCGGGAGGCGCGGTTTTTCTACGGCCATCCGCAAAACCGGTTCTGGAAGACCCTTGCCGCCGTGCTTAACGCCGAATGTCCCTCTGCGGTCGAGGAGAAAAAGGATTTTTTGCTCTCGCACAAAATCGCGGTGTGGGACGTTATAAAGTCGTGCGAGATAAGCGGCTCGGCGGACAGCTCGATCAGGGACGCGGAGCCCAACGATCTTGCCCGTATCTTCGGCGCCGCCGATATAAAGGCGGTATTCGCAAACGGCGGCACGGCCTACCGGCTGTATAAAAAGTTTAACCCGGCTCCGGAGGCGTTAAGACTGCCCTCGACCAGTCCCGCCAACGCTGCCTTCTCGCTCGAGAGGCTGATCAATGAATGGAAAGTGATTTTAAAATATTTATAGGAGAATATCATGAAAAAAAGCTTAAGATTTACCGCGGCGCTCGCCGTTTTGTGCATGGTTCTTGTCTGCTCGGCCTTTAAGTTTTCGGACGTCGCGCCCGGGCAGTGGTACACGGAGAATATAGAGTCGATGGCCGATTTGGGCCTTTTGAACGGCTACGAGGACGGAACGTTCCGCCCCGAGGGAACGATAACTTACGCCGAGTTCGTGAGCGTCGCCGCGCGCTGCGTCGCGGGGAGCGTGCCTCCGAGCGGCACGCACTGGGCGTCGGGCTATATGAAGCGCGCGTATGAGAGCGGCTGGTATGACTATGACGAGATCTACGAGGCGGATTTTGACAAGCCGATAACGCGGCAGATGGCGGTCAAGATCGTCGATCTGGCGTTTAATATCCCGCAGAATGAGCAGGAGGACAACGCCTATTATAAATACATGACCTCGATAAAGGATTTTAATGAGATACCGGGGCGGTACGGCTATCTGGTCGTCCGCGCCTATAACAACGGAATTCTGACCGGCGACGAAAACGGAAATTTTAACCCGATGTCGAACCTGACCCGCGCCGAGGCCTGCGCGATCATTATGCGGGCAAACGGCAAGGGGTCTGCGGTGAATGTTACGGCTGCGCCGAATCCGACCGAACCGCCGGCGCAGGCGATAAGCGGCGGAGTGTCGCAAAACGGCAGACTTTCGGTGTCGGGAGTTCAGCTGGTCAACCAAAACGGCGAGCCTGTCGTTCTGCGCGGCATGAGCAGCCACGGAATTCAGTGGTACGGAAACTTCACGTCGTATAACGCGATAAAGAACACCGCGGATTTCGGTGCGAACCTGTTCCGCGCGGCAATGTACACCGCCGAAAACGGATATATCGATCAAAGGGAGAGCGTGAAGAACGCGGCGTACGCCGCCGTTGACAACGCGGTCGCGAACGATATGTACGTTATTCTGGACTGGCATATTTTAAGCGACGGCGACCCGCTGCGGTACGCCGACGAGGCGGCGGAATTTTTCGCCGAGGCCTCGGCCAAATACGCCGGTGTGCCGAACGTGATCTTTGAGATATGCAACGAGCCCAACGGAAATATCACATGGAGCGGAAACGTTAAACCTTACGCCGAGAGGATAATTCCGATAATAAGGCAAAACAGCGACGCGGTTATCCTGGTCGGCTCTCCCACATGGAGCCAGGACATAGACAAGGCTGCGGACGACCCGCTTAGCTTTTCAAATATAATGTACACCTGTCATTTCTATGCCGGGACCCACGGCTCATGGCTGCGCGACAGGATAGACTACGCCCGCTCAAAGGGCGCGCCGATCTTCATAAGCGAGTGGGGAACCAGCGCTGCGGACGGCAGCGGCGGAGTTTTTCTCGGCGAGTCCGCCGAGTGGATGAGCTTCCTCGCGGAGCGGAATATCAGCTGGGCGAACTGGTCACTGTGCGACAAAAACGAGACCTCGGCCGCGCTTCAAGGCGGCACTGCTCCGGAGGCGGTGTGGACCGAAGCCGATCTCAGCGAGTCGGGAAGATTTGTGTTCGGGGAATTTCGGCGATAATCTTGACGCGAAAAGGGAAATGGATTATAATATCTAAGAAGATTTTTACAAATTTTATATAAGGTGTGATTATATGCAAAACGGCGTTTCTACCAAAGAAATTGATTGTATTGGCGGAGACGGGAAAATAGTAATATCCGCCCTCAAAAAGTTTCTTGAGGATAATTACATGAACAGAGATACAGTTTTTCATTCACGGTATGCCAAAATGAAATTTGCGGATTTCGGAGGTATTGTCGCGAAAATGGCGGAGGACAGCTTTTTCTATCTCAAGAGCCTGATCGATATTATCGTGCGCACCGAGGAAATGAGCCCGAGAGGCAGGGAGCTTTTAAACAAGCTGACCAATGCTTGCGGAACGGCGTTTATCGGATTTCGTAACCTGTCGGAGCTTACATACAACGAGAAATCCGGAGGTTTAAGTCTCAGACTTATCGAGCTTAAAGAGTTCGTGTCAAAATTCGTGAGCGAGCTTGGCTCACTGCTGCCCGAGGATATGTGCGGGAACATACGCGTTATAAACGGCGCGAGAAACAAGCTTATGTGCGCCGCCGAGTCAAGCTCGCTGACGCTTATTCTTGTCAATCTTTTGCTTAACGCGCTTATCCACAGCAGGACAGCGGACAACCGCGTAGACATAGTCGTGACGAGGCAGAGCAGAAGCAAATGCGCGGCCGTGTCGGTTATCGACTACGGCATAGGGATCGACTCCGGGAAGATTTACAGAGCGATCGAGGGCGGTATAATTAACTACGGCAACGGCTTCGGCGGATTTAAAAACTACAACGGCTGCGGCCTGCTGGCTTCCCAGAAGCTGGCTGATCTAATGGGCGCGAAGATACTTATGAGCAATGTCAGCGGAGGCGGCGCGATGTTCACGGTTATGCTCAGCGACCCTCAAGTCGTCGAAAAGTACGGATATAACGTTATTTGCGACAGCGCCGCCGAGACAAGCAGCCCCGATCTTAATTTGATAAAAATGGCATTTTTGGGAATAATATCCAACTTAAATAACAAAAGGAGCGTTTGATTATGAAAAAGAGTTTAAAATTTTTGGCGGTAGTTATGGCGGCCGTTTCGGTGCTCGCCCTCGCGGCGTGCGGCGGAAACGACGAGGAAAAGGTTCAGCAGGCCACGCAGGAGTTTGAAACGGTTATGAACGGCTTTAAAAGCGGTGATGCCGCGGTTATCGGAGAATATGTGGACCTTGGCGGCGACCCGGAGCTCAGCGCGGCGCTGACCGCGTCGCTCGGCAACATCACCTTTGAGGTCAAGTCGGTGCAGACGGACGGGAACAAGGCGACGGTTGACGCGTCCGTGACCACTATAGACTCCTCTCAGGTTATGCAGAAGTATATCGAGAACGTGGCGGCTCTTGTGTCAAGCCCCGATTATCAGGGCAAGGTCGGCACAATGACGAAAGAGGAGTATGACGCGCTGATGAACGCGCAGCTTATAAGCATTCTGTCAAGCGGTGAGATCGGCACGGTCACAACGGACGAGACGATAGAAATGACCAAAGAGAACGGACAGTGGAAGCTCAGTGACAGCAGCCTGCCCGACAAGCTTATCGGAAACACCTTAAACGCCATAAAGCAAATTAAGCAATAACGTGAAAAAAGCTTGCATTATTCTTAAAACAGCGTTATAATAGTACAGTTATCGCAAAACAAGATTTGGAGGTTTACTCAAATGGGTATAAAAAAGATGATTGAAAAGGTCATCGGAACATACAGCGACAGGGAGCTTAAAAAGATCTATCCCATTGTCGATAAGGTAATGGCCCTTGAGGGCGACATGGAAAAGCTCAGCGACGCCGAGCTTAAGGCCATGACGCCAAAGCTCAAGGAGCGGCTGAGCAGCGGCGAGACGCTTGACGACATATTGCCCGAGGCCTTCGCGGTGTGCCGCGAGGCGGCGTGGAGAGTGCTGGGAATGAAGCATTTCCGCGTTCAGGTCGTCGGCGGAGTAGTGCTGCACCAGGGCAGGATCGCCGAGATGAAAACCGGTGAAGGAAAGACGCTGGTGGCGACGCTCCCGGCGTATCTTAACGCGCTTTCGGGCAACGGAGTGCACATCGTCACGGTCAACGACTATCTGGCGAAGCGCGACAGCGAGTGGATGGGCAAGCTCTATAACTATCTGGGCCTGACGGTCGGCCTTATCATTCACGACAAGACCAACGCGGAGCGCAAGGAGGCCTATAACGCCGACATAACCTACGGCACCAACAACGAGATGGGATTTGACTATCTGCGCGACAACATGGTTATATATAAAGAAAACAAGGTCCAGCGCGGCCACAACTACGCCATAGTTGACGAGGTGGACAGTATTCTTGTAGACGAGGCAAGGACGCCGCTTATCATCTCGGGTATGGGCGACAAGTCGACCGATCTGTATGAGCAGGCCGACCGTTTCGCGAAGACGCTGACCTTCAAACGCATTACCGAGACGGACACCAAGGTCGAGATCGAGGATGAGGATGAGCTAAATCAGTATGACTATATCGTTGACGAGAAGGCAAAGACCGCCACGCTGACCCCCAAGGGCGTCAAAAAGGCGGAGGAGCATTTCCATATCGAAAATCTGACCGATCCGGCCAACATGACGCTGTCGCACCACATCAATCAGGCGATAAAGGCTATCGGCGTTATGAAAAGGGATAAGGATTATGTTTTAAAAGACGGCGAGGTCATCATAGTAGACGAGTTCACGGGCCGCATGATGTTCGGCAGAAGATATAACGACGGTCTGCATCAGGCGATCGAGGCGAAAGAGGGCGTTAAGGTCGAGCGCGAGTCAAAGACCCTCGCCACGATCACGTTCCAGAACTATTTCAGACTCTATAAAAAGCTGTCCGGTATGACCGGTACGGCGCAGACCGAGGAAGAGGAGTTCCAAGAGATATACAGCCTCGACGTTATTGTTATCCCGACCAACAAGCCGCTTGTGAGAGTCGACGAGCCCGACAGCGTTTATAAGACCGAGGACGCCAAGTTTAACGCGGTTATCGAGGACGCGGTCAAGGCGCACGAAAAGGGCCAGCCCGTGCTTATCGGCACGGTCTCGATCGAGAAGTCCGAAAAGCTGAGCCGCATGCTGCGCAAGCGCGGAATAAAACACAACGTCTTAAACGCCAAGTTCCACGAGAAGGAAGCCGAGATCGTCGCTCAGGCGGGAAAGAAGGGCGCGGTCACGATCGCCACGAACATGGCGGGCCGCGGAACCGATATTGTGCTTGGCGGAAACGCCGAGTTCCTCGCGCGGAGCGAGATGGAAAAGCAGGGATATTCAGAAGAAATGATCGTGCAGGCCACGGGCTTCGCAGAGACCGACAATGAGGAGATACTTGAGGCGAGAGCCAAATTCAAGGAGCTTAACGACAGGTTCAAGGCCGAGATTGAGCCCGAGCAGAAAGAGGTTCTGGCGGCGGGCGGACTCAATATAATGGGAACCGAGCGCCACGAGAGCAGGCGTATCGACAATCAGCTCCGCGGCCGTTCTGGCCGTCAGGGCGACGTCGGCAAATCGAAGTTCTATATCTCGCTTGAGGACGACCTTATGCGTCTGTTCGCTCCCGAGCGCATCGCGAGAGTTATGGAGACTCTTAAAATGGACGAGAACGAGGCCATTGAGAGCAGAATGCTCAGCGGCACCATAGAGACCGCGCAGGAGCGGGTCGAGGGCAGGAACTTCGATATTAGAAAGAACGTTCTTCAGTATGACGATGTTAACAACCAGCAGAGAGAGATAATTTACAAGCAGCGCGATCAGGTGCTTGACGGCGGGGACCTGCGCGAGAGCATTATGAAAATGATGCGCGACGTTATCAGCAATACCGCCGCCATGTATATCGGCGACAAGGGCAACGTTCCGGAGGAATGGGACTGGAAGGGCATGCGCGATCATTTTGAGACCATATTCGGCGAGATGCCCGACACGTTTATGAAGTTCACCGACGTCGAGATAGACAAGATGACGCTTGAGCGTCTGACCGACTATATCTTTGAGGACGCCGAGAAGAAATACAAGGAAAAAGAGGCCGAATTCGGCGATAACATGCGCGAGGTCGAGCGCGTTATAATGCTCCGAGTTGTTGACCAGAAGTGGATGGACCACATCGACAACATGGAGCAGATGCGTCAGGGTATCCACCTGAGAGCTTACGCGCAGCACGATCCGGTCGTTGAATACAAGTTCGCGGCCATGGATATGTTCGAGGAAATGACAGAGGCCATAAAAGAGGACACCGTGAAGCACCTGTTCCACGTTGTGCCCCAGACAAAGATCGAGCGCCAGCAGGTGGCGAAGCCCACTTCAGAGAACGCGGGCAGCGACGGAACCGTTAAGAAAAAGCCGGTGCGCCGCGTGACCAAGATCGGCAGAAACGATCCGTGCCCCTGCGGCTCGGGCAAGAAGTATAAGAACTGCTGCCTCGATAAAGACAAGGCGGAAGGCCGCGCTTAAATTCGGACATAATATTATTAAGGGGTGATATAGTGATAGCGTTTGACGAATACAAGCTTGGGCTTGAAGGAATGCAAAAAGATATTACGGAACTGAGGGATTCACTTTAACTTAGCCGGACTGAACGATGAGATAAAAACACTTGAGGCCGAGAGCTTCGAGCCCGACTTTTATTCCGACATGGAAAAGGCGGGCAGGACCCTGCAAAAGATAAAATCGCTCAAGGACAAAGTCTCAAGCTTTGAGAATATCCGCTCAAAATGGGAGGATCTCACGACGCTTGTAGAGCTCGGAATGGAGGAAGAGGACGAGAGCGTCCTCGGCGAGGTCAAGACCGGATACAAGGAGCTGCGCGAGTGCATTGACTCGATGAAGCTTGACACGCTGCTCTCGGGCAAATATGACCGTCTGAACGCGATAGTGACGCTTCACGCGGGAGCGGGA
This sequence comes from uncultured Monoglobus sp., assembly GCA_947624305.1. Lineage (GTDB taxonomy): Bacteria > Bacillota > Clostridia > Monoglobales > Monoglobaceae > Monoglobus. Next base: position 20,570 of record CANQKC010000015.1, on the reverse strand, counting down.
GGAACCGAGGCGCAGGATTGGTGCGAGATGCTTTACCGCATGTATAACATGTGGGCCGACCGCCGCGGCTTTAAGACCGAGGTCATTGACTATCTTGACGGCGAGGAGGCCGGAATAAAGAGTGTCACGTTCTCGATAAACGGGCTCAACGCCTATGGTTATATGCAGTCCGAGAAGGGCGTCCACCGTCTGGTGCGCATATCGCCGTTTGATTCCGCGGCGCGGCGGCACACGTCCTTCGCGTCATGCGAGGTCGTGCCCGAGCTTGACGAGGAACTTGACGTTGAGATCAATCCGGAGGATCTGAGGATCGACACCTACCGCTCAAGCGGCGCGGGCGGCCAGCACATAAACAAGACCGAGTCGGCGATCAGGATAACGCATCTGCCCACCGGAATTGTTGTGACCTGCCAGAATGAGCGCAGCCAGCACAAGAACAAGGAGACCGCCATGAAGGTCTTGAAATCAAAGCTGGTTGAGATCGCGGAGCGCGAGCAGAAGGACAAAATTGAGGACTTAAAGGGCGTTCAGACCGAGATCGCGTGGGGCAGCCAGATACGTTCCTATGTTTTCCAGCCATACACAATGGTCAAGGACCACAGGACAAATTACGAGGTGGGCAATGTGAACGCGGTTATGAACGGCGATATAAACGGATTTATCAACGCCTATCTTAAGGCGAAGTCCAAAGGCGAGATTTAAAGGAGAATTATATGTTTGAAAAGCTTTCATTCTTAGAGGAGCAGTTTGAGGAACTGGCGCGGAAGATAAGCGACCCCGAGGTCATCGCGGATCAGGAGACGTGGCGCAAGCTGTGCAAGGAACATTCCGATCTGACCCCGATAGTTGAAAAATACAGAGAATATAAAAAGAACAAAGAGACGATCGACGACGCGGCGGCCATGATGGACGACCCCGAGACCGACAAGGAGTTCCGCGAAATGCTGGTCGAGGAGAGTAAAGAGGCCAAGGCCAACATAGAAAAAATAGAGGAAGAGCTTAAGATACTGCTGCTGCCCAAGGACCCCAACGACGACAAAAACGTTATGGTTGAGATCCGCGGCGGCGCGGGCGGCGATGAGGCGGCCCTGTTCGCGGGCGACCTTTACAGAATGTACTCGATGTACGCCGACTCAAAGCGCTGGAAGATCGAGGTTTTGAGCCTTAATGAGATCGGCATAGGCGGCATAAAAGAAATAACGTTTATGATAAACGGCGAGGGCGCTTACAGCCGTCTGAAATTTGAGAGCGGCGTGCACCGCGTTCAGCGCGTGCCCGAAACCGAGTCAAGCGGCAGAATACACACCTCGACCGTGACGGTCGCGGTGCTGCCCGAGGTCGATGACGTTGAGGTCGAGATCAACCCCGACGATCTGGAGATCGACACCTACCGCTCAAGCGGCGCGGGCGGTCAGCACATAAACAAGACCGAGTCGGCGATCAGGATAACCCACAAGCCGACCGGAATAGTCGTGACGTGCCAGGACGAGCGGAGCCAGCACAAGAACCGCGAGGCGGCGATGAAGATGCTGCGCTCAAGACTGTATGACAAGATGGAGCAGGAGCGCAACGCGGCGATTGCCGCGGACAGAAAAAGCCAGGTGGGAACGGGCGACCGCAGCGAGCGGATAAGGACCTACAACTTCCCGCAGGGCAGAATGACAGACCACAGGATCGGCCTCACGCTTTATAAGCTTGAGCAGATATTAAACGGCGACCTTGACGAGATCATCGATGCCCTTATCACCACCGACCAGAGCGAAAAATTAAAACGCACGGAATAATGTCGCCTCCTCCCGGGAGGAGGTGTCAGGCGTAAGCCTGACGGAGGTGGGAACATAGTGATTAGTAAATAGCGAATAGGACGGGCTGATAATATCCGCCCCTACGGTATTTTGCGTATTGCCGTCGTATAGAACGGGACGTCGAGGGCGCCGTCCCCTACGAATGTTGTGCGCAAATTGTTGTAGGGGCGGCAATCTGCCGCCCGCGCCTCGCCCCGTGGGGAGAGGTGGATTTCCGCCAACGGCGGAAAGACGGAGAGGGGTTAAAATGCAAACACTTTTACTCACAAACAACACAACTGATCTGCAAACGGCAGCAGAATTAATTCGGTCGGGGCAAACTGTGGTTTTCCCGACCGAAACGGTTTACGGCATAGGAGCCGACGCCAAAAATCCCGGGGCCGTTAAAAAAATATTCGAGGCAAAGGGCCGTCCCGCGGACAACCCTTTGATCGTTCATGTCTCCGAAAAATCACAGATCGCCGAGATCGCCGCCGAGATCACCGAGGACGCGCAAAAACTGATCGACGCCTTCATGCCCGGCCCAATAACGGTTATTTTAAAGAAAAGATCGGACGTTCCGAACGAGGTCACGGCCGGGCTTGACACGGTCGGGATCCGCATGCCGTCAAACAGGACCGCGTCGGAATTTTTGCATCTCTGCGGCAGGCCTGTTGCGGCGCCCAGCGCAAATCTTTCGGGCAAACCGAGCCCCACGGCCTTTGAGCACTGCGTCGAGGACATGAGCGGCAGAGCTGCGGCGATAATCGACGGCGGCCCCTGTGACGTGGGGATCGAGTCCACCGTGATCGACATGAGCGGCGAGCCGGTGATCTACCGCCCCGGAATGATAAGCCGCGCGCAGATCGAGGATGTCCTTGGCAAAAAGGTGCGGGAGGTCGAGTCGGTAAAGGACGGCGAAAAGCCGAAATCGCCCGGGCTCAAGTATAAGCATTACTCGCCAAAGGGCAGAGTCGTGATCATCCGGGGCAGCCTTGACGAGGCGGCGGACTGCGTGAATTCGCAGACAAGACCGACGGGCGTGATTTTGTTTGACGAGATTTTAAAAGAGATAAAGCCGAAGCTCAAAGGCGGCGTTAGGTACGTCTCTCTGGGCGGAATAAACAAGCCCAACGAGGCAGCCGCGGCGCTGTTCGCCGCGCTGCGAAAAATGGACGAGCTGGGCGCGGAGATCATCTTCGCCCCCGAGATACCCGACACCGACAAATGGGCGGGCGTCCGCAACCGCCTTTACAGAGCCGCGGTCGGCAAGGTGTATAACGCCGCGGAGTTCGTAGGTGACGGGAATAAAAAAGATATAAAAACCGTGCTTTTTGTGTGCACGGGCAATACCTGCCGCAGTCCGATGGCCGAGGGAATATTTAACCAAGCGGCTAAGGAGCGCGGGCTGAATATCACGGCAAGTTCCGCGGGTCTGTTTGTCGCGCCGGGATCGGAAGTATCGAAAAATTCGGTCAATGCCGCCGCGGAGATCGGCGTTGACATCGGCGAACACAGGCCGACGCAGATCACATCGGAACTGATAGAGCGGAGCGATCTGATCTTGACCATGTCAAGCGGACATAAGATGATGATAGCGTCGATGCCCGAGGCAAAGGGCAAGACGTTTACTCTGTGCGAGTACGCCGGAGAAAGCGGCGAAATATCCGATCCGTTCGGCGGGAGCCTTGAGGTATACGAAAAATGTATGCGCGAGATCAAAGATAAAATCGACAGGATAATAAAGAGGCTTGAAAACCGATGAGCGTTGTGAAATTTGAGCTGATGAACGAGACCCATATCGACGGTGTGCTCAGGATCGAGAAAAAGTGCTTTCCCGACGAGCCATGGACGAGAAAAATGTTTGAGAGCGAGCTTGAAAACATAATCTCGGCGTTCATCGTCGGCGTTGACGAGAACAGCGGAGACGTTGTGTGCTACGGCGGAATGTGGATCATCGCGGATATTGCCGAGATCACCAATATAGCGGTCGCGCCGAACGCGCGGAGGCAGGGCCTCGGCGAAAAGACGCTGAATATCCTGCTCGATGTCTGCCGTGAGAGAGGTCTTGCGGCGGTCAATCTTGAGGTCAGGGAAAACAACGCCGCGGCGCTCGCGCTTTATGAGAAGCTCGGCTTTGAGGCGGTGGGACGGCGCAAAAAATACTATAACAACAAATACGACGCGATACTTATGACGAAAGAATTACAGAGGTGATATTTTGAAGATTTTAGCGATTGAAAGCTCCTGCGACGAGACCGCCGCCGCAGTGGTCGAGGACGGAACGCGCGTGCTCTCGAACGTGATAAACACGCAGATCGGGCTGCACAAGCTCTACGGCGGCGTTGTGCCCGAGATCGCCTCGCGCAAGCATATCGAAAACATCAGCGCCGTGGTCGACAAAGCGCTCGGCGACGCGGGACTTTCGCTCGATGATGTTGACGCGATAGCGGTGACATACGCCCCGGGGCTTATCGGGGCCCTGCTCGTCGGAGTGTCATACGCCAAGGGCCTGAGCTTCGCGGCGGGAAAGCCGCTTGTTCCGGTACACCATATCCGCGGCCACATCTGCGCCAACTATATTGAGGATCCGGGCCTTGAGCCGCTGTTTGTGTGTCTTGTGGCCTCGGGCGGGCACAGCAACATCGTGAACGTCAAGTCAAGGACGGAATATGAGGTGATCGCCTCGACCAATGACGACGCGGCGGGCGAGGCCTTTGACAAGGTTTCAAGAGTGCTGGGCCTCGGCTATCCGGGCGGTCCCGCGATCCAGAAAGCTGCCGAGAGCGGCGATCCCGAGGCGATAAGGTTCCCGCGCGTCAACATGGGTGAGGGCGGCCTTGATTTCAGCTTCAGCGGCGTCAAGACAGCGGTGCTGAACTACATACACAACACCGAGCAAAAGGGCGGCGAGATAAACAAAAACGACGTTGCCGCCTCATTTCAGCAGGCGGTGATCGACGTGCTGTCGGATCACCTGATGATAGCCGCGAAGGACGCGGGAGTAAAAAATATCGCCCTCGCGGGCGGCGTCGCGGCCAATCTGCCGCTGCGTGAGCTTATTCAAAAAAAGGCAGAAAAAAGCGGGTTTAAGCTTTATTATCCGAAGCCTCTGCTCTGCACCGACAACGCGGCGATGATAGGCTGCGCGGCGTATTATGAATATCTTGCGGGAGTCACCGCGGATATGAGCCTGAACGCTTACGCCAACATGGATATCGCGGATCCGATTATATAAATTTCGCGGATAAATTTGTGCAAAACATATAAATTATTGTTATATTTTCAAAATATTATTGACGTTTTCTATAACCTGTGATATTATTTAAATTGGAGGTGTTTAAATTGGCATTTAATCTTATAAGCGAGGCAAAGCGCTGCCTGCACTGCAAAAAGCCCATGTGCAGAGAGGGCTGCCCCATACATACAAATATTCCCGACATGATCCAGATGTTTTTGAACGGAAAAATGAACGACGCGGGCAAAATGCTGTTTGACAATAATCCGCTGTCGGTTGTCTGCTCGTTGGTGTGCGCGCACGAGAACCAGTGCCAGGGCCATTGCGTCCTCGGCAGAAAGGGAAATCCTGTGCATATCAGCAGCATTGAGAACTATATTTCCTCGGCTTATCTTGAGCGTCTCGAGTACGAGAAGCCCGAGCCGAACGGAAAGATGGTCGGCATAGTCGGCTCGGGGCCGGCGGGCATAACCATCGCGATCGAGCTTGCCAAGCGCGGCTATTCCGTGACGATATTTGAGGCCAAGGACAAAATAGGCGGAGTGCTCAGGTACGGAATTCCGGAGTTCCGTCTGCCCAAGATCATTCTCGAAAAATATAAAAAGCTGCTGCTGGAGCTCGACATAAAGATCAGGCCCAACGCCACGATCGGCGGCGCGATCGGCATTGAGGATATATTCAGAGACGGCTACGACGCGCTGTTTATCGGCACCGGCGTCTGGAAGCCGAACAGCCTTAAGATCAAGGGCGAGAGCCTCGGCAATGTGCATTACGCGATCGCTTATCTTATCAATCCCGACGAGTACAATCTCGGCAACAGCCTTAACATAATCGGCGCGGGCAACGCCGCGATGGACGTTGCGAGAACGGCGATCCGCCACGGTGTGCGCTATGTCACGGTGTTCAACCGCACAGACGAGGTCGCGGCGAGCAATCAGGAATACGAATACGCCAAGATCGACGGAGTGCTGTTCCAGAACCGCAAGATACCCGTTGAGATCAAGACCGACGGCGTGATTTTTGCCGACGCTAAAGTCAATGAGGACGGCAGCATCGAGAAGATCGAGGGAACCGAAAAGCTTTATCCCTCCGATTCGGTTATAATCTCAATAAGCCAGGGCGCGCAGGATCAGATCCTGTCAAGAACTCAGGGCATAGACACCACCAAAAAGGGTTTGCTCATTACCAATAAATACGGCGAGACAACCCGCGACGGCATTTTTGCCTCGGGCGATATAGTGCGCGGCGCCAAGACCGTGGTCGAGGCGGTGAAATACTCAAAACAGGTCGCCGACGCCATGGACGAATATATGCAAAGCCTCGACAAGTAAAATTTGCGCGGCAAATTGTTTTGCCTTTGCGTATTGACAGCGTACATAAAGAACATCGGCAACGCCTTCGCGGCTTTGCCGATGTTTTTTTGCGTTTTGGCGGATATGAGAGAAATATGTCTTGCATTATATTCTGATAAGTGATATAATTAAACGGAACGTTTTTCGTTTATTATATTATCGGGCGGCAGCCGTCCGAAAGAAGGAGATAAATATGCAGGAACAAGTAAAAATCTGGAACAAAGACATTGAGTGCGAAAAGGATCATTCAAAGATCGAGGCGATACAGCTCGATCGGCTGCGTTACATGCTTAACAAGGCCTATGAGAACGTTAAGTTCTATCGCGACAGATTTGACGGTCTGGGTATCAGGCCCGACCGGGTCAAGTCTCTGGATGATCTTAAAAATCTGCCCTTTACCACAAAGGACGATCTGCGCGACAACTATCCGTTCGGCCTGTTCGCCGAGCCGATGAGCAAGGTCGTGCGCATCCATGCGTCCTCGGGCACGACCGGAAAGCCGGTCGTCGCGGGCTACACGCAAAAAGACCTTGACACATGGTCTGAGGCCATAGCGAGAATTGTTATGGGCGCGGGCATCGACGAGACCGACGTGGTGCAGATCTCGTTCGGCTACGGACTGTTCACCGGCGGCTTCGGCCTCCACTACGGAATTGAAAAGGTCGGCGCGACAATAGTGCCGATCTCAAGCGGAAACACCCAGCGTCAGCTCATGCTTATGGAGGATTTCGGCGCGACCGGACTGGTCGCCACTCCGTCATACGCTACATATCTGGCCGAGATCATCAAAGAAAAAGACCTGCTTAAGAAACTTAAGCTCAAATACGGTCTGTTCGGCTCCGAGGCCATGAGCGAGAACATGCGCAGCGGCCTTGAGCAGTCGCTTAACATGCTTGTCACGTCGAACTACGGCCTCACCGAGGTAATGGGCCCCGGCGTTTCGGGCGAGTGCATCTACAAGTGCGGCGAGCATATTAACGAGGATATGTTCATCGTTGAGATCATTGACCCCAAAACCGGCGACGTGCTGCCTCCCGGCGAGGCGGGCGAGGTGGTTATAACCACACTCGCGAAAGAGGCGATGCCGGTTATCCGTTACAGGACGCGCGACATCTCTTATCTGATCCCCGAGCCGTGCAAGTGCGGCAGGACCTCGTACCGTCTTGCTCCCATTCAGGGCAGGACCGACGATATGATCAAGATCAAGGGCGTTAATCTGTTCCCGTCGGAGATCGAGAGCGTTGTGCTTGAGTTCCCGCAGGTAAGCCCGAATTATCAGCTTATCCTGCGCCGCGAAAACATGCTTGACAACCTTGAGATCGTGGTTGAGCTCGTTGACGGCTCACTGCTTGAAAGATATTCCGAGGTCGAGAAGCTGAGCCGCGAAATATCCGAGCGCCTGAACAGCGTGCTGGGTCTCAGAGCCAAGCTGAGACTTGCGGAGCCCAAAACGATCGAGAGAACCGCAGGCAAGGCGAAGAGAATAGTGGATTTGAGAGAGATACAATAAGTCAGCCTCTCCTTGGGGAGAGGTGCCTGCGGAGCAGGCGGAGAGGGGATATTGGTTGCAAAACCCCTCTCAGACCGCGGAGATCCGCGGCCGGATACCTCCTAAGGGGAGCCAAAAGAGGAGGAGATATTAATGCAAAAGAAACTTATGCTCGGCAATGAGGCCGTTGCCCGGGGCCTGTGGGAGTGCGGCGTGACCGTTTCCTCGGCCTACCCTGGAACGCCCAGCACCGAGATTTCGGAATTCGCGGCGAAGTATGACGAGATCTACGCCGAATGGGCGCCGAACGAGAAAGTCGCCACAGAGGTCGCGCTGGGCGCGGCTGTGGGCGGAGCCAGAGCGTTCTGCGCCATGAAGCATGTCGGCCTCAACGTGGCGGCCGACCCGCTTTTCACCGCGTCATATACAGGTGTGAACGGAGGGCTTGTTATCGCGGTCGCCGACGACCCGAGCATGCATTCGTCCCAGAACGAGCAGGACAGCCGCAATTACGCGAAGGCGGCGAAAATTCCCATGCTTGAGCCGTCTGACAGCAAGGAATGTAAGGAGTTCGTGAAAACGGCCTATGAGATAAGCGAGAAGTTTGACACGCCCGTGCTGTTCCGTCTGTCGACCAGAGTTGCGCACTCGCAGAGCGTGACGCCTGTCGGGGAAAGGGTCGTGCCTGAGCTTCGCGAGTATAAAACGGACATATCAAAATATGTTATGATGCCGTCAAGCGCGATACGCCGCCACCCGTTTGTGGAGGAGCGGACCGAGAAGCTTCGCGAGTACGCCGAGACCTCGCCGCTTAACCGTGCGGAGTACGGCGACACAAAGATCGGTATCATAACGAGCGGAATGTGCTATAACTATGTGCGCGAGGCGTTCGGAAACGACGTTTCGATATTAAAGCTCGGCATGGCGTATCCGATGCCCGTAAAGCTGATAAAAGACTTCGCGTCCAAGGTCGATAAGCTGTATGTGGTCGAGGAGCTTGACCCGTTTATTGAGGAGCACTGCCGCTGCATCGGCTTAAGCCCGATCGGCAAAGAGCTGTTCCCGATGTGCTATGAGTTTTCGACAAGGCAGATCAAGGAGCTGATAAGCGGAACCAAGGGCGCGGCTTATGACGAGCCCGACGAGGAGGTTCCGGTTCGTCCGCCGGTGCTGTGCGCGGGCTGCCCCCACAGAGGCACGTTTTATATATTGAAAAAGCTCGGCGTCAACGTGTGCGGCGACATCGGCTGTTATACATTGGGCGCTGCCGCGCCGCTTCAGTCGATCCATTCGGTTGTCTGCATGGGCGCTTCGATCGGCATGGCGTTCGGCATGTCGCTGGCGAGAGGAAAGGATTACGCCAAAAAGACCGTCGCGGTGCTTGGCGACTCCACGTTTATCCACAGCGGAATAACCGGCCTTATTGATATTGTGTATAACAAGGGAATAAACACCGTTATGATTCTTGACAACTCGATCACGGGAATGACGGGCCACCAGGACAATCCCACGACCGGCAAGACCTTGAAGGGCGAAAAGACGCGAGAGGTTGATCTTGAGCTTTTGGGAAAAGCCGTGGGTATTGACAGGATAGCGATAGTTGATCCGTTTGACTTAAAGGGAACCGAAAAGGTAATCAAAGAGGAGCTCGCGGCAGAGGAGCCGTCGCTTATCATAGTGCAGAGGCCCTGCGCGCTGCTTAAATCGGTCAAATTCCCCGGCCCGATCGCGATCGACCGTGACAAATGCAAAAAATGCAGAATGTGCATGAAGCTCGGCTGCCCCGCCATTGTTGACAAGGGCGGCAGCATAGAGATCGACGCGACCCAGTGCGTGGGCTGCGGCCTGTGCAGAGGCGTGTGCGCTTTCGGCGCGATAGAGTAGGAGGCGGATTATGAACAACACAAATTGCAAATCTATAATGATAGTCGGCGTCGGCGGCCAGGGAACACTGCTCGCCAGCCGCATATTGGGAAATCTGCTCCTCAGCGAGGGCTATGACGTGAAGGTATCGGAGGTCCACGGAATGTCTCAGCGCGGCGGCAGCGTTGTGACTTACGTTAAATACGGAAAGCGCGTCGCGTCGCCGATAATCGACAAGGGCGAGGCCGACGTGATCCTCGCCTTTGAGGAGCTTGAGGCGTACAGGTACCTGCCGTATCTCAAAAAGGGCGGCACGATAATCTGCAACACCCAGAACATCGACCCGATGCCGGTTATAATAGGAGCGAAAAAATATCCCGAAAACATAATCGAAAAGATCAAGGCAAAGGGCGTTGACATTGTTCCCGCGGACGCGGCTGACATCGCGGTCAAGGCCGGCAACATAAGGTGCGCCAACGTCGCGCTTATCGGCGTGCTGTCAAAGCGGGTCGATATTCCCGAACAGGCATGGATAGACACGATAAAGTCGACCGTGCCCCAAAAGGCGGTAGACGTGAACCTCAAAGCCTTCGCCTTAGGCCGCGAGGCGTAAATTTAAACACAAAAACCTCTCCGTCCGCGGTAAGCTGCATTCGCATTATTTATCCAAAGGGAGTCGGCGCTGTCAGGCTCGCCCCTTTGGGGAGAGCTGTCAGCGAAGCTGACTGAGAGGGGTTTCGACTATTCGCTATTTATCATAAACGGGACGTCGAGGGCGCCGTCCCCTACGAACTACGTTAGGAGGTAAAATAAAATGTATGTAAAACAAATTTCGGTATTTATGGAAAACAGACCCGGCAGACTGGCGGCGATAGCCAAGGTTTTGAAGGACAACAATATTGATATCCGCGCTATAAACATCGCCGACACCACCGATTTCGGAATACTCCGCATGATTGTAAACGACCCCGCGGAGGCCGAGCGCGTGCTTCGCGCCAACAACATGACCGCCAACGTTGCGGACGTTATCGCGATCTCGATCGAGGATAATATCGGCGCTTTCAGCGACGTTATCACGATCCTGAAGGATAAGGATATCAGCATTGACTATATCTATTCGTTCATCGGCGAAAAGTCCAGCAAGGCTGTTATTATAATCAAGACAAACGATCTCGAGAATTCGGTGGCGGCGCTCAAAGAGGGCGGCGTCAAGGTTCTCTCGGGCAAGGAAGTGAACGAGCTCAAATATGCGGAATAATTCGGCGGAATATATTGAGTATTTAAAAAATAATTTCGGGATCAGCGATAAGGCGATCGAGCTTTATATGAAGGCCGAGGCGCGGCTTGAGGGCGTTTTTGAAAGGATCGGACAGACAGCCGCGTTTAATCAGGCGAAGGTTTTGAAGGCATTTCAGAACAATCGTATCTCCTACGCCCACTTCGGCGAGACCACGGGCTACGGCTATGACGATCTGGGCCGCGACGCACTCGACAAGGTATACGCCGAGATTTGCGGCGCGGAGGACGCCATGGTGCGGCACAACATAGTTTCGGGAACCCAGGCGATCTCCGCCTGCCTGTTCGCTGTCCTGCGCCCCGGGGACGTTATGGCCTCGGTTGTCGGCGCGCCGTATGACACAATGGAAGAAGTGATAGGCATCCGCGAGGGCGATCATCCCGACCCGGGCTCGCTCAGGGATTTCGGCGTGGGATACCGCCAAGTTGACTTAAAGGACGGTATGCCCGATCACGCGGCCATAGAGAGCCTGCTTAAAAGCGAAAAGATAAAGGCCGTGCTCATTCAGCGCTCGAGAGGCTATGACTGGCGCGACTCGCTTTCGGTCGACGAGATCGGAAAAATCATAAAAACCGTTAAGTCGATAAGCCCCGACACGCTCTGCGTTGTTGACAACTGCTACGGAATATTTGTCGAGACAAAAGAGCCGACCGAGGTCGGAGCCGATCTGATCGTCGGCTCGCTTATCAAGAACGCGGGCGGCAGTCTGGCCTTAAGCGGCGGCTATATCGCGGGAACGCGGGAATGTGTGCGCAAGGTCGGATTTCGTCTGACCGCGCCCGGGCTCGGCAAGCATGTGGGCGCGAGCCTCGGCATGAATCGCAATATGTACCAAGGCCTTTATCAGGCGCCGCATATCGTGGCCGAGAGCATAAAAACTGCGGCGCTGTGCGCCGCTATGTTTGAGGAGCTCGGATTTGAGGTCTGCCCGTCAAGTACTGCCGAGCGCAGCGATATAATTCAGGCTGTAAAATTCGGCAGCGCCGAGAACGTCATAAAATTCTGTCAGGCAATTCAGAAGGGCTCGCCGATAGACAGCTATGTCACGCCTGAACCGTGGGACATGCCGGGCTACGATGATCCGGTCATCATGGCCGCGGGAGCGTTTGTTCAGGGGGCTTCGATCGAGCTCTCGGCGGACGCGCCGATCTGCGAGCCGTATACGGCCTACATGCAGGGCGGAGTAATATATGACAGCGCGAAGATCGCCATACTCCGCGCCGCGTCGGAATTTTGACGCACTTAGGGAGACGAGCATATTTTTTATCGGAGGTAAAATATGGCCAAGCAATGCGTTTTATATGACCGGATATGCAATGACTGCGGAGAATGTGATTACTGCGATCTGAACCCGCTTAAAATATGCGACAACTGCGGCAAATGCATTGACTCCGGCAAGGAGTTCAACGAGATCAGGATCGACAGCGTGATACTGCCCAAAGACAGAGATCACGGCGGCCATGATCATCACCATGACGATCACTGCGGCTGCGGGCATAACCATTGATAAAACGATAAAAAGAGCGGCGAAAAGCCGCTCTTTCGCGTTTAAAGCGTCTCATTCATGCTTCCGGTCCTGTAGCCTCCGAGGTCAAGCGAAACATAGGTGAAGCCGAGAGCTTTTAAAGCGTTATGGACTTCTTCGGACACGCTGATTATTTTCGCGAAATCCTCGGGCATGACTTCTATGCGGGCCATTTTTCCGTGGATGCGGACGCGCGATTGAACGAATCCCAGATCCCGCAGAAGCTGTTCCGCGGCATCAACCATGCCGAGCTTTTCTCCGGTTATTGTCTCGCCGTAAACAAAGCGCGAGGCCAAGCAGGCGTATGAGGGTTTGTCCCATGTTTTAAGCCCGAGTTCTCTCGAGAGCGCGCGTATCTCGTTTTTGTTCAGGTTCGCGCGTCTGAGCGGGCTTTTTATATTCTGCTCCGCGACCGCGATGTGCCCGGGGCGGTAGTCGCCGTTGTCGTCAAGGTTTGAGCCCTCGGCTATATTCTCGATGCCCAATTTGTCCGCCGCCTCGCGCATTTTTTTGAAAATCTCGGTTTTGCAGAGATAACAGCGGTTTTCGGGATTTTGAGCAAGGCCTTCAATATTGAGCGCGTCCAGGTCGATCATGATTTGTTTTATTCCCTCGGCGGCACAAAACTTCTCCGCCTCGGCCGATTCGCGCTCGGGGAACAAAACGGAGCGTGCGGTCAGGGCGGCGCAGTTATCGCCCAAAACATCATGCGCGGTTTTCAAGAGAAACGTCGAGTCAACTCCGCCCGAAAACGCGATCGCGACGGAACCGAGCGATTTTATGTATTCTTTAAGAGCGTTATATTTTGCGTTCAATGATCTGTTTCCCACCTTTTATTTAATAAGATTAATTTATTTAACATAATTATATCATATGTATAATATCGGTGTCAATATCTATAAAAAAGAGGATACAGCCGAGCTGTATCCCCTTGATTTAAGCGCGCGCGATTTTATTCCGCCGCTGTCTCGTCAACCGCCGCGTCGTTGTACTTGGCGGCCAGTTCCTCGATCTCGCCGTTTTCTTTCATCTCGGCCAGAGTGCTGTTTATTGTCTCAAGCAGCTCGCTGTTGCCCTTCTGAACAGCGATAGCGTATTCCTCGGACTCGAACGCCTCGGGATCCTCAATAACCTTGAGACCGGTGCTCTCGGCGAGCTTGATGCCTGTGTAAGAGTCGATAACGACCGCGTCAAGTCTGCCGTTCTTAACGTCCTGAACAACGTCGATGCCTCTGTTGGCGCGAACGATATTGCCCTCGTCAAGGGCCAGATCTTCGGTTACGATAGAGTCGGCGGTATAGCCGATAACAACGCCGACCTTTTTGTCGTTCTTAAGGTCCTCTGCGCTTGTGATGTCGGTATTGTCGGCGGGAACAACGATAACCTGCTCGGCTACATAGTAGGGATCGGAGAAGTCAACGTTGTTCTTTCTCTCCTCGGTGATGGTCATGCCGGCGATGCCCATGTCAACCTTGCCGGTCGAAACCGCGGCGATAATGCCGTCAAACTCCATATCCGAAACCTTGAGCGTCTTGCCTGCCTTCTCGGCGATTTTCTGAGCGATCGCGACGTCAATTCCGTCATACTCGCCAACCAGACCGTTTGATGTTGTGAACTCAAACGGAGGGAAGGCGGCGTTTGTGGCCATGATCAACTCACCGCCCGAAGCGCTTTCCGAATTATCCGATGTGTCGGTTGATGTTGTGCCTCCGCAGGCCGCGAGCATGCAGACGCAGAGTGAGAGCGCCAGAATAAGCGCCAGTGCCTTTTTGAAATTTTTCATTTTCATCTCTCCTTTTTATATTTTTTATTTTTTTATAAAATTTTGCTAAAAATGATTTGCAATGTTTTGGAAAAAACATTATAAAATCCTGCTTAAGACTGATTTGCAATGCTTTTGAAAAAAGCATTATAAAATCTTGCTTAAGAATGATTTGCAATGCTTTTGAAAAAAAGCATTATAAAATCTTACTTAAGAATGATTGCGTCCTCGGATTTTTCGGTGTGTCAAAAATCTCGGAGGGCGTGCCCTGCTCATAAATTATTCCCTCGTCCATAAAGAACACTCTCGAGGCGATCTCGCGGGCAAAACCCATTTCGTGGGTAACGACGATCATCGTCATTCCCGCCTCCGCCAGGTTTTTCATAACGTCCAGAACCTCGCCGACCATTTCGGGGTCAAGCGCCGAGGTGGGCTCGTCAAACAGCATGATCTCGGGATCCATAGCCAAAGCGCGGGCGATCGCTATTCTCTGCTGCTGTCCGCCCGAGAGCTGGTTGGGGTATGAGTCCGCCTTTTCCTCAAGGCCCACGGTTTTAAGGAGCTCCATAGCTCTCCGTCTCGCGGCGTCCTTGTTCTGCTTTTTAACGTTGAGCGGCGCTAAGGTTATGTTGTCAAGCACGGTCAGATGCGGGAACAGATTGAACCGCTGGAACACCATTCCCATTTTTTCGCGGACGTGGTTGATGTTGCACTTTTTGTCGCAAATATCCTCGCCGTCCACAAAAATATGTCCGTCCGTGGGCTCCTCAAGCCTGTTGATGCAGCGGAGGAAGGTGGACTTTCCGCTGCCCGAGGGCCCGATAACAACGATTTTCTCGCCCTTTTCGATGCTCTCGGTTATGTCCTTGAGGACAACCAGATCACCGAAGCTTTTCTTTAAGTTTTTTACTTCAATCATTGACATGCGCTTTCCCTCCTAACGTCTGTCGTCGCTTGCGCGAAGCCGCTTCTCAAGCCTCGACAAAAGCACGGAAAAGATTTTTATTATCACATAGTATATCGCGGCGCAGGATACGAGCGGCCACAAAAAGTCATATGTAAGGGTCTGGACCTTTTTCGCCGCGCCCAGCAGATCGATATTGTTGATCATACCGATAACCGCCGTCTCTTTTATAAGCACGATAAATTCGTTGACAAGAGCGGGCAGGATGTTCTTAAGCGTTTGCGGCATGATTATAAGCCGCATAGTCTGTGCCTGAGTGAGGCCGAGAGATCGTCCCGCCTCGGTCTGTCCCTTGTCGATCGAGAGAATTCCGCCCCTCACGATTTCCGCAATGTACGCTCCGCTGTTGATGCTGAAGGCGATAACGCCGATGAACCAAGCGGGAATGTTCCTGGCGCCCGCGAGAATAACGAAGTAGAATATAAGCACCTGAACCATGGTCGGGGTTCCGCGGATGATGTCGATATAAAGCCCCGATATCCAGTTGAAAATTTTGACCTTTGACAGTCTGCCGAGAGCCGCGATTATGCCCAGGATCAGTCCGAACAGAACCGCGAAAAGCGAGATAAGCAGCGTGTAGCCGATACCGCGCACAAACAGCACCCATCGGTCGTCATAAATAAATGTGGCGTATAAGCCGTTAAGCATTGGCTGGAAAAAGTCCATAAACTCACCGTCCTTATGTAAAAATTATCTAATTTATATAATAACAGATTTTCCGTGAAATAGCAAGTGTTTTGTTAACAGTTTGTTAAAAAATAATGAAGAAGGAAAACTCCCTCTTCATTGAGCGATATTTAATATATTTCCTTGTTTCGGCCCGCGACCTCCTCGGCGTGCTTTGCCTTGAGCTTCGCTATCTCGAGCGCCCTTGCCCGATTATCGACCGGCGCCGACGCGCGTCTTTGGGCCGCGCCCGCGCTTGTCCGCGCGGAGGCGCGTTTTTTCTTTTTGTTGAGCAGCGCGCGGTTCTCGCTTTCGACCGACCTGTTCGCTATCCGCTCCGCGTGCTCGCGGCGGTTGACGGCCATTTGGAGCTTTGAGAGCTTTTTGTCTGTGGCCTCAAATTCGTCAAGCACCTGAGTATAGTCCATTTTGCCGCGCCTTTTCGCCGACTCTTTTCTCGCTTTTTTTATCGAGGCGGGCTCGGACATCGTCGCGTATTTTTTTTGCTTGAGCGGAACGGTGGCCCTGAACAGCGCCTCGGTATTGTCGCGCTTTTTGAATGTCGAGGTGAAATTCTTAGGCGCCAGCGCGTTCAGCAGCGTTTTGAAAAATCTGCCGTCGGAAAGCCTGTATGAGGGCATTTTCGCGTAGGCGTATATAAATATCGTTCCGATCATGAACAGAACAGCGGGCAGCCATGTTATTATGTAATGGGCCGAAAAGCCCAGTATGTCCGACAACGCGCCGTCCGCGTTCCAGAGCGGAACAAAAACGGTGATAAGTACCGCCAGCGCGATCGAAACCAACGTGCCCAGAACCGACAAGACAAAGTTTACGACCTGCACCTCGCGGTACGGGAACAGCGAGAGCGCCAGAACGACCAGGCCCAGCACGAGAGCGACAGCCGCGATAACGATTATAGATATGGCGCCGCCGCCGACGGGCACGGCGAAATAATCGAAAAATTTAATAAAATTGCCGAGAGCCAGCGACGAGACGCTGAAGTTTTCGGAAACGTCGCGGAGCTCCGCCGCCTCGATCGACAGCGCCGGAAGCCTTTGGACCGCGAACAGAAGTATGTAGGCTATAACGGCGAACGCCTTAAAGCCGATCTTCTGCGGCGCCTTTATATATAATTTTTCGGATTTCATCTGAGTTCCCCCTTTTGTCTGTCGGTACTATTATAATAAAAATATCGCGCCGCGTCAATATAAATTTAAAAAATTTGTCGGCTTTGTGACGATTAATCAAGAATTCCGAGCTTAATGATCCTGCCCGATCTGAGTATACCCAGCATCGACCAGTACATTATAAGCACTCTCGGCTCAAAAAGCGACGACTCAAACAGCGAGGATACCGAGATGCCGAGCAGCGCCGCCAGACCCGCAGCGAACACTATCCTCTGCCTCGGCGTGGCTCTGAACATGCATGTGATCGAGGAATGGGCTATCCGCAGGATGTAATACATAAATCCGATCATAACGATCGCGCCGATGTTGGCGAGAATGTTGAAATATATCGGGCTTATGGTGACGTTGGGCAGGTTGATGAGCGAGTGCTTGTCGCCGTAGTGCAGGGCCGAGGCGTTGTAGAGATTGACAAAGCTGTCGGTGCTGACGCCGAACCCGTTCCGCCAGAAGCCGCGGAAGGCGTTGATTATGTTCTGGAATATGTTTCCGTTTCCGCTCTCGCGGTGCCACATGAGAACGATGTTGTTGATAACTCTGCCGCTGAACGTGGGGGCAAGCAGGAGTATCATCGGAATGTATCTGCGGTCGATCAGAACGATGACTATGATCAGCTCGATAAAGAACGCGATGAAGGCCGCCATCGACTGCGTGGCGGTGATAACCCAGAACGACGCGCCCATGACAAGAACCGAGTAAATCAGTCTTCGCCATTTTGAGTTAAGGGTTATGGGATAGACGAAAGCGAACGGGAACAAAAGCACAAGGATCTCGGCGAAAACATCGGGGTCGCCGTACACTCCCGTTATGGCCTGATTGAAATCGTCCGGGCCGTTTGCCTGAACAATTCCCACAAGGCAGAGAACGACCATGGCTATGAACAGGAACATGAGGTAGTTTTCAAGGTCGCCCTGGTTCCTGATGGCGAACGAGATAAGGAAAAACAGATCGACCGCCAGCAAAAAGTATGAGAGGGTCTTGCAGGCGGCTATCGGGATCGAAATGCTCATCATTCCGATGAACATTGTTATTATTATGTTTATCAGCACGAAAATAACGCCGGTCCTCTGAACGGCGCAGCGGCTGATAAATATAAGGGCGATACAGGCGAACGCTGGGACCATGTAGAAATTATCCCAGTATTCCGCGGGGAACAGCAGCACAAACAGCATGAAGATCCCGATAAAATACGAGCGGAACTTTATCCTTGATCTGGGAATATGAAAGGCGATGTGCCTTATCGCGTAGGTGGTGTATCTGTAAAACGCGCTGGCGTACCACGCCTCGCCGACCTTTTTTGTGTCAAAAAATATTTCAAGATATTTGTTGCTGATAACCGACTTGTCTACCCAGTCGATAAACGACGAAAGCCTGCTCGATAAAAAATCATTTTTGAGGCGCGGAACCAGAACGCCGGTTATCCAAAGGATAATCTCGTAAAGAAAACTGTTTTTATATGTTTCGACCAATGTAGCTTTCATAATATTTCCAAATTATTCCTGCGGGAAGCCCGCTTTAGCTTATTCCATATTGCTGATATAAACGTCAAAAACCGTGTCTCCGATAACAAGCTGCATGCTCTGGCCCAGCAGATACACGTTTTTGTTTATTCTTATTCCGTGTTCAGTCTTCGCCGCCTCGGAGGTTATGTTGAACACGGCCTTGGCCCGCGTCGGTTCGGGGGTCGGAGCGGGTCTCGGCGTGCTGCGCCTCTCGTCCCGATCATTCTCCTCATCTTCGGTGTCCTCGTTATCGGCTTCCTCATCCTCGGACGCGTTTTCGTCCTCGCTCTCGTCGGGTTCGGCTGTCGGCTGCGCGGCGATCGGGGGAGCGTACTCGACGATCGGGGTTATCTCAAAATCGCGGAGCTCGCCTATCTCCTCGCCGGTGCCGCCGTCAATGCAGAGGCGGTCGGAGTCGATCGTGTCAAAAAGGCCGATCGGCGCGCTCTCGCACACAAATGTAAGGTTATAGTTCCGATACTCGCTGTCATCCCCGCCCGAAACGGATTTATAAATGAGCGCGGCAATGCTGAGCGCTATAATAATTATGAGCAGCAGATCAATTATATTCAGTTTCCAGATAATTTTCTTCTGAAGCATTTCACTCTCTCCATGACCGTATTATTAACATAATATATCTATAATAAAACATTATACTACTGTTTCCAAAAAAATTCAATTATTATTTTTGATTTGAATATTACAAATTTGTAAAAAACAAAAGAGGCACCGGAAAACCGATGCCTCACTGGAGCGGAAGACGAGATTCGAACTCGCGACGTTCACCTTGGCAAGGTGACGCTCTACCACTGAGCCACTCCCGCATAAGCACTCTTCTCAAGTGCTTAATTATTATAGCAAATCAAAATTTGTTTGTCAAGACATTTTTGAAAAATTTTTAATTATTTTTTCTTTATTTTTTCTTTTCCTTTTTCTTTTTGCGCTCGCTGAGCTCAAGACGGGTCTGCTCGATCTCCTCGTGGGTCTTAAGCTTTGGTATAAGACTGGTGACTATACGGCCCTTGCCGCGGGTCTTTATGTAAAGAAATCCGAAGATCGAGAACACGACGGCGCCTATGCAGTTAACTATCAGATCCTTCATGGTGTCGATTATGCCGACGTCGAGATACGCGCCGTCAACCACCCAGTCTTGGGGCGCTCCGTTGATCGTGCCCGAGATGACCGTCCGCGTGACGTCCTTGATGATAATCGGCTCGTTAAGGCCGCTGGGGTTAATCAGCACCGACGAAATGTTGTGGACCAGCCAGTCCTTCTGCATATCTGTCATGAAGATCTGATCCATGCTGTACTCGAAAAATTCCCAGAGCACACCGATCGTCATTGAGAAACAGAACGTCACAAAAGCCACGAACCACGGCGACATTGTGATGTGAATTCTCGGCGACTGATTGAGAATGTCGATCAGGGCGAAGCCGATGGCCGCCATAATAAATCCGTTGATCGTGTGCAGAATGGTGTCCCACATAGGTATAAGAGTGTAAAAGCTCTGTATCTCGCCCATGATCTCGGCCGCGAAAATAAAGAACAGAATGATCACCTCAAGGAGTATCGGCATCTTGATGTTGAGGTGCCTGTCGACGAACGTGGGGATCGTGAACAACAGTATCGTGAGCACACAGGTGAAAACATGAGAATAATTCCCCATAAAAAACTGTCTGATCATCACGAGGACGACAAGGACGCTGAGAACAACATGGAGCATTTTGCGCTTGTCGCTTTTTTTCTTTACCGATGTTTCGCGTTCAGTGTTTTTATTCATAAATAAAAGCCTCCGGAAATTTATTCATACATAATACATTATATCAATTTAAGTTTCAAATGTCAACCGTCAAAATGTCGGCGGCACGTCAATCTAATTTTGAAATAAAATTGTAACCCAAAGAATCCAAAAACATGATATACTTAATAAGGGTGACAAAA
>CANQKC010000014.1 GCA_947624305.1 uncultured Monoglobus sp. | reverse complement strand
GATAATTTGGAGTTATCCTTTATTTCTTAAGTGCAATCACAAAAATATACTTGCAATTATAATAATTTATGGTATAATAATTACTGAGATAATAAATAGTTATGAGGTGGCGGAAATGAAAGCTTTTATAGACAGAGAAAAGGAGTTAGAGGTTTTACAGAAAGAATATGACAGGGACGGTTCTTCCCTTGTTATACTTTACGGTCGCAGACGCGTGGGAAAAACTACATTGATTTCGGAATTTATAAAAGATAAACCGGCGCTGTTTTTCCTTGTAAGCGAGGAAAGCGAGGCGCAAAACAGAACGGATTTCAAGAACAAGACCGCTGAATTTATTGACAATGATTTGCTGCGCGGAGCTTCAGTGCAGGACTGGAATACTATATTTAAGGCGATTATGAACACGCAGTTTACAAAAAAACCGATAATTGTTATTGACGAGTTCCAATATCTTGGAAAGTCAAATCCGGCATTCCCGTCCGTTTTTCAGCGTATATGGGAAGAAACACTCAAGGATCGCTCCGTTATGGTGATTTTATGCGGCTCACTGATTTCTATGATGGAGTCACAGACGCTTGCCTATAACAGCCCTTTATATGGTCGGCGTACCGCTCAAATCAGGCTTAAACAAATTCCGTTTCGGTATTATAAGCAATTCTTTCCTCAAAAAAGCGAAAGGCAACTTATTGAGTTGTATTCCGTAACCGGAGGAGTTCCGAAATATATTGAGGCACTTGCGGAATGTGATGATATTTACACCGCAATAAAAAAAAGCGTTCTGAACCCTATGAGCTATCTGTATGATGAGCCGCATTTCCTCTTACAGCAGGAGGTATCGGAAATAGGCAGCTATTTTTCCGTAATACGAGCCATAGCCGCAGGAAACAGTAAGCTGTCAGCCATTGCGTCGCTGCTCGAGGTTAAATCCACGAGCCTAACGAAATATCTGAAAACTCTTATTGATTTGGATATTCTTGAGCGGGAAGTTCCGGTGACGGAAGATAATCCAGAAAAAAGCAAGAAGGGCTTGTATAAAATAAAGGACAATTATATTCGATTTTGGTTTGCGTTTGTCTATCAGAATATGAGTTTCATAGAAAGCGGTCATGCTGAAATTGCGGCGGGGAAAATACGCGATGGGCTCATCAGTCGTCAAACCGCATTCGTGTATGAGGATATATGTCGCGAGAGAATGTGGGAGCTAAACGCCTCCGGCGCGTGGCCCTTCCTGTTCTCGAGAGTCGGACGATATTGGTCGGGAAACACTGAAATTGACATAGCCGCAATAGATCCGGATGGCGAGAATATTATACTTGGAGAATGTAAATATTGGAACGAACCTGTAGGTTTAAATGTTCTGCGCGATTTGGAAGAGAAAACAAAAGATGTTGACTGGCACAGAAATACGAGGAAGGTTTGGTATGTTTTATTCAGTATAAGCGGCTTCACACCTGAATTGGAAGAACTGGCCGCAAAACGTGAGGATATTTTGCTGATAAGTTAATATAAGCTAAAGTATACCTTGCTTGTGACTCTCAATATTGCTGAGAGTTTAATTAGCATACATATTATTTTAAAGAGGCTGATTTAAAAATTTGACATGTTAATCTGATTTTGAAATATTTTTGTAAAATTTTAACACAGATTTGCGGGTAAAGCCCGAAAAGCCCGTAAAAACGTTGATAGCGAGGGTTTTTGATAAAACTGAAAATGTGGCGAAATCACTGTAATTGACCATAATTTATCGCAGTTTAGTGTCAAAAACGGTATAAAATTTATTGAATAAAATAGGGTACAGACAGCGATTCTACTACAAATATATAATAAAATAGGGCTATGATATTTTATTATTATATTTTTCAGCGTAAAAAATAGGCTCCGCGGAAAATTCCGACGGAGCCTATTTGAGCGTTTTATTTCGATATATTATATATTTGTCTTGTGGTTATTGCCCAACCTTCCGAAGCTCAACCGAGAACCGAGGACAAAACGGCTCACGGAGTCAACGCTAAAACAGCCTCATGTGCGGCTTACTCCCCATAAATACCCGCGCGGTCATTTACGGTATAGAGACGCATTTCCGTCTCGGTCAGGCGGAGGCGTCCCTGCTCGTCGCCTTTGAGATAGCCCTTTCTGACCAGTTTTTCAATGGTCGGTCGATACCATGCGGGCATGTTTTCGTCTATGTAGTCGTATATCATGGTCGGATATGCTTTAACAATATCCTGTATATCCTTACCCGCAGCGTTTATCGCAGCGTCCTGCAGCTCGTTTTTCTTCACAAGCTTATCATATTCCTTACTCATAAGACCACCCTCTCTCGATTCTTCCCAAGGAATATCGTTTTTGTATTTTTTATAATCTTTCGCGTAATAGCCCGCCACGTCCTTATTTCCGTTAGAACCGAAGAAAGTATAGAACGTATAAGAAGCTCCGCATCCGCCGAAACGTGACGGGTTTTGTTTTATTGTTGTTTGGTGCGGTATGTACTGTGATCTGTTCTCAGACCTGCCGTTGCTCCAGTGTCCCGAAATTGCTGCATCCAGAGGGAACATATCATGCTCGGTTACATATCTGGGCAGTACGCGTTTGCCATCAACGAGCACAAATTTAACTGCGTCGATAGCCTTCTGCGTACATCCATTGTCCCAGTTTGATTTGGCATACCAGCCGTCGTGCAGCGTCTTTAATATATTAGCCTCGGTATTGGCTCGTCCATATGTGACCTCGTTCAGGTTCGCTATCTGCGATGCCTCCTGACGGCAGGCTGTGACGTCCTCTCCGCCCTGCTCTCCTGTGATACAGGTTGCTATATCTCTGATAGCCGAATCGGACAAATTATACTTCGGAAAATCCGTACAGCCGGGCTCGTCCGCCACTATAGAATAATTGGGGCGGATAAATTTCGTGCCCGACAGGTTAGAGTTATAATATGTCTTAGCGTAAACCCCGCCGCCGTTGACAATTATCTCATTTCTGCCCGATGTGTTGCCCTCAATCGTCGAAAACGGGTCTCCATACGCATTTGCGGTGAACGTCACAAGTCCCGTATGAGCAAACGCTCCGCTGCGCCAAAAGTCAACAATATCCCCTCGCAGCGGATTTGCGCAGAGAGTAAATTTCTTAGATATTTCGGGGCAGGATATGTACGGATAGTGCTTTAACATTTTCTTGGTGTTCTCCTTGCCAAATGCCATAGTAAAACACCATGTCACAAACGCTGCGCACCACGGCAAGCCCTGATATTCGGGAGCTATATCCCGCCAATACTTTGTGTAATTCGCGTCGCCCGCGTTGGCTGTCTTATCGTCAAGATTATTGCCGTTCCGTTTTTCAAGATAGCCTATCTCGTTCTGCGCTATCGCTATTACTTTGTCTATAGCTTGATCAACTGTCAAAACTAATCAGCTCCTTCATTCAATTTGTTCATTATCTCGGACTTTAAAGCGCCCAAGGATGAGAAATTTATCCCAACGCTATTCATATTGCTTATTATATTATCAAAACAACGGGATAAACACTAAATTCTGTATATTAATGATAAAATGAGGCGGATCGTTATTTCAATGTTATATTAAATGTTATATTAAATGCAGACGGTGAAACCAATAAATAGGTTTCACCGCTTTAACAGAATCATTTCGCATTGTCTGCAACAAAGCGGCGTTTAATCTGTTCGATTATAAGTCCGTATGCAGGACATATCTTTGTTTATGTATTTTTTATGCTTTTTGCTCTTCCAGCAAAGTCGCCACATATTTTGATGTCTTTGTTTCTTTGGCTTGTGCTGCGTATTCGTTAGCCCTTTTTTCGTCAACAGGAATTTGCGTCAACATAGGAATCAGATCCATGTCGTTGGCGTCGTTGCTCAATTCTAAGTTGATTCCGTCATTGTCCGCTTTGAGTTTCAGCAGATCAAGGAGTTTCTTTTTGTAGGTTATGATATCGTCAATGGTAGCCGAAGACCCGAGAAATCTGAAAATTGCATCATTAAGCTCATCCTCGGAAACTTTCGTGTGATCGACAACAGAACGGGCGTATGTTATGGCAACTACACTCTGACAATGCTTGAAGATTGATGAATCTTGCTCTGCGCTCTTCCAAATCTCGATGTCATACCTGACAAGCGAGACTCCTTCCAAGATCACAATAAAAAGGCGCTTGCTTTCTTCTGTGGCTGTCACAGAAGCAAATATTGAATGCAGTGCGTTTTCAATAACTTTGCAAACGATAGTCCGCGTGTCACTGTGCCCGATCAACATAATTGATTCGACAAGTTCTTTTACGGCGTTTGAAATATCGCCGTCGCTGTAATTAACTCTGTACTCGCGTGAAAAAGCTCCCATTCGATCTCCGACAATTTCCAGTTGAGCCTCCAGTTCCCTGTTGCGGAACATATCCCTGAACCTTGCTTCGATCACGTCCAGTTTTGCAGTTGCAAGCGTGACAAGCTGCGAGACCTCTCTTTTCGCCTGATCTCGTTCCTCCGCTTGACCACTGAAATTTTCGATGAATTTTTTTACTTCTGCCATATTTTTTTCCTCCTTGCAGAATAGAATAATGTTATCACTTAGCAGGAAGATCTATGAGACATATAATATAGAATTTTAGCATATCTCATATAATGCTTTCTGCATTTGTGAATTGACAATAACGTTTTTGTCTATTACATAATATATTATTTTTTTTGAAAAAAACGGAAATAAATTTTGACTTTTATTAATTTCTTGTCATTAAAAGAGGAAGCCCCATTTTGTCGAGTGTATAATTAATTAATTCTAACAGTTTTTTCCCGCGTGTTTTACTATGACTGTTCAAGAACCATCTGATTACTGCGTCTGCCGCTATGCTTTCAGACAGACAATATCCGTATTTGCGCAGTATGTCTTCTATTTCCGGTCTATCCATATTCAGCGCGATTGTTATAGCAAGCAGCGCCTGTTTTGTCGGCGTTTTGTATTTATAATATCTTAGCATTCTGTCGCTGATTACAGCGCTGTCGCACAGATCTTTAGGTTTGCCGGAATACTTTAAATTTTTCAGCAGCGCGCCTCCCTCGTAAATGAGCGAAAGTCCTGCGCTGTTTGCCAACGCCTCGGCATCAATATCACTTAAATTAAATAGAACAGCGGCATTATGTATTACATTATACACGGATTTTTTGAACTGCGTACTCTCGCGATGCAGTTCCCAATAAGAAATGTTTTGTTTTGAACATCCCAATAGGGCATAGATTTCAGATAATGGGATATTGTGTTTTTTTATATGTTTTAGCGTAGTTCTTAAGCAGATCAGCAAATCCCGCTTTCAGAGTAATTTGCCGTTCCCGCAGCCAAGCATTAGTATATTTGTAATCAAGCATAAGAAACACCTCAATAAACTTATATAATTGAATTACTTAATTTTTTAATATATTGCATGATGTATTAAATATTGTGTATACACTTTGGTTATTTTTTGTGTTTAGTTGTATTTTATTTTGGAATGTTAATTGTATAGCCGCCGTTGTGACGAGCCGCACGGGTGTATTTTTAAGTTTTACAACAGGACAGTATTCCGAAATTTTATAATATTATGAAATAAAACCGGATGAAATAATTACTGTTTTGAATAATATATCAACTTTAGAGAATATCGAAAAGATACCATAACTAATGGTTGGCTTAATTATTATATCATAGTTATTTGATTTTAGCAAATTTGGAGTACTTGTCCGATAATATAAAACAAAATCTAAATCATAAGAATGAAGCGGAATATTGCAGCACACTTGTGTCATAGTTTAAAAGAGCATCTGAGGCAGGCTTTTCGATGTCGATTTAGCCGGAGTGATTGACGAATTCATTTTATTTAATAAATTTCATAAAGATGTTTACTTTTTTCATGTTTTGGTGTATAATATTGAAAAAGATCGGTACAAGCGCCGCTGATTTTCAATAGGAGGGCAGATCATGATTATTTCAAGAGAAATATATTTAAACGCTTTAAAATTACGAATGCACAACGGTTTGATCAAGATCGTGACGGGCATCCGCAGAAGCGGAAAATCGTTTTTGATATTCAATATTTTCAAAAACTATCTTTTGGATATCGGTACGGAGCAGTCGCACATAATCGAGATCCAGCTTGACTTGAGACAAAACCGAAAATACAGAGATCCCGACGTCATTCTTGAATATATATCCTCGCTTATAAAAGACGATGAGCGGTATTATATTTTACTGGACGAGGTTCAAATGCTCGAAGAGTTTGAAGAGGTGCTCAATTCGCTTCTTCATATACAAAACGCCGACGTGTATGTCACGGGCAGCAATTCGAAATTTTTGTCAAAGGATATTATAACCGAGTTCAGGGGACGCGGCGATGAGGTGCATATTTATCCGCTCTCGTTTAAGGAATTTATGAGCGTGTATGACGGCGATGTTTATCGCGGATGGTCAGAATATGTCACCTACGGCGGATTGCCGCTTACAGCTGTTCTAAAAACTGACGAGCAAAAAATACAATATCTGACGACCTTGTTTGACGAGACCTATATTATAGATATCGTTGAACGGAACCGTATAGAAAAGGTGCAGGAGCTGAATGATCTCATCAATGTTTTGGCGTCTTCGATAGGCTCGCTTTCGAATCCCTCAAAAATCGAGGCGACGTTTAAAAGCGTTATAAGGTCGGACATCAGCTTAAATACGATCAGGCAGTATATCGAGTATCTGAAAAACGCGTTTATCATCAGCGAGGCGCAAAGATATGATGTGAAAGGCAGAAAGTATATCGGAACGCCGCTGAAATACTATTTCGAAGATGTGGGACTGCGCAACGCGAGGCTGGGATTCAGACAGATCGAGGAAACGCACTTGATGGAAAATATCATCTATAATGAGTTAAGAATACGCGGATACGCGGTCGATGTCGGCGTGGTGCCGAAAAGAGCGTCGGGCAAAGACGGAAAAAAGGCCAGAACGCAGCTTGAGATCGACTTTGTAGCCAACAAAGGAAGCAAACGCTGTTATATCCAATCCGCGTACAGCCTTCCGGACGCGGAAAAGATCAAACAGGAAAAAGCGTCGCTGCTCAGCGTTCCGGATTGCTTCAGAAAAATAATTATCGTAAGAGACGCGGTAAAAACGCATCAAGACGAAAACGGCATAACGATCATGAATATTTTTGACTTCCTGCTCTCGGGCAACAGCTTTGGCCTATAAAATATAGGGAGCAGCATTTGTTTCGGAAAATGAAAATCAAAAAGAGGCTCGAATTAGAGACGTTTTTCGCTATAGTATTATGAAATTATATAAAAATGATGCAAAGGGGACAAATATCTGGATTGTTATTATGGAAATGGTTCAAGCAATTCGTGCTTTGTTTGTATTCAAACATTTTGGGTTCATCTCAGTTATAATATTGACATTTTTTTATATAATAATTGAAATAAATAAATAACATAAATGTGTATTTGTCGATAAATAAAAAAATAATAAAAATTAAGTCAAAAATAGCGTAAAAATGTCAATTTTACCTTTTATTTGCTGAAATTTTACAAGTAATTGTAGCAAAGCAGTAACGAGTGCGAGTTTATATGCAGCATTATGTGTTTAAATCAATATAGACGCAGTCGATTGAAATAGGACTGCGTCTTTTATGATATTATGATTATTTTGCGTCACGCAATATTTTTCTTGCTGTTGCTAGGATTGCCGGATCAACCGTTGTGGTTTCCCAATAACATTGATCAACGAACATTTGTGAAACTGAAAAAAATTCGGGATATATAACGATATAGGCCTCAATGACCGCTTCGGAATAATCTTTACCATTTTTAATAGCTGCAATTTGCTCGGAGAGCAGAGGTCTCAACATAGTTTCTGCCGTCCGATAAACATTCGGACGCTGCATAATGTCAATTATTGTCCGTATAGAGTTTTGAGATATTGCCGGAAGCTCGGCATATCCATAGCCGTTGGTTTCATCGTTTTCAACCGCTTGGCGTATTAGTGTGTTTGCTCGACCGCTTGCAGCGCCGTAACCCAGACCGTTATAAACCTCGTCAAGTATGCCGCCGATAATATTTTCCGTAATACGGACCGCATTTGAATGTCAAAAAACTTTTAAAAAAATTTTTCGATACTACGAAAAAGCTGCGGAGTATACCGTGTATAATGAGTCTCGGTTGAGAAAACCGATACAAAGAAAGCGCGGAGGATAATGCCGCTGCATAATAAAGAGCGGACAAATACGTTCCGTTGCGGACGAGCCTGCGGATAAATGCGCCATGACCCGATTTCGGCGAGCGAAAAACATATTATCCCGAATTAAGTTGCAGCTTAAACGGCGACGACTCCGTATCGGGAGATACTTCTATTCAGTCACAGCACGAGCGGATAGCAATTCAGGGCTCCCGCAAAGCCATGTGCTTTGTGGGAAAAGGAGCAATTGCTTTTAAAGCAATTGCGAGCCCGTAAAATGAGTTGCGACGCCGTCGCACGCAATGAGGATAGTCCGGACGGATGTCGGGAAGGTGAAACTCCAATGAGCGGTCTTGCAAGCCGCTGTTTGTCGGCTTGTTTAAATTTGTTATAAATATTAAATTATTTTATATATCTCTCGCATCACAGATATATCAAAACACTTATATACCGAAGATATTGATATAACGCTAAATATAAAATGATTTTTTCTAATCATTTTATACTTATCGTTAATATTCCGGCAACTTTTCACATAAAATATACAGTAGTTGGAGGTTTTGCATGATAAAAAATGAAAACATAAAAGTGATATGTCCAAAAGAAAATCTGAGAGATAATGATGAAATTACGATTAATATCCAAAAAATTATACTTATTTCGCTTCATGAAGAAAAGAAAATTAATTTACAACAATATAACGACGCTGTTGAATACATTGAAAAAAAGTATAAACAGCGTTAATTTTTTGCACCTTTTATTATTATATAGTAAAATATAATTGAAAAGGGGATGATAGCAATGCTGAATGTAGCGGCATACTGTCGTGTATCGACAGACAACGATGATCAAGCAAATTCATTTGCCAGTCAAAAAAGATATTTTGAAGAAAGTATTAAAAGAAATCCCGATTGGGAATTGACGGAGATTTACGCCGATGAAGGTTTGACCGGCACAAGCACAAAAAAGAGAAAGGCGTTTAACAAAATGATTGCTGATGCGCATCTTGGTAAAATTGATTTAATTCTTACCAAAGAAGTCAGCCGTTTTGCAAGAAACACAGTTGACACGCTTAAATACACGCGCGAATTGAAGGCGCTTAATATTGGTGTTTATTTTATGCTTGACAATATACATACGCTTGCGCCGGACGGTGAACTGCGTCTGACTATTATGGCTTCACTTGCTCAGGAAGAGAGCCGAAAAACATCGGAACGAGTAAAATGGGGACAGAAGCGGCAAATGGAAAAAGGTGTTGTCTTTGGCCGTAATATGCTTGGATATGACGTTCATGACGGAAAACTATACATAAATGAGGACGGCGCTAAAATCGTCCGCTTGATTTTTCATAAATTCGTTAATGAACGAAAGGGAACTTCAACAATTGCAAGAGAACTTCGCGAGGAAGGCTATAAGACTGTTACAGGCAATGTAATGTGGACAAACACGGTAATACTTCGAGCGCTAAGAAACGAAAAATATTGTGGAGATTTAATTCAGAAAAAGACATATACACCCGATTATCTGACACACGAAAAGAAATATAATCGCGGTATTGAAGATCTTGTCATAATCAGAGATCACCATGAACCCATAATCTCAAGAGAATTGTGGGACATGGCACAAGCCGAGCTTAAAAAGAAAGAACCAACCGCTGAAATAAAGAGCAAACACAGCAATCGTTATACGCTTTCGGGAAAACTTATATGCGGCTGCTGCGGAAACAGATTTGTATCACGAAGCAAAAAACGCAAAGACGGAAGCAAATACAAATCATGGAGATGCTACAATGCTATGATGTATGGCGGAGTGAAGACGGATAAGGCTGGGAACAAAATAGGTTGTGATCTTCATGCCGGCATTCGAGATGAGGATTTTATGATTATAATACAAAAAGTTATTGAACACCTTGAAGTGAATAAGCCCAAAATTATTAACGGCATATCCGAAGCGCTCAGGCCGATTTTTATAAGAGATCGTGAGAAAACAGTTAGTGAAACAGAAATAAGAAAAAATATATCTAATCTGAACTCAAAAAAAGAAAAATTGCTCGACCTGTACTTAAATGACATTTTGTCAAAAGAGGAGTACAGACTAAAAAAGGAGACATATGAAAATGAAATAACAAAGCTTGAAAAACTATTGTCAAAGTTATCAGGAAAATCGCAAGACAGCTATGATATCGACAGTGCGATAAAAGATATTGAAGTTCATATAAATAAAATGCTTTATGGAACAGAAAGAAATGAAACATTTTACAGAAATTTAATTGAGAAAATAGTTATATATGACAGAGATCATTACGATGTTTATGTGAATTTGCTGCCGCATAAGTGGCAGGTGATAGTAGGTGATATGTTGGATAAGAAAAAAGACACTAACATGATGAAAAACAGCGAAAACAGCGCAATAACCGAAGCAGGAGTAGATAGCCTCATTTTAAATCAAAAGAGCCTATGTCGGTGAGCAAGGCTTTTGCGGCGTCGGTCGGCATTGAGTATCTTTGCGACAAATATCTCAAAGATGCGCTGATCTCGCCGTTAGGACCGCCATATTGACTCACTACATAGGACGCGAGTTTGGGGTCGGGGTTTTTGATGTTTACGGGGTATTGCAGCTTTTTTTGATAATTCCACATAAATTTATTCCCTCCTTAATTGCAGTTGTCCCAGGGCCACGGGCCGCTTATCCAGTCGAAGCTTTCCTGGCAGACCGCGCTCATCGGAGTGAGCGGGCCGAACTTTTCCTCATATTCCTTGATCAGCTCTTTGGCCTTTTCGGCCATAGCCTTATGTTTCTTGAGCGCTTCCTTGTCGTTTGGGTGGGTGTCAAGATATAGGTTCCACTCTTTCTCGGCAAAGGCGAACGCGGAGATCTGATTTAACAACTCATTCCTGTTCATTCCTGCATACCTCCGTTTTGAAATATCGTGTCGCCGTTGATCTGGTGGCCGTAGACGCCGAGCGGCTTATTGAGGATCGGGAATATCGTGCCTTCCTTGAGACCGTATTCCGGGTCGAAAAGGTTCCGCATGTTTGCCTGCTGTATCGGAACATAGGCATATCCCACCAGCATATTGTCGGGCAGTTTTGTCTCGTTTGCGTATGGCATAAATTTCAATTCCTTTCTATTATTATTAGGCGGAATGTCGGATAATGACACTGCCTGTAATATATTATGAAATTAAAGAAAATTTGTTAATTGTTTCATTTTTGGGAATAATAAGCTTAAACTGAAAAAAGGAATGATTTTATGCTGATTACCGTGCTGCGCACCGCGATCATGTATGTGCTTGTGGTGCTTACGCTGAGGATTATGGGAAAGCGGCAGATCGCCGAGCTTGAGCCGTCGGAGCTTGTTGTGACGATCATTATATCCGAGATTGCCGCCGACCCGATTGTTGACCCGGGAAAGCCGTTCGCCACCGCGATCGTGTCTATTATTATACTTTTGTTTTTCGAGGTCGCGCTCTCGTTTATCGCGTACAAAAATATAAACGTGCGTTCGGTCCTGTACGGAAAACCGAGCACGTTTTACGGCGACGGGAAAATAAACCAGAAGGAAATGGAAAACCAGCGTTACAGCATCGGCGACCTGCTCGAGGAGATCCGCAACAGCGGCGCGACTTCGCTTGACGACGTGGAATATGTCATAATGGAAACAAACGGAAACGTCAGCGTTATCCAGAACTCGGTCAGCCGCCCCGTGACGCCCGACGATCTTGGGCTTAAAGTTTCGGTGCCCGAGATAAGCTATATCATAATCGACAACGGAAATCTTATTTCCGCCAATCTTGAGCGCCTGAAAAAAACCAAGGGCTGGATGATGAAAAAACTTCGGGAAGAGGGGATCGAAAAAGTCTCGCAGGTGTTTTATATGGGAGCCGACAGAAGCGGCGACACGGTTATAATAAAAAAGGAGAAGTAGAATGAAAAGAGTTATAATCACTTTGGCGATGCTCGCGCTGGCGGTCGGTCTTATCGTCTTCCACAATTTTAAGGTGAGCGCTCTCGATGAGCGGGTCGGCAGGGTTTACGACACAGTGACCGAAGCGTTTAAGCGGAATGATTACGACACTATCGTGCGCGAGCTTGAGAGCCTCAAGGGTGAGTGGGAAGACGCGCAGACGTGGATAGGAATGACGATCGACACCGACGAGCTTGAGGAGATCGACATTTCGCTGAAACAGAGCATTGAATACGCGAAGCTCGGCGCCGACGAGGATTTTATAGGCGAGTTTGTGATGTTCAGCCAGTGCATAAAGCATCTGACATACTACGAGCGGATAACCCCCGAAAGCCTGATGTGACGCAAAAGCGTTTAATAAAAATCAGTTTTCATAATGCGTCCACATACTGATGATTTTTACGGTTTTTTCTTCCTCGTATACCTGATAAACAAGCCTGTGCTGAATGTTGATGCGTCTTGAAAACGCACCCTTCAAATTGCCGGTAAGCTTTTCAAACGGAGGCGGCGACTCATAAGGATTTCGTCGAAGCAGCGCTATCAGTTTTTTGGCCTTTTCGTCAAGCTGCGCCGCTTTCAGCTTCGGTATCGCCTTTTGCGCCGCCTTTGTATACACAATTTTATATGTCACCACTCGACCTCGCTTTCGTCCGCGCATTCCTCAAGAGGAGTGTTCAGGCCCTTGACGATCTCATCTTTTACCTTCGGATCGTTTGACAAATACAAGGTCTCCATAAGCCCATTATAATCGGCCTCACTTAAAATCACAGCGTTACCGTTCTTGGTGCTCACGTTTACAATGTCGTTGTATTCAACGGCCTGATTTATATAGCCGAAAACATTTTTCCTGAAATTTGTAATATTTGTGTTTGTCATATTATCGCCTCCGATATTATTATATGTACATTATAGCGTACGCATAATGATTTGTCAAGCTTAATTATATAAAATATAAAGCCGCGCTCGGAAATCGTCGGGTGCGGCTGTTTTGATCAGTCAATGTTATAGACTCCGTCGGATTTGGCGGTTATGCTCACGTCGTAGAAGGCCTTCATGCCGTTATAGAGGTGAAGCGCGTCATCCACGCCCGCCGTCTCGTAGGCCGAGTGCATGGCGAGCTGCGCCGTGCCGATGTCGACCGTGTTGATCGAGACCTGCTCGGTCGAGAGGTTGCCGAGCGTCGAGCCGCCGAGAATGTCGCTGCGGTTAACATAACGCTGATAGGGAACCTTTGCGTCCTCACAGATCTTCAGGAATATACCCTCGGAGACCGCGTCGGTTGTGTATTTCTGCTGCGCGTTGTATTTAACAAGCACGCCGCCGTTTACATACGGGCGGTTCGTGGGGCAGGCCTTGTCGGCGTAGTTGGGATGAACAGCATGGCCGTTGTCCGCCGAGACCATGAAGCTCGAGGCCAGCATGCGCAGCATGCCGCTCTCGTCCATGCCGAGGCATTTGCAGACCCTTATCATAACGTCATGCATGAACGTGGATTTCGCGCCCTGTTTGGTGCCGCTTCCGACCTCCTCATTGTCGAAAACGCAGCACATTTTGACGGACTTTGTGGGCTTTGAGTCGATCAGCGCCCTCATGCCCGTGTAGGCGCACTGGAGATCGTCGATCCTCTGCGACGAGAAAAACTCGTTGTCGCGCCCCCAAACCTTGCCTGGAACGCGGGTGTAGAGGAAAAGGTCGGTTCCGATTATGTCATCCGCCTTGACGCCTATGCTGTCGGCGACCGTTTCGATAAAGGTCTTGCCCTTGCCGCCGCCCGAGAACAGGGGAAGCAGATCCTTTTGGATATTAAACGCGCAGCCGTCGTTGACGCTTCTGTTCATGTGGATCGCGAGGCTCGGGATAACCAGCAGGTCGCGGTCAATGTTGACAAGCTTCATCTCAATGCCGTTTTTGGTTTTGACCGCGGCTCTGCCCGCCACGGAAAGCGGTCTGTCAAACCATGTTGACATTATCAGGCCGCCGTACTGCTCAACGTTGAGCTTGACGTACCTATCCTCGACGCGTATCTCTGCGTTGGGCTTGATCTTGAGCCCGGGCGAGTCGCTGTGCGCCGCGATGATCGCGAAGGCCTCGGGGCTCTCGGGCATGCGGAACGCTATGACCGCCGAGCCGTTGCGGGTCACAAAATAATTTCCGTCCGCCTTAACGTCCCATTCCTCTGACTCCTTAAGCTCTGTGTAGCCGCGGGACACAAGCATTTCCTTGAAATTATTGACGGCTATAAAATTTACCGGACTTTTGTCCAGAAAGCCGATAAGCTCGTTTGTGAAATCAATACTTTTTATCATCATTTTTCCTTTTCTATATTTTCATATTTTTTTAAATAAATAATTAGTGAAATTTACTATTTTGTCTATTATTGAGATAATTATATCATTGTTTTTTATATTAAGTCAAGAAATAAAATTGCATAATTTGAAAACAACGCGCCCTTTACAAAATTAAAATATAATGGTACAATAAATGTATTAAAGCTTAGGAGGAAAACTATGCGCATCGGAATAGATTTGGGCGGCACGAATATCGCCGCGGGCCTTGTTGACGAAAACGGAAAGATAATTAAAAAGCTTTCGACGCCCACTCTCGCCGAAAGAAGCTTTGAGGAGATCGCGGCGGACATGGCGTCGCTCGCGAAAAGACTTGTCAGTGAGGCGGGGCATAGAATGTCTGATATTAAATCGCTCGGCGCGGGCAGCCCCGGAGCGATCGACAGTGAAAGCGGGACCGTGCTGTACGCGGGCAATCTCGGCTGGACGAACGCGCCGCTCAGGGCGGAGCTTGAGAGGCTGACCGGGCTTCCGTCGAATATCGAAAACGACGCAAACGCCGCGGCTTACGGCGAGTATACCGCGCACGGCGGAGATATTAAGGATTTCATATTGATAACCCTCGGCACAGGCATCGGCGGCGGAATAATAATCGACGGCAAAATTTACCGCGGATTTAACGGTGCCGGCGCGGAGCTCGGGCACAACACGCTGATTTTCGGCGGCGAGAGATGCAACTGCGGCAAGCGCGGATGCTGGGAGGTCTACGGTTCTGTGAGCGGGCTGATCAATCAGACAAAGGCCGCGATAAAAGAAAATCCAAATTCGCTTATGGCGCGGCTCGGTGACGAGCGCGGAACGGTCGACGGCAGAACGGCGTTTGACGCGGCGAAGGCGGGCGACGAGGCGGCGCGGGCGGTCGTTGCGCGCTATCTTGAATATGTAGCCGACGGCATATGCAGTCTTGTAAATATTTTTGAGCCCGAGGCGCTGCTGATAGGCGGCGGTATAAGCAAGGAGGGCGATTATCTTCTTGACCCGATCAAAAAGTACTGCGAGGCAAACTGGTTCTGCAAAACGATCAGGCAGACGCGCCTCGGAATAGCGAGGCTCGGAAACGACGCCGGAATAATCGGCGCGGCCCTTTCGGAAAATCAATAACGGAATTAATATAATAAAGATAGGAGAAAAGCTATGATCAAATTTATTTGTTACCCGAAATGCACCACCTGCAAAAAAGCGCGGGATTTTCTTGACGAAAACGGCGTCGCGTACGAGATGCGCGACATAAAGACCGACAACCCCTCTTATGAGGAGCTTAAGGAATGGTACGAAAAGAGCGGTCTGCCGCTAAAGAGGTTTTTTAACACAAGCGGCATGCTGTATCGCTCGATGGAGCTTAAGGACAAGCTGCCGGAGATGAGCGAGGATGAGCAGCTCCGCCTGCTCGCTTCCGACGGAATGTTGGTAAAGCGCCCGATCGCAGTGAGCGACGATAAGGTCCTGGTCGGCTTCAGGCCCGCCGAATGGGCCGATCTGTGATCAATAAATCCCGCTCAGATAGGAGGTTTATAATGTATATTATTGACGGTATAGCGTACGCGGGAGAAATTAAGCCGAGCTTAAAGGTTGTCGGTGTGCGCGCTTTAAATGATTTTGGTTTGTGGGTGCGTTTTAACAACGGAGAATCAAGGCTGTTTGATTTTAAACAGATGCTTGATCTTCAGGCTTATGCGCCGCTTTCCGATATTGAGATTTTTAAAGGCGTTTATATTGATTACGGTGTTCCGGTTTGGAATAACGGAGAGATAGATATAGCGCCGGAATATTTGTATGAAAACGGTATACCGGCGGAAAATAGTGTTTCGCGGGCTCAAGGCGCCTGAGCCGCAATGCTGATGAGAATTAAAATGAGCTGCATTTAACCCCCTTCCGGGAGTCGGAAGGGGGTTATCTTATAATCTCAACAAAAAGTCGATCAGGTCCAGAAGCTCCATATAGTCTTTGTATTCTCTGCCGCCGAGAATGTCGTATCCGCATTCCTCGACAAGGGCGCGGAGCTCATCCTTATACGCCCTCAGGCGGAAGTTGATAAATCCGTCTATGTTCATTTTGCTGTCGTATTCAAAATAGTCCATCAGCTTGTTTTTGATATATTCAAGATGTTTCAGCTTGTAGCGGCAGCTTATTATATCGCAGACTCCGCGATAGACCTCGTCGCGGTCATCATCGTCAAGCTTGCCGAAAACATCGTCAATGCAGTCATAGATAAGCTTGGAGCGGTATTTTGCCACAAGCCAGCCGGCGACAAGCCCGGCGGTCTCGCTGTCAAGCGCCTCGCCGTCCGCCTCAAGCACGGCGGGCGCGTCGCTTCCCTCGATCTCATCCTGCGTAAGCTCGGTTATATTCATTCCGTCAGTCACCTCCGAATAACACGCTTCCAAAATCTCTGAGCCGCCCGCTCGCGGCGCAGAAATACTCAATGTTCATCTCGCTTAAAAACTCTTTCACGCTGCCTCCCGGATCGCCCAAAAACACGGCCGTGCCGCGGACAAGCCCGCTCGCGCCGCCGATAAAGCCGTGGCTGTAGCCCGAGAGCCCGACGCCGCTCTGATCGACCTTAAGGCATTTTACGCCGCCAAGGCGCGAGAGCAGCGCGCTCATTCCCTCGTCTCCGGTTATCGCCGCGCTTTCGCTCACGACCGCGAGGCTGCACTTCGCGTAGCCCTGCTTTGAGTTTACAAGCTCAAAGCCGCGCTTTTTATAGTATTCAGTTATATAAGGCTCGGTATACCGCAAATTCGCGATTACATATTTTCCCAGCCTTGCTGCATTATATGCGATGTCGCGCGGATAAGTGTCTTCCGGGGTCAGAGCGCCCGCGGCGACGCGGACATTTGGCAGCGCGTCCGCGTAGTATTCGGCGCATTCGGGGGCGCACACAGCCTCATGATCGCTTAAAAAATGTATCTGCATGTCGGGATGAGAGGCGGTGGCGCCCGTGACGTTTTTAAGCTTCATTGTTTTAATAATAGTTTCGCTCGGGAAGCGGCGCGATATACTGTCAGTTATTTCCGCGGGGCAATTTCGGTCAATTATTATTGCCAATTTTAACATCTCCTTTAAATACAAAAAAATCGCATAATAAAATATGCGGTGCGAAAAATAAAACCGAGGTGAAAAGCAATGTCAAACATAAACTGCACGGATGCGGAATGCGCGTTTATGAAAGACGGCAAGTGCACCCTTGCCGTCATAACGCCCGCCGCCGGGAAGCCCGAAACCGAGCATTCGTGTCCGTATTACCGAGGCTCGGAAGGCTCAGCGTGACTGCGACAGAACAAAATCGCAGAAGATTTCAGCGCCGTATTCAACGCACTTGTCCGAGGCGAAAAATTTCTCGCTGTGAAGCGGATAGGGCGCCGCGCCCGGCTCGGTGCTGCCCAGCCAGAACAGGGCCGAGGTCTTTACCGCGTCGGTCAGGTATGAGAAATCTTCGCCTGCCATTGTGGGCTCGGTTATCGCTATCGTGTCAACATACTTATCCGCGGAGGCTTTCAGCGCTGCGGTCACGCCCTCGTCATTAATAAGCGGAAGAAACAGGCGGCGGTACTCATATTCAAAATCCGCGCCGTACGCCGCGCACAGCGACGCCGCGGCGTTTTTGATGCCGTTTTCCATGAGCGCGCGGTCATGCTCCGAAAACACGCGCACGGAGCCGCCGAGACTCGCGCTTTCGGGGATAACGTTATACGCGCTGCCGCCGCTTATTTTGCAGACCGACACCGCGGCGGGGCTTAAGGGGCTCAAAACTCGTGTCGAAAGATTTTCGATCATCGTTACAAGCTGCGCCGCTATCGCGATCGGATCGAGGCATTTGTCCGGGGTCGCCGCGTGTCCGCCGCGGCCTTTTATCACAATGTCAAACTCGTCGGGGCAGGCGTAGAACGCGCCGCTCTTAAAGCCCGCCTCACCCGCGTTCAGCGAGGGCTCGACGTGCAGGGCAGCGCATATGTCAACCTTCGGGTCATCAAGGACGCCGGCCTTGATCATCGGCTCGGCGCCGCCCGTGGTTTCCTCGCCCGGTTGGAACATCAGCTTGACGGTGCCCGAAAACTCTTTCCGCAGTTTGCTCAGGGCGATCGCCGCACAAAGCAGGACCGAGGTGTGAATGTCATGGCCGCAGGCGTGCATGACGCCCGGATTTTTCGACGCGAACGCCGCGCCGCTTTTTTCGTCGATCGGCAGAGCGTCCATGTCGGCCCGAAGCAGTATCGTTTTGCCGCTGCCGGGCTTCTCACCGCGTATTGCGCCGAGAACGCCGGTGCCCGCGATTTTTGATTTATATTCGATCCCGTACTTGTCGAGGATGCTGCAAACAAGAGCGGCCGTGGAGGTTTCCTCAAACGACAGCTCGGGATTTTGGTGTATCTCATGCCTTATGTCTATTATCTCAGGCAGTATTTCGCCGATTGTGTTTTTGATCTTATTTATCATCTTTTTCAGCCTCCGATTTGAGTGCGTTTTTGTATTCGTCATAAAGTCCGGCCTTGTTTATGATCTCGGCCATGGCTCCGGGCGAGAGCCGAAGCGGGAGCTTCATCTTGGCGAGGATTTCCCGCCGCTTTTCCAGGCTGCCGTCTTTGCCGGTGATCCCGTCGGCGTACATCTCGGCCTTGGTAAGGATTCTTTCGGGGGCGGCGTCCTTGGGGGTCGCAACTTTTTTTATCACTTCGAGCAGGACTTCGTCGTCCATTCCCTCAACGCCGAGCAGACCTTCTTTGCCGGGCTTGTCCTTGCGCTTTTCCTTGCCGGAGAGCGACGGTATGTAGGCGTGTTTCACAATGCCGCGG
This sequence comes from uncultured Monoglobus sp., assembly GCA_947624305.1. Classification (GTDB taxonomy): domain Bacteria; phylum Bacillota; class Clostridia; order Monoglobales; family Monoglobaceae; genus Monoglobus. Next base: position 45,743 of record CANQKC010000014.1, on the reverse strand, counting down.
CCGCCGACGCAGGTCTTGATATGGCCGCGGATCTTAAAACCCGCTCTGTCACTGTCGGTCAGCACGATTATCCCGGTCGTCTCCGCGAGATTGCGGATAGTTTCAACCATGCGCTTTGACCTGAAAATCTCAAAGCCGTCGGTGCAGATTATCGGCGCGGAGCACACGCGCCTCACGCGCTCTTTATCAAATTTTCCCTCAACGATTATTGTTTCTTTAATATTAAGCATATCGGTATTATAACACTAAAGCGCGGGTTTGTCCATAATTTTCGCGTAATTTCTTGACCGCCGCAAATTTTTGCCGTATAATAGTGATATATTATTCTGTGAGGCTGAGATATGAAAAAGAACGATATTTTTGAGATAGAGATAACGGGCATGACGGACGACGGCAGGGGAGTCGGCAGGATCAACGGCATGGCCGTGTTCGTGCCGTATGTGATAGTCGGTGAGACCGCGCGGGTCGTGATAATCAAGGCGCTTAAAAGCTATGCCGTGGGGAAGCTGATCGAGGTTGTCAAGCCGTCGCCCGAGCGGCGCAAGGCCGAGTGCCCGATGTTCTATAAGTGCGGCGGCTGCGCGATGATGCACATGAGCTATGAGCGCGAGCTTGAGTTCAAGCGCGGCGTCGTCAAGGACTGCGTGGAAAGGATAGGCGGATTTTCCGGTCTCGGGATTGACGAAATCGTGCCGTCGCCCGAAACGGCGAGGTACCGAAACAAGTCGCAGTTCCCGGTGACGCCGGACGGGATAGGAATGTTCGCGCCCCACAGCCACCGCCTGATCGAGCTTGACGACTGCGTTATCGCCTCTGGTGAGTGCAAAAAGATAATCAGCGCTGTAAAATTCTGGATGAAGAGCGAGGGAATTCCCGCTTATGACGAAGCCGCGCGGAGCGGGCTTGTGCGCCATTTGTGCGTGAGAACAGCATGCGGCGGAACTGCGGTCACGATCGTTACTGCGAAGCCGGAGCTGCCGCGGGCCGAAAAGCTGATCGACGAGCTTAAGGCCGCCTGCCCGAACCTTACCGGAGTTATCCAAAACGTAAATCCCAAAAACACCAACGTTATTTTGGGGAAGGAAAACAGGACGATATACGGCGAGCCGCGCCTTATGGACAAAATCGGGAGCGTATGCTTTATGATCTCGCCGCAGTCGTTCTATCAAGTAAACCCAAAGCAGACCGAGCGACTCTATTCGATCGCGAGGGATTACGCTGACCTCAAAGGCGGCGAGACCTTGCTTGACCTATACTGCGGTATCGGCACGATCGGCCAGTTTATGGCTGAGCGCGCGGGGCGCATAATCGGCGTAGAGTATGTTGAGCGGGCCGTGAGCGACGCGCGGGAGAACGCGAAGCTCAACGGAATAAAAAACACCGAGTATCATGCCGGAAAAGCGGAGGAGGTAATCGAAACGATCGTAAAACGCGGCTGCCGTCCGGACGTTGCTGTGCTCGACCCGCCGCGAAAGGGCTGCGACCCAAAGCTGCTTAAAACCCTCGCCGAAATCCCGACGCTTAAAAAAATCGTCTACATTTCCTGCAAACCCTCGACCCTCGCGCGCGACATGAAAATATTGAACAGCCTCGGCTTCAGCCCGAAAAGAATAACCCCCGTCGACATGTTCCCCAGAACCCCCCACGTCGAGACGGTAGTATTGATGTCACGCGTAAAATAAAAATAGTCGCGAAAGCTCGGTAATACTGTAGTTTTCGGGGTATCGGATAAAATCCGCGTCGAGCGCGCAAATCGCTCCGCGGAAACTTATCCAAAAGTAGCTCTGCTCAAAAGGAGGTAGGGTTGAGTTGCCGAGATAGATGTCACAGGGTTGAAGATGCGGATTAGATGTCGGTGTGTTGTGGCTGTAGATTAGATGTCAGAAAAAGGTGAAGTAAATGGATAAATTGTTAGAATTACTTAAAAAAGTATAACTGCCTTTTGGATCGTAAAAATATAGTGTTTTAAAGAAAGATTATACCTACTATTATATAATTTGTACGAGGAGGTTGTAATATGCCAAAAGTATCAAACAAAAGGAATAAAAATGCGTATTTCCGGAGAAGGGAAGAACTTAAACTTACCCGAGATCAAGCCAGTGAATTGCTTGAGTCAATACCCTCGGAGAGAATCGAAAAGATAGAGAACGAAAGAGTTGAACCACATCCGGAAGAAATACTTATAATGGCTCAAAAATATAAATCACCTGAGTTATGTAATTACTACTGTTCAAATCAGTGTCCTATTGGACAACAATACGTACCTGAAGTTAAAATTCAGTCTTTATCACAGATAGTTTTAAAGATGATAGATTCATTAAACACACTGCAAGATCAGCAAAGACGACTCATTAGTATTACCGTAGATGGTGTTATTAATGATACTGAAATTGATGATTTTGTAAGTATTCAGGAGCAATTGGAAAAAATATCTATAACAGTCGAGGCATTACAATTATGGACAGAACAAATGCTTGCTAATGGTGCGATTAATATGGAAAAATACAGGATTCGCAGAAATATGGAATAACAAAAATCAAAGCGTCTTCTTTCAAAAAGAAAGAGGATGCTGTTATTTTGCTATTTTTTTAAAAATAAATGAGGTATCTCACTAAATTGTTCCTGTTATTTTATTCTCTCTAATGATATCATTTAAGTATAAAGACAAGAAAAGACAGAGACACAAAATGAATGTTAAGCAATGAATTATTTCTTTCAGACTCTTAAAAGAAAAAGAATTATTAAGAGTTTTTTGAGAAAATCGGCATAGCTGCTACGAAAAGATCAAATACAAATTAAAAAGAAACATATGAAGAAATATTCTAATATGAGGAGGTAGTACAAATGAAGAAAGCAGCAAAGAAAGTAGCGAAGAGCGTAATGAAAGTAATTTTAATAGGTATAGGGCTTGTTGCAGCATTTTATTTATTAGTGCTAATTACTGCGTGGATATAGGAGGAAGAACAGATGAAGATTTTAAGATCCTATAAAAATATTATAGTAATGATTATAGTTTTGGCAGTTGGGTTTTGTATAGGCTACATTGTTGGAAAACGATCAGAATTTGACTTAAAACTGCCGGGCGAAGTAGAAAAACAGGTTGTTACAGTTGAAGACGTTAAATCTAAAATTATGGAGATGGCAGAGTTAACCACTTACAGTGGCGAATATACCGTTACAATGGGTAAGGATGAGACAAGATATATGTTTGATGATATAAAAGTGCTCGGAACAACAAACTCGGTAAAAATCACGGTCAGCGGAGTGGTGAAGGTCGGCTATGATATAAACGAAATCGAAATCAGGGTTGATGACGACAAAATTTATATTAAATTTCCAGAAGCAAAGCTTAATGATAATTATGTAATCTGGGACACATTAAGCTATTCGGAATCGAATAATATTCTTAATCCGATTGAATTTTCGCAATATGAAGAACTTGTAGATGAGATCGAGAAGAAAGGCCTTGAGAATGTTGAATCCGAAGGGATATATCAGAAGGCAGAGGAAAATGTTAAGAAGATTATGGATGGATTCCTGTCAGAGTTTACAGATTATGAAATCGAATATATATAAAAAGAGAATAATGTAAAATAGTATGTTATTTGAAACCTCTGTATTTCTTGATTTTCCGCCGTTTATGTGGTAGAATAATTATGTCAATAAAATATATGAGAGAACCGGGTGATTAGTGATGAAGAATTTAATTGATGCGGCTATGGGCAGAACCGAGCCGGATATGATTTTGAAAAAATGCTGCATTGTAAACGTGTTTACGGGCGAAATTGAAAGCGGTGATATTGCCGTAAAGGACGGCGTTATCTGCGGTGTCGGTAAATATTGCGGCGAAAACGAGATCGATTTGAACGGACAGTATGTGCTGCCCGGTCTTATCGACGCGCATATGCACATTGAATCGTCAATGGTGACGCCGCAGGAGTACGCGAGAGCGGCTGTGCCGAAGGGCGTTACTACTGTAATGGCTGATCCCCATGAAATTGCGAATGTATGCGGCGAAGCGGGGCTTAAATTTATGCGGAAATGCGCCGAAAGTTTGCCGCTTGATATTAATTTCATGCTCCCCTCGTGTGTGCCCGCCGCACCTATGGAGCACTCGGGAGCTGTTTTGTCGGCATCAGACACGGCGCGGCTCGCTCCGGATTTTTACGGAATAGGCGAGATGATGAATTATCCCGGCATCGTAAACGCGGACGCGGAAACGCTCGGCAAGCTTGTAAAGCCTATCATAGACGGTCATGCGCCGCTGTTGTCCGGAAACGCTCTCGACGCGTATTTGTGTGCCGGAATAAAGACTGATCACGAGTGCGGAAATGTTGAGGAAATGCTTGAAAAGCTCGGAAAAGGAATGTATATTTTAATGCGCGACGGCACGCTCTCGCGCGATGTGGCGAGGCTTGTCGGCGGACTTACAGCGCGTAATATGCGCCGCTGTATGTTCTGTACAGACGATTTGTTCGTAGGCGCGGTTAGGGATCGCGGAAGCGTATCGGCGTGTGTGAGAAAGGCGATTTCTTTGGAAATAGAGCCGGTTGACGCGATAACAATGGCAACGCTCAACGCCGCCGAATGTTACAGAATGTACAATAAGGGCGCGGTCGCGCCGTCGTATATAGCGGACTTGGTTGTTTCGGAGGATTTGGAGCTTACGAGAATAACGAGGGTTTACAAAAACGGAATACTTGTCGTCCAAAACGGCGAGGCGCTATTTGAAACGAAGCCCGTAAACGACAAATCGGTATTAAACACAGTGCATCTTCCCGAAATCGACGAGAGCTTTTTTGCGTTTACTCCGAAAACAAATAATTTTCCCGCAATTGAAATGGTTCCGAAATCAATTATTACAAAGAAAGTCACTGCTTCTATGGCGGATAATTTATCAAAGGTCTGCGTGATAGAACGCCATCATAACATGGGCACAAAAGGTTTCGGCTTTGTGACGAACTACGGAATTAAAAACGGCGCGATTGCCACGTCTGTGGGTCACGACTCGCATAATATAGCGGTGATTGGCGACAACGACCGCGACATGGCGGCCGCCGTAAACGCGCTCGGCAAAACTGGCGGCATCGCGGTTGCCAATTGCGGAGAGGTTAAAGAGTTTCTTCCGCTTGAAATAGGCGGATTGATGTCGTTAAAGCCGGTTGATGAGGTCGAAAAAATTCACAAAAGTCTCGACCGAGCCGCGAAAGCCGCGGGTGTTGCGGACGGAATTGACCCGTTTTTATCGCTGTCGTTTCTGCCGCTGCCGGTGATACCGGAAATCCGAGTTACGGACGGCGGATTGTTCGATGTGGGTGAATTTGCTTTTATTGACGTGTGAGGAAAATGTTGATTCCGAAGAATTAGGCGATACGCAATTGATTTTAATTGAAAATAATTACGTTAGAAAGAGTTAGGAAACAATATGGTAAAATTTTTTATAGAGAAAAAAGATAATAATAAGGCGATATATAAATATTATCCGGAAGATGATCTGGAAAAAACGGGCGGCATTATAAACGTTGATCTCAAAACAGGAGATATGGCCGTTGATGTTCCCGCGGAGATGGATTTTAAGTGCGCAGCCGTTGCCGATGAATTGAATGAATTGCGAAACGCGATAGATGAGATGCGCAAAGAACGCGGAGCAGCGCCATTGACCGAAGATGAGCTGCCGACAGCAACCGAAGATCGTGAATGGTATTTTTATGCCGATCATGTTATCCGCAGGCTCAAAGAAGAAGGAGAAACCGCCAATATGCCGGAAAATGGCACAGTAGCATGGTACTGATAATGATTTGAACATTTTAACATAAAATCTGTCGGAGCTTTTGCGGATCGCGAAAAGCGGGAACCTGCTCATAAAATGAAAATTCAATAACCGCGCCGGCTTTGACAATCCGGTAAAACAAGACGGGAAACGTTCGGGCGCCTCGGAAAACTTTTATTATTTTAACAGTGCACTGTACGTTTTATTACACATGTGTTATGATATAATCATATTAATTTCCAAAGTATATTACCCGAAGCAGTTTGACGAAGTTTAAAAAAACAGGTAAGGAGTGATTGATATGAGGATTTTGATAACCGACACGGGAATGATTTGGAACAAGGACAATCCGTTTTTGGAAAAATATAAGGATATTTTGATTGTTGTTTGCCTTGACGGTAAAAAGGTGACCGACAAATATGAATGTTTTGTCTCGCCTTATAAGCCTGTCGGGCTGGGAATGGACAATGTCGGCATTGAAAGCGGCAGGTTTAAAGCGTTGGCGTCCGTCGCAAAAAAGCTTAACTCACACTTACGTTATTATGAGGATATTGTTTTTCTTGCCGACAACGAGCCGAGCACGCTTTATCCGTATTATGCATTAAAAGACATTAATGGATATAATCATCTTCATCTTGTCGCGATGCCGCCGCTGAGGTTTGAAGTAAACGCAAAAACCACTGCCTTTAAAGAATTGGTTTCCGACCTTTCACATCTTGACTCGTTTTTGTTTTACGATATAAACAAAAAGCTTGATAAGTTTGACAAAGGCAAAGGCCTTGACGATTTTCTTGGGTTTGTCACTGACGATTTGGGAAATATGCTGCCTTGTATTTTAAACGGGATATATCACATAAACAACTATGTGTCTTCCGATTCTCACGAAAAGATAAAAAAACCGTGTTTTTTCGATTTTGCCAGTATGAAATACGTTTCACTTAAAAACGGATTTGATGATATTGATATATCAAACGTCCAAAAATTAACAACCGAGTTGGATTTTCCTGTACAATTGCAGCTGACCACACTTGGAGTGCTTGTCGATGGGCCGTCATTTCCAAATAATGACGAATATGTGAAAGACCGCGTAGAGAGACCGGTCGCACGGTTTGACGGAAAAAAGGTCTGCAATATTTTGCGGGATCAACGGCTAAAGCTTGCGGCGGCGAATAATATACATTTTGAAAGCGAAGAATGTCCGTCTGTCGGGCCGTGCGCGGGCACATGCGAAAAATGCGACAGAGAGGCGGATTTCCTGAGAGAAGCATTAGAAAAAATTCCTCGCGAAAAGCGGGTTTATCCCGAGTTTGACGCCGAGTCGGAGGTGGGACTATGATTGGCGATATTATGAGCGTTTCACGCTTGAGAATGGGAACGGACGGCCGCGGAGTCGTTACTTTGGTTGCTTTTTTTGATTGTCCTCTGCGCTGCAAATACTGCATAAATAATTTTTGCCATGAGGACGAATTCGGAGGCATCCCCAGATATTCATACACGCCCGAGGAGCTTGTGGACGTGCTGAAAAAGGATGATATTTATTATAAGATGTCCGGAGGCGGAATAACGTTCGGAGGCGGCGAGCCGCTTTTGCAGTCCGCGTTTATTCACGAGGTTTGCCGCATAGCCGATCCGGAATGGAAAATGCGGATCGAGACCTCATTGAATGTTCCGTGGAGATGCGTTGAGCCTCTGACCGATGATATTGACGAATGGATCATAGACGTCAAGGATATGGACATGAAAATATATAAGGAATATACCGGCGTCGGTATACGCAATCTTTCAAATAATCTGTACAGAATTAGGGAATGTGTTGACGCGTCAAAGCTTCACGTCCGTGTTCCGAGAATACCCGATTTTAACGATGACGAATATGTGGCATTTTCCGTGAAGCGGATCAAAGATATTCTCGGCGTTGAGCCCGAAGTGTTTGATTACATAATTCCGTCAACGCTTGCGGCCAAAAAATAAAATACGCATAATAAAAGCCCCGCGGATTTCTGCGGGGCTGTTGCTTTATTCTTCCGTGATCTCGGCGTGAAGCTCCTGAAGGGATTTCACGTCTCCGGTCGCGTCCTTCATGGTTTTGAGGCCCGCGATGGCGGCTTTGGCCTCGGCCATTGTGGTGACGTAGGAGATCCGGCCCTTTATGACGCCCTTTCGGATATAGCTGTCGTCGGCGGCTCCCTTTTTGTCGGTGGGCGTGTTGATGACTATGTTGACCTCGCCGTTTGTTATCACGTCGAGGACGTTGGGGCGGCCCTCGCCGAGCTTGGCGACGATCTTGACGTCTATGCCGTTGTCCTTGAGCATCTTTCCGGTGCCCTCAGTGGCAAGAATTTCAAATCCGCAGTCCTTAAAGCCCTGCGCGACCTCGACGAGCTCGTCCTTGTCGCGGTCGTTGACGCTGATCAGCACCTTGCCGCTTGTGGGGAACTTGATCTGCGTGGCTTCCTGCGCCTTGAGGAAGGCTTCGCCGAATGTCGGAGCCATGCCGAGGACCTCACCGGTCGAGCGCATCTCGGGGCCGAGCACCGGATCGACCTCCTGGAACATATTGAACGGGAATACTGCCTCTTTAACGCCGTAGTGCGGTATCTTCTTTTCTTTAAGATCGGCGATCGGCGACTTTCTGCCGGTCAGAGGCGAGGTTATGATGTCGGTCGCGAGCGGAACCATGCGTATATTGCACACCTTTGAAACCAGCGGCACGGTTCTTGACGCTCTCGGATTGGCCTCAAGAACGTAAACCTTGTCGTTTTCGATCGCGTACTGCATGTTCATCAGTCCGCGTACGTTCATCTCTCTCGCTATTTTCCTCGTGTATTCCTTTATTGTATTAACATGCTTTTCGGGAATGTTCATCGACGGCAGAATGCAGGCCGAGTCGCCCGAGTGTATTCCCGCGAGCTCGATGTGCTCCATTACCGCGGGCACGAACACATTTTCGCCGTCGCTGATCGCGTCGGCCTCGCACTCGGTGGCGTGGTTCAGGAACCTGTCGATGAGTATTGGTCTGTCGGGCGTCACGCCGACCGCCGCAGCCATGTAGACGCGCAGGCTCTCCTCGTCGTGAACGACCTCCATGCCGCGTCCGCCCAGAACGTAGGAGGGGCGCACCATAACCGGATAGCCGATCTCCTCGGCGATCGCGATGGCCTCGTCAACGTTGACGGCCATGCCCGACTGGGGCATCGGGATCCCGAGCTTGTCCATCATCTCGCGGAATAAATCCCTGTCCTCGGCGAGGTCGATCGTCTCGGGCGTGGTGCCGAGTATGTTAACACCGTTTTTCTTGAGCTCTGCCGCTAAGTTCAGAGGCGTCTGGCCGCCGAACTGCGCGATAACGCCAACCGGCTTTTCCTTCTCGTGTATACTCAGAACATCCTCAAGGGTCAGCGGCTCGAAGTACAGCTTGTCAGAGGTATCATAGTCGGTCGAGACAGTCTCGGGATTGCAGTTGACTATGATCGTCTCAAAGCCGAGCTTCTTGAGCGCTATCGCCGCGTGAACGCAGCAGTAGTCAAACTCGATGCCCTGTCCGATCCTGTTGGGGCCGCCGCCCAAAATCATGATCTTGGGCTTGTCGGTGTTCACCTTGCTCTCGTCCTTCATATTGTAGGATGAGTAATAGTAGGCCGAGTCCCGCGTGCCGCTGACGTGGACGCCCTCCCAGGCCTCGGTGATGCCCGCGGCGATCCTCGCGTTTCTTATATTTTCCTCGGGCACATCAAGAAGCTCGCTCAAATATCTGTCGGAGAAGCCGTCCTTTTTGGCTGTTCCGAGAACATCTGTCGGGGGAACCTCGCCCTTATACCGCTTGAGGCTTTCCTCCTCCTCGACAAGCTCTTTCATCTGCTCGATAAAATAATGCTTGATTTTTGTGATTTGGTATATTTCCTCGACCTCCGCGCCCTTGCGCAGCGCCTCGTACATGATGAACTGGCGCTCGCTGGTGGGGGTTTTGAGCATTTTAAGGAGTTGCTCTTTGGACTTTTCACCGAAGTCCTTCGCTCCGCCGAGACCGTATCTGCCTATCTCAAGGCTGCGGATCGCCTTCTGAAAGGCCTCTTTGTAGGTCTTGCCTATGCTCATGACCTCGCCCACGGCGCGCATCTGTGTGCCCAGCTTGTCCTCGGCGCCCTTGAATTTTTCAAACGCCCAGCGCGCGAACTTGATAACAACATAGTCGCCGTCGGGGTAGTATTTGTCAAGAGTGCCGTATTTTCCGCAGGGAATGTCGCTGAGGTTAAGGCCCGAGGCGAGCATTGCCGAAACGAGCGCGATCGGGAAGCCGGTCGCCTTAGAGGCGAGAGCCGACGAGCGCGACGTTCTGGGGTTGATTTCGATAACAATGATCCTGCCATCCTCGGGGTTCCGAGCGAACTGCACGTTGGTGCCACCGATGACCTGAATGGCCTCGACGATCTTGTAGGCCTGCCGCTGAAGCTCGGCCTGCACGTCCTCGGGAATGGTCAGCATCGGCGCGGAGCAGAACGAGTCGCCCGTGTGAACGCCGAGCGGGTCGATATTCTCAATGAAGCAGACGGTTATCATGTTGCCCGCCGCGTCGCGAACGACCTCAAGCTCAAGCTCCTCCCAGCCGAGGACCGACTCCTCGACCAGAACCTGTCCGACGAGGCTGGCCTGCAGGCCGCGCTCGCACACGACCTTGAGCTCCTCGGTGTTATAGACAAGGCCGCCGCCCGCGCCGCCCATGGTGTAGGCGGGCCTTAAAACGACGGGATAGCCGAGCTCGTCGGCGATCTTGAGCGCCTCGTCGACCGAGTAGGCGACCTCACTGCGCGCCATCTCAATGCCGAGGGAATTCATCGTGTTCTTAAACTCTATCCTGTCCTCGCCGCGGTCGATCGCGTCCACCTGAACGCCGATGACCTTCACGCCGTACTTGTCAAGCACGCCCGCCTTGGCGAGCTCGGAGCAGAGGTTGAGGCCCGACTGGCCGCCGAGGTTCGGCAGCAGCGCGTCGGGGCGCTCTTTTTCGATTATCTGCGTGAGCCGCTCAAGGTTGAGGGGCTCGATATAGGTCACGTCGGCTGTTTCGGGGTCGGTCATGATCGTTGCGGGGTTCGAGTTGACCAAAACGATCTCATAGCCGAGCTTTCTCAGCGCCTTGCAGGCCTGGGTGCCCGAATAGTCGAACTCGCAGGCCTGTCCGATGATGATCGGGCCCGAGCCGATGATCAGGACCTTATGTATATCCTCACGTTTTTTAAGATTTTCCATTTTCAGCTTTCTCCTTTATGCAAATTTATTTAATTCCTATGTCATGTCTGAAGTGGGCGTCCTTAAAATGAATAACGTCCACATATCCGTAGGCCTTTTTTATTGCCTCGTCAAGCGTTTCGCCCATCGCGGTAACGCCTAAGACCCTGCCGCCGTTTGTCAGCACGTCGGCACCGTCGAGCTTGGTTCCCGCGTGGAACACGGTTGCGCCCAAACTCTCGGCCTGCTTGATGCCGTCGATCTTATATCCCTTCTGATATGACTTCGGATAGCCGCCCGAGGCCATAACGACGCAGACGCAGGCCTCATCCGACCACTCGATGTCAATGTCTGACAACCTTTCGTCAACGACCGCGCTCATTATGTCAAACAGATCGGTCTTGAGCCTCGGCAGCACGACCTGTGTCTCAGGGTCGCCGAAGCGGCAGTTGTACTCAATGACCTTAACGCCATCCGCCGTTTTCATCAGTCCGAAGTAGAGCACGCCCTTAAACGTCCTGCCCTCGGCGTTCATGGCCTTCATTGTGGGCAGGAAGATGTTGTTCATGCACTCGTCGGCCACCTCGGGGGTGTAGACGCGGCTGGGCGAGAACGTGCCCATTCCGCCTGTGTTGGGGCCCTCGTCGTTGTCATAGGCACGCTTGTGGTCCTGCGCCGAGACCATGGGCTTCATAGTCTTTCCGTCGGTGAACGCGAGCACCGATATCTCGGGGCCTGTCAAAAACTCCTCGATAACGACTTTGCCGCCCGCCGCGCCGAAGATCTTGTCGTCCATAATGTCATGAACGGCTGTCTCGGCCTCGTCAAGGCTTTTGGCGATTATAACGCCCTTGCCGAGCGCGAGCCCGTCCGCCTTTACAACGACAGGAAATTTGTTTTGCGATTTTATGTAATCTATCGCAGCGGAGCTTGAGTCGAAAATCTCATAAGCCGCCGTGGGTATGCCGTATTTTTTCATCAGATCCTTTGAAAAGGCCTTGCTGCCCTCAATGATCGCCGCCGCCTTGTTCGGGCCGAACGCTTTAAGACTTGCCGCCTCAAATGCGTCAACGGCGCCCGCGGCCAGCGGATCGTCGGGAGCGACTACCGTCAGGTCAATATTATTTTCCTTGGCGAAAGCGGTCTGCTTCTCAAGATCCATAACTCCGATGTCCACGCATTCGGCGAGCTCGGATATGCCGCCGTTGCCAGGTGCGCAGTAGATCTTGTCGACCTTGTCGCTCTGCGCGAGCTTCCAGATGATCGCGTGTTCTCTGCCGCCGCCGCCGATAACCAATACCTTCATAAAATTCAGTCTCCTCGCTTTAGTTAATTTTATACATACTTAAATATAGTTTACATTAACATTACAGAAATTGCAATATTTTTTTATAATTTTTTTAGAGAATGGTATTTTATTATTATATTCTCCGGCGTAAACTGAAAAATGCGACTTGACAGCCGCATTTTTATTTAATTTGCATTAGATTTGTTCAATTTCTGCGTACACAACGTCAACAACTTTTGTTATAAGATCCTGTGGCAGCCTTTCAATAACTTTGTGTGGTCTTGCGTTAAGATCCAATGCTCTTATATGTTCACACAAAATTACGCCGTTTGTTTGTGTTCTGTCATCCAGTGGAATATGCAACGGAAACATATTATTAGTGCTTGTTATGGGACAAACTAAAACTAAATTGGTTTTTTTGTTAAAAAAATCGTTACTCACGACCACAGCGGGCCTGTAACCCGCTTGCTCATGACCCATCTGAGGATTGAAATTAATCTTAATAATATCTCCTTGACTTACCATATTTCTTTCCCCGCAGGCTTTCCCCAATTAATATCAATTGGTTTATAATCGCCATCAAAATCAGCAAAGAGTTCTTTAATATTCTTGTGAGGCTTTGCCCTTTCAATTACAAGTTTGTCTTTATCGGCATTCAATATAAGTTGCTCGTTATCGCTCCAATTCAGCTCTTCCAACAGAACCTTGGGGATCCTGATACCTTGACTGTTGCCCCATTTTTGAACAGTTGTTGTCATCAAAAACACCTCCATATTAGTATATACATAGTATATACTAATATGGGATAAATGTCAATATCTTTTTTGTTGTTAATATAAGAAGTTTAAATTTTCTAAATTTTAATTAAGCTAAAAAATTGCAAAAACTACTTGAATTCCGGACAAATTTTTAGTAAAATAAGTGATAAGGAGCGTGATAATATGAGCTATTATAATATATTGGAGGTACAACTATGAAAATCAAAAAAATACTCGCGTTATTTATCGTCTGCGCGATGGTTCTGCCGCTTGTTGTCATAACGGTGAGCGCCGCGGAGGCGCCCGACGTTTCGGGCCTTAAAGAAACAGCGATCGTTTTCCCCGCGAGCGGCGGCATCTCGTCGACCGATCAGACGGGAACCGGCGAAAATTTCAGCGGCTATATCCACAGCGGTCAGGGAGCGGATTTCCTCGCCGCCAAATATCTGAAGATCACATACACGGTCACGGGTGACGCGCCCGAGAACGCAAATCTTTTCACGTTCCAGCCATTTGACTCAAACTGGGGCGGCTGGCAGAACAACTTTGTGACTCTCGCAGACTCGATAAAAGACGGCGATACATACACCGCATATGTGTCGGTCGACGACGTTAAGGCGTCACTCGGCGAGGGAGTTCCGGCTATGGGCATAAACATCTCGTTTACGGAGCCGCCCGAGGGAGTTTTCGTAAAGCTCACGGGCTACAGCGCTTTGACCGAGCCGACCGGCCTGCCCGAGACGATAAGGGGCTGGCTTGAGTATTCGATAAACTACTCAAAAGCCCTCGACGCGGCAAAATATCAGGATGAGTCGTTTAAGACATTTCAGAGCGCGATAACGACCGCCGAGGGCGTTCTAAACAACGCGTCGGCCACGGACTCGCAGCTTCAGACAGCGAGAGACAATCTGGAAAAGGCGAAGGCGAAGCTTTTGTTCAAGGACAGCTCCGACCCGGGCGATCCGCAGCCCTTCAGAATTATTTCGGGCGAGGACACGGTCAAGGAAATGGGCGTCGGCTGGAACCTCGGCAACACGATGGACGGCCACGCGGGCTTCCATCCGAGCGAGACGTCGTGGCAGCCCTACACCACCACGAAAGAGATGATACGCGCGCTGCACGACGCGGGCTTCAACACGATCAGAATACCCGTCACATGGGGCGACATGATCGACGATAAGAACAACTACGCCATAAACGACGGCTGGATAAGCCGCGTTCAGGACATAGTCGATTACTGCGTTGAGCAGGATATGTACGCGATAATCAACATTCACCACGACGGCGCCGAGCAGACCGGCTGGCTGCGCGTCGCCTCGGACAATATTGATTTTGTATATGAAAAATACGAGGGAGTCTGGCGCAATATCGCCGAGCGGTTCAAGGACTATGACGAGCATTTGATATTTGAGTCGGCGAATGAGCTGACCTGCATGGAGGGTGATAACAAGAACTCGGCAGCGGCCCAGGCGAAGGACACGCCAATCATCATGAACCTCAACCAGATTTTTGTGAACACCGTCCGCGCCACGGGCTCAAATAATTCGAGGCGCTGGCTGGCGGCAGTCACGCATTACGCGAGCCGCGGCACAAGCAACAGTTTCGCGCTGCCGACTGACAGCTATAATTCCGAGAACCGTCTGATGTTCGCGCAGCATATTTATAAGGACACCAGCAAAGAAACATACGTTTGGGATATGAATAACCCGCCCGAGAACACGGGCCGCGCCAACGAGACTGTCAAGGTCATAAAAGAGGCGCATAACAAATTCAGAAACATACCGATAATTCTCGGCGAGTACGGCTACCGCAACAAGAGCTATTCGGGCAATCCGAGCGGCTATAATGACATAGGCAGAGCGTATGTCTACGAGTGCGCAACGCGCGCGGGACAGGTCGGAATGACCGTGCCCGTAGCGTGGGACGACAGCCGCGGTTCGGGTCAGCCGCTGTATGAGACGGGCGTTTACACCGTGTGGGACAGAGAGGGCGGCAAGCCCGTGTTCAAGAGCATAACCGACGCGATGATGCGCGGAATGTTCCTGCCGCCGAGCTCGAAGAACAAGAGCTTTGACATGTCGGATATAGTGTCGGATCCCGAAATAATTCCGATAACAGAGATAAATCCTTCGGAGAGCGAGGTTAATATCGAGGTTGGCCAAAGCGCGAAGCTCAGCGCCTCGGTTCAGCCCTCAGGCACAAACGACGTTGTGCTCTGGAAGTCTGACGACGACAGCATAGCCACGGTATACAACGGACTTATCCAAGGCTCGAGGATCGGCGTGACTTATGTGACCGCATTCTCGCAAAGCGGCTCCGCGTCGGCGAGAGTTAAGGTCGTTGTCTCGGCGAAGAAGTCGCAAAATCCGGCAACCGATATTGTTTCAGAAGAGGGTTATGAGCTGACGCAGGGCAAATATCTGTTCCTTGGCGCGAAGGCCGATAACGGCGAAAATCTGCTTTACTACAGCTCAAACGAGAATGTCGCCACGGTCAGCGCCGAGGGCAAGGTGGTCGGCATAACGCCCGGAGCGGCTTATATCACGATCGCCGCCGAGACAGGCTACACAAAGACGGTTCCGGTCATTGTTTCCGAGCCGGTCGGCGAAAAAAAGGTAAACGTCGCGGCGAATGTCTATTACAACAAGGGTTATTTCGGAACCGAGCGCGGCAAGCCGGTCGCGATAAACGGCGACGGACAATACACTGTCTCGTTTGATTTAAGCTCCGATATTTCCGAAGCGGGCAAAACCGCCGGGATCCAGGCGATCGAGAATTTCGGCTCGCTCTATATCAAGGATTACGACGTCGATATGGGCAACGCGTCAAAGAGCCCGATCGACGGCTGCGAGATACGATATGACGAGATAAAGGTGAACGACATACCTCTTAACATAACCAATAAGGAATTCAAGTCGGCGATGAACGGCGCGGTGCTCGACACGGGCGACCCGTTCAACGCGTGGGAAGGCTCGGTTGTCGGAAGCGATGAGATAACCACCGACACAAAGAACTATCTTGTAAACTTTAAAAATATCGAGAACCCGACCAAGATCGAGATAACCTTCACTATCCGCAATCTCGCGTTCACGCAGGCGGAGGAGGGAAGACCCGCGACTTCGATCAATTCGGAAATAAGCGGCGACATCACGGTTCCGCTCGGCGCGGAGCTTGAGGTCCCGGTCAGCGTCGAGCCCGCGGACACGACCTCGCTTGTGAGCTTTGTTTCGGGCAACAGATCGGTGCTTATAAGCGATACCCGCGGCGCGACGGTAACAAACGGTTTGGCCTCGGGCCTGATATACGGCGCGAAGATCGGTGACACAACGCTGACCGCAGTCACGGACAGCGGTGAAATGATAACGTTCAATGTTCATGTTGTGGCCGACACCCCGTTCACGGATGCGGCGGCGGTCGTTGAAAACGGAAAAATCACCGCGGTAACGGCTGTTATGCATTCGGTTCCGCAAAGCGAAAGCGTGACCGTTATAGCCGCGGCGTATGACGCGCATGGCGCTTTAAGCGGCACGCAGACGGTTGTCATGAATTCTTCGGATATTCTCATAGGCGGCATAACCGTCGACGGTTTTTTTGACGTCCCCGTCCCCGAAGGCGGCAGTGCCAAAGCCTTTATCTGGAGCGGCACCGACACAATAGAGCCGCTCGCAAAATAATTTGTAGAACAGGTGATCTTATGATGACAGAGCTGTCGCCCAAAGCGGCGAAATACTTACTAAAACTTGATAGTAATACAAATCAAATTGAAACAAATTTAACGGATGAGGAAAAAGCCGTTATTGCAGAGGGCAGGCAGGAATACAAAAAGGGCGGTTTTATACCTCTTGACAGCTTGGAATAGCTGCGCTATCATAGCAAAAAGCCGGAGCCCCGCTCCGGCTTTTTGCTATGCTTCAATTTTTTCAAAGTCGGCCGCGCCATGCTTGCACAGCGGGCATACAAAATCGGGCGGCAGCTCCTCGCCTTCATAGATATAGCCGCAGATCCTGCATCGCCAGCCTGTGACTTTTTTCTCGCTCTTTTTCGGCTGAGGCTTGATGTGCTTGTGATAGTACGCGTAGGTCAGGCTCTCGCCGCCGGAAAGCGAGACCGCGTCGGTCAGCTCGGCGATAAATATCGTGTGGGTGTCGCAGTCGACCGTGTCGATAAGCTTGAACGACAGATACGCGTTCGCGTACTTGTCAAGATAGAGCAGCCCGTTTTTCGCGCGCTTAGCGAAGTCGATCTCCGCGAACTTGTCGGAGTCTCTGCCGCTTTTGAAGCCGAAGGTCTGAAACACCGAGAACGGCGTTTCCTCGGTCAGTATCGAGACGTTGAATTTGCCGCCGCGCATGACCATATCATGCGTGAAGTTCTGTTTGTTTACCGAGATGATAAATTTTGAGGGCTCGTTTGAGGTTATCTGCATGACCGTGTTTATTATGCAGCCGCTGTCCCTGCCGCCGTCGTTCGCGGAAAGGACGTAGAGCCCGTAGCCAACCTTGTAAACAGCGTTTTTGTCCATAATTACACCTCCGTTGATTTCTGATAAATAAATTATACTTTATTTTTTCCGAAGCGTCAAGTAAATATTATGTCGCGAAGCCCGCGAACTGGGTCATATACAGATCGCGGTACTTGCCGCCGCGCGCGAGCAGCTCGTCGTGCGTTCCGCTTTCGACGATTTTTCCGTGATCCATGACAACGATCAGATCGGCGTCGCGGATCGTTGATAGGCGGTGCGCGATTATTATGCTTGTGCGGTTTTTCATAACGGTGTGCATCGCGTCCTGGATCGCCTTTTCGGTTCGGGTGTCAACGTTCGAGGTCGCCTCGTCGAGGATAAGGATCTTCGGATCAGCGACAAACGCTCTCGCGATCGCGAGCAGCTGCCGCTGGCCCTGGCTGACATTTGAGCCCGAGGCGGTCAGCAGAGTTTTCACGCCCTTTTTCATGCGGCGGATCATTCCCTCGCTGCGGCTCATTTTTATCGCCGAGTCGAGGAGGCTTTCGTCCGCGTCGGGATTGCCGTATTTCAGGTTGTTCTCGACCGTGTCGGAAAACAGCACGGTGTCCTGAAGCACGATCGCCGCGTTTCTGCGCAGCGACTCGCGCGAGATTTCGGCGATATTTCTGCCGTTTATCAGTATCTCGCCGCTGTCAATATCGTAAAACCTCATCAGAAGGTTGACGACAGTGGTTTTTCCGCTGCCCGTCGCGCCGACAAGCGCGACCTTTTTTCCGCTCGGCACCGTGAGGCTGAAATCACGCAGCACCGGCTTTCCCGCCACATATGAAAAGTTCACGTTTTTAAATTCCACCTCGGCCGACTCAAGCTCGCCAAGCGGCTCGCCGCCCATGTCCTCGGGCTGCTCGTCAAGCACGACGAACACGCGCTCCGCGCCCGCGACCGCCGTCTGGAGCTGGCCGTAGAGCTGCGCGATCTCGTTTATCGGGCGGCTGAACTGCTTGGCGTATATGATGAACGCCGAGATCACGCCGACCGAGATTACCCCCTTGATCGCGAAGAAGCAGCCGAACGCGGCTATGATAACAAAGCCGATGTTTCCGATGCAGTTCATGATCGGGCCCATAACGCCGCTGAAAATCTCGGTTCTTATTCCGGCCGATGTTAGCGAGTCGGAGGTCGAGTTAAAGCTTTCGGTTGTGGCGTCCTGATGGTTGTACGCCACGACCGAGCGGTAGCCCGCGACCATTTCCTCGACCGTGCCGTTCATCTCGCCGAGGAGCCGCTGCCGCTCGCGCGAGAATTTGCGCACTCGCTTTGACAAAAATTTTGTGGCGAGCAGCGTGAGTATCACGGTCATGAAGCTCAAAAGCGCCAGCCTCGCGCAGAACCACAGCATCACCGCCGCGGTTCCCGCCACGGTCAGTACTCCCGAAAACAGCGAGGGCAGCGACTGTGACACCGTGTTCGAGATGTTTTCGATGTCGTTTGTCATGCGGCTCATAACGTCGCCGTGGCTGTGGTCGTCAAGATATTTGACCGGCAGGTCGATCACCTTTCCGAACAGCTCGCCGCGCATTCGCGCGACGATCCTCTGACTGAGCCGCGCGCTGAACACGCCCTGAAAAAGCTGGCACAGGCTGTATATCAGATAAACACCGAGCATCAGCGCGAGCGTCGCGGCGAGGTTTCCCGCTGCCGAACCCGCGATTATGTCGATCGCGCGGCTCTGGACGCTCGGCGCGTAAACGCCGCATAGAGTGCCGAAAACAACAATAACAAGCATGGAGATAACCATGGCCTTTTCCTTCGCGAAGTATTTCCACACGCGCTTTAAGGTCGCGGCGGCGTTGTCGGCGTGCTCGACCTCCGCGAAGCGGCTGCCGCGGTTCCTGCCGGGTATTTTTTTCTCAACAACTATCCTTTGGCTTGCGGTTGCGTTGCTCATTCGCGCTCGCCTCCTTCCGCGTCGGACATTTGCGAGTTATATATTTCGCGGTACGCCCCGCATGTTTTAAGCAGCTCGTCGTGAGCGCCGCAGGCCGCTACCGCGCCGTTTTCTATCACGGCGATCCTGTCGGCGTTTCGGGCCGAGGCGATGCGCTGCACCACGATTATCTTTGTCATATCGGGCCTGCGCCGCTTGAGCGCCGCGTAAAGGTCGGCCTCGGTCTTGAGATCGAGCGCCGAGGTCGCGTCGTCAAAAATAAGTATCTCGGCCGGGCGCAGGACGGCGCGGGCGATCGCGATACGCTGCTTCTGTCCGCCCGAAAGGCTTGCGCCGCGCTCGGCCACGACAGTATTATAGCCCTTCGGAGTCCTTTCGATAAACTCGGCGGCCTGCGCGATCTCCGCGGCCTCGCGTATCTCGTCGTCGGTGGCGTTCGGCATGCCCCACGCGATGTTTTCCTTTATCGTCACGCTGAAAAGCTCGCTCTTTTGAAGGGCGACCGAGATTTTATTTCTGAGCGCGTTTTGCTTGTATTCGCGCACGTCGATTCCGTCGACCAGCACGGCTCCGCCGCTCACGTCGTAAAACCTCGGGATAAGATTTACGAGCGACGATTTGCCGCAGCCCGTGGCGCCCATTACCGCGAGCGTTTCGCCGCGGCTGATCTTAAGGTCAATGCCGCTTAAAACGTCGTCGTCACTGTCGGGAAAGCCGAACGACGCACCGCGGAATTCGACCTCGCCCTTAGTTTCGGTTCCGCCGCCGAATGGGCCGTCCTTCAGCTCGGGCTCGGCGTCGATCACCTCGCGCACTCTTTTCCACGAGGCGTAGCCCCTTGAGATCGTCTGGAACAGCATGACGAGCATAAGTATTCCGTTTAAGAGCTGCGTCGCGTAGGTTATCGCGGCCATTATCGCGCCGGGGCTCGAGGTTCCCGCGGATACCTGAGCCGAACCCGAAAACAGGATAAGCACTATCGCGGCATAGAGGAGAGCGTTCATCAGCGGGTTCATAAACGCGAAGATTATCAGAATTTTAAGCTGGGTCTTTATGAGCTCGTCGTTCGCCTTGCCGAAGCGCAGCTTTTCGTAAACCTCGCGGACGCAGGCCTTTATCACGCGTATGCCCGAGATGTCCTCCTGCATGATCGAATTTATGTTGTCGAGCTTTTGCTGGAGCTTCGGGAACAGCGGGTTTGTCCTGAGTATACAGATTATTATTATCGCGAGTATCAGCGGCGCGGCGCATAGCGAAATAAGGCCGAACGCGGTGTTCAGCCTGAACAGAAAGAAAACGCTTCCTATCGTGAGCAGCGATGTCCTTATTAGGCCGCGCACAAACATGCTGACAAAGCCCTGCACCTGCGTGATGTCGTTGGTGACGCGGGTGATCAGCGAGCCGGTGCCGAACCGCTCGACCTGCGGGAACGAGAAACGCATGATGTTTTTAAAGCAGTCCCTGCGCATGAAGTTGCCCACGCTCTGACCCGCGTACTGCACGAAAACGTTGTTGGTCGAGCCGAAGAGGCAGCCGAGCAGCGCTATGCCGAGCATTGCCGCGCCCGTCACAAGCACCATGTTTATGTCGGGAACGCCGCCGTTTGAAATGCCGAGCACGCCCTCGTCAACAAGGCGGCTCATTATGTCGGGCTGGAGCAGATCCATCGAGACCTCGCCCACCATGCAAAGCGCCGCGAAAACCGCGTAAGGCAGATAAGGCCGTATGTATTTCCACATTGATTTTTTCACCTCGATATTATTTTAACATATTTTTGCATTGCATTTCAAGCTTTAATTTATGTTATAAATTAAATAAAGATGAATAATTTTATTGACAAATGCAATAATATTTGATATAATTTTTTAACAGCGAAGGAGGTTAACATTATGGCACAGGCAACATTCAGCATCAGAATGGATGACGGACTGAAAAGAGAATTTGATAATATGTGCAGCGATTTCGGAATGAGCATGTCAACCGCTATAACGGTTTTCGCAAAGGCGGTCGTGCGCGAGAAGAAAATTCCGTTTGAGATCAGGTCGTCGGAGCCGTTCTATTCGGAAGCAAATCAGAAGTATCTGGCAAAATCACTTAACGACTACAAAGAGGGCAGGCTTACGAAGCACGAATTGATAGAGGTTGACTAATAACTCACATGGTGTTATAATACGGCTATGGATAATTTTGATTTTCTGCCCGTTTCAAGGGCTGACATGGCGGCGCGCGGCATCGACACGCTTGATTTTGTTTACGTTATCGGCGACGCCTACGTTGACCACCCGAGCTTCGGCCACGCGATAATTTCGCGGGTGCTTGAGCGCGCGGGGTTCAGCGTCGGCATAATCTCACAGCCCCGGTGGCGGGACAGCGAGGATTTTACCCGTCTCGGCAGGCCCCGGCTGGGCTTTTTGGTCATGTCCGGGAACATTGACCCGATGGTTAACCGCTACACCGCCGCGAAAAAGGTGCGCAATACCGATCTCTATTCCCCGGGCGGCAGAGCGGGCATGCGCCCCGACCGCGCGACGATAGTCTACTGTAACAGGATCCGCGAGGCCTACGGCGATGTTCCGATCATAATAGGCGGCATCGAGGCCAGCCTGAGGCGGTTCGCGCACTATGACTACCACAGTGACAAGGTTCGCCGCAGCATATTGATCGACAGCGGCGCCGACCTGCTGATCTACGGCATGGGCGAGAGGGCCGTGACCGAGATCGCAGGGCTGCTTGACGCGGGCGTTCCCGCGCCGCAGATCAAGGGCGTTGACGGCACGATGTACCCCGAGAGTGACCCCGCCGCGCTGCCCTATGACGGGATAACGCTCCCCTCGTTTGAAGAGGTGAGAGACGACAAGACGAGCTACGCGCTCGCCGCGAAGATACAGTATGAGGAGCAGGACCATGTGCGCGGGAAGCCGCTTATCCAGCTTGACGGCAGGCGGTATGTTGTCCAGAACCCGCCCGCGGCCCCGCTTTCAACCCAGGAGCTTGACGACGTTTACGAGCTGCCCTACGCGCGGACGTATCATCCGTCCTATGAGAGCATGGGCGGCGTCCCGGCGATAAAAGAGGTCGAGTTTTCGATAACCTCGTGCCGCGGCTGTTTCGGCGGCTGTAATTTCTGCGCGCTCACGTTCCATCAGGGGAGAACGGTCACGGCGCGCAGCCGCGAGTCTATCTTAAGAGAGGCGGAGCTTCTCACAAAGCAAAAGAATTTCAAGGGCTATATTCACGACGTGGGCGGTCCGACGGCGAATTTCAGGTTTCCGTCCTGCAAGGAGCAGGAAAAGCGCGGCGTGTGCAAAGAGAGGCAGTGCCTGTTCCCGAAGCCCTGCCCGAAGCTCATCGCGGATCACAGCGATTACACCGAGCTGCTGCGCGAGCTACGCTCCCTGCCGGGCGTCAAAAAAGTCTTCGTGCGCAGCGGGATAAGGTTTGACTACGTTATGGCGGACGAGAGCGACGAGTTCCTGCGCGAGCTGATAAAGCACCACATCAGCGGCCAGCTCAGAGTCGCGCCCGAGCACGTTTCGGACAACGCGCTCAGGCACATGGGGAAGCCCGCGCACGACGTTTATGAAAAATTCAGGAAGAAATTTGAAAGGCTGAACCGCGAGCTCGGCAAGGATCAGTACCTCGTGCCGTATCTTATGTCGTCGCACCCGGGCTGCACCTTAAAGGACGCGGTGCGCCTCGCGGAGTATCTGCGCGACACCGGCTGCAATCCCGAGCAGGTACAGGATTTTTATCCCACGCCCGGCAGCGTTTCGACCTGCATGTACCACACCGGGATCGACCCGCGCACGATGCGGCCGGTCTACGTCCCCAAATCATATGAGGAAAAGCAGATGCAGCGGGCGCTGCTTCAGTACCGCGACCCGAAAAATTATAAGCTCGTGTACCGCGCGCTGATCAAGGCGGGACGCGGCGACCTTATCGGATATGACAAAAAATGTCTGATCAAACCGTATAATAACAACCATAGTATAAGGAGGAACAACAAAAATGGCAAAAATTCTCAGCGGAAAAACAGTGTCGGCAAGGGTAAAGGAAGAGCTTAAGGCGGAAGTCGCGGAGCTTGAGAAAAACGGAAAGACCACAGGCCTCGCGGTGGTTCTGGTAGGCGACGACCCGGCGTCTAAGGTTTACGTCCGCAACAAGGAAAAGGCCTGCGAGGAGACCGGGATATATTCCGAGATGCACCGCCTGCCCGAAAACACGACGGAGGAGGAGCTGCTCGCTCTGGTGGACAGGCTGAACGCCGACGACAAGATCGACGGAATTCTGGTTCAGCTCCCGCTGCCGAACCACCTTGACGACAGCGTTATCATAAACAACATCCGCCCCGACAAGGACGTTGACGCGTTCCATCCGGTGAACGTGGGAAAGATAATGATCGGCGACTATGACTTCCTGCCCTGCACTCCAGCGGGAATTATGGAGCTTATACATGAGAGCGGCGTCGATGTTGACGGCAAGGAATGCGTTGTTATCGGCCGCAGCAATATTGTCGGCAAGCCGATGTCAATGCTGCTGCTGCACGAGAACGGCACGGTCACGACCTGCCACTCGCACACGAAAAATCTTAAAAAGATAACGTCGCGCGCCGATATTCTGGTCGCGGCAGTCGGAATTGCAAAGTTTGTCAAGGGCGACATGGTGAAGCCCGGCGCGGTCGTGATCGATGTCGGAATGGACAGAGACGAAAACGGCAAGCTGTGCGGCGACGTTGACTTTGACGAGGTCGAGCCGCTCGCACACGCGATAACCCCCGTCCCCGGCGGAGTCGGCCCCATGACCGTCGCGATGCTGATGCGCAACACCGTCACCGCCTCCAGAAAACACATGAAATAATTGATAAAGACGTCGCATGCCAGCGGCGTCTTATGGTTAAGCATATTTTTTCAGAAAACCGGTCATTGTCATGATCTCCGGAGCTTTAATGTCAAGAACAAGAAAATCCTTGTCGCCGGTCACAAAAATATCAACGTTTTCATTGATCGCCGCGGCGATGATAGGCGTATCCTTTTGATCTCTGACCGAGGGAATATTTTCGGCGTCAACGCGTTTCGGCACACGGACATAATCAAACGGAAGCTCCGCGAAGAAATTTTCGATCGACTCTTTTTTTGACGGAAATTTCCGCTCAACCACGAGCCTTAATTCCTCGATAACATAATCGCAAAGCACAAGGCGGTGGCTAACGCTCACTTCGCGCACAAAACGGTGCGTCTGCGCGGTCGGAAAGAAAATCGCGGAAACAAGAATGTTTGTGTCGAGCATAATTTTCATAATCAGTAACCCCGCACTTCTCCGCGTATTTCCTTCATGTATTCCTGCATTTCCGCCTCGTTTGAAAAGCCCGCCTCCGCGGCGGCGCCTTTGAACTCGTTTTCAACTCTGCCAAACGCCACGAGCGCGGCGTTGTCAAAATAAAATCTGCCGTTTTCTTCCTGAATAACGACCTTATCGCCGCTTTTAAGCTTAAGGGCGTGTCTGACGGATATAGGTATTGTGATCTGACCCTTGCTTGAAATTTTTGCAACTTCCATAATATCATCTCCGAAATTCTTTGTTTTCTTTGTATTCTTTACATTCTTTACTTTATTATACACGCGCCGCGCCGGAAAGTCAAGCTTTAAAATAAATTTTTTATGAATAAAATTTTTTAATGCGGCAATAATATTGATAAATCCAAAATAAAAAGGAGACTTAATATTATGGATATAGTTGCTTTAATTTTGTTGATAATAGGCGGTCTTAACTGGGGTCTGGTCGGCTTGTTCGACTTTAACCTTGTCTCGTTCATCTTCGGAAGCATGAGCATCTTAAGCCGCATAGTCTATACGCTGGTCAGTCTTGGCGCGATATGGTCGATCACGTTTTTCTTCCGCGACCGTATTCTCTCAAGATACACAGCCGAGGAAAGCAGATAACAAGCACAACAAAAATATGGCGCGGGCGCGCCATATTTTTTTGTCTTAAATTTTAACCGCGGCAGCCGCAGCCCTTTCCCTCGCAGTAGGGATTGTCGTTGTCATTCTCCGACGCGGGCGGATAGAACTCGTCGATCGGGAAGCGGATCGTGTTGAACAGACCGCAGGGATCGTCGTCGGTCGCTGCCGAGCAAACGCTTTCGGGTATGCAGAAGTCAACTGCGTCAACAAGCAGCGAAACCTCTCTCTCGATCTTCGCGATCGTGAACAGGCCGAAGCTGACCTGAACCTGACGCGCGTCGCTGTCAGTCACGAACTCGCCGCCGTAGCACGAGCAGATGTTCTGAGGGATCGCGGCGCAGCTTTCGCAGCAGTCACAGCAGCCCTTATCAACAAGCTTCGCGCCGAGCGCGATCGGGTCAACCGCCTCGATCGTGACGGTGGGAAGGTTGGTGGACTTCCAGACCTTTTCGATCTCATCGCCGGGCTCGAGCGTTGAGGTAAAGGTCTTTGTCCTGCCCTCGCTGCCGTAAAGCACGATGCGCTTGTCATAAGTCGTCAGGCCGTGTATCTCCTGGGGAGCGCAAAGGCCGGTGAACACTTCAAGAGTGACGTCGATAAAGAACTTTATGTCAACCGAATAGTAGCCCGAGTTATAAAGCAGAGGCTCAATGTCGGTGTAGACCCAGATGATCTCAGCCTTTTTGAGCTTGACGTTGATCGCGTCCTCGACGATCTGCTGATTGTCGGCCGTGAGATAAACTCTCGAGTCGGTCACGCAGTTTCTCTCTCTGCACGAGTCGTAGATCTTTTTGGCGTTTATGCAGATGGGATCCGAAAAGTCGTCGCAGCGTCTTTCGCGCGTCTCCTCAGCCTCGGCTTTACAGTCGGCGGCGATGCCGGCGGCGTCGGGATCCTTTGCCTCATCGCAGCAGCAGCCGTTGTTTTTTCTGTGGTAAGTATTATTGTAACTCATATTCAAACCTCCTGAATTTTTTACGGCTCAAGGCCGTTTCAATATATTCTATGGCAGATTTGACAATTTGTTACAATTAAACCGGCTCTATCAGATAACGTAATCGTTCCCGGTGAGCGACGGGTCTTTATCCATTATGTCCTTAATTGTTATTCCGTCAAGGTAGTCGACCATGACCTTATACAGCCCCTCCCAGACAAAGAGCGTCTTGCAGTCCGCGCTGCGTTCGCACAGATTGGGATTGAACTCAAGGCAGGAGATCGGGGCGAGGCTGCCCTCGGTTATCCTCAATATCTCGCCTACCGTGTAATTCTCCGGATCGCGCGCGAGCCTGTATCCGCCCTTGAAGCCGCGGCTTGAGCGCAGGATCCCGGTGTTATTGAACAGCGCTATGATCTGCTCGAGATATTTTTTTGAAATGTTCTGTCTGTCGGCTATGTCTTTGAGTGATATGAAGCCGTCGCTTTGGTGCTCCGCCATGTCGAGCAGCATGCGGAGCGCGTATCTTCCCTTGGTTGAAATTTTCACTTTTATCACCTCTAATTACTATTTTAACATAGTTTTTATAGGTTTTCAAGCGAAAATCAACAAAAATTTAAAAAATCCTCAATAAATATGTAAAAGGCGGCAGATCGCCGCCTTATCCGACGCGTCCTTACGGATTTTCGTCGTATGATATAAATTTCCAGTAAAGAGGATTTACTGTTTTTTTCGGCTTGTTAGCCCTGCTGGTTCGCGGCGTCCTTCTCATATTTCTCGATCATCTTCTTGACCATCTGACCGCCGATGCTTCCGGCCTGTCTTGATGTCAGGTCGCCGTTGTAGCCCTTGTTAAGAGTTACGCCAACCTCGGACGCAGCCTCCATCTTGAACTGATCCATAGCGGCCTTCGCCTGAGGTACAACCAGCTTGTTAGAACTGTTTGAATTAGCCATTTTTATTTCACTCCTTTATCTTATTCACATTTCTTAAATATTAAATATTTAATTCTCATGTGCTGCAATAGTATTTTGTGAAAACAAACGACAATATATACAAGTAATTTTTTCAAATTTAAAATTCCATGCAAATGTCGCTGAAAAGCGCGTTTCGGCGGGCGAAACCCGACATCGCCGCGGCAGTGTCGGTGAAATGCGCGCAAAAAATTTAAAAAAATTTTATAATAGGTATTGCACAAATTTTTCAATTATGGTAAAATATTTTTAGTGAAATTATTTAAACCAAACAAAAGGAGATATACCTATGAAAAAGAATGTAACTTTCAACTATCGCAGAGCGCTCGGTTTCTTCTCTCAGGAGGAGATCGACAACATGCAGGCTCAGATCTCCGCGGTCGACAAGGTTCTTATGAGCAAGAGCGGCGCGGGAAACGACTTCCTCGGCTGGATAGATCTTCCGGTCGACTATGACAAGGACGAGTTTGCAAGAATTAAAAAGGCCGCTGAGAAGATCAGAAGCGACAGCGACGTGCTTCTGGTTGTCGGCATCGGCGGTTCATACCTCGGTGCAAAGGCTGCCTGTGACTTTTTGGGCGGTCCGTTTTATAATATGACCGAGAAGCCCCAGATCATCTTCTGCGGCAACAATATCAGCCCCAACTACTTAAACGCCGTTTTAAAGACGATCGAGGGCAAGGACGTTTCGGTCAATATTATCTCAAAATCGGGCACCACGACGGAGCCCGCGATCGCGTTCCGCATCCTCAAGAACTATGTTGAGGAAAAATACGGCAAGGAAGAGGCCAAGTCGCGCATTTACGCCACGACCGACAAGGCGCGCGGCGCGCTCAAAAATCTGGCCGACGAGGAAGGCTATCAGACCTTCGTTGTTCCGGACGACGTCGGCGGAAGATATTCCGTTCTGACCGCGGTCGGCCTGCTGCCGATCGCCGTATCGGGCGCGGACATTGACGCGATGATGCAGGGCGCGGCCGACGCGAGAGAAATGTATATGAGCGCCGACCTTAAGGATAACGAGTGCTATCAGTACGCGGCGATCAGAAATATTCTGCTCCAGAAGGGCAAGACGATAGAGATGCTTGTCAACTACGAACCCGAGCTGCAATACTTCATCGAGTGGTGGAAGCAGCTCTACGGCGAGAGCGAGGGCAAGGACAAGAAGGGCATTTTCCCCGCGGGCGCGTCGTTCTCGACCGATCTGCACTCGATGGGCCAGTATATCCAGGACGGCAGACGCCAGCTCTTTGAGACCGTTCTTTACGTCAAGAACTCAAAATCAGACATCGAGATGACGACTGACAAGGATAATGTTGACGGCCTGAATTTCCTGGCCGGCAAGACTATGGACTTCGTTAACAAAAAGGCGTTCGAGGGCACGCTGCTCGCGCACACCGACGGCGGAGTTCCCAATCTCATCGTTGAGCTTGAGAAGCTTGACGAGTACACCTTCGGCCAGCTCGTTTATTTCTTCGAGAAGGCCTGCGGCATCAGCGGCTACCTGCTGGGCGTTAACCCGTTCAACCAGCCGGGCGTTGAGAGCTACAAGAAGAATATGTTCGCGCTTCTCGGCAAGCCCGGTTACGAGGCCGACAAGGAGGCTCTTGAGGCGAGACTCAAGTAGTTCCCGGTATTTTAAAAATTATTCTTGATTATGCGGAATAACTGTGTTATCATATGACTATAATAAAAAAAGACTGACAAAAATATCAATAACCGGAAAGGGGTAATCAACATGATTAAAATACATATCGGTCTTAAAGGAAGCGGCAAGACCAAGAAAATCATTGAGGACGTTAACGAGGCTGTCAACACCGAGCACGGCAACGTTGTGTGCATCACCGACGGCAACCGCCTCATGCACGACATCTCGAGAAAGGCCCGCATGGTCGACACCGAGGATTTCTCGATACGCAACTTTGACATGTTCGAGGGTCTTATCTGCGGAATTCTGGCTCAGGATTACGACGTTACCCACATCTTCATCGACAGCGTTTTCAAGAGCGTCAAGAGCGGAACCATGGAGACGCTTGACAAGTTTGTGAGCGACCTTGAGAAGTTTGAGAAGAAGTTCAACGTTTCTTTCACCATGATGGTCAGCGCTAAGGCTGCCGATGCGGGCGAGAACGTTAAGAAATATATCGTTGATTGATTTTAAGCAATATATTTAAAAAATATAATTGTTGACTTAATTTGTTTTTTGTGGTATTGTAAAGGGGCCGTGATCTTCACGGCCTCTGTTGCTGTGTGTAATAACGCTACATTATTATTGAAAGGTTTGATTGAAAATGAACTATATCAGCACAAGGAACAAGGAGCTTAAACTGACCGCCGCCGAGGCGATCAAAAAGGGACTTTCGGACGACGGCGGCCTGTTCGTCCCCGAAGCGTTCCCCCGCATTAAAAAGGCGGATATACAAAAGCTCACGGGAATGTCGTATATTGAGAGGGCGAACTTTATATTGAAGCTGTTCCTCACCGACTTCACCGACGCCGAGATCGCTAAATGCACCGAGGGCGCGTACGGCGACGGAAGCTTCAGCAGCGAGAAGGTCGCGCCGCTCGTCAAGATCGGCGAGAGCGAGTATATTCTTGAGCTGTGGCACGGCCCCACCTGCGCGTTCAAGGACATGGCGCTGCAGATCCTGCCGCACTTTATGACGACCGCGATGAAAAAGACGGGCGAGGATAAGACCGTCGTTATTCTCGTGGCCACGTCGGGCGACACCGGAAAGGCGGCGCTCGAGGGCTTCCGCGACGTTGACGGAACAAGGATAATCGTTTTCTATCCGAGCGACGGCGTGAGCGACATGCAGAAGCGCCAGATGATAACACAGGACGGCGCGAATGTCGGCGTTTTCGGCATCCGCGGCAATTTTGACGACGCGCAAAACGGCGTTAAGAAAATATTCACCGACAAAAAGATAATAAAAGAGCTTGACAAAAACGGATTTGTGCTCTCGTCTGCCAATTCGATCAACTGGGGCAGACTGCTCCCGCAGATCGTTTATTATGTCTCGGCCTACTGCGACATGGTCGAGGGCGGCGAGATCGAAAACGGCGACAAGATCAACATCTGCGTTCCCACGGGCAACTTCGGCAATATCCTCGCCGCGTATTACGCGAGAAAAATGGGGCTGCCTGTCAACAGATTTATCTGCGCGTCGAACCGGAACAACGTGCTGACCGACTTTTTGCGCTCGGGCACCTACGACAGGAACCGCGACTTCTATCAGAGCATTTCGCCCTCGATGGACATTCTCATATCGAGCAACCTCGAGCGGCTGCTGTTTGACGCCTCGGGCTGCGACGACAAAAAAATAAGAGAGCTTATGGATAAGCTCTCGAAGGACGGCAAATACACCGTCACAAAGACAATGCATAACAAGATCGGCAAGCTGTTCTGGGCGGGCTGCTGCGACGATTATTTCACAAAGGTGCGCATATTCAACACCTTCGCCGACAGCGGATACACGCCCGACACGCACACAGCGGTCGCGATCGACGTGTACAGACAGTACGTCGAGCAGACCGGCGACATGACAAAAACGGTCATCGCGTCAACCGCGAGCCCGTTCAAGTTCGCGGGCTCGGTGCTGTCGGCTCTCGGCGTTGAGCCGTACGGCCGTGACGATTTCGAGCAGCTTGACCTGCTCGGCGAAAAAACCGATATGGACATTCCCGGTTCGCTTGAGGCGCTCCGCCAAAAGCCCGCGCGCTTCACCGAAGTGATCGACGCCAAAGATATGTACCCCGCCATAAAATCGGCATTGGATAAGTAGGCTTGCATTAGGGAGCGGGCGGATAATATCCGCCCCTACTGCGGCCGTAGCCGCGCAGCGGGTGCGGGGCACAAGCGTATTCCGTTTCCACGAATAAACGAGGCCACAAATCATTAACGTGAGCGGACATGTGCGGCCGTAGCCTTCGACGTCCCATGTTCTATTCGCTAATAGCTAATCACTATTGTTGGCGGATAATATCCGCCCCTACAATGATTTGCCGGATTTGTTGTAGGGGACGGCGCCCTCGACGTCCCTAAAGGCTCCCCCTTGGGGGGAGCTGGATTTCCGCCGTAAGGCGGAAAGACTGAGAGGGGAACCCTATTCACTAATAGCTATGTCTGACTCGTGAATTGTACGGCTCCCTCCGGGAGGGAGCTGTCTGCGGCTTGTCCGCAGACTGAGGGAGATCGACGCGCTTAACTCCTTCCACCGCTAACGCGGTCCCCCTCCCTCAAAGAGGGAGGTGTTTACACCGTTCCGTCTCCTATTAGCTATTCACTATTAGCTATTCGCTATTCGCTAATAGCTAATCACTACGTTTACACCTCATCCGACTTTTTGCCCATGCGGGCAAAAACCCACCTTCCCCTCAAGGGGAAGGCAGGCCCACATGCGCCGATTTACTCGCCGCTTTGCGGTTTGAATGTCACACACTCGGTGTCGCAGGAGCTGCAGCAGTTCTGCGTGCAGCCGACCTCGATGCAGTTCGCGGTGCAGACATCGTCCGTCGCGTGGTACTCGCAGTCGTTTACTCTGCAAACGATTTTGTTGTTGTGTCCGTCCATGGTATGAACCTCCTTTCGGGTATCTCGAATTATATTTCGGAACAGATTTATTGTTCCCTCCGCGCGGCGTTTGTATGCGGTAAAGTGAGCACAAATTTTAACATGAAAAACAGAATTTATGAAACTGAGGTAATATTATGTCGATATTCGCGATTTCGGATCTTCATCTGCCGCTCGGCATTGACAAGCCGATGAACGTTTTCGGCCCGAAGTGGGACAACTATGTTGACCGCCTGGCCGAGAACTGGCAGAGTATTGTCAGTGAAAATGATATAGTTATCATGCCCGGCGATATTTCGTGGGCGACTTATCTTGATGACGCCTATCGCGACTTTGACTATATCAACAGCTTAAACGGCACAAAGATAATAATGAAGGGCAACCACGACTACTGGTGGACGACCATGAACAAGCTGAGCGGCTTCACCGAACGGAACGGCTTTGACACGATAAAATTCGTCCACAACAACTGCTTTTACTGCGAGGAAAACGGCGTCGCGGTGTGCGGCACCCGCGGCTGGAACATCGCCAAGGAAAACTCGAGCGACGAGAACAAGCGTCTGTTCCTGCGCGAGAAGGAGAGGATGATCCTGTCACTTGAGAGCGCGAGAGCGCACAGGCCCAAGGAGATCATCGCGGCGATGCACTATCCGCCGGTCGAGAAAAACGGCCTCAATCACGACTTTATCGACATATTTAACGAATACGGCGTTAAGACCTGCGTCTACGGCCACCTTCACGCGGCTGCGCAGGATTTCGCGGTCCGGGGCGACGTTATGGGCGTGAAGCTTATCCTGGTCGCGAGCGACTATCTTAAATTCGTCCCGAAGCTTATACGCGGCTGAAACGCTTAAAAGAGTATAAATTTATAAGAAAACGGCGCGGGCGCGGGGGAATTTTTGTTAATTTTTTTCGCAAAAACTCTTGTTATATCGGCATAGGTATGTTATAATTTAAAAACATGTAAATAATACATATTGAACATAGAGAGGTAATTTTAATGGCTAAATCAAATGTTGAGAGAGAAAACAACACTGTAACCTTTGAGTTCTCGGTAACGCCCGAGGAGTTTGAAAAGGCGCTTGAGCGGTCTTACAAAAAGAATGTCAAAAAGATAAACCTGCCCGGCTTCAGAAGGGGCAAGGCTCCGCGTTTCCTTATCGAAAAGACCTACGGCAAGGAAATTTTTTATGAAGACGCCGTGAACTTTGTGCTTCCCGACGCGTATGATAAAGCGGTGGAGGAAAACGGAATTTATCCCGTTGCCCAGCCTGAGATCGACATCAAGGAGGACAGCATCGACCCGACGAAGGATATTGTTTTCACCGCCAAGGTCGTTGTCAAGCCCGAGTTTGAGCTTGACGGCTACAAGGGCGTGAAGGCTGAAAAGGCCGAATATCCCGTGACCGATCAGGACGTTGACGACGAGATCGAAAAAATAAGAGAGCGCAACTCGCGCCTTGTTCCCGCCGACGACAGACCGATACAGGCCGACGACATCGCCAATATTGACTTTGACGGTTCGGTTGACGGCGTTCCGTTCGAGGGCGGCAAGGGCGAGAACTTTGATCTGACGATCGGCTCGGGCCAGTTCATTCCGGGCTTTGAGGACCAGCTTCTCGGCAAGAGCACGGGCGACGAGGTTGACGTTAACGTGACCTTCCCCGAGGAATACCACGCTGAGGACCTCGCCGGCAAGGACGCGCTCTTTAAGGTGAAGATCAATTCCGTCAAGTTCAAGGAGCTGCCCGAGGCTGACGACGACTTCGCGATGGACGTCAGCGAGTTTGACACGCTCGACGAGTACAAGGCCGACATCCGCGAGAAGCTGACCAAGCAGAACGAGGACAGGGCGAAGAACGAGACCGAGCAGAACGTGGTTGACGCGGTTTGTGAGAAGGCTGAGATCGACATTCCCGAGGAAATGATAAACAGCCAGATCGACAATATGGTCCGTGATATGGATATGCAGATGCGTTATCAGGGTCTTGACCTTCAGTCATACATGAAGTACACCGGCCAGACCATGGACATGATCCGCGCCCAGTACAAGCCCGAGGCCGAAAAGCGCGTCAAGAGAACTCTAGTGCTTGAGAAGGTCGCCGAGCTTGAGAAGGTCGAAGCGACCGAGGACGATATAAACGGTGAGTATGAGAACATCAGCAAGGAAAACGGCATGAAGGTCGAGGACATCAAGAAATACATCCCCGAGTCCGACGTCACCGAGCGCATCAAGGCCCAGAAGGCGATCGCGCTTTTGGTGGAAAACGCCGATTTTGAATAAACCGCGATAATTTTGGCAATTTTATTAAGGTTGATTTGAAGCGTCAAATCAACCTTAAGCTTTAATTACGAATTATATTATCAGGAGGTCATATTTATGGATAACAAAATCATAACAAACAGTCTCGTGCCTTATGTTATCGAGCAGACGGGCAGAGGCGAGCGGTCCTACGACATATTCTCAAGACTGCTCAAGGACAGAATAATCTTCCTGTCAGACGAGGTCAACGACGCGACCGCAAGTCTTGTTGTGGCGCAGCTTTTGTTCCTCGACAGCGAGGATCCCGACAAGGATATCAATCTTTACATCAACAGCCCCGGCGGCTCGGTCACGGCAGGCATGGCTATCTATGACACCATGCAGTACACCAAGGCCGACGTTTCCACGATCTGCGTGGGCATGGCCGCGTCTATGGGCGCGTTCCTGCTCTCGTCGGGCGCGAAGGGCAAGCGCTTCGCCCTGCCCAACAGCGAGATCATGATCCACCAGCCCCTGGGCGGCGTTCAGGGCCAGGCGACCGACATGAAGATACATGTTGACAGAATGATCAAAATCAAGGAAAACCTGAACAAAATTCTGAGCGAGAACACCGGCCAGCCTCTTGACGTTGTTAAGAGAGACACCGAGAGAGACAACTTCATGGACGCCGAGGAAGCGCTCAAATACGGACTTATCGACAGTATCGTTACAAAACGTTAATCGGATAAAACGTTAATTTTGCCGGAGGTAATTAAATGGCAGGAAGAAAATCAGAAAATGAGGAAAGATGCGCGTTCTGCGGCAAGGCCGAATCCCAGGTGCACAAAATGGTCCACGGCCCCGTGGCGAATATCTGCGACGCCTGCGTTGAGCTGTGCATTGACATTCTGAACATCGACTTTGACGGCGAGGACAACAATTCGGGCGAGGAGATAAAGCTCGAGAAGCTCAGCGAGCTTCCGAAGCCGAAGGAACTGCACAAATTCCTTGACGAGTATGTGATAGGCCAGGACGAAGCAAAAAAAGCGCTGTCCGTGGCTATCTACAACCACTATAAGCGGATAGGCCGCGAGAGCGCGGCAAACGAGGTCGAGCTCCAGAAGAGCAATATATTAATGATCGGGCCGACCGGCTCGGGCAAGACGTTTCTGGCCCAGACCATGGCCAAGCGGCTTAACGCGCCGTTTGTTATCGCGGACGCGACCTCGCTGACCGAGGCGGGCTATGTGGGCGAGGATGTCGAGAACATCCTGCTCAAGCTCATTCAGGCCGCCAACTATGACATTGAGCTTGCCGAAAAGGGCATAATCTATATCGACGAGGTCGATAAAATATCGCGCCGTTCCGAGAACCCCTCGATAACCCGCGACGTCAGCGGCGAGGGAGTGCAGCAGACGCTGCTCAAGATACTCGAGGGCACGGTCGCGAACGTGCCGCCCAACGGCGGCAGAAAGCACCCGCAGCAGGACTTTATTCAGATAGACACGACGAATATTCTGTTCATATGCGGCGGCGCTTTTGACGGCCTCGACAAGATAATCGAGTCCCGCGTGGCCTCAAAAACGCTCGGCTTCGGCGCGAAGGTCGAGAGCAAGAGCGAGCGCGACACGGGAGAGGTGCTAAAGCAGGTCACTCCGGACGATCTGATCAAGTTCGGCTTAATTCCAGAGCTTATAGGCAGGCTGCCGATCGTCACCACGCTCGACAGTCTGAATGTTGAGGCGCTGAAGCAGATATTTATCGAGCCCAAGAACGCGCTGCTCAAGCAGTATAAAGTTCTGCTTGACATGGACGGCGTGGAGCTCGAGTTCGAGGACGACGCGGTACAGCTTATCGCCGAGAAGGCTGCCAAGCGCGAGACGGGAGCGAGAGGCCTAAGGACCGTGGTCGAGGACATAATGCTTGATATTATGTATGAGATACCCTCGGCGAAGGGCGCGGAAAAAGTCGTGATCACCCGCGATTGCGTTGACAAAAAAACCGCGCCGCTTATCGTGTATAAATCCCAAAAATCCAAATCCGCATAAACATGCGGAGGCAGGCGGGCTACTTCATTAGAACTGCCGCCAACGGCGGCTGAGGGGGAGTACGGCTCCCTCCGGGAGGGAGCTGTCGCCGAAGGCGACTGAGGGAGATCGGCGCAATTACTCCTTCCACCGCTATCGCGGTCCCCCTCCCTCAAAGAGGGAGGTGTTTACGCCGTCCCGTATATCTATTCACTAATCGCTAATCACTACGTTAGGAGCTGCTATGCCGCTGATCACATGCGAAAACGTGTCTTTGGGCTACGATGGCCTGACCGTCGCCAGAGACATCAACTTTTCGGTAAACCGCGGCGACTACCTGAGCATAATAGGCAGAAACGGCAGCGGCAAAAGCACGCTGCTCAAAGCCCTGCTCAGGCTCAAGGCGCCGGAAAAGGGAAAAATAATATACGGCGAGGGGCTGAGGCAGAGCGACATCGGTTATCTCGCCCAGCAGACCCCCGTCCAGAAGGACTTCCCCGCCTCGGTTTTCGAGGTGGTTCTGTCGGGCTGCGTCAAAAGTCGCGGCCCGTTTCCGTTTTATTCGCTTGAGGATAAGAAAAAGGCCCATGACAAAATGGCGCTTCTGGGAATTGAGGGGATAAAAAACAAATGCTTCCGCGAGCTCAGCGGCGGCCAGCAGCAGCGCGCCCTCCTCGCGCGGGCAATGTGCGCCGCGGATAAGATTTTGTTCCTTGACGAGCCGGTGACGGGGCTTGACCCCGTGGTTACGACCGAGCTATTTAACATAATAAACGAGATGCACAAAAACGGCATGACGATCGTCATGGTGTCGCATGACGTGCATTGCGCCGTTAAGTATTCGGGCAGAATTCTGCACATGAACGGCGGCGTTTTGTTTGACGGAACGGCAGAGGAATACAAGACTTCAGCCGCCGGCGCCGAGTTCATAGGGGGCCACAAGCATGATTGAATACATACAGACAATGTTTTCATATTCGTTCATAACCCGCGCGCTGATCGTGGGGGTGCTTGTCTCTCTGTGCGCCGCGCTGCTCGGTGTGAGCCTCGTGCTCAAGAAATACTCTATGATCGGCGACGGACTGAGCCATGTCGCGTTCGGCGCGATAGCGATAGCGACCGCACTCGGCTTCGCGCCCATGAAGTTCACCGTGCCTGTCGTGGCGGTCGCCGCGGTGCTGCTGCTCAGAGTGAGCGAAAGCAGCAGGATAAAGGGCGACAGCGCGATCGCCATGATATCAACCGGCGCGCTCGCAGTCGGCATTCTCGCCGCCTCAATGACGACGGGAATGAACACCGACATAAACAGCTACCTCTTCGGCAGTATTCTCGCGATGACGGAGGAGGATGTCGCTCTCAGCGTCACCCTATCGCTTATCGTTATCGCGCTGTTTATCGTTTTTTATAACAAAATTTTCGCGGTAACGTTTGATGAGACCTTCGCGGCGGCTACGGGAACCAAGGTTCGGCTTTACAACACACTCATCGCCGTGCTGACGTCCGTGACCGTGGTTCTAGGCATGAGAATGATGGGCGCGCTGCTTATCTCGAGCCTGATAATTTTTCCGTCGCTGTCTGCCATGCGCGTGTGCAAGCGGTTCAGGTCAGTGATAATCACAGCCGCGGCGATCTCGGTGTTCTGCTTCACGGCGGGCATTATTGTCTCGTATATCGCCTCGACCCCCACGGGAGCGACCGTGGCGGTCATCAACATATGCACGTTTCTCGCGTTCGCGCTTGTCGGAAAATTTGTGAGATCGTAGGGCTTATAAATTCGCGAGTTCGGCCTTGACGTGACGCGAGTATTCCTCCGCGCTGTAAACCGTGAGCGCGCTTATGTCGCCCTCAAGAAGGCGCAGGATCTCGCGCGTCTCGCCCCCGTCCGGGCAGACGACCGCAAGGCTGTCGACGCGCAGACCGTTGAGGCTAGAATTCAGCCGCGCGGCGTATTCGCGCACAACGCCCTCGGCGGTCTCGCTGTCGGTTATGAAAAGCGCGACCTCGGCGCGGGCCCCTGTTCCCCGCCTCGCGCCTATTGACTGAACGACTGCGTAAAGCGTCGTCATCAGGCCGATCACCGCGAAAACCGCCGCGAAAACAAGAAGTATCTGATTAAACATGTAACTCATCTCCTTGCTAATATAATATGACGCACGGAGAAAAAGGTTAACGTAGGGACTAGGGAATAGGAACTAGGGACTAGTGGCGAAAATCGTTTGTATTTTTGTAGCGAAATTTTGACAAATTCGTAGGGGACGGCTGCGGCCGGAGCCGCGTTAGCGGGTGCGTTGCACCATGGTATTCCGTTTCCTCGGATAAACGAGGCCACAAATCATTAACGTCAGCGGACATGCGCCCTCGACGTCCCGCGGCGGCATGTGGGCATGCCGCCCTACACCGTAGGGGCGGACGACCCCGGCCGCCCGTGGCTCCCCCCCGAGGGGGGAGAACCTAGTACCTAGTATCTATTCTCTAGTCCCTACGTTGGCCGAGAGGGAGGCCTAATCACTATTCACTAATTACTAATCGCTACGTTGACACCTCATCCGACTTTTTGCCCATCCGGGCAAAAACCCACCTTCCCCTCAAGGGGAAGGCGCCGCGCTCGTGGCTCCCCCGAGGGGGGGAGAACCTAGTATCTATTCTCTAGTCCCTACGTTAGCTGAGAGGGAGAGTACAGCTCCCTCCGGGAGGGAGCTGTCTGCGGCTTGTCCGCAGACTGAGGGAGATCGGCGCGCTTAACTCCTTCCACCGCTACAATATTGGTGGCAAATGATGCCGTCACGCATGTAGGGGCTGCAATCTGCCGCCCGTGTCCTAGTACCTAGTATCTATTCCCTAGTCCCTACGTTGGCTGATGAGGTGTACTATTCACTATTCACTAATAACTAATCACTACGTTGGGAGTACAATATGAAAACTTATAAAGGCGCTGTATTTTTTGATTTTGACGGCACGCTCGTTGACGAGAAGGCCGATCTGTTCAGGCCGACCGAGGCGACTAAGCGCTCGATCGAGCGGCTAAAGCAAAACGGCTACATGACCTGCCTCGCGACAGGAAGGGCGCGTTGCTATGTGCCGAAGCTCGACTTTGACTTTGACTGCTATGTTACCTCGAACGGGGCCTGCGCGGTGGTCGACGGCGATTTCGTGATCGACGACAAGATAGCGACCGCCGACCTGCTTGAGCTCAAGGATTACTTCGAGGCCAACGGCTACGGCTTCGTGACCGAGAACGACGAGAAGTGCTATTTCGGCCCGAGACACAACGAGGGCTTTATCCGCATGATGAACAACTTTAACCTCGACATGAGCTGCTTTTTCGAGTTTCCGTCCGATCCGCGGACAGTCTCTGCCAACAAGCTTATGTTCACCTATGAGGGCGAGGAGAATTACAAAAAGCTGCTTGAGCGCTTCGGCGGCAAGTACAACATAACCCGCCACCGCTCAAACCCGTCGGGCGATCTGGTGAAAAAATACATAACCAAGGCCTTCGGCATCAAAGCCGTCATCGAGGCTTACGGCCTCGACCTTCGCGACACCTACGCATTCGGCGACGGCGAGAACGATTTTGACATGCTCGCGGCTGTCGGCAATCCGGTTATCATGGAGCGCCACGCAAAACGCCTCGAAACACTCGGCGCGTATGTGACCGCCTCGGTAGTTAACGAGGGTGTGACGCAGGGGCTTGAGCATTTCGGGCTGATTTAGTATAAATCGCGGAATTAAACATACAATATTATTATCAAAATTTTTGAGGTGATTTGTATGTTTAAAACGTTTAACCTACGGAAGTTCCTGGTCTGCCTCGCGGTGCCGTTCGGGGTCGCGTTTGTCTCATGGCTGCTGACCAAAAACCAGATGGACATCTATTCCGAGATCAACAATCCGCCGCTGTCGCCGCCGTCCGTCGTGTTCCCGATCGTGTGGAGCATTCTTTATTTCCTTATGGGAGTCTCGCTCTATCTCGTCCGGGCGTCCGACGCGCCGCAGCAGATGAAGTCACTCGGCTATCTTATTTTCGGAATACAGCTCTTTTTCAACTTCGCGTGGACGATAATATTTTTTGACTTCCGCGCCTTTACCTTTTCGGTGGTGTGGCTGATCGCGCTGATCGTGCTGATCGCGGCGAACATTCTCGTGTTCTCCAAATCATCAAAGGCCGCGGCGTATCTGCTTATCCCGTACCTCGCGTGGACGATCTTCGCCCTGTACCTCACCGCGGGCGTCGCAATATTGAATTAAATAAAATTTATATAAAAACAAAGGAGAAAACTATGAACGCAGTACTTTCCGTTATGGGAATTGACAAAAAAGGAATAATCGCAAAGGTGAGCGGCTTTCTTTTCGAGCACGACATCAACATACTCGACATCAACCAGACCATTGTAAAGAACATCTTCACAATGGTCATGATGGTTGATCTCGGCGGCTCCGACCTTGAGTTCAGCGTCCTCGCGGACAAGCTCAACAAAATGGGCGATGAGCTCGGCGTTGAGATAAGGATCCAGCACGAGGACATATTCAAGTCGATGCACAGAATATGAGCCGCGGCTGTGACCGAAAGCAGAAGAAG
This sequence comes from uncultured Monoglobus sp., assembly GCA_947624305.1. Taxonomy (GTDB): domain Bacteria; phylum Bacillota; class Clostridia; order Monoglobales; family Monoglobaceae; genus Monoglobus. The sequence goes on along the minus strand of CANQKC010000014.1, from coordinate 5,002 downwards.
ATCGAAAGGAAATTGTTATGATCAATGTAAACACAAAAGAAATAACCGAAACGATAAAAATGATCCGCGACCAGCACCTTGACATAAGGACGATAACCATGGGCATATCCCTGCTCGACTGCGCGGACGAGAACCCCGAAAAGGCCTGCCGAAAGATCTATGACAAGATCACGAAAACGGCGGAGAAGCTGGTCCCCGCTGGCGAGGCCATAGGCCGCAGATACGGGATCCCGATAATTAACAAGCGCGTGTCAGTGACGCCGGTCTCCCTTGTGGCGGCGGCGAGCAGAACAGACGACTACATACCTTTCGCCAGGACCCTCGACAGGGCGGCGAAAACGCTCGGGATCGACTTTATAGGCGGCTACTCGGCCCTGGTGTATAAAGGCTATACCGAGTCGGACAAAAAGCTCATCGCCTCGATCCCCGAGGCGCTGTCGTGCACCGACTTCGTGTGCTCCTCGGTGGGCGTCGCCACGACCAAGGCGGGCATAAACATGGACGCGGTCAAAGAGATGGGCGAGATCATTAAAAAGATGTCCGAGATGTCAAAGGACAGCGACTCGCTCGGCTGCGCCAAGTTTGTCGTGTTCGCCAATCCGGTCGAGGACAACCCGTTTATGGCGGGCGCTTTCCACGGTGTCGGCGAGGGAAGCTCGGTGATCAACGTGGGCGTCAGCGGCCCGGGCGTCGTCAAGCGCGCGCTTGAGAACGTGCGCGGCGAGGACTTCGGCGCGGTCGCCGAGACGATCAAGAATACCGCGTTTAAGATAACAAGAATGGGCCAGCTCGTCGCGCGCGAGGCCTCGAAAATGCTCGACGTACCCTACGGAATAGTCGATCTGTCGCTCGCCCCGACCCCCGCGGTCGGAGACAGCGTGGCGCATATCCTCGAGGAAATGGGGCTTGAGCGCTGCGGATGCCACGGCACCACGGCGGCGCTCGCGCTGCTCAACGACGCGGTCAAAAAGGGCGGCGTCATGGCGTCAAGCTACGTCGGCGGACTCAGCGGCGCGTTCATTCCGGTCAGCGAGGACGCGGGCATGATCCACGCCGCCGCGAGCGGAGCGCTGACGCTGGACAAGCTCGAGGCGATGACCTGCGTCTGCTCTGTCGGCCTCGACATGATCGCGATACCGGGCGACACGCCTGCCTCGACGATCTCCGCGATCATAGCCGACGAGATGGCGATAGGCGTTATAAACCAGAAAACCACCGCGGTCAGGATAATCCCCGCCGCGGGCAAAAAGGTCGGCGACAAGCTCGAGTTCGGCGGCCTGCTCGGCGAGGCTCCGGTAATGCCGGTGCACCACCACAGCGCCGAGAATTTCATAAACCGCGGAGGCCGTATCCCCGCCCCCATCCACAGCCTGAGGAATTAATCTCTACGTTCCCACCTCATCCGACTTTTTGCCCGTTCGGGCAAAAACCCACCTTCCCCTCAAGGGGAAGGCATTGTGTCCTGAGGCTTCCCCTTGAGGGGAAGCTGTCAGACGAAGTCTGACTGATGAGGTGTATGCACACTCAGTAGGGAGCTAAAAGGGCGGATAATATCCGCCCCTACAATATTGGTCGCATATGATGCCGTCACGCTTGTAGGTGCGGCCGGAGCCGCGAAGCGGGTGCGTGGCATTACAATATTCCGTTTCTACGGATAAACGTGGCCACAAATCATTAACGTTTGTCGATATGGCCCTCGACGTCCCTGAAGGCTCCCCTAGGGGGGAGCTGTCAGCGAAGCTGACTGAGAGGGGAACCGCCAACAAGAGCCCCTCTCCGTCTTTCCACCTTACGGCGGAAATCCACCTCCCCCGAGGGGGAGGCCGGCCTAGTCCCCAGTTCCTATTCCCCGGTACCTACGTTGTCCCTATTTGTCACTTTTTACGCGCTATAATTAACACATAAAATATAAAGGAGTGTTGATTATGGCGCGTATTTTTAAAACCGGCGCGGAATATTTCCCTCTTGACGCGCACACCGACGACCGTATAAGGCTGATCGAGGCGGAGCACGGTCTGGTCGCGTTCGCGGTCATCGTGAGGCTGTGGCAGAAGATCTACGGCGGCCGCGGCTATTACTGCGAGTTTGACAGCGACGCGAAGCTGATGTTCGCTCACGAGCAGGCGCTCGACATAGCGAAGGTCGACGAGATAGTAAGCTCCGCGGTCAGGCGCGGCGTTTTCGACGGCGGGCTTTATGATAAATTCAAGATCCTGACCTCGCCCGAAATTCAGCTTCAGTATCTTCAAATCATGAGCCGCCGCGAGCGGGTCGATCTTGACGAGCGGTTCCTGCTGATCGAGATACCCGAAAAGATCCATAATGTATACATTAACGGCTTAAATGTTAACAAAAAGCCTCAAAATGCTGACAGCGGTACACAAAGAAAAGAAAAGGAAAACAAAGAAAATCAAAATATAATAAATAAAAGCAAATCAAACAACGCGCCTTTCGAGCGCAGGAGAGGTGTGAGCAATAAAAATTATTCACCGAAGAGATTTAAAAATTACACGGACACCGAAGATGTCGATTATAACGCGCTTGAGGAGAAGATACTCGAGATGATGTTTGAATGATTTTGTTATTTTTAATAAAAATTTTTTAAAAAATTCCCAAATTTTAAAGTAAAAATTTGTAGACAAATGCCGCGTGAAGTAGTATGATATATTTGGCTTGAGAAAAGCCTATATTGCATACTGAGGGAGACTTATATATGGAATATGATTTTTTGCTTGACTTGGCTCTGATTTTGCTCAGCACCAAGCTTTTGGGTCTGCTCACGCGGAAGGTGCAGATGCCCCAGGTCGTCGGAGCGCTGCTCGCCGGCCTTATTTTGGGCCCCGCGGGCCTCGGCTGGCTGCAGGCCAATGATTTTATATCGACCGTGTCGGAGCTCGGCGTTATCGTGCTGATGTTCAGCGCGGGCCTTGAGACCGACATACAGGAGCTTAAAAAGTGCGGCGTGGCCTCGACGATCATCGCCGTCCTCGGCGTTATCGTGCCGCTTCTGGGCGGCTGGGCCGTGGCGCGGCTGTTCAACAAGGGCCCCGACGCGATGCTTCAGAACATATTCATCGGCGTTATTCTGACCGCCACGTCGGTCAGCATCACGGTCGAGACGCTCAAGGAAATGGGCAAGCTCTCGACCCATTCGGGCAACGCGATACTCGGCGCGGCGCTTATCGACGACGTGCTGGGAATTATCGCCCTGACCGTCATCACGAGCTTCGCCGACCCGTCGGTCAGCCTGCCGGTCGTTATGCTCAAGATCGTTCTGTTTTTCCTGTTCTGCGGACTGGTGGCGTATGTGTTCCTCAAGTTCGTCCGCCCGTGGATGAACAGCTACCGCAAGGAGCTGCAGCGCTTCAGCGTGCTCGCGTTCGCGTTCTGCCTGCTGATGTCGTTTATGGCCGAGCACGTTTTCGGCGTTTCCGACATAACGGGCGCGTTCGTGGCCGGGCTCATACTTTCCGGCACGCGCAGGACTCCGTTCATGATCACGCGGTTTGAGACGGTTTCGTTTATGCTGCTCTCGCCCGTGTTCTTCGCGAGCGTCGGCCTCAAGGTCACGATCGACTCGATGGGCCCGTCCGTGCTGCTGTTCACGCTGCTTCTGCTCATCGTGGCCGTCGTTTCAAAGATAATCGGCTGCGGCGCGGGCGCGAAGCTGACGGGCTACACCAACCTGCAGGCCGCGAAGATCGGTATCGGAATGGTGTCGCGCGGCGAGGTAGCGCTTATCGTTGCCAGCAAGGGCGCGGCTCTGGGGCTCATGGTTCCCGAGTTCTTCGCGCCGATAGTTATCGTCGTTGTCGTCACCACGATCATCACGCCGATAATGCTGAAGCTTATCTATAAGTATCAGGCTGTCCACGAGGAAGCGGTCCACACGTCGCTGCTCGCGAGAATGACCGAGAAGCACGCGATCGAGGACTCGGCGCTGCGTACGGCCTTCGAGCATGCCGACAGCCGTCTTGAGCGCGAAAAGCAGGAGCGCCTGAAAGAATACAACAAAAAGTACGGACTCAATATCAGCATGGACGAGTTCTACTAACGTAGGGACTAGAGAATAGGGACTAGGTACTACGCGGAATTACGAAATCCGCAAACGCCCCGCGCGTCCCCGCGCCCGAGGGTTCCCCTTGAGGGGAAGCTGTCAGCGGCTTGTCCGCTGACTGATGAGGTGTATATTCACTAATCACTACGCTACACCTCATCCGACTTTTTGCCCATTTGGGCAAAAACCCACCTTCCCCTCAAGGGGAAGGCACGGGCAGCAATCTGCCGCCCGTTGTCTAATCCCTATTCACTAATCGCTAATCGCTACGTTCCAACAATGAAAACGGGCGGATAATATCCGCCCCTCAGTTTGTCGAAAAACGTCCGTTATGCGTAAAGCATAGCGGACGTTTCGATATATATACAAAAAAGGCGGCAGTTTTTCTTAGCTGTGGGCGTTGAATGTGTCTCTATCCACCGCCTTTTTGCGTATTTTTTCAAATTCATCGCAGCAAATTTAAGCTTTACCCATTTTGTTACTTGGGCAAGCCCTCGATACGGCGTATATCTCATTGCGTGTTTTTCTTTTGCGTCTGCAAACACACGTTCAATAGTTTCTTTTCGCTTTTTGTATATTTCTTGATATTTCGGCGTATGGCGAATATCTTCTGCTAATTCCACGTAATCCTTCCAAATATGTCGGCTTACAGTCTTTACACAATCTTTTGATCCGGTGCATTTTTCTCTCGTCGGGCATTTCCTGCATATCTCCGGATCACTCTTGTATTCCCGGTATCCGTCGCGGTTGGTTGTTTTGTATTCAAGTATCTGATACTCCGGACATATTATGCAGTTGGATGTATACTAAAAAAGTAGACAGAAAAATGGAAATATGTTAAAATAATAAACACGAGAGGAGAAGTATGATGTCAACTAAAAATAAGTATACACCCGAATTTAAAAAAACTATTGTCAACCTATATCACTCCGGTAAAAGTTATTC